>JAJYEE010000105.1 GCA_021790335.1 Pseudomonadota bacterium | reverse complement strand
CGCTTCGCTCCATCGGCCTGACTTCCAGCTTCTCGCGTTTTGTGCTGCTGGCCGGTCACGGCAGCACCACCGAGAACAACCCCTACGAATCCGCGCTCGACTGCGGCGCCTGTGGCGGCAACCACGGCATCATCAGCGCCCGCGTGCTGGCCCAGATTGCGAACAAGCCGGTGGTACGCGACCGCCTGCGTGCTCAGGGCATCGATATCCCCGACGACGCCTGGTTCATTCCTGCTTTCCACAACACCACTACCGACGAGCTGAGACTCTACGATCTCGATCTACTGCCGGCGAGCCATCTGGTTTACGTAGAGCGTCTGAGCAATGGTCTGCAGGCAGCCGCACATCTGTGCGCGGCTGAGCGCCTTCCGGCATTGGATTTCAGTGACGCCAGCGCCAATCCGATGAATGCCTACCGGGCCGCACGGCGCAACGCACTGGATTGGTCGCAGGTGCGGCCCGAATGGGGTCTGTCGCGCAACGCCGCTTTCATAATCGGCCGCCGCCAGCTCACTCAAGCGCTGGATCTTGAAGGCCGGGCGTTTCTGCATTCCTACGATTACCGCTGCGATCCCAGAGGACGGCTGCTGGAAACCATCCTGAGTGGCCCGCTCGTTGTCGGCCAGTGGATCAACATGGAACATTACTTTTCGGCTGTGGACAATACGCATTACGGCAGCGGCAGCAAGGTCTACCACAACATTGCGGGCCATTTCGGTGTGATGACTGGCAATCTTTCCGATTTGCGCACGGGCTTGCCCGCGCAGACCGTTCTTAAGGACGGCATGCCTTACCATGAACCGGTGCGCCTGTTAACCGTGATTGAGGCGCCGTTCGATCACGCACGACGTGCCATCAACAGCGTCGCCAATGTAAACAATCTGGTCCGCAACGGCTGGGTGCGCATGGCCATCGCGGATCCGGACACGCAAATCCTGCACGTCTTCGAGGACGGCACATGGCGCCCGCTGGCTCTTGGGGCCGGCGATGACCAGAGCACAACCCGGGAACTCGCACTATGAACGACCTAAAACTCAGCCAATTCAAGAAGCTCGAGATTATTCTCGAGGGCGCCCATCAGGAGTTTGCCTCCGACCTGCTCGAGCGGGCTGGCGTCAGTGGCTACACCATCGTGAACAATCTGTCTGGCAAGGGACGGCACGGCTTCCACGAAGGCCATCTGATGTTCAACGAGGATGCGGTGCTGATCATGATCATAGTAGCCGTGCCAGAAGACTTGGTTGAACCCATCCTCGAGGGTTTTGCGCCATTTTTCGACAAGCATACCGGCGTGGTATTCATTTCGGACATCAGGGTGAGTCGTCCGGTCAAGTTCCGCAGCCGCGAGAACTGATCCGCGCAGAGAGCCGCATGGGCACTGCTGGACACCTTCAGCGTGCTCATTCCGCGGGTGATTAGCCCAATCGGCCTTGCCGGCCATCGGCGCCAGGTGCGAGATCAGGAAAATCGGGATCAAATCCACGCGGCGCTGCAGCAGAACTGCCTGCTGTTGCGATGGGTTGTCCGGCACTGCTATCACCCAGCCTGCACACCGAACAGCCACCCCCAACGTCTCTCTGTATTCTTACCGGGTTTCAGTCCCGCCTGACGGGTTCGCTCGATGAACTCGATCGCCTGAATCAACACGGCCATGGAGCCGGCGTTGTAGTTGCGGATCCCCGCAGTTTTTGCCAAATTCTGCCCGATTTGGATGTAACGGGCGGCGCAGCGGACCAACAAATACCATAAAAACAATGTGTTATGCTCGCGGACCAATACCAATAAAACCATGTTCTTCTGCCATGACTCCATAGACAGACATCTATGGATTCAATTTCTTTTTATGATTTCCGAAATACCTCAGACGCACCTACAGTTGATATAAATGACTCAGCATTTGCGAATTAATGTGCACGAGCAACCCGTGACAAACCGGAATCACAACAGTACGCGCGTCAGCCTAGCTGGCGCTCTCGCTCGCCATACGACGCTGCGCCAGCTACAAGTCTTTGAGGCGGTGGCACGGCTCGGCAGCTTCACGCGCGCCGCCGAGGAGCTGTTTCTTGCGCAACCGACGGTTTCGATGCAGCTGAAGAAGCTTGCTGATACTTTTGGTATGCCGCTCTTCGAGCAGACGGGCGTTCGCATCCGCCTAACCGATACAGGCCGCGAAGTTTACGATGCCTGTCAGGAGGTATTCCGTGCATTGGCGGATCTAGAGCTGAAAGTTGCCGACCTTAAAGGGGTAAAACACGGCCGCCTGCGGCTTGCCGTCATCACCTCCGCCAAGTACCTTGCACCACATTTGCTCGGACACTTCGGTCGTCTGCACCCAGGCATCGATTTTTCGCTCAAGGTCACAAATCGGGAACGCTTGCTGGAACGCATCGACAACCACGACGACGATCTCTACATTCTCGGTGAGCCACCTCCCGGACTCGAAGTGGAAGCGCACCCGCTGGTACCGAACCCGCTCGTGGTCATGGCAAGTCGCGAACATCCATTCGCCGGCGTCCCGAACATTCCTCTCAAGCGCCTCCTCGAGGAGCCGTTCGTTCTCCGTGAACCTGGCTCAGGCACGCGCGACGCCCTGTTCCGGCTTCTGGAGAAGCACGGTTCACAGGCTCCGGTGGTGCGCATGGAACTGTCCAGCAACGAATCGATTAAACAGGCGATCGTTGCGGGACTAGGCATTACCGTGCTGTCGCTGCACTCACTTGCTCTGGAAGGAACCAATGGGCCAATCGCCATATTGGACGTGCAAGGCTTTCCGATCCAGCGCCACTGGTATCTGGCGCATACCAGAGGCCGGAAACCCTCTGTGGTCGCACAGACTTTCCTTGATTTTGTACGCCAGGAAGGTCCTCATATCGCCGAAGAGCTCGACCGCAAGCTCGATGAGGTACGCGCTGCGCGCCGTTCACGTAGCAAGAAATCGAACACGTCAAGTCGCTGATTCTCCGCGCTCAGACTCCTGCAGTCAGGACGACGTCAACAATTTCTGACAAACCCAGAGCAGGTTGTCTCAGGCGCATGGGCGCTCTCGCACACATCTTAAAAAGGAATCTTCACTCATCGTCTGGTCACCAGTATCGATCCCAGCGCTGCATCGTGCTTAACTGCCGGACGTGGTTACGGAATAACGACATCAATCCGAGCAGGATACTTCCTATCCGTTACTGATTATGATGGGTGACGTATAATTTTCCTGCGGCGCACACCATGAGCGATCGCCCACTCGACTGCCTCATTGTCGGGGCAATTCTGCTCGCGACTCTTGTAGCCTGTGGGGGTGGGGCGGGACGA
>JAJYEE010000012.1 GCA_021790335.1 Pseudomonadota bacterium | reverse complement strand
GCAGCGATGTCGCCTCCCGCGCCAGCTGAATCACCGGCTTCACTGATGTGCCCAGTTTTTCGTTGGTGGATTCAGAGAGGTCGAGCAGGACCAGCACGGCGAGATCGCGTACTTTACGCACGATGCGGATGTTGATCCGCTGGTCCGGGATCTGACCCATGCGGATATCGATCATTGCGCGGATCGCAGCATTCAGATCGATCTCTTCCCCGTCTTCCTGACGACGGAAGCGCTGCACTCCTTCCGGCTGCATCGCGTCGATTATATGCTGCAGGCGCGAGGCCACCGACTTGTTATCCGTCAGGATATTGTCGATCTCCGCCGGATCGCCCCGATGCTGGCGCTTTTCGAGAACGGTTGCCCAGCTCGGCCGATGGAGCTGGACGGTATAGTCCCACTCCTGGTAGTGATGGGGTTCCGACACCGGCTCCCTGCCTTCCAGATCGTTGATCGCGCATCCTTCCTGGTCAAGGTAGAACGGCTCCTTGAGCACCCAGATCTCCTGAGCGTCATCGCCGGCAAGTTCGCAATCGAGTTCATTTACCATTTCCATGGTTGTGACGTACTTTCGCGTCTGCTTCGGCGCCGGTAGGTAGCTGGCTTCCTGCCAGGCGATTTCGTCCGAAGCCCAGCAATAGCGATTGTCGTCACGGTACGGGATAGCTATCGTCTCGAGCACGCGCAGCGACGGCACGGACCGGGATTCGCGTAGTGAGCTGTAAAGGCCTACCCCCAGGTCCCACGAAAGGTGATTGTCTGCCGCCCGCTGCCCGCACTCTGCGCGAAATCTCTCGGTCATGTCCCGGATCAGCCTGTCATCGTCGTGATAACTATCGTCGAGCAGGGAATATGCAAGGCGTTCGAGAAAACCGACCACCGGTTCGGTCGGACAGCTCACTTCGCGCACCCTGGCGTGGAACTGGGACCAAAGCTGCCTCATGCCCGGAAATTCGCGTAACGCGAGATGCTCGATACGGGCATCTTCGAAAATGCCGATTAAGAACATCTGGACAGGATTCAGCTGTTCCATGGATATGGGTTCGCGCGTATAAACCAGATGCGCGGCCGCATGCGCGGCCGCAGCGCGATACAGTTCCTTGCCTGCTATGCCGGCATAGTCATCATAGGCATCGGGCAGATGGATCACACGTTTCTCGATGAATGGCCTGTAACCTTCGCGTGTTTCGTAATCCCCAGAGGTTGGGCGCAGAAAGAAATCGCGACCCCAGAATGCCCTCAGGTAGAAATTGAGTTTTCTCTGATTGTCGATGAACAGCGTGCCACGCCGTTCCTTTTGCAGCACGCTGAGGCTGTCGGCGCTTTTCAGATCGAAGTAGGCGATCTGCGCCTGGAAGTCACGTGCATGCGCCTGTGCTCCCCACAGCGCCCAGCGCCGCAGGCCGCCAAGCGTAAGTTTGGTAAATAGCTCATCGAGGTGGGCTAGCATGGGGCGCAACCCGCGCGGCACTCGCGCCGAAAGCTGGTGAATAAGACCGAGGTACCCTCGCAGCAGCTCGGCATCGCCCAGCCGTCCGGCAGCTGCCGGAAGCGTATCAAACAGAAGCTGGATCACCTCGCCACTCACCATGGACGCCAGCTTCATGGCACTGGTGATGCAGTCCACAAGGACGTCTTCGCCCACCTCTTTGACCACGGCCGGCATAGCCTGGAGATAGGTCACGACAAGCTCGCTGCCACGCCCAAGCTGGGTAAGACTCTTTGCGCCTTCGAGCCATCGTTGCAGACCTTGCGGCGACATTACGCGCGCTGCCTCAGCGAAGCTTTCGCCTAGAGAGTCGCGCACGTGCGGCTCAAGGTGTCCGAGATATTCCTTATATTCGTCGAGATTGACGGTCATGTGATACAGGATGTCAGGACCGGGTCTGTCATTCGTCTTCGTCATCCAAGTCGGACGACCAGCCTAGCTCGCGGGCATGCCGTATCGCCTCGGCATATATGCGCTCGTGCCGTGCCCGCAGCTCGGGTGGAAGGCGGCCGACAAGGTGGCCGTAAGGCTCCCAGGCTGCATGCACCCTGGCGTACAGCTCATCGAATTGGGCACGCCCCCAGCCCTGACAGGTTTCGCTTTCAGGCAAAAGACCAAGAACCCAGGCGTCACGGATGATGTGGCCCAGATCGGTCATGCCTCCGAAGTGGTCATCGTGAATGCCGGGATACCTGAGCTCCTCGCCCATTGCGTCACACCGCGCCTCAGAAGTAGGTGCTGATCGCTGCATCCAGCGTATCACGCATGTCCGGGTCGTCGGTTATGGGCCGCACCAGGGTCATCTGGCAAGCTGCGCGCGGATCGATTCCGCGGGATATCAACTGGCCGGCATAGGCCAGTAGTCGCGTGGAAATGCCCTCGTCCAGGCCGTGCCCCTTGAGATTGCGCGCGCGATGCGCAATCTGTACAAGTTTCTCAGCAACGGAACGATCTACCGAAGTCTCGTGCTGGACAATTTCCGCCTCGATCTCGGCATCGGGATAATCGAAATCAATCGCACCGAAACGCTGTTTGGTCGATTGCTTCAGGTCCTTCATCAGGCTTTGGTAGCCGGGGTTGTACGAAATAACCATCTGGAAATCGGGATGGCAGTCCACCAGCTCGCCCTTCTTTTCGAGGGGCAACTGGCGGCGATGATCGGTCAGGGGGTGAATCACTACCGTCGTGTCCTGACGCGCCTCAACCACCTCATCGAGATAACATATTGCGCCGATTCGCGCGGCCACAGTCAACGGGCCATCGTGCCATTTGGTGCCGCTCGCGTCGAGCAAAAAACGCCCAACCAGGTCCGAGGCCGTCATGTCTTCGTTGCAGGCCACGGTAATCAGAGGCTTCTTCAGCTTCCATGCCATGTATTCAACAAACCGGCTCTTTCCGCATCCGGTAGGCCCCTTGAGCATGACCGGCATGCGCACGCTATAGGCCGCCTCGTACAAGGTGATCTCATTGGAAACCGCGCGGTAGTACGGCTCCTCTACCACGAGGTACTGCGACCAGAGCGTATCGTCCGTATTCATTTTGGATTTGGCATTGCTCATATTTCCTTACCTCGATGCCTCTAAACGGCCAGCAACCGTCCGCTGTCTGGCAGATCCGGCCCCCCGCCACACGACGGGGCGCCGCACGGGACAAAATGCCCCCGAAGCAGGCAAGACCGAGTACGCTTTCCGCTCCCGGGGAAAGTACCGTCGCCTGCTGCGGACAGAACGGCGCTGCCTGCAGGCGATGCTCAGACCTTGATCTTGCCGCGGAAGATGACCATCGCAGCGCCCTGCGACTGCTTGTAATTGTCGTAGCCTACCAACCGCACATGGTTGCCGGGATGCGCTTTGTGGCAGGCGTCCGCCTCAGCCAGGATCCGATCAACATTGGTCTCGCCGAACATCGGCAGTTTCCACATGTACCAGTAATGGCCAAAGGAATTTTCCGGCTCGGTATGCTCGATAGCCGGGTTCCATCCGCGCTTGACGATATATTCAACCTGCTTGCGGATCTCCGCATCGCTCATCGCCGGCAGATACGAAAAAGTCTCGAACTTGCGGCTAGAGACATCGTTCAGGCTGGACTTGTAGTCTTGCATTTCGCTCACGTTGCTTGCTCCAATTCAGTATTCAGTCAGGTTTCGTAGCCTCGCCGGGTGCGCACCAGACCGGCGGGCGGGGCCTTGCCGCGAAATCATTGCGCGCTTTTTTGCTCCGGTCCCGCCCGCGGGCCTTATTTGTGCACTACATCCAGCTTGTCAACGGTGTCGAACTCAAACTTGATCTCCTTCCATGTTTCCATCGCGACTTTGAGCTCGGGGCTCGATTGCGCGGCCTTGGTGAGAACGGCCTTGCCTTCCTTCTCGATCGGAATGCCCTGGTTGCGCGCCTCCACGCAGGCCTCAAGCGCAACCCGGTTGGCTGCCGCTCCGGCAGCATTGCCCCATGGGTGGCCAAGCGTGCCGCCACCGAACTGCAGCACCGCATCGTCGCCGAAGATAGTTACCAATGCCGGCATGTGCCAAACATGAATTCCGCCGGATGCAACGGCAAAGGCGCCAGGCATGGATCCCCAGTCCTGATCGAAAAATATGCCGCGGCTGCGGTCTTCCTTGATGAACTTCTCCCGCAGCATGTCGATCCAGCCGAGCGTCGAGGCGCGATCGCCTTCGAGTTTGCCCACCACGGTACCCGTGTGCAGATGGTCACCTCCGGAAAGACGCAGGATCTTGGTCAGCACGCGGAAGTGAATTCCGTGGTGGGGATTACGGTCAAGCACCGCATGCATGGCACGATGGATATGCAACAGCATGCCGTTGTCGCGGCACCAGTTGGCCAGGCCGGTATTGGCACAGAATCCGCCGGTGATGTAATCGTGCATGATAATAGGCGCACCGATCTCCTTGGCATGCTCGGCCCGCTTGTACATTTCTTCTGGGGTCGGAGCAGTGACATTCAGATAATGCCCCTTGCGCTCACCAGTCTCCACTTCGGCCTTGTGAATCGCCTCCATGACGAAGTCGAAGCGCTGCCGCCAGCGCATGAACGGCTGGCTATTGACGTTCTCGTCATCTTTGGTGAAGTCCAGACCGCCCCGCAGGCACTCGTAGACCGCACGGCCATAGTTCTTGGCCGACAGCCCGAGCTTGGGCTTGATGGTGCAGCCCAGCAGCGGACGGCCGTATTTGTTCATGATATCGCGTTCGACCTGAATGCCCTGCGGCGGGCCACCACAAGTTTTTACATAGGCAATCGGGAAACGGACGTCCTCGAGACGCAATGCACGGATCGCCTTGAAACCGAAGACGTTGCCTACCAGCGAGGTGAACACATTGACGACCGAGCCTTCCTCGAACAGGTCGATGGGGTAGGCAACGAACGCGTAAAAGCAGGTGTCGTCGCCCGGAACGTCCTCAATGCGATATGCCCGGCCCTTGTAGTAGTCGAGGTCTGTCAGAAGATCCGTCCAAACTGTTGTCCAGGTGCCGGTGGAAGACTCCGCGGCCACCGCGGCGGCGGCCTCCTCACGGGGCACGCCTGGCTGCGGAGTGATCTTGAAGCAGGCCAGCAGATCGGTGTCGTTCGGCTTGTATTCCGGCATCCAGTACGTTTCACGGTATTCCTTGACTCCCGCTTTGTAACTTTTTACTTTGCCTGACATCGTCTCGTTACTCCTGTGATTCTGGTTGGGGTCCGGGATCCGGCCTGGCGCCGTGCGTACAGCCCACCAAGCCCTGCTCCCATTCTACTGCCATGCCCGGCGGCATACCCATACTGGAAGTCCTATCTTTAACCGGGCCCTGCGGTTGAGGACAGTACCGCTAAACAAAGTAAGGATATCGAAAGACTTGCATAAGTAATATTAAATATTTATGATTGTAACGATAAGGTTTTACTTATGAATATTACCCTGCGTCAGATGAAGGTTTTTGAATCGGTTGCACGCAACCTCAGTTATACGCGTGCGGCCGCAGAATTGTTTCTCAGCCAGCCGGCGGTATCCATGCAGGTGCGGCAGCTCGAGCGACAGCTTGGCGTGTCATTGTTCGAACGACTTGGCAAGCGCGTCCATCTCACCGAGGCGGGGCGCGAGGTTTACCAGTACAGCCGGTCGGTCGCCCAACAGCTGGACGAAATGGAAACCCTGCTCGCTGACTTAAAGGGCCTGAACAGCGGCAGGCTGCGGATATCTGTTGCTTCTACCGCCAACTACTTCGTGCCCAATCTGCTCGCCACTTTCCATAAGCGTTTTCCAGGTGTCACCGTGAGTCTCGACGTAACCAATCGTGAAACCCTGATCGGCCAGCTCGGCGACAACACCGTGGATCTCGTCATCATGGGACAGCCGCCTGCCAGCCTCGATGTCGATGCGCAGGCGTTCATGGAAAACCCTCTGGTCGTGGTCGCGCCACCGGGCCATTCGCTTGCACGCGGCAAAAGTGTGCCGCTCAGGCGGCTTCAGGAGGAAACCTTTCTCGTTCGCGAGCCGGGGTCCGGGACCCGGATCGCAATGGAGCGGTTCTTCACCGAAAGAGGGATTCGCCTGAAAACCGGAATGGAGGTCGGCAGCAACGAGGCGATCAAACAGAGCGTGCAGGCCGGTCTCGGTCTTGGCCTGCTGTCGCGAGCCACGATCGAACAGGAACTCACCCTGCAGCGCCTAATCATTCTCCAGGTTGCTGAATTTCCCATCATGCGGCACTGGTATATCGTGCACCGTCATGGCAAACGACTTCCGGCGGCAGCCGAGGCATTCAAGCACTTTCTGCTGGCTGACGCTTAAAAGGCTTAACGACGAGGCACTCAGACAGTCGCAGACTACGTCCCGGACTGCGTCCCGTGGCGGATTTTGCACTGTGCGCTGAGAAAACGGAAACTCTCCGCTCGTTCCGCACCGCTGCGGGCAGCGTCAGCTCGCCAAGCGCCGCCAATAGGTCGGACGCCAGTAATAAAGCACTGTGGTGTCCGCCAGCGGATAGGAATCCGCGTAATTCACACCATGCTGCGGCTCTTCCACGTTGTCGCGTGATGGATCGATCGGGCGCCAAAACTCATCGCGCGCTTCTCCTTCCAGCGGACCTCGTGCGCCGCCGATATTGCGGCGCTCGGCCGTGCCGAAGGACGCGTAATTGTGTTGGGCCTGCTCCAGAGAAACCCTGTTGGAACTTCCCGGCATGCGTGGAAAACGCAGCTGCGCCAGATCGTCTTCCCACAGGCAAATCGGACATTTTTCGTGATTGCCCGGCTGCTGGCGGAAAACCCGATAGCCACAGCACGGACAGGGATATTTCCAGTAGTCCATTAACGTAAAATAGGCCTGCGCACGGTGTGATGCAAATTCCGGAACATGCCCGTTGCTGCTACCGCCCGGGGCGGACTCATGCCCGCGCCGGAGACTGCGAAATTCGGACCAGTTTGCTCCCGGTACCGCAGCTGCGCCGGTGCAGGCAAGCCGGAACCGAGCACCCGCTCTGCCAACCGGGACCCGTCAAGGAACGAACAAAATAAATAAGGGGCGGCTCTGCGCCGCCCCTCTTTTCGAAGACATTGTTTCCCAGGCTTACAGCCGGACCTGCCCTGTTGGCCAGGCCCAAACTGGAGTCCGGCTGTCAATTCACGCGTGGATCGAGCTCGCCCTTCTCGTAACGCTTGGTCATCGCTTCCAGGCTGATCACCTTGATTTTCGAAGCCTGGCCAGCACAGCCGAAAGCCTCGTAGCGAAGCCTGCAGATCTCTTTCATGCCCTTGGTTGCCGCTGCGAGCCACTTGCGTGGATCGAATTCCTTCTTGTTTTCCGCCAGGAATTTGCGCACCGCACCGGTGGACGCCATGCGCAGATCCGTGTCGATATTGACCTTGCGCACGCCATGTTTGATGCCCTGCTGAATCTCCTCGACCGGAACACCGTAGGTCTGCCCCATATCGCCGCCGTAGCTGTTGATCATCTTGAGCCAATCCTGCGGCACGGAGCTCGAGCCATGCATCACCAGGTGCGTGGTAGGGATACGCTTGTGGATCTGCTTGATGCGTTCAATGGCGAGAATCTCGCCGGTAGGAGGACGCGTGAACTTATAGGCGCCATGGCTGGTTCCGATCGCAATCGCCAGCGCATCCACCTTCGTCTTCTTCACGAAATCCGCTGCCTGGTCTGGGTCAGTCAGGAGCTGGCTGTGGTCAAGCTTGCCCTCGGCACCTGAACCATCCTCCTCCCCCGCCATGCCGGTTTCAAGACTGCCGAGACAACCCAGCTCGCCCTCTACGGAAACACCGCAGGCATGGGCCATGTCTACCACCCGTTTGGTCACGTCGACGTTATATTCGTAAGTCGCCGGCGTCTTCATGTCTTCCTTGAGCGACCCGTCCATCATCACCGAGGAAAAACCGAGCTGGATGGAGCGCTGACAGACGGCCGGGCTGGCACCATGATCCTGATGCATCACCACGGGTATTTGGGGCCACTCTTCGATGGCAGCCAAAATCAGATGGCGCAGAAACGGCGCCCCGGCATACTTGCGGGCACCGGCCGATGCCTGCACGATCACGGGGCTGTCGGTCTCGGCCGCAGCTTCCATGATGGCACGCATCTGCTCGAGGTTATTAACGTTGAATGCAGGCACGCCATATGTGTGCTCAGCGGCGTGGTCCAGCAGTTGGCGCAGAGAAACTAAAGCCATGACGATCTCCTACGTAAGAAATTTAACAATGTCACCGAACTCAGGATTTCAACTGCTTGGAACAACGAACCCTCTCGGCACCTCGGCGATTATTGTTTTTGCACATCGGCCGCCGCTGGGCGGTCAAGATGATCAAGGCGTGATTTCCGAGGTCAAAAAAAGAGAGCGCCTAGCCTATCATTACGACCGTGCGTTTGACATCCTCCCCTGCCGCGCATAGTCCATGCACTAATTCATTTTGGCAGGTGCCCGTCCGGCCCGGGATTGTAGCCCGTTGACCGCCAACGGAAAGCTCCGTCGTGGAATCACGGTCGGGGATTATAATCCGCCCGCGGCATCCACGCTATCTGCCCGGGGACCTGGCCATCCCATCGCATAAAAGGCAATGCGAGATCCGGATAGGGTGCGGCTTGGCCTCGGTAAAGCCCTGCCGATGCTCCAATTCATTCATGGAAAATGTGGTTAATCTGAACTGGCCACGGCATGGCTGAACTCACGGGGGCACAGACACGCGGACAACACCTTATCGTCCGCGGCTCGCCTTCACAGTCCACCGGAACGTACCCATGGGGTTTCCGCCGCCAAATAGTTCGTCCGTCGGTGAGGTGGTCCGGAAGCCAGCACTGGGATGCTCGCGACGACTTCGGCAAAAGCCGAAGCGAAGCCGAAACACACCCTGTTCCGGTTGCGGCGTCGCCGACAGCTCGGGTCCCGCCAAAATTCCGGCAAAGCAGCGAAACCGGTAATTCATCGGGCAAACCGCCAACCGGCTCGGGATAGCGATTGCCGCTCACGAATTACGGTGTCGTTTCCCGGGCGACACCGCACGACAAATGCTAGTCCTTATGCAACTCCCCGACGCGCACGATCTTCATGGTGTTCGTCCCACCGGGTTTTGCCAGCGGCTCACCGATAGTGAGTATCGTAAGATCACCGTCGCGCACCGCCCCACGACGGCGCAATTCGTCGACCGCCTCCTGCATCACAACTGCGGGGTCCTTGGAGGTGAGGACGAAACCGACGGGATACACGCCGCGGTAAAGTGTGACCTTACGACGCGTCTCGACGTGCGGCGTCAGGGCATAAATCGGGACCGCAGAGTTAATGCGCGACATCCACAGCGCAGTGGACCCGGATTCGGTCAACGCCGCAATGGCTCTTACCGTCAGGTGGTTGGCCACGTACATCGTGGCGCGCGCGATCGCCTCATCCATGCGGCTGAAGTGCTGATCCATACGCTGATCCAATACAATGGTATCTTCGTGCTTTTCAGCCTCCCGGCAGACGCGATCCATCGCGGCCACGGCTTCTACCGGGTGCTTGCCCATAGCGGTCTCAGCCGAAAGCATGACAGCGTCGGTACCGTCCAGCACGGCATTTGCTACGTCCGATACTTCGGCGCGCGTGGGAATCGCATTCTCGATCATTGATTCCATCATCTGAGTCGCAGTAATTACAATGCGATTCATCTTGCGCGCGAGCTTTATTATGCGTTTCTGAACCGGCGGAAGCGCGGCATCTCCGATCTCCACCCCGAGATCACCACGTGCAATCATGACCGCATCGGATGCGCGGATGATTTCCTCTATTGCCTTCACCGCCTCGGCGCGCTCGATCTTGGCGACGATGCCACCGAGCCCGCCCGCGGCCCGCAGCAGTTCCCGTGCCTCATCCACATCCTTGGCAGTGCGGGGAAAGGAAATCGCCACATAGTCCGCATGCATGGCGGCTGCGGCCTTGATGTCCTCCCGGTCCTTGTCGGTCAGCGCCGCGGCGGACAGACCGCCGCCCTGGCGGTTGATTCCCTTGTTGTTGGACAGTTCGCCGCCGGCCACCACCCGGCAGACCACCTCGCTACCCGACACCCGCTCTACCCAAAGCACAATGCGGCCGTCATCGAGCAGCAGGGTCGAACCCCGCGACACGTCGTCGGGCAACAATTTATAGGTCGTACCAACCCGCTCCCGGTTTCCCTGATCGAGCGGACAATCGACATCGATGGTAAAGGTGTCGCCCTCCGCCAGGCGGATCGACCCCTCCTTGAACCGCCCTATGCGGATCTTCGGACCCTGCAAGTCCACGAGCACACCAACCTGGCGATCATGGGCCTGGGCACGTTCGCGCGCGGCTTCCGCGCGGCGCATGTGCATTTCCGCCATCCCGTGGGAAAAGTTCAACCGAACAACATCGACACCCGCTTCAATAAGCTTATCCAGCACCTTCGGGTCGTCAGTGGCAGGCCCCAAGGTCGCGACAATCTTCGTTCGTCTAAACATATATTCCTTGGCCAGCCTGGAAAGAGGCGACCGATGAGCCGAAAGGCAAGCGGCAGGTGCAGCTAGCCCTTACAGCATGTGCGTCAATTCTTTGCCCTTTCTTCGAGTATAGCGACCGCCGGGAGCTTCTTGCCCTCGAGAAACTCGAGAAAGGCGCCGCCTGCGGTTGAAATGTATGAAACCTTGTCGTAGATGCCGTACTTCTGAATGGCCGCGATCGTATCGCCGCCGCCCGCCAGCGTGAACGCCTTGGTACTGGCAATGGCTTCGGCGATCTTCTTCGTGCCGGCGCCGAACTGGTCGAACTCGAAGACGCCTACAGGCCCGTTCCACACGACCGTGCCCGCCTTCATGATGATATCAGCCAGTTCTTGCGCGCTCTTTGGCCCGATATCGAAGATCATGTCGTCACCAGCAACCTCGTTGACGTCCTTCAGCACCGCCGGTTCGGCTGCGTCAAATTTTTTGCCGACGACCACATCGACCGTGATTGGGATCCTCGCGCCACGCCTGGACATCATCTCCATCAGACTTTTTGCCGTCGGAATGAGATCGGTCTCGGCGAGCGACTTGCCTATCACCTTCCCGGAGGCAGCCAGAAACGTGTTGGCGATACCGCCACCGACCACCAGTTGATCTACTTTTTGAGATAGCGATTCCAGCACCGTGAGCTTTGTGGAAACCTTGGATCCACCGACAATCGCAACCATGGGCCGCTTGGGGTCGGCAAGCGCCTTGTTGAGGGCATCCAGCTCCTCCACCAGCAGCAATCCGGCACAGGCGACCGGTGCGAACTTGGCCACCCCGTGCGTCGAACCCTCGGCCCGGTGCGCAGTGCCGAATGCGTCCATCACGAACACGTCACAAAGCGCCGCATACTTTCGCGCGGTATCGTCGACGTTTTTCTTCTCGCCCTTGTTGAAGCGAACGTTTTCCAGCAGCACCAATTCTCCGGGCGCAACATCGAACCCGCCGTTGATCCAGTCCTTGAGAAGCCGTACCGGCTGGCCGAGCTTCTTCGACAGATCCTCTGCCACAGGCTTCAGCGAATTTTCCTCGCTGTATTCGCCCTCGGTTGGACGCCCCAGATGCGACATCACCATGACCCTGGCTCCGGCCTTGAGGCAATGTCGGAAAGTTGGTAGCGACGCGGCGATGCGCGCATCGGACGTCACCTTGCCGTCCTTCACCGGCACGTTGAGGTCTGAGCGGATCAGCACGCGCTTACCCTTTAGGTCGAGATCGGTAAGTTTGATCACGGACATGATGAAATATCCCCTGGCGTCGATAACGGTTTGGCGCAGGCGACGATTGCCGCCTGCGCCGGCTGTCAAACCTTACTTCGCGCCCATCAGGGCAACCGTGGTGTCCAGCATGCGGTTGCTGAAACCCCACTCGTTATCGTACCAGGAGAGAACCTTGACCAGATTGCCGATGACCTTGGTCTGCGTCGAGTCGAAAGTTGATGAAACCGTCGTATGGTTGAAATCGCTCGAGACGAGCGGCTCGGTATTGTATGCCAGAACGCCCTTCAGATCCGTTTCGCTTGCGTTCTTGAGGATCGCATTCACTTCGTCCTTGCTGGTATCACGCTTCGCCATGAATGTCAGATCTACGACCGACACATTGATGGTCGGAACGCGTATGGCAAACCCCGAAAGCTTTCCGTCGAGGTCCGGCAGAACCAGACCCACTGCCTGCGCCGCACCGGTCTTGGTCGGGATCATGTTATGCGCAGCGGCACGGGCCCGATAAAGGTCGCTGTGGTATACGTCGGTCAGGACCTGGTCATTGGTGTACGAATGGACCGTGGTCATCAGGCCGGTGACTATTCCGAGCTTGTCGTGCAGTGGCTTGACCAGCGGTGCCAGACAGTTGGTGGTGCATGAAGCATTCGAAATTACGGTCATTTCACGCTTCAGCACCTTATGGTTCACGCCGTATACGATGGTGGCATCGCATTCGTTCTTGTCGGCCGGGGCGGAAATGATGACCTTCTTGGCCCCTGCGGCGATATGCGGCTGGCACTTGCTGCGGTTGCGGAAAATTCCGGTGCACTCGAGCACCACGTCAACGCTGAGGTCTTTCCACGGGAGCTTTGCCGGATCACGCTCGGCGCAAACCCGGATCTTGTCGCCGTTGACGATCATGTGGTCACCCTCGACCTTCACCGTGCCAGCAAACTTTCCATGCACCGTGTCATGACGAGTCAGGTGGGCATTCGTCTCGGCATTGCCGAGATCATTGATGGCAACTATTTGGATATCTTTGCGGCCGGACTCATACAGTGCCCGCAGCACGTTTCGTCCGATTCGGCCATAGCCGTTGATAGCGACTTTGATTGACATTGCCTTTAAGTCTCCCAAAAGATGAGTGGAAATCCGAAATCGTTAGCCCAGCGCTTCCACCGCTTTGGCAACATTCTCGCCAGTGAATCCGAAGTGCTTGAACAGGACTGCGGCGGGCGCTGATTCGCCGAACCGGTCCAGTCCCACGACATGTCCGTCGAGCCCCACGTATTTGCGCCAGCAGTCGGTAACGCCGGCCTCGACTGCCACACGACGTGTAATGCTCCGCGGGAGCACCGACTCACGATAAGCGGCATCTTGCGCGTCAAATACATCGGTCGACGGCATGGACACTACGCGAACATTGCGTCCTCTTGCTGCCAGCAGCTTCTGCGCCTCCATTGCGAGCGCGACTTCCGAACCAGTTGCGATAATGATTGCATCCGGCTTGCCGGCGGCGGCTTCGCTCAGAACATAGCCGCCACGCTTGATATTGGCGATCTGTTGCGCATCGCGCTTCTGGTGTGGCAGGTTCTGTCGCGAAAAGATCAGCGAAGAAGGTCCAGCGGTACGATCGATCGCGTATTTCCAGGCAACCGCCGATTCCACCGCATCGCATGGCCGCCACACTGACATATTAGGAATCAGCCGCAGGGTCGCAGTCTGCTCTACAGCCTGGTGGGTGGGTCCGTCTTCACCAAGGCCGATCGAATCATGGGTGTAAACGAATACCACGCGCTGTTTCATCAGCGCCGCCATGCGCAGAGCATTGCGTGCATATTCGGAGAACATCAGAAATGTGCCGCCGTACGGAATGAACCCGCCATGCAGGGCTATGCCGTTCATGATTGCGGACATGCCAAACTCGCGCACGCCGAAATATATGTAGTTTGCTTCGGAATTCGCGCGACTGAAGCCCTTCGAACCCTTCCACATGGTGAGGTTGGATCCGGCCAGGTCCGCAGAACCGCCCAGGAGTTCGGGCAGAACCGGTCCATAACCGTTGAGGGCATTCTGCGAAGCCTTGCGCGATGCGATCGTCTCAGCCTTGGCATCGACCGCCTTGATGAACTCTTCAGACTTGGTTGACCAGTCCTTGGGCAGATCGCCTTTCATGCGGCGCTCGAACTCGGCAGCCAGATCCGGGTAGGCCTTTTTGTAGTCGGCGAACTTTCTGGTCCATGTTTCTTCGGCCGATTTTCCTTTGGAACGCGCATCCCAGCCGGCATAGATGTTGTCGGGAATGACGAACGGATCATGCTTCCAGCCGAGGTTCTCGCGCGTTGCGGCCACCTCCGCTTCGCCCAGGGCCGAACCGTGGGCATCGTGACTACCGCAGAGATTGGGCGCACCGAAACCGATCACCGTCTTGCAGCAGATAATGGAAGGCTTGTCGCGGACAGCACGTGCCTCTACGATCGCCTTCTTGACTGCTTCAGGGTTGTGACCATCGACCTGGCGTACTACGTGCCAGCCGTAGGCTTCGAAACGCTTCGGTGTGTCGTCTGCGAACCAACCCTCCACACGACCGTCAATGGAAATTCCATTGTCATCATAGAATGCAATGAGCTTGCCCAAACCAAGCGTACCGGCAAGCGAACAGGCTTCGTGGGAAATGCCCTCCATCAGGCATCCGTCGCCGAGAAACACATAAGTGTGATGATCGACGATGTTATGGCCATCGCGATTGAACTGGCCTGCCAGCAGCCTTTCCGCGATCGCCATGCCCACAGCGTTGGTAATGCCCTGACCGAGCGGACCAGTGGTGGTTTCCACGCCTGGCGTATAGCCGTATTCCGGATGCCCTGGAGTCTTGGAATGGAGCTGCCGGAAGTTCTTGATCTCTTCCATGGGCAGTTCATATCCGCTGAGGTGCAGGAGGCTGTAAAGCAGCATCGACCCATGTCCGTTGGATAACACAAAGCGGTCGCGATCCAACCACTTCGGGTTCGCTGGGTTGTGCTTCAGAAAATCATTCCACAATACCTCCGCAATATCAGCCATGCCCATGGGTGCGCCGGGATGGCCGGAATTCGCCTTCTGCACCGCGTCCATCGACAAGGCGCGGATGGCGTTGGCCAGATCGCGGCGGCTGGGTAATGCCTGTTGGGGTTTCGCTGACATGGGCTAAATCCTCTTCAAAAAATGAATTCTTGCACTCTAATTCGGTTACATTTTCTCGACGCGTGCCAAACGCCGCCCCCGGCTTTCCCCTTAGCAACGGAACTCAATGGAATCATCCCCTGCTCACTTGCAGGAGGCGGCCGTCACCGCAAGATAAACCGTAACAACAAAAATCCCCTTGGCGCTGGAACTTGGCTACGCCAGCCATGGCTCATGCCCGCCAAAGGGATTGCTATAATTTGTATAATGCTTCTTTAACAAATTGCTGCCGCAGAATCCGCCGGCTGCTCGATGTACAAACTCAGGTCAAAAATCGGCCCGGTATTCTCCCTCAGCGCTTGAGTTTGGGCAATAGCTGCCCCGCAAGTGCATTTATACCCATATCAGAAAATATATGAGAGCCGGGTGGTCATCCCGGCTCGGACAAAGGCTCAAACCTAAGCGCCAAGCAGGTCCCGTACAGCGGATTAGGTTCGGCCAGGGACCGTACGCAGACGCGCGCCGGACGCCTGAATCCCTCCTCGTTCACCCTAATCAGCCCCACTGGCTGCAAGGCCAATTGATACCATACTCGAGTCGGAACCTACGGTCAGAGCAGATCTAAAAAAAACAAGTCACTGGCCGGCCTGAGCCAACCACCTCGACCAGGTCTCGAAAAGGCTGACATTCTGCGCCGCGACCACCGAGCGGGCCTCGGCAGTCAATGCAAAAACCGGTTCTCCGTCAAGCGTCGAGGAACGACCCCCGGCCTCCTCGAGCACCAGGCTGCCAGCCGCGTAGTCCCACAGCTTCTGGCCACCATGCAGATAGAGATGAAAGCGCCGATGCGCAAGCCAGCACCACTCCAAGGCGCTCGATCCGAAATTGCGCTGCGATCCGTAAGGCGGATGCGATCCAAGCCCCGCCGCCAGCCGTCCTGCTAGGCGCTTGAAGTCGACAACAGCTATGCAACGGCTCATGGAGGTCGGCAACGAGGACTGCCCGCCCATGGCAACCTCATTGAGCCAGGCACCGGCGCCGTGCGCCGCGCTGAAGCACTCGTCGCGCGACGGGTCATATACGACCGCCATGTGCGGCCTGTTATCTACCAGCAATGCCAGCGACACGGAAAAAAACGGGAGCCCACAGGCGTAGTTGCTGGTTCCATCAAGCGGATCCAGACACCACAGGGCGCGATCGCGCTTTCCTATCAACCGCTGGTGTTCTGTTCCGGTCATTTCCTCGCTGAAAAAATCGATGTCCGGCCAGTGTCTGGCAAGTGCCTCCTGCAGTCGGTCCTGCATTGCCAGATCAGCTTCGGTTACGGTGCTGCCATCGCTTTTGGTCCGCCCGCGTACTCCGCCAAGGCGCGGAAGAAGTTCCGAGCGCGCAATCTCGCGCACTAGGCACTGGAGAAAGGTCAGATCCGGATCCACGCGGGTGCTCCTAGCGGGGCATTTTGACAATCCGTGCGCCGGCGGGCCGTGCGGCTGTGCACTTGCGTTCCAGTTCAATCAACGCTCGGTGGAACTCACCCTGCAGACGAAGCATCGTCCGTGACGCGCCAGTCGCGTAGTAGACTGCCTCATACGGGACCGAATCGGTCAATGCGTCACGTGCCTGCGGACGGAAATTCTGCCATGCCAGTTCTATCGAGCGGTCGCCCGCGCCGTCAGAAAAAATTACTTCTTCTTCATCCACGACCGCCAGATATTGCATATTTCGGATCGGCACGAACAGACAATCAGTGGCTGCACGCCGGAACAGCCGGTAAATAAGGTTGTAGTTGGCCCCGGGCAGGCAGCGCGATGTGCGCTCAAGCTCCTGCGGCCGGAAGAACACCTCCTCAGCCATGACGAAGAATCAGGCCGGTTCCTTGATCCACTTAATGGAACAGCCAATGCTCGGGATCTGGTCTGCCGGTCCTTTGCCGGTCTGGGCGATCTGCTTCATTGCCTCAAAAAGCTCGCGACGCGCCCCCGGCACCGGGTCCTTGCGCGATTCATCCAGACGTCCCCGAAACTGAAGTTTCAGTTCCTTGTTGTACCCGAAGAAGTCCGGAGTGCAGACGGCGCCGTACGCTTTGGCAACCTCCTGTGTCTCGTCGTAGACATAGGGAAACGGAAAATCGAACTCCCGTGCAATGCGCTGCATATTGTCAAACGAATCCTCGGGATAGTCCGTGGGATCATTGGACATGATCGCGATGCTGTTGATCCCGATACCCTGGAGCTCCCGGGTATCGCGGATTATTCGATCACGTACCGCCTTGACGTACGGGCAATGATTACAAATGAACATGACGAGCAGGCCGTTCTCGCCGCGGCTTGCAGCCAGGGTCCATATCTTCCCGTCGACTCCCCTCAGGGCGAAATCCGGCGCCGGCCGGCCGAAATCGCACACGGGCGTTTCAGTGCGCACCATGGTAATAACCTCCTTGCATTGCCTACCCGCAATTGGCGGCTTGCATCATCACAGCAGAGGTGCGACCCAAACGCAACGGGTACCGGCACCCCAAGCCGGGACATGCACACGATTCCGCCGCTCCGGCGTTGAAAGTTGCCCGACCGTCTGCCTGACCGGGCTCGGTCATCGCTGTCAATTCAATATGCCGGAACCGGCTTCAGAGGCTGAAGTGGCGGGCTACGGTGTTGGATGGAGGAGTCAGTACTTGTATGCAATATCGTCGATCTTGTATCTTGAACCGATGCGTAACGCGTCCCTGGTCAAGCGAGATCTTGCGGTACTCTGGCATCCCTGCACCCAGATGAAGGATCACGAGTACCTGCCGCCCATCCCGATAAGGTCCGGATACGGCGTCTGGCTGGAGGATTTCGACGGGCGACGCTACATTGACGCCATCAGTTCCTGGTGGGTCAATCTCTTTGGCCACGCCAACCCGCGCATCAACACTGCAATATCGTCGCAACTCGCATCCCTGGAGCAGGTCATTCTGGCGGGATTCACCCACCAGCCCATCATAGAGCTTTCCGAGCGCCTGACGGCAATTGCACCGGCTGGCCTCGGCCATTGTTTTTACGCCGACAGCGGTTCGGCTGCGGTTGAAGTAGCTCTGAAAATGAGCTTTCACTACTGGCGCAATTGCGGCCACCCGGAACGGACGCGGTTCATCGGCCTGAGCAACGGCTATCATGGCGAAACCTTGGGCGCGCTGTCGGTGGGAGATGTCGCGCTGTACCGCGAAACCTACGAGCCATTGCTACAAAAAAATATCACGGTACCGTCGCCCGACTGCTACCTGCGCGAAGCAGGTGAGTCTTGCGCGGATTTTTCACGGCGCATGATTGAGCCCATGCGTCAGGCGCTCGAACAGCACGCAAATCAGGTCTGTGCGGTGATCGTCGAACCGCTGGTGCAATGCGCCGGGGGAATGCGCATGTACGACCCGGTCTATCTCCAGCTTCTGCGACAGGCCTGCAATGAGCATGGAGTTCACCTCATCGCCGACGAGATTGCCGTCGGTTTCGGACGCACCGGAACGATGTTTGCCTGCGAGCAAGCCGGCATACGTCCGGATATTCTGTGCGTTGGCAAGGGATTGACCGGAGGCTATCTACCGCTTTCCGCGTGCCTGACAAGCGATGACATATATGCGGCCTTCTATGCCGAATACACCGCACAGCGGGCGTTTCTCCATTCTCACAGCTACACCGGAAACCCGCTTGCTTGTGCGGCGGCGCTCGCCACGCTCGACATTTTTCGTGATGACGACGTCCTGAATTGGAATCGGACGCTTGCCGCACACATGGCACGCGCCATCGCGCCGCTCGCCGAGCACCCGCATGTGGGCGAGGTGCGTCAAACCGGCATGATCGCCGCTGTTGAAATGGCGAAGAACGGCAAGGCCCGGGAACCCTACCCCTGGCAGGAGAGGCGAGGCCGACTGGTGTACCGCCACGCCCTTAAGCGTGGCGCCATTTTGCGCCCTCTGGGAGACGTCATTTACTTCATGCCACCGTACGTAATCACCCCGGAAGAGATTGAACTCCTGGGCGCAATTGCGCTGGAAGGAATCGAAATGGCAACTGAAATCTGAAGCTGCGGTGTTCTGCACGGCCGGGGTTGCACGGCCTCGCCGTCGTGCAGCCGGGCACGCTGCGCAGGGTCAGGGATACAACACCGCTGCGAGCGCGCCCATGTCCGGAATGGCCATCACGGAATTGCCGAGCTGAACGGTCATGGCGATGATCCCGCTGTTCGGGGTGTCGACAGCACTGGCGAGGGCGGCACTATCGACCACGTGCGATTGCGGCTCGGCACAGGTGACAATACCGAAAAATTCCCACGGCTTCCGACCCGGCAAGGGATAGAATACAACAATCTTGCGGTTGCCGCGCCGTCGCGGCCCGGTGTTTGGATCCGGCAACGGGTCAGGAGAACCTGCAATCCTGCCCATCACGGCCTCCAGGGAAATCACGGAGACCGGCTTCGAACGCCATCCCATGACACCCAGGACCCACTCCGGGCCGAGCGGAAGCGCCGCGAGTGCGCAATGCGACACCACCTCAGCGACGCAAGCACTCGGAACAAGCAGCGACAGAGCCCGGGTCGGTATCTCGAGAGCATGCAGCGGCTGTACAGTTGGACTGCTCATTGCGTGGCCTCTAGCTGGTACAGCAAGGCCGCCAGGACATTGGGGTCGAACTCAAACAGCACCTGCCCGCCACCGACCGAAGCACCGCAAAACAGGTGTCCCTTGCGCGTTGGGGCAGTTCCGGGCGGAGTGAAGGATTCCACCAGCACCTCGGACCCCGGCAACAGCTGTACTTCATCGGCAACCAAGCCGACAGGATGCGGGTCAAACTGGAGAAACACGGCCCACTGCCAGCCACCTCCGGAAAGCAGCTGCAGATTCCGGTCAAGACAAAACGCCGGCCAGCGATCCTTGCCTGCGGCCCGCCATGCGCCGACGGCACCACCACCTTCGTTAACCAAAAGATTCTCGCGCTGCTCTACAGCAAGGCTTGCACGACCCGGGAGCAAAAAGGCGGCGCCCCCGAAGTCTATGCGCAGGTACTCGTTCTCGCCGGCCACTCAGCGTTCTCCCTGACCCGACGGCTGCAGCGCATAGCTGCATCGCCGCTGATGCAGACAGCCGTCCTCACGCCACGTCATAGGATTGGGGGCGCGGAAGCAACAACCGGATATTGGCAAGCAGCTCGTCTTCCTGATAAGGCTTGGTCATATAGAGATTAACCCCGAGCTGCAACGCCCGGTCGCGGTGCTTGGAGCCGGCACGCGAGGTAATCATGATAATCGGTACGTGCTTGAGCAACGGATCTGAACGGACGTTGGAAGTAAGCTCATACCCATCCATGCGCGGCATTTCGATGTCGACCAGCATCAGATCCGGAACCTGATCACGCAGCTTCTCGAGAGCCTCGATGCCGTCCTTCGCAGCCAGGACATCCATGTTGTGCTTCTGCAGATGACGGCTAGTCACCTTGCGCACTGTAATCGAATCGTCAACGACCATTATAAGCGGTGGGCGCTCTACGGGCGCCGGTTCCTGAGGTTGACTGCGAGCCACTACGTGCAGGCGCTCTTCCGTCAGCCACAAACCAGGGACATCCAGGATAAGAATCACCCGCCCGTCCCCAAGAATGGTGGCACCTGACAGGCCGGCGATTCGGCTCAGTTGCGGTCCGACCGATTTGATTACCACCTCCTGGGTACCTGCAAGCGCATCGACCTGCATGGCCATCTGCCGCGATCCGCTGCGCGTGAGCAATACGGGCACCTTCCTGGTCGAACGCGGCTGTGCCTGAATCCCGAGACGTGCGGCGAGGTGCATGAATGGATAAGCCTGGTCTTGATGGTTCAGCAGCGGCTTCGCAGCTCCCGAGATACTGTTGATCTCTTCGACTGGCACTTCGAGAATATTCACGACCGAAGCGAGCGGCACGGCAAATAAATGTTCGCCGACATGCACCATCAGGGCCTGGGCGATGGAAAGCGTCAGCGGCAGGCGGATAATGAATGTCGTTCCCTGCCCCTTCCTGGTGTCCACGGTTATGCTGCCGCCAAGCTGCTTGATCTCATTGTGCACCACATCCATCCCCACGCCACGGCCGGAAAGATGGGTAACCCTGCTGGCGGTCGAAAATCCGGAGACCAGTATGAACTGCATCAGCTCCTCGTCCGACAGGACTGCGTCCGGGGCCATCAAGCCGCGCTCGATGGCCTTCGTACGAATGGCCGCGATGTTCAGACCCGCGCCGTCATCCGCGAACCGAATCGCGATTTCACTTCCTTCGTGGCGCGTATCGATGCTGATCTTGGCGATCGCCGGCTTGCCGAGGCGCCTGCGTGCCGTCTCGTCCTCAATGCCATGGTCAATGGCGTTGCGGATCATGTGTTCGAACGGACCGATCATGCGCTCCAGCACTGTGCGGTCCACTTCGACCTCCGCTCCGCTGAGCTGCAGCTCGACACGTTTTCCGAGCTCGCGTGCTGTCTGCCGGACGATATGACGCAACCGGGCGGCCTGGGTGGAGAAACTGATCATGCGTGTCCGCATGAGTCCCTCCTGCAGTTCGGTATTGACGCGCGCCTGCTGCTGCAACACGGTTTCGGCCTCACCGACAAATGTGTCCATACTGGACTGGATGGTATAAAGATCGTGCAGGCTCTCCGCCAAACCGCGCGAAAGATGCTGCAGGCGGGAAAAACGGTCGAATTCGAGCGGATCGAACTCGGATCCAGCGCTCGAAAGACTCTGTTCCGCACGATAAAGGATCTGTGATTCCGAATGGATCTCCAGTTCGCGGATCTGGTCCCGGAACCTGGTTACATTGCGGTTCAACTCCGCCAGGTTCTCACGGAATCCGTAGATCTGCTGCTGCATGCGCGAACGCGATATGCTCACTTCACCCGCGTAGTTCACCAACCTGCTGAGCAGGCTGGTCCGCACCTTGATCTGGCCGCGGCGGTCGGCAGATTCGGAGCCGGTATCGAACGATTCAACGGGCTCGGCACGCCGCTCCAAAATGTCTGCGCCTGTTGAAACGGCCACCGCATCGGCCGAATCCATCGCCGGCTCCGCCACGAGTTCCTCTTGTGCTTCGAATTGCGGTTCCGCTTCGGGTTCCAGCTCCGGCGCCACAGGCGGCTCCGGTATCGCTAACGGCTTCGGTACCACGACCTGCTCCACTACGGCTATTGGCTGCAGCTGCTCGACGGCCTGCGCCCCTGCGACACCGCCGGAGATCACGGTCAACTCATCATCTGCACGCCCGGGCACCGGCCCCACCCCGATGATCGCCGACGGCGGAGCCGCAATTGTCTGCTGCGGCTGCGCCACCGCTTCACCCTTGACCATCGCCGTTATTTTGGCTGTCAGCTGGGCGACGCCGGAAACGGGTCGACGGCTCTGCATCTGATCGACCATCGTAATCAGCGCATCGTGAACTTCGTCCAGGAGGTCGAGAAGTTCCGTCCCCGATTCAATACGCCGGTCCTCGACTTCCTTGAGCAGACTCTCAGTATTGTGACTCAGTGCACCCATGGTCATGGCCCCTGCCATGCGCGCCCCGCCCTTCAAGGTATGCAACGAACGCTTCAGATCCTGCACAGCGGCGGCATCAGCGCGGTCCTGGCGCCAGCGCGTCAACGCATCCCCAATGGCGGATAGGATGTCCGCCGCTTCTTCAAGGAAGATCTCGAGCAGCTCCGGATCGGTCTGCTCCACGACTGCTTCCTCCTCAGCCACCGGCGGCGCGGATTCAGCGGATTTCGAAGGCGCTTCGGCCCTGACCAGGCCCGAAGCCTTCGATTCGGCATGCTCTGCTGCGGGCACATGATGCGCCGCAGCACCGCTTTCATGCGCAGCGGCGTCAAGTGAAGCGAGGTGCTGGATCTCCACACTTATGGCGTGCGTCAGATCGATGAACCGTTGCTGCAGTGCATCCGCCGGCGCACCGTGGTTCAGGGCTTCGACCAGCACCGAAACAGCGCCCGCCGATTCCGTCAACAAACCGAGCGTCGTGGCGCTTAACGGATGGTGGTGGTTTTCGTATGCCTTCAGCAGCTTTTCCAGTTCTGCGCAGCAGTCGGACATTAGCCGCAGACCTACCGCGCGCGCGCTGCCCGAAAGCGTATGTGCTGCTCGCAGCAGCGGCTCTGAAACCATGACCGAAGCGGACGTGCGCGATGCTTCGACGACGCCTGCGATCGTCGCCAGATGGCCGCGGGTCTCGGTGGAAAAAATCTGGACGAGCACCGGGTCGAGCGTCACAAGGGTTCCGGCATTGGCGGTGGCGGCTCCCTGAGTCACGGCTACCGGTGGCGAGGTCTCCTCCGACTCCTCGCTGACCTCGATTCCAGCCAACGGTTCCGGAGGAGCGGTAACCGTCACACCGGCGACACTGTTGCTTGCCAGCGCATCCGCGCGATTACGCAGGGCATCGATATCGGCTTGCGGCGCAGGCCCGCCTTCAAGTTGCGCCACCATGACCGGTAGCGTCCTCTGAACCTCGAACAGAAGCTCGAAAATCTGGTCCGAATGCCGGATCTTTTCCTCGCGCACCCGGTTGAGCATATTCTCCACGGCCCACCCGAGCTCCGCGATCACCGATGCGCCGACCATGCGACCGCTGCCCTTGAGCGTATGGAAGGCACGGCGCAGCTCCAGCAGCGCGTCCCGGTTGTCCGGGTTGGCGCGCCATTCGGGAAGCGTCCTGTCGATCACCTGAATTATTTCGCGTGCATCCTCGACGAAGATTTGCATGATCTCCTCGTCGAGATCTTCCAGGCCGGAAGGCAATTGCGGCGCGGATCGGCTAGGTGCCGGTACCGGCACAGGTACCTGTGCCGGTATTCGTTCGGAGTGCTCGAGCGCGATGTCCCCCTGGTCTGTGCGGACTCCCGCTCCGGACTCGGATGCGATCCCGGAATCGGCCCCCAGGTGCTGGCGCACCAGGCTCGAAAGCATTTGTGCCGACTGTTCAAGCGTCTCCCTGATCTCGGCGGAAAACCGTCCCGGATCTGCGCCGACGATTCCCAGCAGGCTGTCCATCTCGCTGCACAGGCGCTCAATTCTGTCTTGCGATCGACGCCCGGCCATATGAGCAATCTGACGCAGGTTATCCTGCAGGACGGCCCGGACCCCGGGCTCCGCCGGATCCGCGAGCCAAACGCCAAGGGCTTTCTCCACCTCTGCAACCAGTGTCCCGGCGCTCCCCGCCTGCAACCGCTTGCCTGTTCGTGCCGCATCGAGGTCGCGCCATGCCACGTCGAGCAGCGCTTCAAGGTTCGGACGCCCACGTTCCAATCCTTCAACGTAGGCGCCGATCGTGCCGACCGCCACGGCCAGCGCGTCGAGCATGGCACTTTCCGCCACTGCGCCGGCATGCATCTCCTGGACATACTGGCCGGCGGCAGCGGTCAACTGGGCAGCCCGGTCCTGACCGAGAATCTGCAAAGCTCCCTGGATCTGGCTGAGGTGCTGTGGAATTGGATGCAGCAATTCCAGACGCTCCGGCGTTGCCGCGAAGGTCTCGAGCATCTCCTCGACCTTGCCGAGATTGACGCGTATCTCGCCCGATACGACATGCAGGAGCTGCCTGAACTCGGCATCGGTCAGGCCCGCATCTGAAATCTCGATTCCGTCGACCGGCAGCTCCTGCCCTGGGGTGTGCAGATTGCGCAGGCGGCTGATCGCCTCCTCCACGTGCTCCGTCCATACCGGTCCGAGCCTGTGGAAATCACGGGCACTGCTTTCGATGAGCAACAGCGCTCCGGCCATTGGCATTGCCACCGCTTCGGAGCGTTTGATCCGGCCGGAGTCGAGCGCCCGCGCTGCTTCTGTCAGTTCGTCGACCAGAATCCTGAGGACCCCGACGCCTAGCATTCCGAGCGTACCGGACATCCGCTGCAACAGCTCGATCAGCGGACCGAGCGGGTTTTCCTCACCCTCTCCGGAATCGAAATACGCCGAAAGCATTTCCTGGGCTGACTGTATCTCCTTGCCGATCGCTTCGGAAATGGCCTGCAACGCCTCGGGCGTCGGCAGGTCGTAAAGTTCGGACGACGGGGTAGCCGCGCCTGCATTTGCGCCGAACAGTACATCAAGATCGAAGGCACGCTTGATTTCGCCCGTGCGACCTTCGTTTGACTTCGCAGCGCCAAGTTCGAACAGCATGGCTTTGGTGAGCGCTTCCGCGCTGGCGCGCTGCAGCGCCTTGTCGGCTCCGTCTATGAGCTTCCTCAGCTGCTGGTCGAGTCGGCCGAAAAGTTTTTTACGATCGTTCGTGGTATCCAGGGCGCCCGAACCAAGCGCCTCCGCAAATCCCCCGGCGACCCAGAACAGTTGTTCGATAAAACCAAGATGGGCTTTGTGCCAGAGATTTTCCAGGACTTCGGACATTCTGGAGAGATGCGTCCCGGCGTCGCTCCCGCGCAACCAGCTGAGCATTGACGCCTGAAACGCGGTCCGTTGCGCTCGTGCATACGCGCGAAAATCCTCTTCGGTTGCCCGTACACGCTCGCCGGGCTGTGCCGGCGGGCGCATCGTCATGTCTGGAGAAAACAGATCGAGCTCGGCAAGCGGCGCTTCGCCGCGAACCGCACGCAGCTCGTTGATCATCGGCAGAAGGCGCAGCGGCACATCCGGCTGGTCGTGCTGGACCCTGGCGAGATAATCCGGCAACGACAGGACCCCGCGCACGAGAACCTCGAAAGTCGATGCGCCTGCCTCGACCTTGCCGTCGAGGATCGACTGAGCCAGCGCCTCGTTCTCGCGCGCCAGCATGGCGGCGCCATCGAGTTCCACCATCTGCAGGGTGCCAACAACCTGGTGCAGATAGGTATTGCAGAACCGAAGGCTTGTGGCGTCTGACGTGTTCTCGGCGAAAGCCTCCAAGGCAAGCCGAGCCTGCTTCAGAGTCTCGTCAATTTCGGTCTTGACCCAACCGAGAGTACCCGGGTCGATTCTGCTCATAGGATCAGAAAGTCATGCCCAAACGCTGCAGTCTCCGCGGTTGGCACGCAGCTGGCTATGCATTCGCGGTTGCACTCCTCACGCGGCCGGCAGCTTGAAGCCGGCCACCGAGGCCTGCAACTCACGCGCCAGATCAGACAGTTTGCCAATGGATTCAGCCGTCTGACGCGTGCCCGTTGAGGTGAGCGTAGTGGCCTCCTGAATCTGGCCCATGTTCTGAGATACGGCAGTGGCTGTCTCGGATTGTTGGTAAGCGACGCGGGAAATACCGACAATCAGTCCCGAGAGCTGCTCCGACACGGACTCGATCTCGCTGAGCGCCTGCCCTGCGGCGTCCGCCAGACGCGTACCCTCGACTACCCCCTTGGTCGCCTGTTCCATGGACGCGACCGCCTCGTTCGTATCGGCCTGAATGGTCTTCACGAGATCAGCAATCTGCTTGGTCGCCTCTCCGGAGCGCTCCGCAAGCCGCTGCACTTCGTCAGCGACCACCGCGAAGCCGCGTCCGGCCTCCCCGGCCATCGCTGCCTGAATCGCAGCGTTAAGCGACAAGATGTTCGTTTGCTCGGCGATGTCGTTGATCAGCTCCACGATTTCGCCGATCTGCTGCGAGGACTCGCCGAGGCGTTTGATGCGCTTTGCTGTTTCCTGGATCTGCTCGCGCATTTCGTCCATACCGTGGATGGTGTTTTGCACGGCCTCGGCACCGCGTTTGGCGGTATTCACCGAACCCTGCGCCACCTCCGCCGACTTCTCGGCGCTGAGCGACATTTCCTGCATCGACTTCGCCATCGATTTCACGCGTTCCGTCGTTTCGGCGATCTGGGCCGCCTGGCGCGTTGCCGCCTGCGTAAGTTCGTTCGCCGTCTGGCGGCTGCGCTCGCTCGCCACCGCCACCTGCTGTGCGGCCGCCTTGATGCGCATGACCAAACTGCGCATCTCCTTGACCGCGAAATTGATGGAGTCGGCGATCGCTCCGGTGATCTGTTCAGTGACCTCCGGCTGGATCGTCAGGTCACCGTCGGCCAGATTGCCCATCTCGTCAAGCAGTTTGAGAATGGCGTCCTGGGTAGTACGGTTCTGTTCGGAGCTCACCCGCGCACGATCGCGCTGGTCGTTGACAAGCTTGCGGCCCACCAGCAGCAGGAACAAGAACGATACGCCGGCCATGACATAGCTCAGGATCCTGCTAGCCTTGCGCTCCCGGGACAGCGCCGTATAGCTGGCAACCAGCCCCTTGGCCGAATTCAGGAGCGGATCACTCTGCTCGAACACCTCCTGGCTCGCCCGTTGCGAAACAAACAGTTCGGCGGCAATGCCGAGAATGCCGGTGACGTGCGCGTTCAGCGCCTGGTAGACACCATCCACTTCCTGCAGCTTTGTATCCACGTTGGCCGGAAGCTCGGTGTGCAGTTTTGCTTCAGTATCGCGAAACAGTTTGGTATCCCTGCCGAATTGTGCGGCGGCCACAGCCGCCTCGGAACCGCCCTGGGCAAACAGATTCACGTCCTTGGCAATTCGCTCGCTCAGCATCCCCTGCCGCGTTGCAAGGTAGACTACCCTGTCCTTGACGTGGTCCTTGATTGCCTGGGACGCCACCTCGTCGGTGAGCGCCAGAAGCATCGGGACCGCCTGATTGATTCCGACTACGTGATCACGCAGAGTCAGCACCGCGTCCTCCTGGCTGAGAATCTGGTCGACATTTCTGCGTGTTTTGGCCCACTTCACTGTGAGCGCTCTCAAGGCTGGCGCCACCTGCGGCGGACTAGGAGGTATGCCGAGCTTCGAATTGCCCTTGGTCAGATTGTTGATGATGTTCGCAAACGTATCACGTGACGACTTGAGCGTCGGGAACGCATCTTCCTGGCCGTACACAGACTCGCGCGCATCTTTTGCGATGCGTTGCGAGAGCATGAGCAGCTCGCTGGATTGGGCGACATACTTGGAATCGCGGTCCGCCTCCTGGGCGCTTGATGCGAATAGCCAGGCCACGGCGATGAATGACAGCACCATGCCGACCAGAAGAAACGGCAGGCCAGTCACCAGTCTGCCGAAATCCCTGACCCCTGCGCCCGAACGTCCCCCGGTCTGGACCTCGATGTACTCCTCGCCCACATCCGGAGTGTCCTGGCCTTGCAGCCCTCCGGCGTTGTCCTGGTCGACCTGCCCGGCATTGGCCCTGCCTACTTTGGGCAATTTCACGATAGCCATACTATGCACCTCATCTCGACAGAGACTCCCGTACAGTTGAATTCCGCCATGTCAAATCCCGCCCCAATTCGATGCGACGCGGTTCTGGCCGCGCACCGCTTTCCTCTATACCCTGGCTGCGGCAGACCGGCGCCGGCCGCAGTCCCTCTCACCTGCCGGCTAGGCCGCCACATTATTGAAGGTTTCGCTCCCGGCAAGGGAATGCATATCGAATACTCCCCAAAGTGTGCCATCCCGCAGAAATGCTCCATGCACATGCGCAAGCACCGGATCGTCCAGACCGGAAACGTCGTGGCGCTCCTGCTCCTCGTCGAAATGCCTCAATCCGAGCACCTCATTAACGAGCAGCGCAGTGTTGAGATTTGCAACGTTCATGATCAGCAACCTGGCACGCTCACCCATAATCACCGAATCCTTGCCGAAATATTCAGGCAGATCGACGACCGTAAACAGGTTGCCGCGGACATTGGCGATGCCCTTTACCCACCGGCACGTCCCAGGTACCAGCGTGATGGCCGGACAGGGCAGTACTTCCGACACCTGATCGAGTGGCGTAACTAGCGTCATCCCGGCCACCCGGAAACCAAGACCCGACCACAGTTCCACGGTCTGCGCCTGTTCTGGCAGACCTGGTGCACTCATGCGGCTCGCGAGCTGCATCTTGTGCAGCAGGCTCAGCGGATCTTGGATGGGCAATGCCATTTAAAGCGCCTTGATTTTTTCCATCAGCACCGCCTCGGTGACTGGTTTGACAATGTAGTCCTTTGCCCCCTGACGCAGTCCCCACGCCTTGTCAGTTTCCTGACCCTTGGTCGTACAGATGATCACTGGGATACCCGCGGTTTGCGGATCCCTGGTAATGCTGCGCGTAGTCTCGAATCCGCTCATGCCGGGCATGACAACATCCATCAGAATCAAATCCGGTTTCTCGGCTTTGGCCTTGACTATCGCTTCCTCTCCGCTCGATGCGGAGGAAACCGTGAAACCGTTTTTCGACAGCATTTGGCGCAACAGATGCACCTCAGTAGGCGAATCGTCCACCACCAGCACTTTCTTAATCGCCATTTCCCAATTACCTCTTTCGCGTATGTCGTTTTCCAGATTCCCGCCGGTCTGCTAGTGAACGTACTTGTTGATCACCTCAATAAGCTCTTCCTGCGTAAACGGCTTGTTGATGTGCTCCTGCGAGCCTGCTATCCGCCCACGCGCACGATCGAAAAGTCCGTCCCGGCTCGATAGCATGATGACTGGCGTGTCCTTGAATTTCTTGTTGTTCTTGATCAGCTGACAGGTCTGATATCCGTCAAGCCGCGGCATCATGATGTCGACAAAAATGATGTCGGGCCGGTGATCGGTAATCATTGACATCGCCTCAAAGCCATCCGACGCGGTATACACCTCATAGCCAGCCTTTTTCAGCAACGCCTCGGCGGTACGACGTATGGTGTTGCTGTCGTCTATGATCATCACCTTAATGTTCAAGATCCTACTCCGCCCTGACCTTTATCTGTGCGTATCAACTTCGTATTCTAGATGGCAGCTGCCGCTCCTGCCCGTTTTTAAAGGTGTTTTCTCTGGTTTTTTTTGTAGGATAATGATTTAGTAGCACAAAAGATTGTCAAAATCCATCGCGCATAAGGCACGATAACATCCCGGTCGGAGGCTTCCGGGATCATTTGGCCCCCGGCCGCCCCATAAGCCCCGGGAGGGTAAAGAGCCTGCCACAGCGAACACAGCATATGCCTTGCGGCTTAACTGACAGATGCCGGGGGCTCGTCGCATGCCGGTTGGGCTACGAGCCGACCCCGGCCGGTGCGACAAGAAAATTAAAGCATGAAACATGCCAAAAGGGTGTCCTGCGGAGTTTGTTTTTGCCGCCGCACCAGATACGCTACCATCGGCCAGAATCAACCGGGAACTGACCATCATGGCCATTGAACACCTGCATGCCGTGCCCCATCTGACCACCGCCCTGACTGGTCCGCTTCAGCAGCTGGAGGAACACCTGCTCAGCCATCAGGGCGACATCGAGCAGTGGTTGCGCGGGCAATGGCAGGAAACGAAGGCCCCGTTTTATGCCTCGGTCGACCTGCGTAATGCGGGCTTCAAGCTTGCCCCGGTCGACACCAATCTGTTTCCGGCGGGATTCAACAACCTGAATCCGGCATTTTTACCGCTTTGTGTGCAGGCAACACAATCCGCAATGGAGCACTACTGTCCCAAGGCCCGCCGCATTTTGCTCGTGCCCGAGAGCCACACCCGCAACCTGTTCTATCTCGAGAGCCTGGCCGCCCTGAAGAGAATCCTGGAGATGGCCGGAATCCAGGTGCGCGTTGGCTCTCTAATTGCGGATCTAAAGGAACCGCTGCCAATAACGCTCCCCTCCGGAAGCAGCGTTGTTCTTGAGCCGCTGGTGCGCGAAAACAATCAGCTGCGCGTCGGCGACTTTACACCCTGCTTCGTCCTGCTCAACAACGATATGTCCGGTGGGCGGCCAGCGATCCTGGAGAACCTGGACCAGACTGTGGTTCCGCCGCTCGCATTAGGGTGGTCCAACCGACTGAAATCAAGTCATTTCACCCATTATCGGCGCGTGGCCGGGGAATTCGCCCGGCTTGTCGCCATAGACCCTTGGCTGGTTGACCCGATATTCCGGAATTGCGGGCAGATCGACTTCCAGCAGCGCCTGGGAGAAGAGTGCCTGGTGACCAACGTAGCCGCGGTGCTTGAGCAGATCACCCAGAAATACCGCGAATATGGCATCGACCAGCAACCGTTCGTCATCGTGAAGGCCGACGCCGGTACCTACGGAATGAACATCATGACAGTGCACAGCATCGACCAATTGCGCGAACTCAACCGCAAACAGCGTACGAAAATGGCGCGCGGCAAGGAAGGCCATCTGGTCAATGATGTCATTGTCCAAGAGGGTGTCTACACCTTTGAAACCTGGGGCGAGAGGCAGGCAACTGCCGAACCTGTGGTCTACATGATCGACCGTTACGTCGTCGGCGGTTTCTACCGAGTGCATCCCGGCCGCGGGCGCGATGAAAACCTGAATATGCCCGGAATGAGCTTTGAGGCGCTCGCATTCGAGGATTCGTGCACCCATCCCGATCATAGCCGTGCGCCGGATGCGCAGCCAAACCGGTTTTACGCCTACGGCGTCATCGCACGTCTGGCGCTTCTTGCCGCCGCGCGCGAGCTGCACGAGGTGTCGCTTGGCGGCTGACCTCGCACCATTCCCACGCTGACAGGTAACGCGCACGGAGCTCAAGCATGAGACTGGGGATCGTGATGGACGCGGTTGAATCCATCAATATCAAGAAAGACAGCACCTACGCCATGATGCTCGAGGCGCAGGCTCGCGGCTGGCAGATCGCATACCTTGAACAGGCCGACCTTTTTCTGCGCGACGGCCGCGCGCTCGGACACAGCCGCCGCATAGTGGTGCACCGTGACCGCACTCCGTGGTACCAATGCGACGCGAAACAGACACGGCCGCTGGATGAGTTCGACGCCATCCTGATGCGCAAGGATCCGCCGTTCAACATGGAATATATCTACAGCACGTATCTGCTTGAGCTGGCTGAATCGCATGGAGTACTGGTGGTGAACAAACCGCAGAGCCTGCGTGACGCCAATGAGAAGCTGTTCACGGCATGGTTTCCACAGTGCACACCGCCGACCCTAGTAACACGCAATGCTGTGGATCTGCGAGCCTTCCTGCGTGAGCAGAAAGATATCGTGCTGAAACCCCTCGACCAGATGGGCGGAGCATCCGTATTCCGCCTACGCTACGACGATCCCAATGTCAGCGTGGCCATCGAGACCCTCACCGCACTGGGATCGCGCATGGCAATGGCGCAGCGCTACATTCCAGAGATCCGCGAGGGAGACAAACGCATACTGATGATCAACGGCGAACCCATCCCCTATGCGCTTGCCCGGATACCGCTGGAGGGCGAGAGCCGCGGGAATCTCGCCGCAGGCGCGCGCCCGGAGGGGCGCGCGTTGAGCGGACATGACCGCTGGATCTGCGAACAGGTAGGACCCGTGCTTAGCGCGAAGGGAATCCTGTTCGCGGGGCTGGACGTTATCGGGAATTACCTGACCGAGATCAACGTGACCAGCCCCACTTGCATACGCGAGCTGGACGCCATCTACGGGCTAAATATCAGCGCGCAACTGCTGGATGCTGTCTCGCACCATGCGCGCTGCAGCTGAAATGGAATCAGTGGCCTCCGCACGTGCTCCGGATCCTGTTGCCGGCGACTCCTTCGATGACGCAGTGCAGGCTGCTGCCGGCTTCTCAGACTCCGACCGCTTCGGACTCGCCATCTTCGTATCGATTCTGGTGCACATGGTTGTCATTCTTGGCATTACCTTCTCTGCGACAAAGGTCCGTATGCCAGGTCTCGACACCCTTGAAATCACTTTGGTTCAGACCCGCAGCGATCATGCACCTGACCACCCCGATTTCCTGGCGCAGGCAAACCAGGACGGCGGCGGCAATAGCAGGCGGCCGGACATCGCACGCACACCGCTGCCCGCTATGGAGCTGAGCGACAGGAACAACCGCATTCCGGTCGCCCATGCCAGCGCCCAGACGCCGGTGCGAAGCGTGAGCAGGCTCGCCGCCCTCCTGACCGATGACGCAGCCGGCTTTGCCATAACCAGCCCGCAACCGCGACCGTCGCGGCGGCAAAGACAGACCGGTCATGCTTCCCCGGGCCTTGCAGAGCTGGCGAGGCTCGAACGCGAACGTGCCCACCTGAGCGCGGAAATCAGCCGTTCCTGGCAGCAGTATGAAAAACTTCCGCGCCAGAAGTACATCGATGCACGCACACTAAAATACAAGTATGCGGCCTATATGGATGCGTGGGTCGCAAAGGTGGAGCGCGTCGGCAATCTGAACTACCCGGCGCGGGCGCTACATCGCCATATTTCGGGAGACCTGGTGCTGGACGTGGCGATCCGGGCCAATGGCAGCGTTTACCGGATCAGGGTGCTGCGCAGCTCGGGACACAAGGTGCTGGATGATGCCGCTATCCGGATCGTGGGGCTGGCAGCACCATTCGCCCCGCTGCCGCCAAATATCCGGGCCAACACCGATATTTTGCACATTATCCGCACCTGGAAGTTTTCAGACGCAACCGTAACGAGCGCCAGACCCTAATCTAGCCCCGCGTGCGACTTGCGCCGGTGCCGCACCCTGCCCGATACTATGCCCATGGGCGACATGGCCTGCTTGACTAATCATTTCCTGATCGCGATGCCGAACCTCGCGGATCCGAATTTCTCGCGCACGGTTACGTTGATCTGTGAACATTCCAGTGAAGGCGCCATGGGTTTGATCATTAACCGTCCCACTGATCTGCGGCTACGCGAGGTCCTCCAGCAGCTGGACATCGAGGGCATCGAGGTGGCTTCGCTGGATCTTCCCGTACATCTGGGCGGGCCTGTGCAGGGCAGTCGTGGTTTCGTCGTCCACGAGCCACTCGGAAACTGGGAATCCACCCTTCCGGTCTCCGACACGCTCGGGGTATCGACTTCGCGCGACATACTCGTGGCCATTGCCCAGAACCGCGGGCCGCAATATTCATTTCTCGCCCTCGGCTACGCCGGCTGGGCACCAGGCCAGCTGGAGCGCGAAATCGCGGAGAATGCCTGGCTCAGCGGACCTGCCGACCGGTCGATTCTTTTCGAAATGCCCGCAGAACAGCGCTGGGGCGCCGCGGCAAACCTGCTGGGCATAGACTTTGCGGCCCTGTCCGAAGAAGCGGGACACGCTTGAGGGTCGACACCTACCTCGGCTTCGATTTCGGCAAAAAACACATTGGCGTGGCAGTCGGCCGGTCTGCATCACGTCTCGCCCAGGCCCTGGATACGGTTACCGCGCGCAACGAATTGCCGGACTGGGACCACATTACGCGTTTGATCGACGAGTGGCGGCCATGTGCCCTGGTGGTTGGGCTGCCGCTGAACATGGATGACAGCGAGAACGACATGACGCGCGCTGCGAAGAAGTTTGGTAATCGGTTGCGGGCCCGATACAATCTGCCGGTGCATTTGGTCGATGAACGGCTCACCTCGGTGGCGGCAAAAAACGCCCTTGTGGAAGCTGGCGTGCCCTCGAAGCGGCACAAATCGAAGCTTGACAGGCTGGCGGCACAGACGATTCTGCAGGCGTTTCTCGATGAACAGAGAGATGCAAGACATGCTTCAAACAATTGATATCGAGGCTACGCTGGCGTACATGGTGGATGAGCTGAAGCCTCTGCTTGCGCTCAATCCCATCATGATCGGGGTCCATACCGGCGGTGTTTGGGTTGCGACCCGTCTGCACCGGGCCCTGGGTCTGACCGAGATGCTTGGAACCCTGGACATTTCCTTTTATCGGGATGACTTCACGCGGGTGGGCGTCAATCCACAGGTCAAAACTTCGAATTTGCCGGTAAATCTGGAGGATCGCCACGTAATACTTGTGGACGACGTTTTGCACACCGGGCGGACTGTACGCGCGGCATTGAACGAGATTTTCGACTACGGTCGCCCCGCGTCGGTGAGCCTGGCCGTACTGATATGCCGAGACGGACGCGAGCTGCCGATCGCGGCCCAGGTAATTGGACACACGCTTAAGCTCGAAAAGGGCGAACATATCAAGCTCGTCGGTCCAGATCCCCTAACGCTTACGCTTCAGCAGGTGGCCGATTGACGCACGGCGACCTGCAATTCGACGGCCAGGGCCGCCTGCGCCATCTGCTTACTATCGAAGGACTGCCGCGACAGACAATACTCGAGATACTCAATACCGCCGAATCGTTCATCTCGGTTGGCGAGCGCGAGATCAAGAAGCTGCCGCTGCTGCGCGGCAAGACCGTGGTAAATCTTTTTTTCGAGTCCAGCACGCGAACACGCACGACCTTCGAAATAGCCGGCAAACGCCTGTCGGCTGACGTAATCAACCTCAATCCTGCCGCCTCGTCCACTACCAAAGGGGAAACCCTGCTCGATACGGTGCGCAATCTGGAGGCGATGCATACTGATCTTTTCGTGGTGCGGCACCGGGAATCCGGGGCCGCACACCTGATTGCCCAACACGTTCCCGCGCACGTGCACATCATCAACGCCGGAGATGGTCGCCATGCCCATCCGACCCAGGGTCTGCTCGACATGTTTACCATCCGGCGCTACAAGGGGCCGTTTGAAAACCTGCGGGTTGCAATCGTGGGCGACATCCTGCACTCGCGTGTGGCGCGTTCCCAGATTCACGCCCTCACCACGCTTGGCGCCGCGGACGTGCGGGTGGTGGCTCCCATGACGCTGTTGCCGACCGCGATCGAAAGACTGGGCGTGCGGGTGTTCACTGACATAAAGACCGGCTTGGACGGCGCTGACGTCATCATTACGCTTCGGCTTCAGCGCGAACGAATGAATGGCGCGCTGATCCCGAGCGAGCAGGAATATTTCAACCTGTTCGGTCTGACACAGGAAAAACTTGCCTATGCCAAACCGGATGCAATCATCATGCATCCGGGACCGATGAACCGGGGACTAGAGATTGACTCCGCCGTCGCAGACGGCCCGCAATCGGTCATTCTTCCCCAGGTAACGAACGGCATCGCGGTGCGCATGGCGATCATGGCCATCATCATGGGAGGGTCCGCGGCTGGGCCAGCACCCTCGGAAGTGAGACGCACGGAATGAAAATCGCAATCACAGGCGGGCATGTCATCGACCCTGCCAACAACGTCGATGGGCAGTACGATCTTTTTATCGACGAAAAGGGCTTTATCATAGGCGTTGGTGCCGCTCCCACCGGATTTCGGGCCGAGCAAACTCTGGACGCCGGCGGCAAGCTGGTATTTCCGGGCCTCATCGATTTGCGCGCGCGTCTGCGGGAGCCTGGCCTTGAGTACAAGGCTACGATAGAGAGCGAGACACGCGCTGCGGTGTGCGCCGGCATCACTACCTTGTGCTGCCCACCCGATACCTATCCGGTAATCGATACTCCGGCCATGGCCCAGATGATCCAGCAGCGTGCCTGGCGTTTCGGCCTCGCATTCGTGCATCCGCTCGGCGCCCTCACGCAGGGGCTGCAGGGCAAGCTTCTCACCGACATGGCGGCGCTCGACGAAGCCGGATGCGTGGGCTTCAGCAACGCACTCGAGCCCGTCACGGACACCCTCGTCATGCGACGTGCCATGGAGTATGCCGCCAGCTTCGACCTGACGGTGTTCCTGCATCCGGAGGATCCGTGGTTGCGCAATAGCGGTTGCATGCATGAGGGAGAGGTGAGCACGCGCCTAGGCCTGCCCGGCATACCCGAGGCGGCAGAAACTGCTGGGGTGGCGCGCGACCTGACCCTGGTCGAACAGACCGGAGTGCGTGCCCACTTCTGCCAACTGTCCAGCGCCCGTGCGGTTGCGATGGTCGCGGCGGCCCAGGAACAGGGTTTGGCAGTCAGCGCTGACGTAACCGCCCACCATCTCCATCTGACTGAACATGATATCGGATTCTTCAATACACAGTGCCATGTGCTTCCGCCACTGCGCGCAAGCCGGGACCGGGACGGGCTGAGGCAGGCATTGAAGACCGGAACCATATCGGCTATCTGCTCGGATCATCAGCCGCATGAGCCGGATGCCAAGCTAGCACCTTTTGCCGAGTCGGAACCCGGCATTTCCGGCCTGGAGACACTGCTGCCGCTCACCCTCAAGCTGGTGGATCAGGGTCTGCTGAATCTTGTCGAGGCAATTGCCCTGCTCACAAGCAAGCCTGCCCAGATTCTGGGCATTGACGCGGGCCATCTTGGGATTGGTGCCACGGCGGACCTGTGCATTCTGGACCCGGAGGCCCGGTGGATCCAGTCGCTCGACCGGTTCACGAGCCGCGGGCACAACAGCCCCTTTCTGGGCTGGGATTTCCGCGGCGCGGTGACCCATACCATGGTCGGCGGCAAGCTCGTTTTTGAAGGCCGATGACGCCCTGTTCCGGTACCGCGATCTGATTCGGAAGGGCGGGTTCCGGTTTTAACGCCGCGATTTGTCAGCGGCTACCGTCCGCCGCCAGCGGTGCCGTGCCGGACGGACTTCTCGAACTGCCCGTCTTCCACCCCAGAAACAGGCCGGCAACCACTCCAGGCACACCGGCTCACACGTGCCGCGCCCCGTTCTCAGTAGGTCACATTGCGCATGGAGTCTCCCAGCTCCTGGCCCTTGGCGTCTTTGCCCTCAAGCTTTATGCGCAGCCGCAGATCGTTGACCGAGTCGGCGTTACGGAGGGCGTCGTCATAGGTGATAAGACCGCTTTCGTAAAGATTGAACAGCGATTGATCGAAAGTCTGCATCCCGGTTTCGGTCGACCGCGCCATAAGCTCCTTGATGCCATGGATCTCGCCCTTCAGCATCAGGTCCGAAATAAGTGGCGAATTGATCATGACCTCAACTGCCGGAACGCGTCCTTTCCCCGCCTTCATGGGGATGAGGCGCTGCGAGACTACCGCCTTGAGATTTAGCGACAGGTCCATCAGAAGCTGGTCACGCCGGTCTTCGGGAAAGAAGTTGATGATACGATCGAGCGCCTGGTTCGCGCTGTTGGCATGCAGCGTCGCCAAGCAAAGGTGCCCGGTCTCGGCAAAAACTATGGCGTAGTCCATGGTCTCGCGCGAGCGGATCTCACCGATCAGTATCACGTCGGGCGCCTGACGCAGGGTGTTTTTGAGTGCGGCGTCGAAAGATTCGGTATCTACACCCACTTCGCGCTGCGTAATGATGCAATTGCGGGGCTCATGCACGAACTCGATCGGATCCTCAATGGTTATGATGTGGCCGTAGCTGTATTCATTGCGATAGCCGATCATGGCCGCGAGCGACGTCGTTTTTCCGGACCCTGTCGCGCCCACGAAGATCACCAGACCACGCTTGGTGAGCGCGATGTCGGCGAGCACCTTTGGCAGGTTTAGCTCGTCGAAGCGAGGTATCTTACTCTCGATGGTCCGCAGCACCATGCCGACGCAACTCTGCTGCAAGAACACGTTGACGCGAAATCGTCCGATTTCCTTCGGGTTGATCGAAAAATTGCATTCGCTGGTCGACTCGAACTGGCGGCGCTGCTCTTCGGTCATGACCCCATAGGTGAAGGCGCGCGCCTGCTCCGGCGTCAACGCCTGTTTCGTAACAGGGGTGACTTTCCCGTCGATCTTCACCGACGGGGGAACGCCAGCGGTAATGAACAGGTCCGACGCCTTCTTGTGGACCATGAGTTTCAGGAGGTCGCTAAAGATCATCTATCGTTTACCTCCGGTGACCGCGCTGTTACCGCCTGCCGAGGCGCCCCCGAAATTGTCCTTGTTCGCCGCGTACGAACGGGCTTCTTCGAGGCTCACCATGCGGTTGCGAACCATTTCCATGAGACACTGATCCAGCGTCTGCATACCCAGCGCCTGACTGGTCTGCATGGCAGAATACATCTGCGCGATCTTGTTTTCCCGGATCAGATTACGGATAGCTGGCGTGCCGATCATTACCTCGTGAGCCGCAATGCGACCACCGCTCAGCTTCTTCAGCAGGCTTTGCGCTATGACCGCGCGCAGACTCTCGGAGAGCATGGCACGAACCATGTCTTTTTCTGCTGCCGGAAAGACGTCGACGATTCGATCCACGGTCTTGGCAGCCGAGCTGGTATGCAATGTGCCGAATACCAGATGCCCGGTCTCGGCGGCTGTCAGGGCAAGGCGTATGGTTTCGAGGTCGCGAAGTTCTCCGACCAGAACCACATCCGGGTCCTCGCGCAGCGCCGACCGCAACGCATTGTTGAAACCAAGAGTATCGCGCCCGACCTCGCGCTGGTTGATCAGACAGTTCTTGCTTGTGTGCACAAACTCGATCGGATCCTCGATGGTGAGGATGTGCTCATGGCGGCTGTCGTTGATGTAGTTGATCATCGCCGCCAGCGTCGTGGATTTTCCGGATCCTGTCGGGCCGGTCACCAGAACGATGCCGCGCGGCTGGTCGCAAATGTCCTTGAAGGTGGGAGGAGCACCCAGTTGCTCCAGCGTCAGAACCTTGGACGGAATGGTACGAAATACGGCACCCGGACCACGTTGCTGATTGAACGCATTGACACGGAATCGCGAGATGTTGGGCAGTTCGAACGAGAAATCGGTTTCCAGGAATTCCTCGTAATCCTTCTGCTGCTTGTCCGTCATGATATCGTAGACCATGTTGTGGACGGTGCGATCGTCCAGCGGGTCCACGTTTATGCGCTTGACGTCGCCATCAATGCGTATAAGGGGTGGCAGGCCTGCGGATAAATGCAGGTCCGAGGCGTTCTGCTTGTAGGCAAACGCCAGTAATTCGGCGATGTCCATGCATCATCTCCTGTCGGCGGAGTATTCGGTAAGTGGAGTCTTTTTTAGTATAACGGGCACAGGCCCACAAACAAGGCTGCCCGCAGCTTTGTGCTGCCCATCTATCGGTCTGTCGTCACCGCTGCGGCCCAAATCTGCCCAGCCATGGGCGGCCCAGGACCGGCCAGGTTACGCCGGGTTCCACCCGGGCGGCGTGGGGGCGACTGCGCTGCGCAAACATCGAATTATGGGCTTTCGCTCGGCCCTCATGTCGTTCTACACTGGGAAAGCTGGGGAGGCGACGTTTCGGATAGCCATGAACCATCATGTAATCGGAATTATCGGTGCCGGCAACATGGCACGCAGCCTTGCGGGCGGGCTGGTTGCCAACGGCTGGCGGAAACAGGACCTGATTCTGTCGGATTTGGACCCGCAGCAGCGGAAGGCGGTAACTGAGACGCTGGGCCTTGTCACCTACGAGGACAATGACGAAGTCGCCAGCCGCGCGGATGTAATCGTTCTGGCAATCAAGCCGCAGCTGCTCAGGGACGTAGCAGCCGGAATCGCGGCCAGCACGCAGAAGACCAGACCCCTTGTCGTTTCCATAGCCGCGGGGGTACGGGTTGACGATCTTCAGCGCTGGCTCGGTGGGGGGCTAGCGATCGTACGGGTGATGCCCAATACCGCGGCGCTCATCGGCTCGGGTGCCGCCGGTCTTTTTGCCAACGAATTTGCCACCCAGTCGCAGCGCGACGAGGCTGAATCAATCCTGCGTGCAGTCGGGGTAACCGTGTGGCTTGAAGCCGAAAACCTGATGGACGTCGTTACCGCCGTTTCCGGCAGCGGACCGGCGTATTTTTTCCTTGTGATGGAAGAGCTGGAGCGGGCGGCGCTGAAGCACGGGCTTGACGCGGCAACCGCACGGCTTCTGACCCTTGAAACAGCCTATGGCGCCGCCAAGATGGCGCTTGAGGGAGGCGAAGAACCGGCCCAATTGCGTCGCCGTGTCACCTCGCCGGGTGGCACCACTGAGCGCGCGGTTCAGGTCCTGGAAGAAGGGCATATTGGACGTCTGTTCAATGATGCCGTGACTGCCGCGGTCGAGCGGGCGCGCGAACTGGCTGAAATCCTGGGAAAACAATGATGGGTGGCTTTTTTTCACAAGCGGGGATGCTGATCGTAAATACCCTGTTCGGAATGTACATCCTTGCCGTATTGGTGAGGTTTCTGCTGCAAAGAGTGCGCGCCGACTTCTACAATCCACTGGCGCAGTTCCTGGTTGCGGTCACGAATCCGCCGCTGCTCCCGCTGCGGCGGCTGATTCCCGGCTTGTGGGGCATCGACTGGGCATCGGTCGTGCTGTTAGTTGCGCTCGCGGCCATCGAACAGTATCTCATCTCCCTGCTGCGCGGCTACCGGGTCACGGCACTGATGCTGGCGGTGCTGTCGCTGTCTCAGATCGTGGATCTCACGCTTTACGTTTTTCTGTTCACGATACTGGCCCGGGCAATTCTCAGCTGGGTCGCACCCTACCCGCGCAGTCCTGTCATGCACTTGCTTATAAGCCTGACGGAACCGCTGCTGCGTCCGGCACGGCGCATCATCCCGCCCATCGGCGGACTCGATCTGTCTCCGGTTGTGGTACTTATTCTGCTGGAGCTTGCGGTGATGTTCGTCGATCATCTGGCCCTGAGCATCGTGCAATTGGCGTTTGGGTCGGCGTCTGCATGGCTGAACGCCTAGCCGTGGCGGCAAGCTGGGATGGACCGGACCTGCTCTTGAGGTTGCGGGTACAGCCGCGGGCGCGTCGCAACGAGATGCTCGGAACCCAGGGCGACTGCGTCAAGGTGCGCATCAGCGCCGCACCGGTCGACGGCCTCGCGAATGCGCAGCTGATTGCCTTTCTGGCCGAATGTTTCGGAGTTGCCAAAAACCGCGTCATGCTGGTGCGGGGGCACAGCGCCAAAATCAAACTTGCCCGCATTCTGTCGCCGGTGCGGCTGCCACCGGAACTCGGCCCCGTCGGCGCGAAGTGAAGGCCCGAACCGCTACTCAGCCCCATCGGACAGCGGCGGCATGCAGGCCACTGCGCGCACGCATTTGGACGGTGGCAGCTGGGCGCTTCGAGGGAATCCGCCAATCCACGCTGCGGAGCAGCCGGATCGGGAGGAGACGGTTCATTCCATGGCTGTGACCAATACCCTTTCCAGACACCTTTCACACTACCGAAAGTGGCGCGACGATCTGATCGCGTCAATCGGTGAATACCAGATTTGGGCGGAGCAGCAGGGGCTGGGCAGCGGCGAGGACGACTTGCGGATTTATGAGCTAATTGACAGCCTCAAGTCGGACAAACTCACCGTGGCAATGGTGGCAGAGCTTTCGCGGGGCAAAACCGCACTCATCAATGCCATATTTTTCGCGGACAGCAAGCGCCAGCTGCTTCCGTCGGATGCTGGCCGCACAACCATGTGCCCGACAGAACTCTTGTACGACAAGCGTATGCCTTCTGGCCTCAGGCTTCTGCCCATAGAGACGCGCGGTTCCTCACTTACCATCGCCGAATTGAAGCGCACACCAATCCAGTGGACGACACTGCCCCTGGATCTCAATTCCCCGAGAAAAATGGCTGAGACATTCCGGGAAATCATGAAAACCAAGGCCGTGAGCCTTTCCGAAGCGCGTGAACTGGGCTTCTGCCGTCCCCAGGACGATAGCAAGTCGACACAGGCAGGTACCGACGGAAAGGTGGAGATTCCGGTATGGCGCCATGCCATCGTGAATTATCCGCACCCATTGCTCAAGCAGGGCCTGGTCATCCTCGACACACCCGGGCTCAACTCGATAGGAAATGAACCGGAACTGACCCTCAGCATGCTGCCGAATGCGCAGGCGGTGATGTTCGTCGTGGCGGCGGACGCCGGCGTCACAAAATCGGACCTAGCCCTGTGGAACAACCATGTGTGTGCTGTCAGAGGGGCAGACAAAAACGGATGTTTTGCGGTGCTCAACAAGATTGACATTCTGTGGGACGAGTTGCGCGGTGAGGATGCGGTTGCGGACATCATATCGCGCCAGGCAGTGGAAACCGCCCGCGCTCTGGGTATCAGCAGAAGCCGGGTGTTCCCGGTATCAGCGCAAAAAGGCCTGCTCGCCAAGATTAAGACCGACCACGCCCTGATTGAGCGAAGCGGTCTGCTGGCACTGGAGGCCAATCTCGCCGAGGATCTCGTTCCTTCCAGGGAAACCTACCTGCGCGAGAAGGTTGCGCGCGAGATCGGCGACATGGTCCGCAACACCGAAGCGCTCATTGCTGCACGCCTGGCCGACACCGATAGCCAGCTAAACGAACTCAGGGGTCTCGGCGGAAAGAGTCGCGACGTCATTCAGATGCTGGTGACGCGACTAAAGACCGAAAAAGAGGCATACGACAGCAAGCTTGAAAACTTCCAATCGGTGCGTGCCGTCCTGTCAGACCAGATCCATATTCTGCTGGAATACCTCAGTATGGAGAACTTTGACCGGCTTATCGCCCGCACACGCCGCGAAATGCAAGACAGCTGGACAACGCATGGCATCAAGGTCGGGATGGCCGGCTTCTTTGGTGGCACTGCCGAATCGATGGAAAAGGTCAACAAGCAGGTTCATCAGATCAAAGGCCTGGTGGAGGCGATATACAGAAAGCTGGATGCTGACCAGGGCATTACACGGCTGAAGCCAGTCGGATTCTCGCTTCTGGCATACCGTAGTGAGCTGCAAAGGCTTCAGGACGAAGCCGAAGCGCTCCGAAGCAGCCCTGCCATGTTGATGACCGAGCAGCACTTCGTAATCAAGAAATTCTTCATCACGCTTGTCAGTCGTGCGCGGGGCATCTTTGAGCAGTGCAACGGGGGCGCAAAAGCCTGGGGCAAAGCCATCATGACACCACTGATGACACGCATCCGGGAACACAGGATGCAGATGGAACAGCGTTTTCAGAACCTCAACAAGATACGTGACAACCTCGAAAATCTCGGCGAACGAATCGCCGAGCTGGAGGCCGCACGCAAGGCCTTGCAAAAGCAGCTGTGCATAACCCAGACAATGCTCGGGAAGATCGACCCGGCAATCTCCGGCATGGAAGACAGCGTGCCCGACGGCCAAAAAAAAGGGCCGGAGCAGATCTCCGGCCCACGTATCACCGTACCCTGATCAGTTCGCGTTATTTGCTCGCGACGGTCGCAGTCAGTGCGTGCTTGATCGAACCATAGATGGTGCTGGGTATCAGCGTGTTTGCTGCAAATGCCAGATATCCGGAATCCCAGAAGTACAGCTGCATGCGCCACATCTCGCCGTACTGCGCCACCTGCACGTGGTCCCCGTTATTGATCACCAAGACTTCAAGCGGCAGCGCCGGTGCATGGTCTACGCCAGGGAAGGGTGCATCCTTGGTTTTGCCGCGGCTGCGGAACTGTGAGTTGATCCGGATGCATTTGTTCTGGGTATAGGCATTATCGATGCCGAACCAAACGGCGTTGGGCCCAACGGGAATCTCTGCCACAACGCGCCACGCCGACGAATTATCCACATTATCCGCACCTTTGGAGCTGGCCCGCAACGCGGCGGAAACCCTGGCAACCGTAGCCGCGAACTTTTCCGGTTTGGTCTTGAAGACGGTATCCTGGCTCTCACGCCAGTTGTCCCAGCCGGCCATCATCTTGGCCGGGCCGTCACCGTCGAAGCTGTTGAGGTCGCTTTCAGAACGCCGCGGAGCGAGCTGGACCGAAACTGGCGCTCCCGGCACCTTGGCCACCACGCCCTTGATCTCCTGGGACACGGCTTTCGCCGCCGCGATCATCTGCGGATACTCCTTCGACTTGGCGTAATACACCATGGCCAAAGCAACAGGATTAGCCATGTCGATCTGGGTTTTCTTTCCGGGGCCGTAGGTGTAGACAGCAATCCGCAAAATCTGGGCGGAAATCGTATTAGGTGGCATGTCCTTCGCGGCGTTTTCGTACGTCGGCGAGGTCAGGATATAAACCCGCGCCTGCTGGATGTTATGGGGTACCGCGATATTGTCCGTCGCATGCAGCACCAAGTGCGATGCCGCTATGCTCTTTTCCAGCGCCTGATTAGTCTGGGCAAAGCTTCCCGAGGCATCGAGTATGCGCTCAAAGATCCCGTATTTCTGCGACGCCAGGGCGTTCGCACACCACCCCATGATGGCGAGTGCAAGACCGAGCACTACGCCGCTTCGTGTAATAGATTTTATTGTCATGTCCTTCTCCTCTCTTTAAAGTTTTCCAAGTGGAAAGATTTATAACGCTCGCGCAAGGCATCCTAAACTTGCGCCTAGTGTAGCGCGACCCATTTTGCTGCGAACTGCGCTGGACCGCAACATGGAAAAAGGTGCAGCGAACGCCGCGTTCGCGCAACAGTTTGGAAAAGGCAGGGCTGATACCCGGAAGGGACTATGTAAGGGCTTGTGTTTTAATGATTTTTTTGCCCGAATTTAGAGCTAATTAAAGCATTATCAACGCGGTTTCAGGACTCTCAGGGCATGAATGGCCTGGCCGAAGCCCTGCTTGGCAGACAACTGCCAGAGCCGCAGCGCCTGGGTGCGGCTTTCCTTCACGCCTTCTCCCATGATGTACATGAGCCCCAGATTGAATTGGGCGGGCGCGTAACCATGTTCTGCGGCCATGCCCCACCACCGTACCGCCTCCGCCGGGTTCGGCTCGACACCCGTTCCCTGGGCATAGAGCAGACCGAGGTTGAATTGCGCCTGGATATGGCCCTGAAGTGCGGCGAGCCGCCACCACCGTGCCGCTTCGCGCAAGTCGTGCGGCACACCGACGCCGCTGGCATAAAACACCCCGAGATTATACTGTGCGCTGGCATGCCCCTGTTTCGCTGCGCGCCGGTACCATTTGGCGGCCGTGGCCAGGTTTCGGTCTATGCCCGCCTGAACATCGCCGCTTGCGTACAGCTCGCCAAGTGCGAACTGGGCATCACGATTTCCATCTTCCGCCAGCAACCGCCACAATTGCGCTGCCTGGTCGTGATGACCTTGATTGAATTGCATCAACCCCTGCTGATACAGACGCTCCCCATACCCGGAGCCCTGATTGAACATCGGCAAACGGATGGTTGCGCCTCCAAGAGGCGCGTCGGCAGCGCAAACCGGGGCGGCCGAAATGGCCAGCGCGATCAACCCAAGACAAAGTGCCATCTTGCCAGCCTTTGCCCAGACTGTAATTTTGTGATAGTAAGTGACTACATACTTTATAACCTGCGGAAATCTCATCGAAGACCTCCATTGGCTTAATGCTGCCAAATTCGTGCAATGCCTCCCCATTAGCACAAGCAAAGGTCATGCCAGCACATTTTGCAAACTGGCCTGGGGACACGCCCGGAATAGACGGTATTGGGCCAACTCGACCATAGGCCGATCATCCAGATACCGGATTCCCTTGTGTACGTCAGACCCGGGAACAGGCGCTGGCAGAGATCCAGGCGGCAAGTTCGTAACGAAGAAATTCCAGTTCACATTGGAAGACGTGCAGCGCATGGCGCACCGGCACTTGGAGAATCTCTGCCCGGGTCGACCAGAGAATCGGCACCATTCCTGTGCCGGGGTCACTGGCGCTGAGGTCGTGAACAAAACACCGCCGTCCACCAAGTGGTGGACGGCGCGGATCTAATTCAAAAACCCGGTGATCCGCACAATCGTGCTTCATGGCGTTCCGGTCGAACTTCGTGGCTTGCGTAACGGGTCCGCTTTGGCCGCATTTACTTGACCGGATTCGAATGGTACAAGACGTCCTGCCCATCTTGCGGATACATATGACGCACGAGGATCCACGGTGCGGAACCGCCGGCGGTCGCACCGCCGATGACTGGCCGGAATCCGGCAACGGCCATGTCTGACCGGCCGCGTACCTGGCAAGCACTGTGGCTGGCGACACGCAGCCGACGCACGGTCGCGGTGAGTCTGCTGTCCTTTGCCTCGGGCCTACCGCTTGGTCTGGTCTGGATCGCCATTCCCACCTGGCTTGCCCGCGAAGGCGTGGACATCAGGGTCATCGGGCTGTTCACCCTCGCACAGGCACCGTGGAGCTTCAAGTTCCTGTGGTCGCCCCTGATCGACCGCTACACACTGCCCATCCCCAGACTCAGCCGCAAACTAGGCTGGACCCTTCTGTGGCAGATCTTGCTGCTGCTCACCACGCTGCTGCTCGGCGGCGTCGCTGCACGCCCCGACGCGATCTGGATCACGGGCGTCCTGACGCTTGCAATCGCCTTCGCGTCGGCTAGCCAGGATATTGCGATCGACGCCTACGCGGTCGAGATCCTGCGCCCTGAAGAGCAGGGGATTGCAGTAGGTGCGCGCATCGCAATCTACCGTGCAGCCATGTTCGTCGCTGGCGGACTAACCATTACTCTGGCCGGACTTTGGTCCTGGCCGGTCATGTTCTGGGTCATCGCAACGCTTTATTTGCCGATGATGGTCGTAACGTGGTTTTCGCCAAGTAACGGTACCGACAGAATCCACGCACCGCAGTCGCTGCGGGCCGCGGTGTGGGAGCCACTGGTCGGGTTTTTGGCAAAGCAGCAGGCGCTGGAACTGCTGGCCTTCCTGATCCTCTACAAACTGGCCGACAATCTCGCCGGCGCGCTGGTGCGGCCGTTTCTGGTGCACGTGGGGTTCAATGATCTCGACGTCGGCGTGGCGACTGCCACGATCGGCCTGGCCGCGACCCTGACAGGAACCTTCCTAGGAGGGGCTCTGACCACAGCGATGGGTCTGGGCAATGCATTGTGGACGTTCGGCGCACTACAGCTGCTGTCGAATTTTGGCTATGTGTTAATCGCCATGATCGGCATCAACCGCTGGGTCATGTACGGATCGATAGGTTTCGAAAGCCTCGCCACCGGCATGGGTACAGGTGCATTCAGCGTGCTGCTGCTGCGCATGACGCAAAAGGAATTTTCAGCAACGCAGTACGCGCTGTTCTCAAGCATCTTCGCGCTGCCGCGCATTTTTGCCGGGCCCGTGACCGGGGTAATGGTAGCAGCGATCGGGTGGCGGGATTTCTTCCTGTTCACCATGGCGGTCGGAATACCGGGGCTGATCATGCTGCAGCGCTTTTCACCGCTGGGTGCACGCGAACCGCACATCGACTTGCTGGCAACCGCGCGGGCGCGCGCGCTCGGCTCCAGGGAACTCCTAGCACGCGGCCTCGGCAGCGGTCTGGCAGCCTTCGTTCTGGCAGCGCTTTCATTTGCGACGATCCAGGCACTGGGGGCGATGCACCGGATCCCGACCGACGGATTCAACCTGGCCGCTCCGCTGGCCGCCCTGTTCCACCCCCGGGGCGTCGGAAACTGGATCGGGCTCTTCGCTGTAATCATCTTCTCGGTCCTTTCCGGACTCGTCGTGGCAGCAATCTCGGTGGCACGTGCACATGCCGGGAAAAAGCTAGGAACCGCATCCCGCGGAGCTCCGAACTGATCGCCCCGCGACCCGGGTATCGCAGCCCCGGGAGGCTGACCGCCCCCGGCGTCAGCGTGAAGCGCCGTTTCGTGCCTGCTCCATGAGCGCATCCAGCGCGCCCTCCATATGCAGTTCCGCCAATTCCGTGAAACCCCCGATACAACGGCCATCAATAACAATCTGCGGAACGGTGCGTGCGCCATTGGTAACTTGGGAATATTCCCGCATGGCTGCTCGGCCGAGATCGATACGCACCTCGGCGAAGGGGATGCCCCACTTTTCGAACAATCCCTTGGCTTTCTGGCAGATGGGGCAAATACCGGTACTGTATATTTTCACACGGGTCATCGGGATACCTTCAGGTTCTTGCAGCTCGCGCCAAAACGCGTCTTTCCGGAAATCTCGCAAGCATGCCGGGGCCAACGCCTGAAACTTGTCACAGCTTCTGGTTATAGTCGATGATCAGCGGGGCGTGATCGGAAAAGCGCTTTTCCTTGTATATGCGCTCCTTCGTCGCCTTTGCCGAAATTCCCGGCGTAGCGATCTGGTAGTCGATGCGCCAACCGACGTTTTTCACCCACGCCTGGCCACGGTTGGACCACCAGGTATACTGGTCCGGCTTAGGATTGAGCCTACGGAAGACGTCCACCCACGCAAGCTCGTCGAACACCGTTGAAAGCCAGGCCCGTTCATCGGGCAAGAACCCGGAGTTCTTCCGGTTGCTGCGCCAGTTCTTCAGGTCGATTTCCTTGTGTGCAATGTTCCAGTCCCCGCACAGAATGTACTCGCGACCGTCGGCCCGCAATTTCTTCAGATGCGGCAGGAACCGCTCCATGAATCGGTACTTGGATTCCTGCCTATGAGGGCCGGCGGAGCCCGATGGCAGGTACAGCGAAACAATGCTGAGCGGGCCAAAATCCGCCTGCAGATAGCGTCCTTCTCCGTCGTGTTCGCCGGAACCAAACCCGTAGTGGACACGGTCCGGCGGCTTCTTGCTGTAAAGTCCCACCCCGGAGTAGCCTTTCGTCTGGGCAAAACTGAAGAAACCGCGGTAGTTGCCGGGCGAGCGCATCTGGGGCGTGAGCTGTTCATCCTGGATCTTAATTTCCTGAATGCAAACAGCGTCCGCCTTCTGGCGCGCAAGCCAGGCAAAAAATCCTTTGGACGCCGCAGAGCGGATACCGTTGACATTGAGAGTGACGATTCTCATCGCTATCTGCCGCAGCTCATTGCCTGGAACGGAATACAAAAATCACTGGCGCCCGTAGTCTACGCCGTATGTACTTTTGGTTCACCGCAAAAGTCGGGAAATGTCACAAGCCGGCAATGGTGCGAAGCACTTCCCGCAGGCGCTTACGCACCAGCCCGGCATGCCGCTATAATCGTACGTCCAGATACCGCCGGCGGCGTTGGGGCTCACAATGATTCGCAGCTACCAGAATGAATTCCTCGACTTTGCCATCAGCTCGGGCGCTCTTCGCTTCGGCGAGTTCAAGCTCAAATCCGGACGCTCCAGCCCCTATTTTTTCAATACCGGTCTGTTCAATACAGGTGCCCGGCTGGCGCAGCTCGGTCGTTTCTATGCGCATGCAATCCTGGATTCGGGATTGCAATTCGACATGGTCTACGGACCTGCCTACAAAGGCATTCCGCTGGCAGCCTCGGTCACTATCGCGCTCGCCGATCACCATGGACGCGACGTTCCTTACTCCTTCAACCGCAAGGAGGCGAAAGACCATGCCGAAGGCGGGATGATTGTGGGGTCGCCGTTGCAGGGGCGGGTGTTAATCATCGATGACGTCATTTCTGCCGGCCTTTCCATCGGGGAATCGGTGGAAATCATCCAGAGCGCCGGCGCTTCCGCTGCCGGAGCTGTCATAGCGCTCAACCGGCAGGAACGCGGGTCCGGAACCGCCTCGGCCGTGGCGGAAGCGGAGACCCGTTACGGCCTGCGGATCGCGAACATCGTCACGCTCGAAACGCTGATGCACTATCTCGCCTCGCACCCGGAACAGCGCCAGCACCTGGAGGCAATCCGCGCCTACCGCGCGCTCTATGGGGCGTGAACCCGGCTGACGCCAGCCCGCACACTGTCCGGTCCGCACGCATGCGACCAAACCTCGCGGGCAGCACCTCCCTTCGCAGACACATCATCCGGTCGCATTGCGGCGCTCACTGAAATGAGTGGTAGCAGCATCCTGCAGCGCATGAATCATGCCTTCACAGACAGCACCCTCGGCGATGGCGATCCTGCGACTCGTCAGATTGCCGACAACATGCGCACTGGGCGCAAGCTCCAGCTTTTCGTGCGCGACCACGTCCCCGTCGACGCGTCCGGCAACGAGCACATGCGTCGCCGTGACCACGCCCTTCCAGTACGACCCTGGCGCCAGCACCAGGCTGCCCTGGATCTCGCCGTCTCCTTCCACGGTACCGTATACGATGCTGTTTTCAGCACCCGTCAAGCCGCCACGGAATACCGCGCCAGCGCCCAGAACATTGTGGAACGCCCCAGCACGATCAAGCGTGCGTCTACGCCGTCGCCAGAAAAATAGCCAATCAAGCATTGAAGTCCGTCACCCCGACCGGGCGCAGTGGAAACCGCACAAAGAGTAAGAGGAAAGCGTCGTGAACGCAACGCATGGCGCACCTACCACACAGGTTTACGTCAAAAGCTTGATGCCGACCACAATCGTGATCGCTTCAAAGGCATGCTTGATCCAGCGGTTGCCCCTCACGATCGACCAATGCGCACCCAGATAGCCACCCAGCAGCGATCCGGCGAGCAGCGTCGGCACCCAGGACCAGCGCACCTGTCCGAGCACACCCAGGGTAAACGCGCCGGTTCCATTCCAGAACACGCCCACCAGTACCAGCGTGTAGGCAACTGCCCTTCGGTAGTCCAGCCCGAACCATCGGATCAGCCACAACGTGCAGAAAAGTCCCGTGCCGGATGTGAGTGAACCGTTCAGAAGACCGATTACGAACAACCCGACACCACCGGCAACATAGCCGCGAGTGTGGCGATTACACGGGGCGTATGCCTGTCCGAGGTGGCGATTGAACAGCGAATAGGCTCCCAGGCCAATGGTCAACACACCCAACAGCGTTTCGGCGGCACCCGCCGGAACGTTCAGGATCGCAATGGCACCCAATGCGACCCCGGGCATGCCGCAAGCCAGAATAAACAGCGAGAAGCGTCGCTCGAGGGAACGCTCGCGCAGGTGGCGCAGTGTCGCACCGATGCCCAGCGCCACGGTCGCTACTTTGTGGGTAGCGAGCGCGACGGCAAACGGCAGCCCCAGGAATATCAGCGCCGGAAACTGCAGTAGGCCAGCGCCACCTCCGGCAAACGCGGCAAAACTGTTGGCGGCCAGCGCCACAAGGAACAGCAGTACCTGCTGGGGCCATGCACCCATTCAGCCGACTGCCGGTCTTCCGGCGCCCGCGGACGGCGGCCACGACGCGGCCGACAGATGGAAGTCCGCAGCGGTTGACTTTTCGGGCAGCGGCCCTAGTCTTGAGTAGCGGGCTACCGAGCGAGTGATCCTGTTCATGAGATTCAAACATACCATAGCTGCGGTTTGTTTCCTGTCGATCGCAATGGGGCTGAAACCCGGTTTCGCCGGCTCCACGTTCATTATCAAAAAATGCCGTGATGCCAATGGCGAGTGGCATTACGGCGACAACGCCGGTCGGGCGTGCGCGCATTCCAAGGTGATCGAGATCACCGACTCCGGGGTGAGAACCAAGGAGCTGGCGGCACCACTGACGGCTGCGCAAATCAAGGAACGCGCCGCCTCGCTAGCAAAGTCCGCAAAAGCGCAGCGGCAGGCCAGATCCCGGGCACGAAGAGATCGCATTCTGCTGTCAATGTATGCCAGCGCGAGCGACATCACCTACGTGCGTAACCGCAAGATCGCTGACATCAAGGGCTTGATCGAAGGCGAAAAGGACACCCTGAAGTCCCTGCAGGCGACCCTTCCGCGACTGCGTGCGCAGGAAACCGCGGAGGAATCGACCAACAAGTCTGAGGCAGCTGACACAGCCCAGGTTATCGCCAACACCGAGGCGCAGATCGCCTCGCACAACAAGAATATCAAGAAAGAACAGCAGGAAATTGTGTCAGTCCGCCAGCAGGCTGCCGCCGATCTGGTGCGTTACCGCCAGCTCAAGGCAGGTCCGAGCCTGACGTCCGGCACGGCCGCGGCGACACCCTGAGGCGAGCGCAAATTCGCCCCGGCGCTATTCCGGGGCCACCCAACGTCGCCCGGCGTCTGTTTCTTCACGCTTCCAGAAAGGAGCGCGGGTCTTGAGTTCATCGATGATATAGCGGCAGGCCAGGAACGCCGCATCGCGATGGGCGGACCATACCGCCACCAGCACAATAGGTTCTGCGGGTGTCAGCCGGCCGTATCGGTGGATTATTAGAGGGTCCAGGATATTCCACCGGCTCATTGCTTCGCAGCTCACCTTCTCAAGGTGCCTTTCCGTCATGCCGGCGTAGTGCTCAAGCGTCATCTCGGCGACTTGGTGCCCCTGATTGAAGTCCCTCAGGCTTCCAACAAAAACCGCGGTCGCGCCGAATTTTCCGGACCATTCCGGATGGTGGTGCTCAAGGACGGAAATTTCCATCCATGGATCAAAGGGATGCGGCTGGACCCGAACCATCCTCAGCCTCCCGTCACCGGAGGAAAGAAGGCCACCTCATCGCCGGTACCCACGGGATGATCCATCGCTGCATATTCCTGGTTGACTGCGACCAAGACTTTAGTCGAAGGCGCAGCACCCGATACACGGCGCCAGACATCGGCGACACACCGGATCCCCTCTGAGTCGATCAGTTCCTGACCTTTCCCGAGCTGTTCGCGGACCCTTGCAAAATAACGAACGCTGATGGTACCCATAGGTCAACACCGGTCAGCAGGTCCGTCCTGACCGGTACGACTGATTCGCCGCATTCCGGTGTCCCCAGGGCATAAGGATTGCGGACGGAACGTGCCCGAACAGTCACCGATTCGCTCACTCATTTTCTGCGTCTTGATCTTCATGCGGCCATCCGCCGGAAAGAAAATTGTCCGATTACACATTGGACAGAGGTTTTCTTTCAGACTCCCAAGCTCCAGGAGCTTCCATCCTCCCGCATTCTGGCAATTTATGCAAAATGCCGCCCATTACACCGGCCAGCATGGCAGTCGTGCAAAATCACGGACCGACCACATTGCCATTGATCCGCTGCGAGGATGCCGGTAGGGACTGCGTGATCGCAGTGATTCCGACCGCCCCTGACGGGCATACTGCAACAAATCGGCACAGGCAACCTGCTGTGACCTTAATCAACAGCCCGCGGGGCGGCAACGTTGTATCGGCCATGGCCAATTGCCCGCAATACGTCGTGGACAGCCGTACCGCCGGACAATCCCGCCGAGACCACTGCGTTTCGATCGGCACATCACGGCAACAGGCCGCTGCCACTTTCTTGCCAGGGATTAAATCGACCGCAGTCGGCGTCTTCACTTACGAGTCCGGGACCCAACCACCCACGACCAAGCACGAACGGAACATCTCGCCTACGTCATGAGAATTCAATTCACGCGCAACTTTTCTGGCAGCGTCTTTCTGCTTGCCGGCCTGATGCTTCTCGCCAGCATCGCTGGCATCGGGCAGGCGCGGGCGAGCAACCCGAGCTTTGCGCTGCCGCTGAATGAGGGTCCCGACCAGACGGTGATCAACGGCATGCTCGCCGCCGCCAGCCATACCGCCTGGATCGGCGAGGGCCGAGGGAACCATATCGTCTATGTGTTTTTCGACCCTAACTGCCCTTACTGCCACAAGCTGTTCCTGGCAACGCGGTTCATGGTCAAGCATGGGCAGTTGCAACTACGCTGGATCCCGGTTGGCATCCTGACCCGGACCAGTATGGACAAGGCGGCGGCCATACTGGACGCAGCAAATCCGCGGGCAGCGTTCTACGCGAATGAAACTCAATACCATCGAACCCGCAAGCATGGCGGCTTAGGTCCGCTCGCTGATCCGGAGCCAGCTACCATCGCGCATCTGAAGGCGAACGCTGACGTGCTTGCACGCAGCAAAATGATGATGGTTCCCACCCTGCTGTTCCGGAACAAGGCAGGCAGGGCGGAACTGCTGGAGGGTGCACCCGCATCTGGTCTGAGGCAGCTCTTAGGCATTGCGCGCGCACGATAAGGTGCGCCGGCACACCGGCGGCAAGGATCGGCCGTGGAGCGACTGCCGGAAGACAGCGACCGGAACCCTCAGGAAATTTCGGCAATGGCCGATCTGCTCGCGGGCGCAGCTTGGCGGCAGATTTCAATTCGACACCGATATCGGTCGTTGAACCAACGGTTTGAAAGCATACTTCAAAGATGCGCTGTTCGGGCGACGGGGACTAAAGAAAGCCTTTGGTTTTGATGGAGATCAACGGCCTAACCTCGGAGTTGAAGACGCCGACGCGAGTTTCTGTTTTCGGGTTCTGGGTGAAGACGCAGGCGTTCAAACCCAGTTCCTCAACCGCCGGCAGTTGTCGCTGGCACGAGGCCTTGCACGTGAAACGTTCACGGCAGGATGGTGGTAGTTCCATACAATATTACTAAGGAAAAATCTATGCACAATATCGGCAAGCTGGTTAAAGGCGTACTTTGTGGCGTGATACTGGCGGCGGCCTGCGGTTCTGCCGCCTACGCCGGCGAGGTGCTCCCGTTTCCGGGGGTACCCAACATTCCGCAGAACCCGAAACTTTCTTACGGCGGTTTTTTCAAGCATCACCAGCCGGTTAAGATCGTGTTTGTTGTCGGCCAGCCCGGGCCGCAGCTGAAGGAATCACTGATCAACAGCGCCCTGGTGATCCGCTACCTGAAGTCCAAAGGGTACCGTTACAAGATTCATGTCGTGCTTTATGCCAAGGCTGTCGAGGTCGCCGATCAGTTCAACGTGAAATACAGCTCGTGGGGCCCGCTCTTGAGGGCGCTGCACAAGCAAGGCGAGACCTTCACTGTCTGTCATAACGCCATGGAACTGTTTCATGTGAAGATCAATGATCTCTACCCGTTCATGAAACCGATTCCCGCCGGTATCCTGTCGGTTGTGCAGTACGAGCGGGAAGGATATATGCCCATCTTCAATCCCAACTCTGAGACACCCTAAGCACGGTGTCGATGTAACGTTTTACTCCCCTGCCCCGGTCCGGGGCAGGGGCCTTTCCGGTTCGTCCAGATTTGCCGCCCAGCTACAGGCCATGCGGCCAATTCGATCTCCGATGCTCCGTCAAACCCGGAGCCCCAATCTCCTGCCGGCAGTCACTGAAGGATCGCGGCCCCCAGGCGCCGCTGACTTCGTGCAGACCGGACACCAGCCCGTTACCGGAGGACTCTTGCCAACACCGAGAATTCAGCGCCCTCGGTACCTTGCAGAGCCATCCTGGCAGGCGGAGATCACTTCGTACACGAACGCGGTCTGTCAGCGAATTCCTTGTCCGAGGTTGGCCTTTATCGGGTGACCCCAAACGGTCGATTTTGAGTGCCGCCCAGCCCCGCCCTTCAGGGGTCACTCTGTGACAGCCAGCGCGCGGAGCGCTTCAGGATGTAACGTTCAGCGCCGGCCGATAACTATTGCATTTTTTGTGTGTATAGACGGGCGCAATATGCGCTAAACTGCCCCACATTCCGACTTTAGCCTTGGAAGTCAGGCGGCCTGAGTACCCGCCAGAAAGTAGCCTTAATTTTAAACTGGCTATAAATAAATGAGTCTTATGGACGACCGCAGTAATACTAATTAGTTTTGCACCCCCTAAGGCTTTAGAGTCGCCTGTTATTTCGCCTCCGGTCTCGGTTCAGTGCCAGGGTGCGGTTGGATCCCGGCAGAGGGCATTTCTCCCTGTTTTCGCGGACGGCGGTGAGTTCATCCGTGTAACTGGCGTCGTAATGAGGAAATAAATAGATGGCAAAACTTGTAAAACCGCACGGCAGCAACACCCTCAAGCCCCTGCTGCTTGAGGGTGCCGCACTCAAGGCCGGACTGGAGCACGCGAAATCTTTGCCGAAAGTGAAGATTTCCTCCCGCGAAACCGGTGACCTGATCATGATGGGCATCGGCGGCTTCACTCCTCTCAATGGATTCATGACCCGCGCCGACTGGGAAGGCGTCTGCGATGGCATGAAAATGGCCAACGGCCTGTTCTGGCCGATACCGATTACCCTGTCTACGGACAAGGTAACGGCCGACAGCATCAAGACCGGCTCGGAAATCGCCCTCGTCGACAAGGAATCGGGCGAAACGATGGCCACGATGCAGGTCGCAGAAAAATACACCATCGACAAGGCCCATGAATGCATGATGGTGTACAAGACTACCGACCTAGAACACCCTGGCGTCAAGATGGTCATGGAGCAGGGCGAGGTAAACCTGGCGGGACCGGTCAAGGTCCTTTCCGAGGGCGAGTTCCCGAAGAAATACTCGAACTACATGACCCCTGCCCAGACCCGCAAGCTGTTCGAGGAAAAAGGCTGGTCGACCGTTGCGGCGTTCCAGACACGCAACCCCATGCACCGCTCGCACGAATACCTTGCCAAAATCGCGGTGGAAACCCTCGACGGCGTACTGATTCATTCTCTGCTGGGCAAGCTCAAACCCGGTGACATCCCGGCGGAAGTCCGTTCCGATGCCATTTCCACGCTGATTGACAAGTACTTCGTCAAGAACACGGTGGTGCAGTCCGGCTATCCGCTCGACATGCGCTATGCCGGCCCGCGTGAGGCGCTGTTGCATGCGCTGTTCCGGCAGAACTACGGCTGCTCGCACCTGATAGTCGGCCGCGACCACGCTGGTGTCGGCGATTACTACGGGCCATTCGACGCCCATAAGATCTTCGATGAGATCCCGAAAGACGCACTGCAGACCAAGCCTCTGAAGATCGACTGGACCTTCTGGTGCTTCAAGTGCGGCGGTATGGCAAGCGCCCGCACCTGCCCGCATGAAGCCGGTGACCGCCTGCTGCTGTCTGGTACCAAGCTGCGCAAGGCACTTTCGGAAGGCGCGGCCGTTCCGGCCGAATTCAGCCGTCCCGAAGTGCTGGAAATCCTGCGCAAATACTACGCGGGCCTCCAGGATCACGAACGCGTAGAAGTGAAACTGAGCGGCCATTCGGCGAAGTAGCCCGGACCCCGCCAGCCTGGAAGGCGGGCTGCCCGTGGGGCGCGAACCCGGAAGAGATACAGGTCAGTATTTATAAGTTCAACCTAAGATGGAGAGTAACCATGCCAACATTCGTACGTACCGACAAGTGTGATGGCTGCAAGGGTCAGGACAAGACCGCTTGCATGTACATCTGCCCGCATGACCTGATGCTGCTGGACAAGGACGGTTCCATGACCGGCCATGCCATGAAGGCTTTCAACCAGGAGCCCGAGCAGTGCTGGGAATGCTATTCCTGCGTCAAGATCTGCCCCCAGAACGCCATCGAGGCACGTCATTATGCCGATGTCGTCCCGCTTGGTGGTTCGGTACAGCCGTTGCGCGGTACGGATTCGATCATGTGGACGATCAAATTCCGCAACGGCAACATGAAGCGTTTCAAGTTTCCGATCCGCACCACTGCCGAGGGTTCGATCAACCCGTACGCAAACAAGCCCAAGCCGGAAATCAAGGATGTCGGCAGTCCGGTCCTGTTCACCGAAGGGGCTCCGTACAAGTGTGACCGCAGCCAGCTGCTGCTCGCCAAGTAAAGTTTTTCAACCCGTGACCGGCTGAGAGGGGCCGTAGTTGTCCCTGCCGAGGCACGAAAAAATTGGAAGGTGGAAATATGGCTACAGAAGCAACTTTTGGAAATCCGCAGGTAGTCGAGGAAGAGGTCGATATCCTCATTATCGGTGGCGGCATGGCCGCGTGCGGCTGCGCCTTTGAGATGATGCGTTGGGTTGAAGGCACCGGCCTCAAAGTCAAGCTGGTCGACAAGGCCGCCATGGACCGTTCGGGCGCCGTGGCTCAGGGCCTGTCGGCGATCAACACCTACATGGGCGGCCAGGACCCGGCCGACTACGCACGCATGGTCGCCAACGACCTCATGGGCATCACCCGTGACGATCTGGCGTACGATGTGGGCCGCCATGTCGACGACTCCGTGCACCTGTTCGAGGAATGGGGCCTGCCGATCTGGAAACAGCCCGGCGACGAAGGCAAGTCCCTCAAGGACGGCGGCAAGCCCGTGCGCTCCGGCAAGTGGCAGATCATGATCAATGGCGAGTCCTACAAAGTGATCGTCGCCGAGGCAGCGAAGAAGGCCCTGGGGATGGACAACATCCAGGAACGTGTCTTCATCGTGAAGCTGGTCAACGACAAGAACGATCCGAAGCGCGTCTCCGGCGCCGTGGGATTCTCCGTACGCGAGCATAAGGTGTATGTGTACAAGTTCAAGGCCTGCCTGCTCGCCGCCGGTGGCGCCGTGAACATCTTCCGTCCGCGCTCCGTGGGCGAAGGCACGGGCCGCGCCTGGTACCCGGTGTGGAACGCCGGCTCGACCTATGCAATGGCCGCCGAAGCCGGTGCGGAACTCACCATGATGGAAAATCGCTTCGTACCCGCTCGTTTCAAGGACGGTTACGGTCCAGTGGGCGCCTGGTTCCTTCTGTTCAAAGCCAAGGCCGTCAACGCCTTCGGTGAAGTCTACATGGACAAGAACAAGGAGATGCTCAAGCAGTATCCGCCCTACGGCTTGGCCGCAGTGCCGGCATCCTGCCTGCGCAACCACCTGATGATGCACGAGATGAAGGAAGGTCGCGGTCCGATTTACATGGATACCCCGACCGCGCTTGCCAAGCTCGCCGAGACCATGACTCCGAAGGAGATCAAGCATCTCGAGGCCGAGGCCTGGGAAGATTTCCTCGACATGTGCATCGGCCAGGCTGGCGTATGGGCCGGCGAAAACATCGAACCCGAGAAAAAGCCCTCGGAGCTCATGCCTACCGAACCGTACCTGCTGGGATCCCACTCCGGCTGCTGTGGAATCTGGGTTTCCGGTCCGGAAGACCTGGGAGCACCGAAGGAGTGGAGCTGGGGCTACCGCTCCATGACGACCGTCAAGGGCCTGTTCACCGCCGGCGACGGCGTAGGCGCCTCCGGTCACAAGTTCTCCTCCGGCTCGCACGCGGAGGGACGTATCGCGGCCAAGGGTATGATCAAGTTCGCGCTCGACAACAAGAGCTGGAAGCCGGAGCTCGATACCCCGGTCAACGAGCTTGTAGAGGACATCTACCGCCCGGTACGCACCTATCTGCAGCACAAGGACTATACCACCGCTATCGACATCAACCCGCATTACATCACGCCCAAGATGCTGCAGTTCCGCCTGCAGAAGATCATGGACGAGTATTGCGCTGGTGTGGCGACCTGGTACCAGACCAATGCCAAGATGCTCAGCGTGTGCGAGGACAAGCTTGAGATGCTGAAGGAAGACGCTCTCAAGATGCGCGCCAAGGACTTGCACGAGCTGCTGCGTGCATGGGAGAACTACCACCGTGTTCTTACCGCCGAAGCGCACATGAAGCATATCCAGTTCCGCGAGGAGTCGCGCTATCCGGGGTTCTACTATCGCATGGACTACAACTTCATCGATGAGAAGAACTGGAAGTGCTTCGTGAACTCCACCTACGACCGGAAGACCAAGAAGTGGACGGTCTTCAAGAAGCCGCATGTGGATCTCGTGTCGAAGCCTACCGCTGGTCACTGAGACTTCGGGTAGTTAGAGCGGCACAAAGGGGGTCCGGGCAGCGATGCCCGGACCCTTTTTTTCCCCGAGTTAAGCTGGACGTTTTGCCTTTCCATCTCCGGGCGCGCCACGCCCGCCGGGGTGCGAAGTCAAGCTGTTCGCAGGCCAATGAGGCCCAACTGAGGTTTCGTCATGCAAGACAAATTCGATTTTTCCGACCTTCTGCCCAAGAGCCCTGTAACCCCGGTCAGGCTCGAACTCGATGACACATTCGAATTTAGCTGCCACAAGGGTATCTCCTGTTTCAACAAGTGCTGCCAGAGCATCGACATCACACTCACGCCCTACGATGTGCTGCGCCTGAAGAATCATCTGGGTCTCAAGTCATTCGAGTTTCTGCACCAATACACCGTTCCGTTTGAATTGGACGGGCACGGGATGCCCGGTTTGAAACTCAAAACCCGCGATGAAACTACGGCATGCCAGTTTGTCACCGAGGAAGGTTGCAGCGTCTACGGAGACCGTCCAACCGCCTGTCGCTATTACGCTCTGGGCATGATGTCCATGCGCGCCAAGGACTCTCCGAACGATGAGGATCATTACTTTGTTGTCAGAGAGGATCATTGCCTGGGACACCTCGAACCCAAGCGACAGACCATACGGGCCTATCGCACCGAACAAGGCGTCGATATGTATGACGAGATGAACCGCGACTGGCGGCAGATCATCCTCAAAAAACGCTCCTGCGGACCGACGATCGGGAAGCCTTCCGACCGCAGCTTTCAGCTGTTTTTCATGTGCAGCTACGATCTCGACAGTTTTCGCGAGTTTATCATCAGCCCGAGCTTCGAAACGGTCTACGAGGTTAGTCAGGACCTGATGGACACCCTGATGGCCGACGAAGTCGAACTGATGAAATTCGGATTCCGCTTTCTGAAGCAGGCGCTGTTCGGGGAGAATACGATTCCCGTCAGGCCAGACGCTCTGGAGAAGCGCGCCGAGCGCAGGCGCATGCGCACTGAACAACAGCGGCAGGAACCGCACCGGGAAACAGAATCCGGATTGCCACCGAGTTCCCCTGGGAAGTAGTGGTCCGGCTACGCGTGCAGGCCCGCCGAGGGCGTCGGCCGGCCAGCAGGCCTATACCGCCGGACCAAGCCTGGATTGAACTCAAGGGGCGACTGGCGGGTTGCCCAAAACCTGATACGGATGCCGGTAAATGGACTGCGGGGTATATAAAAACCCTGCGCCACCTCCACAAAAGCCGAGCACCCGGCCCGCGGAAGCGGGCTGGTCAGTTCGCAGATGGACAGGCGCGCGGAATATTCGAGTAGCTGGAGATGCGTCTGAGCGCCGTCAGGTCGTGGATCCGCACGTTCCGGCGCTGCACGGTGAGGACCTTCTCGTCCTGGAAGCGCGTGAACACGCGGCTCACCGTTTCTACCGCCAGCCCCAGATAGTTGCCGATGTCGTTCCGAGACATGCTCAGATTGAACTCGTGCGAGGAAAATCCCCGTTGGCCCAGCCGGGTTGACAGACTCAGCAGGTAGGAGGCCAGGCGCTCTTCAGCGGATTTCTTGCCGAGCAGCGTCATGAGGGTCTGATCGTGCAGGACCTCCTTGCTCATGATACGCACCAGCTGGCGCGGCAGGCTTGGAATCCGCGACCACAGTTCTTCGAGCTGATTGTAAGGAAGCTCGCACACACTTGTCGTTTCCAGTGCCTTAGCGGTGCAGGCATGTCGGCCGCCGCCAATCGCGTCGAGCCCGACCAGCTCTCCCGGCAAATGGAAACCGGTAACCTGTTCGCGCCCATCTTCGGTCAGGGTATAGGTCTTTACGGAACCGGACCGCACTGCAAAGATGGATTCGAACGGTTCGCCCATCTGAAAAAGATATTCGCCGCGTTGCACCGGGCGGCGGCGCTTGATGATATTTTCGAGAAGATCAAGGTCCGCTTCAGATACCCCAAGAGGCAGGCACAACTGGAAGAGCGTGCATTCCCGACAGGCAATCCGGAGTCTAGGGAGATCAAATTGCGGTATCGCTGGGTCTTTTTGCATAGGCCGCCTGGACCATGGACTGCTGACTTTGACGCTACAAAGTACGTTCTATCTGTCTAATAGTATGCCACAGACTGGCTTGTGAGGCAGCCTCTGCTTCCGGCCCACGCCTCAGGGGAATCCAAGGGGGCGCCGGAAATGGCTCCTGTGCGCGTCTCGGCACACCACCGTCCGGCGGTGCGGTGATCCCTGATTGTGTTGTGTGATTTTTTTGTCCCTCTGCGGTGAAAGTCGAGCCTTTGGAAACCGGCAAGGCTTGCTACGCGGGCCTTGCAGGATGATCAGGGTCAACCAGGAGGTCCCCGCGGCCTTTTGAAGACAGGAGGCCTCTTGTGACGTCACTGCCTCACTCAAATGGGCACTGGCATGCTGCACGGAGGCTTCACCGGATGTCAGGAATTGGCCGGCGCCGGTCGCGGTGGCAAACCATTGCCGTAAACAGCCCCTGGGCCCTTGAATACGGGAAGAGATTTGCAATTGCTCTGGCTGGAAATACTGAAGAAGGCCACCCTTTCGAGAAACCGACTACTTCCTGCCTCGTCTGGACGCCGTTCACATTGAAATCGCCATCGGACCTTGACAGATAGCAACTTAGTTGTTACAAAGTTAGTTATGACTAAGTATAGACGTCAGAAACTTTCCGCGGTCGAGCGCCGCAGCCTGATTGTGCACAAGGCGATCGAGCTTTTCGCACAGCAGGGCTTCCGCGCAACACGTGTCAAGGACATCGCCGAACGCGTAGGAACGAGCGATGCCTTGGTATTTCAGCATTTCCCGACGAAACGGGACCTATACGACGCAATTCTCGACGAGCTGTGTGCACGCAGACACTTCACCGAAGTCGAGCAGCTTCTTTACTACACACCGGAATACGATGTTGAGGACGTTCTGCAGCGCCTTTCGGCCTGGCTGCTGGAACAGACGGACACCGAACCGGCATGGTTGCGTCTGATCCTCTACGCGGCTCTGGAGCAGGACGACGGCGCCGCGGGTCTGATCGAGGAGCATTTCCAGCGCATCATTGATTACGTCGCCTATGAGGTCGCCGAAGGGCAGCGTTCGGGCAAATTCAAGTCAGGGGACGCCGGAGCCTATGCACGCGAGTTTTTTTCCGGACTCCTGGGTCTGAGCGTGATGCGTACGGTCGCGCGCGACCAGCGCTACCGCCTAGACCCCCCCCGCACTGCCGCAGCCGTGCATGTTGCAACCTTTCTACGCGGTATCGCTGCACCCGGAGGAGGGCGGAATTGAATCCAGGGCAGACAAGGCTGGCCGGCGACAGGAAAATCCGAGAACGGTTTCCGTTCTTCGGAATGTTCTGGCCGGATGCTATCCAGCTTCGACCGCTGCATGCCAACAGCGGACAACAACCAGGCTGCAAACCGGCGATGCGCCCATCTGCGATTCCTCCACTGGAACATCCGGCAGCCGCGCCGATCGGATCTGGCGCAGCCTTCCGATCGCCGACAGCTGGCACATCGTCACGCTTACATCAAGAACCAGGCGCCGCTCGACCGCCATCGGCATGCGGTGGACGGTGGCGCCAGGTAAAGGCGGCGTCACTTGCCTTCCATATCGTCAACACAATCGGCCAAGGAGAAAAGCTATGAACACTACGAGTCTTGACTGTAGCGGTTTGAATTGTCCGCTCCCGATACTCCGGCTTTCGAAGGCAATCGGCTCGGTGAAAACCGGTGACCGCATTGAATTGATTGCTACCGATCCGGGCGCAATCAAAGATGTGCAGGCATGGACCAACCAGACCGGAAATACCCTGATCGAAAGCCGCCAGGATGCGCAACGCTATACTTTCGTGATCGCCAAGGGACGCCAATAGTCATAACCTTCCCTCCCTCCCGCCGCAAGGCGGGAGGGTCATCTGGCTGGAAGCATGTCCGGCGGAGCGCTCTGTGGATTATCTGCGCGCGTCGCCTCCCATAGCGACGGGATTATCAAGATTTGTCTTGAAATCCTTCCCGGGATGTTCGACCTCGATATCGAGATATGCCCGCCGGCTTTCTTCCGATTCGAAGTAGATCTTCAATGCCCCGTCGCCGGCACCTTCGATAACAAAGGGATGTCCCTCCGGATCCTTGATCGTATTGCCCGTGATCGGGTCGGTGGTTTCAATCCGCATGACGCCCTCCTCGTTCCACGATGGATGCTGGAATCAACGCAAAAGACCTACTCCGAACCGACCCTCTTGTCAATCTTATCCGGCCAGCCCTTGGCAAAATTGCGCACGTCAACGCAAAAACGATTCTCGTCTTTGGGACATGCCGAGAGCAAGCACTTACTTTCCTGGAGCGATAATCTTCAAGGATGCCAGCGATTCCCAGCCACATGCGATGAATGGGCGGACCGGCCTGGATGCCGAAAGCGATTCACTTCGTTGCGTATCGAGAGATGTTCATTGATTCCTTAAAACGGTTATCGGTGACTGAATCCCAGATCAGGCCAACCGAGAACCCACGCAAGCGACTGCGGCACTCTCGCTTGGATTTCTGAATCCCCGCAATTCATCATAAGGATTTTATTTAAGAGAGGCGGGACCGGCAGGCCGAGGCGCGGTACGCGTCTATGACGTCCATCCCGGTGCTACCAGAGCGTGGGGAAGCCTAGCCTGGATTTCCACGCGACAGAATTCCCCTAACACGGACCGGCATTAGTCGGTCCTACGTGTTCATACGCAAGATGTGATCATCCCACCATGGGACCTTTACCGGCGAATCCATTAACCCTG
>JAJYEE010000047.1 GCA_021790335.1 Pseudomonadota bacterium | reverse complement strand
GCCTTGCCGGAAGTATTCGAGGGCGGCGGTCCGGGTCAGGCCCAGCACCGCGTGCTTGCTGGCGTTGTAGGGGGGCGATGTGGGAGAACGCCACCAAAGCGGCGATGGAGGCGTTGTTCACGATGGCGCCGCCGCTTGCGAGCAGAGCGGCGATCTCGTATTTCATGCACCAGAACACGGCCAGGACATTCGTCCGCCACACGGATTCGATGTCCTCCGTCGTCAGCTCATGGAACGGTTTGGCGGCGCCGAGCATGCCGGCGTTGTTGAAGGCGCCATCCAGTCGGCCGAAGCGGTTGACCGCGGCGTCCACTGCCTCGCGCACCGCCGGTTCCAGCGTCACGTCCACGGGCAACGCCAGCGCCTGTCCCCCATGGGTTCGGATCTGCGTCACCAGGGCCTCGCAGGCATCGAGCCTGCGCGCGCCGAGCACGACGTTGGCTCTGGCCCTGCCGAGCGCCAAGGCCGTGGCCGCACCGATCCCGGAGGACGCTCCGGTGACGGGATAGGTTTTTCCCGCGAGATCCGGGTGCTTTACGGCCTGATCCTTCGTCTGTTCCATTGTCGCCCCAGCATGCATGATATGCTCCTATTGTTCGTATACCATAGAACAATTGAACGCTAACACAGGTCCATGCGATACTGCAACCATGCGCGCGTTACACCACCCGCCGAGGGAAAGCCTGACTTTAACCGGGGTCTTGTACGCCCTGAGCGACCCGGTGCGGCTGGTTATCGTCAAGCATCTGGCCGAGGACGGCGGGAAAGCGTGCGGAACGTTCTGCCTGCCGGTGGCCAAGTCCACCGCCTCGCATCACTTCCGGGTATTGCGGGAAGCGGGCGTTATCCAGGTGCGGCAGGAAGGAACGCAGTATATCAACACATTGCGCCGGGAAGACCTGGACGCACGTTTCCCCGGATTGCTGGATTCAGTTTTGCGGGCATCGGGCCCGATTTGAATCGGCGTTCAGGGAAGAGCTCAGAGGGAACGGCCATCAAAAATGGCTGATGGGGAGAGGCGAAAAATCAGCGCCATCAAGACAGCGAACATTGATGGCGGCCATTTGATTACCCGAAGGGTCGGCCCTTTCACCGAACGGGTGGATTCCGCACTTCGAGCAGAATCGATGCTTGATGGTGTGCTTGCCGAACGTATAGGTACCCAGGCCTGCGTATTCCGGCCCAATCCTGCCACTGATTCCGGAGCAAAGCTGCCACCCGTTCCGGCGTAATCCTGCGACCCCGGTAGGAGGTCCGGTCGGGGCCTGGAGACGCGGTTTAATCAGCCGGTATCGTGCCGCTCTTTACCCCCAACAACGGGAAGGGAACGAGCGATGGCGAGACCGAGGTTATCCATGCGTCAGATCCGTGAAGTCCTGCGCCTTAAATGGGAATGCGGTTTGAGCAACCGCAAAACATCAAGCCTATGGCCGAGAAATCGGCGCACGTCGTCAGGCCGCAGCGTGGCTATCTCAACGGCACAGCCTGTGAAGTGCTCTCGCAGAAACCAGCGGGCAACGCGGATCCGGTTCCGGCGCGTCTCGTCCGCCAGGCCGCACACATCGCGCAAGTGTTCGTCGTAGCGGCGCAGTTCCTCCGCGACGGGATCTGTGGATTTCATGTAAGACCGCGCGCACAGCGCGGCCCGACGCGACCTGGTGTAGTTCATGGTGGCCTCCTGAAGTGAAAGCAACACTTCAGACGACCACAGAAATTATGTCGACCTTTCCGCTACCCCAGTCCCCACCATACCCTACCGGGCATTGGCCGCAAGCATGGCCACCTCAATTGCTCCACATAATCGAGAATTCCGCATAATCGGTCTTATATGGAGCGCTACATAAGGCCGAGAAGCAGTCGCCGCGCCAAGCCCACCGAGCCTCTGGTCTGGGTCGAAAGTATGCATTCTCGAACCAGACAGCTGACCTTCGGCATTGGCGACCATAATAGACCCTCGGAGCCAGCTTACCTCACGTATCTAGTTGGTCGGGCGTTGATGGGTGGAACTTACTGATTATAAATAGGATTATGGATTTCTTGGGATGAGGCTGGACTATGAAATGGTGGGCCCGGCAGGACTCGAACCTGCGACCAAGGGATTCACTTTTCCCAGCCGTTTCCGGCTGGAGCGGACTATCTCATCACCCGTCACAGCGATGCTTCAAGGCGCTGTCAGGGTGCGGGACGCTCGAGCCTGTCATTAAGGACACTCAAGTCCTCAGGTAGTCTCTGCACCTTCCGAAGGTGTACCCCCGGCTTGGCTCAGGATTGCCGGCAACCGAATTGCTGCGGTTTCCCTGAATTCATCCCGTTCATCTCACATCCTTTCGATGTGAGCGCACCATTGTGATGAGTCCCCTGCTCTAACCAACTGAGCTACAGGCCCAAGCGCATAATTCTAGCAGTTTGCGCGAACTGGTTGTACGGCTTTGTAAAACAAGTCCGGCCATCCGGATTCGCCGGGCCAAGCCATCGCTACCTCATATCGCACAAGACCCGGCGGCGGGCGGTTGCCGACAATCCCGCCCGGCTTTTCCCAGGAAAGCCCGCGCAGATCCAGCCAAGATCCCGGTTGCGGAAATTGCAGCGCATTCCCTTGCGCGGTAAGTGCAGCTAGGGTGAACCTTAGTCGAGGAAGCTGCGCAGGTGGTCGGAGCGACTCGGATGGCGCAACTTACGCAGCGCCTTGGCCTCGATCTGGCGTATGCGCTCACGCGTCACATCGAACTGCTTGCCTACCTCTTCCAGCGTGTGATCGGTATTCATGTCAATACCGAAACGCATGCGCAGGACTTTTGCTTCCCGCGGAGTCAGCGTATTCAGGATTTCGCTCGTGGCCTGCTTCAGGCCGGCCAGCGTCGCCGCATCGGTCGGTGCGGTAATGCTGGTGTCCTCGACGAAATCTCCGAGATGGGAATCCTCGTCGTCGCCGATGGGTGTTTCCATGGAAATAGGCTCTTTCGCGATCTTGAGCACCTTGCGGATCTTGTCTTCCGGCATTTCCATGCGCACCGCAAGCTCCTCGGGAGTCGGCTCACGACCCATTTCCTGCAACATCTGACGCGAGATCCGGTTGAGCTTGTTGATCGTCTCAATCATGTGCACGGGTATACGAATCGTGCGTGCCTGATCAGCAATCGAACGGGTAATAGCCTGCCGAATCCACCACGTTGCGTAGGTCGAAAACTTGTAACCACGACGGTACTCGAACTTGTCAACGGCTTTCATTAAGCCGATGTTGCCTTCCTGGATCAAATCCAGAAACTGCAGGCCGCGGTTCGTGTATTTTTTGGCAATCGATATCACGAGACGCAGGTTGGCCTCGACCATTTCTTTCTTGGCACGCCGCGCCTTGGCCTCGCCGATCGACATGCGACGATTTACTTCCTTGAGCTCGCCGATCGGCATGCCGACACGGTCCTGGAGCTGTGCGAGACGATTCTGGGCTACGGTAATCGCCGCCAGGTTGCGCTCGATCGCATCGACATTGCAATCGCCAGACTTGATGACCTTCTTGATCCAGCGCGGGTTTGCCTCGTGCCCAGGGAAAGTCTTCAGGAATGTCTTGCGCGGCAGGCGTGCCTTGCTGACACAGATATCCATGATGATCTTTTCCTGTTCCCGTGCCTGGTCCACCAGCGAGCGCACCTGCTCCACCAGACGATTAATCTGCTTGGAAACGAACTTGATCTGCAGAAATTCGTCAGCGAGCTTGCGTTGGATCTTGATAACTTCCGGGCTACCGAAACCCTTCTTCTCAAGAACCTTGGATAGGTTGGCGTGCAGTTTGCGAATGCGTGCGAACCGGGCAATTGCCTCCTCTCGGTCCGGACCACCTTCCTCGTCGGCTGCCGCGGCCCCACCTTCTTCCTCGTTCTCTTCGTCGGACTCTTCGGTCGCAGCTGAGCGGCTCTCGTCGCCCATCATTTCCGGAGGCGGTTCGTCGACTGCGTTGGGATCCACGAAATCGACCACCAAGTCTGTCAGGCGCATCTGTTCGGCCTCGACCATGTCCATCATGCGCAGGACATCGGTGATCGTAGCAGGACAGGTGGCGATGGCTTCGGTGCTCTGGCGGATTCCGTCTTCGATACGCTTGGCAAGCTCGATTTCGCCTTCCCGAGTAAGCAGTTCCACCGTCCCCATCTCGCGCATATACATGCGCACCGGGTCGGTGGTGCGGCCAAACTCATTCTCCACCGCCGAGACCAGTACTTGCTCGGCCTCTTCGGCGACTTCCTCGTCCTCGGGAGCTACAGCTTCGGTCTTGAGCAACAGGGTGTCAGGATCCGGCGCCTGATCGTAGACATCGATCCCCATGTCATTGATCATGTTGATCACTGCCTCGATCTGGTCAGTGTCATGGACACCCTCGGGCAGATGGTCATTGATATCCCGATACGTCAGGAATCCCTGTTCTTTTCCCTGGATGATGAGTTTCCTGAGCTGCAGACGCTGAGTTTCTTGATCCATACTGGCGGAATCCGGTTCAGAGGGTGATGGCAAAATAACGTTCCATTTTAGACCAAATGGCGCTTATTCCCAAGTCTTTCAAGGTCTGGGAACGAACCTTTCGTGTTCAAGTTCCTGCTTTTCGCGCAAGAGCCGTACCAATTCTGCCTTTTCGTCGGAACTGAGGCGTCCGGCACGTTCCTTGCCGGAAAGGCGCTCGATCTGCTGACGATTGGCTTCACAACGTAGCCGGTGGAGCAGACCCACAAATTCTGCCTCAACATTCTGCTGGTGCATCGGGTGTTCCCGGGCTGCCAGCCGGCTAATGTGATGTATGTACTCACTATCACGAAAACGCTCTAAAATGGCACCGGTATTCAGGTCTGGCTGCGCATTCAGCAGACGCATCAGCTCAACCAGGAGAGGGATTCCTTTTCCATCCAAGGCCAGGAACGGCTGCGGATCTCCGACCAGCCGGCCCAGTCGTGGGTGCTGCAACAGCAGCGCGAGTGCAGTTTGCGCCAGGGAGGGAACCCCTCCGGAATCCCGCCGTGCCGGCCGCGGGACCGCAGCGCTCCTGCGTGTCAAAGGCACCGGCCCTTCTATCAGTTTAGACAGTTTTTGCGGTGCCAGAAGGCTGATATCCGCGAGTCTGGCCACCATCAATTCCCGCAGTGCGCCTTGGGGTACATTAGACAGAAGCGGACGGGCAAGTTCCACAAGACGGGCACGCCCATCCAGACGACCCAGGTCTATGTCTGCCGCCAGCGTCTGAAACAGATAATCCGGAAGGGATACGGCCGCCTGCAGACGTGCAGTGAAAGCTTCCAGCCCCTCCTTGCGGATCAAAGTATCGGGGTCCTCTCCTTCCGGGAGAAACAGAAAACTGACCTGGCGGCCTTCATGCAGCGCAGGCAAGGCGTTCCCCAAAGCGCGCCACGCGGCATCGCGTCCGGCGCGATCCCCGTCAAAACAGAACACCACTTCGGGGGCATAGCGAAACAGCCGTTCAAGATGATCGCGTGTGGTGGCGGTTCCCAGGGTGGCCACTGCGTAATCCAGCCCGAATTGTGCCAGCGCGACGACATCCAGGTAACCTTCCACGACGAGTGCACGGTTTTCCCGTCGCAACGCGTCACGCGCCCGAAATAGCCCGTAGAGCTCGCGCCCTTTATGAAACAACGGGGTTTCCGGCGAATTCAGGTATTTCGGATCACCCTGGCCAAGTACCCGGCCCCCGAAGCCGACAATCCGTCCCCGGTAGTCGAGGATCGGGAACATGATCCGGCCGCGAAAGCGATCATAGTACCCGCCGCTTTCCTTCCTGACGACCAGACCAGCTGCGACCAGCGCCTGCTGGCTCGCCGGGTCGCCGCCCAGTGCGCGCGCCAGATTATCCCAGCCTTCGGGTGCGAATCCGAGCCCGAATTCTGCAGCGATTTCGCCGCTCAACCCCCTGCTCTTCAGGTACTCTACCGCCTCCTGTGCCTGGGGGTGCTCGCGCAACTGGCGGCGGTAGTAGCGATCGGCACGTACGAGCAGCTCGCCCGCCATGGCAAGATCGTCGGATTGCGCCGGAACGGTCGACGCCCCTTTCGCGTCCCGCGGCACGGTCAGACCCGCACGCCCGGCGAGTTCCTCCACGGCCTCCGGGAAACTCATATGTTCATATTCCATCAGGAAGCCGATAGCGCTTCCATGTGCCCCGCAGCCGAAGCAATGGTAAAACTGCTTGTCCTGGCTGACGGTAAACGAGGGGGTTTTTTCTTCGTGAAACGGACAGCAGGCTTTGTAATCCTTGCCCGCCCGGCGTAGCGGAACGCGCGAATCGATAACGTCCACGATATCGATTCGCGTCAGCAGCTCGTCGACGAATTTCTCCGGGATCCTGCCCGCCATGGCTTTACTCTGTCGGACCAAGGGCATGGAACTTGCCCGCTTTGCCGGAAATGCGGGCACCTAGTCCTTGGCGGTGAGCATCTGTTTGATCTTGTTGCTCACCTTGCCCATGTCGGCGCGCCCCTGCAAAGCCGGCCTGAGGCTCGCCACGACCTTTCCCATGTCTTTCACGCCGACGGCACCCGTCTGACTGATGGCACCCGCGATCAGTTCGTCGATCTGCGCCTCGCCCAACGGTTCCGGCAGATAGGATTGCCAGATGGCGATGTCCCGGCTTTCCTTGTCAACCAGGTCCTGGCGGCCGCCCTGCCGGAACTGCTCCACAGAATCATGTCCCTGGCGAACGAGCTTCTCAATAACCGCCATCACCTGAACATCATCGAGAACGATGCGCTCATCGACTTCGCGCCGCTGGATGGCTGCCAGCAGCATGCGTATGGCTTCCAGGCGCGCCTGCTCCTTGCTGCGCATGGCGCCTTTCATGTCTTCTTTGATCTTATCCTTAAGAGTCACTGCACATTCCCGGGTTCCGGCGGTCGCTCGATTGCAAAGCGCTTCAGTACAGTCGCGTCGTGCGCGCCGTGATCCGGGAAAGCTTCTTCAGCTCGCGCTTGCGCGCTGCAGCGGCTTTGCGCTTGCGCACCGTCGTCGGCTTTTCATAGAACTCACGGCGGCGAATTTCGGCAAAGACACCCGCCTTTTCGCAAGAACGCCGGAAGCGGCGCAGAGCAACCTCGAAGGGTTCGTGTTCCTTTACCCGGACTGTCGGCATTAATTTTCCTCAGCAATCGGTTGAAAATGAGACGTGCCTAAACGGCGAACCGCGAATAATATATAATAAATCGGCTGTTGTCATCCGCCCAACCTGGCCTCCCCATGCGCGTACTTGGCATCGAAACCTCTTGTGACGACACCGGAATCGCGGTTTACGACTCGGAGCTGGGATTACTGGGCCACCGACTGTTCTCCCAAAGCGGCCTGCACGCTGAATACGGCGGGGTAGTACCGGAGCTGGCTTCCCGCGACCACATACGCAAAGTCCTTCCGCTGACACGAGAAGTGCTGGCGGCGTGCACCACACAACCCCATGATCTGCATGGAATAGCCTATACCGCTGGTCCCGGCCTCGCAGGCGCTCTGCTGGTCGGTGCCGCGATCGGCCAAAGCCTAGCCTGGGCCTGGCGTCTGCCGGCCATCGGGATACATCACATGGAGGGCCATCTGCTCGCCCCCATGCTTGAGCCGGACCCCCCCTCTTTCCCCTTCCTGGCGTTGCTGGTTTCCGGCGGTCATACACTGATCGCTGACATTCAGGCACATGGCCGCTACCGAGTTCTGGGGGATTCAGTCGACGATGCCGTGGGCGAGGCGTTTGACAAGACCGCAAAACTGCTCGGACTGGGCTACCCCGGGGGACCCGCAATCGCGCGTGCCGCTACCCGTGGTACACCAGGTCGTTTCCGCTTTCCACGCCCAATGATCGATCGACCGGGCTTGGACTTCAGTTTTAGCGGCCTCAAGACAGCGGTGGCGCTGGCGGCAAAGGAACAGGTGCTTGACCCGCAGAGGATCGCAGACATTGCGCGCGCCTTCCAGGACGCTGCTGTGGATACTTTGGTCATAAAGTGCGAACGTGCCCTGGCCGCGACAGGCTACCGGCGACTCATCGTCGCCGGCGGAGTCGGCGCCAACCAGCTGCTTCGTGTGCGGCTGGCGGACCTGGCCACATCCCTGCAGGTGCGGGTTTACTTTCCGCGCCCCGACTTCTGTACCGACAACGGGGCCATGATTGCCCTTGCCGGATACATGCGCTTGGCAGCAGGGCTGCACAACGGGCCGGACTTCGGGATACGCCCGCGCTGGCCGCTCGACAGTCTCCTGCCCGTAGCCTGCCCGTAGCCTGCCCGGTCGGCACCAGTCCACTCGGCCGGAGAGCTCTGTTTCAAATCGATGGCAGATCCGGGAAACGGAGGCAGGTAGCGGCTGGGCCCGAAGAACCAGCAGCCCGCCTGCACCGGGAATGGGTGTGGTCAGGATCGCGATGCACAGGGAAGCTGCAGTCCCGCCGCGACTGCATGTCAGAGACGAATTCTGCTCTCGGTGCCGCTGACAAGTTTGCGGATGTTCGAACGGTGACGCCAAAGCAGAAACGCAACGATGATGCAGGTCGCGACAAGAATCGGCCGTGCCGACACCTGCCACCACACATAGATCGGCGCCAACACCGCTGCCGTGACTGCCGACAGGGAGGAATAGCGAAACAGAAGGAACACGCAACCCCAAGTGACAGCCAGCAGGAGCCCGACCCAGATATTGATCGCCGAAATCACACCGAGCGCGGTCGCCACCCCTTTGCCACCACGAAAACCGTGAAAAACCGGATACAGATGCCCCAGAAAAGCCGCCAGCATGACAAGGGCGAGGGTGGTCTGCCCGGCACCAAGCACGCGCGCCAGCACCACCGGAATGACCCCCTTGAGGACATCTCCGAAGAGTGTGACCGCTGCGGCCGCCTTGCCGCCGTAGCGCAGGACATTTGTTGCACCGGGATTCTGCGAGCCCACTTCCCGGGGGTCCTGCAATCCCATGAGCCTTGTCACGGCGATCGCTGACGATATCGACCCAATGAAGTAGGCTGCGACGGGCAGGATATAGGAAATCATGGCGCGTTATTGGACGGCCTAACGCGTCCGCCGTCAAGACATCATGTCCGGATTTCGCTATATTCCGATGGAAACAATGGACATGGCCATGGACCTCATCTATCTACACGACCTCAAGGTCGACTGCGTCATCGGCATCTGGGACTGGGAACGACGCACGACCCAGACCATGACGATCGACATCGACATTGCGGTGGACGTACAGAAAGCGGCCGCAACCGATCGCATTGAAGACACGCTCAACTACAAGGCTGTAGCCAAGCGCGTGATAGCATTCGTCGGTAGCTCGCAGTTTCAGCTGGTGGAAACCCTGACGGAAAAGATCGCAGAACTCATCCTGGCCGAGTTCCAGGCACCGTGGGTGCGTGTGGCAGTCAACAAGCGGGGGGCGATCAGGGGCGCCACCGATGTCGGCGTGATCGTGGAACGTGGGCGCAAAAATTAGTTGTGTCCGGCCCGTAACTGCACAGCGCACGGTATTATCAAATGCCGCAAGTTTTCGTCAGCATTGGCAGCAACATTGACCGCGAGCACCATATCCGCACGGCGGTCGTCGAACTGCGCGAGCGCGGCCGGCTTTCGCTGTCAAGCGTGTACGAGTCAGCACCCATAGGCTTCCGCGGAAACAACTTCTACAATCTGGTCGCAGAGTTTGAAACAGATACCCCTGTTCTCTCGCTTTGCAATCAGTTGTCCGAGATCGAGCAGCGTCATGGCCGGGTGCGCGGCACCAACCGCTTTGCATCCCGCACACTGGACCTGGATCTGTTGCTGTATGGCGACCTGGTGCGGCAGGATCATCTTGTGCGGATTCCGCGCCCCGAAATTATGCAATATGCGTTCGTACTGAAACCCCTGTCGGAACTCGCTCCGGAATTGCGCCATCCTGTGACCGGCATCAGTTTTGGCGAGATGTGGTCGCACTTTGTCGCCAGGGATCAGCACATCTGGCCGGCGGCGATCGCCCATATCTAGGCCGCCTGACGTCCCCGCCGGCATGCATGCCGGCAACGTCGGCCGCGCACTCAGACACCAGCATCAGTGCGCGACAGGGTGACGCCAATCCGGCTCAGGCGACAACAGAACGGCCGCCATCCACCGCGAGCACCTGACCAGACACGTAGCCGGCATCCCGTACAAGAAACAGTACCGCACGCGCGATATCTGCAGGTTCACCAGAACGCCTTTGCGGCACCCGTGACAGGATACGCTGCTTGGTGATCTCGTCGAGCTCATTTTCCGGCCACACGATGGTGCCCGGAGCTATCGCATTGACGCGAACTTCCGGTCCAAATTCGCGTGCAAGCGATTTTGTGAGCATGACCAGCCCGGCTTTGGCGATGCTGTAGATGGGATAGTTCTTCAGTGGTCGCTCTGCGTGGATGTCGGTGATGTTCACGATACAGCCCGCGCTCTTCTTCAGGTGCGGCATGGCCGCCTGTGAAAGAAAGAAGGGCGCCCGCAGATTCGACCCGACCAGTTCGTCCCAGTGCCTGTCGGTCGCCTCGCCTACGGGGGTTGGATAAAAGCTCGATGCGTTGTTCACCAGCACGTCCAGACGCCGGTAATTCTCCAGCGTCCTGGACACGAGATTTTCCAACTTCGCCCCGTTGAGCAGATCGCCCTGAATCAGCATGATGGAATCTGGCCGAATCGCGAGCAGTTCCGCCTGCAGCGCATGGGCCTCGCTCTTGGACGCGCGATAGTGCACGACGAGGTTCATGCCCTGAGCGTGCAGCACGCGGCTGATTTCCGCACCGATGCGCCGCGCGCCACCAGTAATCAAAGCCACTTTCCCGGTCAGAACTTGAGGTTCCATGATATTCTCTGTATGTGTCATCGGGAGGGTAATCCCGACCGCGCGCCGTCGGCGCAAGCCGGCTTTACGGACAGCCAGTCTGATGAACTTTCCTTGCAACAATAACGCTTACTGCGCCCGCCGCCAACCTGGCGGCCAAACACCAGCCTCATGGCATCACCGGGCAGCAGCGTGATATCGCCAGCGCATCTTCCGTCGCCGGGAACAACCGAACTGCGGCACAGTCAGGCGCTGACACAACGGATCCGCGAGGAAGTATGCGCTGCCGGCGGAAGCATCGATTTTATGCGCTTCATGGAACTGGCGCTTTACACCCCGGGTCTGGGCTACTACAGCTCTGGTGGGCGAAAATTTGGTGCTGAAGGCGATTTCGTAACTGCCCCTGAGCTCGGATCATTGTTTGCGCGCTGTCTCGCGCGTCAATGTCAGCAGGTATTCCGACAGATTGGTAAAGGCGACATCCTGGAAGTTGGTGCCGGCAGTGGTGCGCTGGCAGCCGACCTTCTGGCCGCGCTGGCGGAAACCGGACAGCTGCCCGAACGATACTTTATCCTCGAGTTGAGCGCCGAGCTGCGGGCCCGCCAGGCGGAACACCTGGCGAAAATTAACCCGGACCTCGCGCGGCGCGTAGCCTGGCTGGACCGGTTACCGGGCGAAGGTCTGCGCGGCGTCGTGATTGCCAACGAGGTCCTCGACGCAATCCCGGTGCAGCGATTCCGCTGGCTCGCGGACGGACCGAGATTGCTGCAGGTTGCCTGGGAGCAGGAGCGCTTCGTCTGGCGCGAGGCACGGGCGCCTGCAGCCCTCACCGACCTGCTGCGCGCGCGCATCGGTCCGCTGTCATTGCCCACAGGCTACACCTCTGAAATCAACCTGCAGGCAGAGGCGTGGGTGCACACTATCGCACAGACCGTCGCGGCTGGCGTCATCCTGATTATCGACTACGGATTTCCCCGCGCCGAGTTCTATCATGCGGACCGCAATGCCGGTACATTCATGTGTCATTACCGTCACTATGCCCACGACGACCCGCTTGTCCTCGTGGGTCTGCAGGACATCACCGCGCACGTCGACTTTACCGCGATTGCCGAAGCCGGACACGATTCCGGCATGTCGGTGCTCGGATACACTTCACAGGCAGCGTTTTTGCTGGCGACCGGAGTCGCAGAGGCCGTGCAGGAAATGCCGGCTGTTGACGTGAAGGCGCACTTGCAGATCGCCCAGGAAATCAAGAAACTCACTCTCCCGCACGAGATGGGAGAACTGTTCAAGGTCTTGGCACTTGGCCGCGGCGTGTCGGAACCGTTGCTGGGTTTTTCGTTTCAAGACAGGCGGGCGCGACTCTGATCCCGATGGGGGCAGCTGCTCATCGATCCCCGAACACACGATGCAGCTGTGCCGACGACAGGGAGCCCACCCAAACCCTCTCGATCTTCCCGTCTCGCACGAGTACTGTCGTGGGCGTACCCATCACCGCGAAGCTTCGTGCCAATTCGGGCGCCCCGACCACATCAATGAGGAAAACGTTGGCGTGGTCCCTGGCAAGATGCTCAATCTGCGGGGTCATCGACCGGCACATGCCACACGATTTGCTGAAGAAATAAATCAGGGCGCGTTCACCGGCCGGCAATTCATGGTCGGCAAAGCGCGGTGCCGGTTTGCCGACCATGCCGCGTGCCCGAACAAGAGGAAGCGCCAGGAGCCAGAGAAACGCAGCTCCGGCGGCAATCATCAGATAATCGGCAACGCTCATACCGTCGCGCGCGCCCAGCCGCCCACGAGCGGCATATTCCATGTTCGGGTGAATCGCCGCTGCAAGATGCCCATCATTGCGGGAGCCGACCGATCGCTGCAAGTCGTTCCTGGTGAATCCATTCCCCGGCAGCCAGGCCTGCGACCCCGGCTTTGACCACGCCCGCCCCATTTACTGCACGCGCCGCAGCGAAGGCACACCGCACCCTGTTGGCCTGCGGGTAGGGCTTATCCTCGAAGCCGCATCGGCCGCGCGCATCGGCTTCGCATGCAATCAGAAGCTGGTCGACCCGCTCCGGTCGGCGGAATGCGTCGATCCCTTCCAGGATATCGAGCAGCCCGGCGGCCGTGAGCTCTTCAGCATGATGGCAGCGCCCGTGGTATTGGGCGACCAGTACGGCAAGATCGCGGTAGTCTTTCGGCACACGCAGCCGTGCGCAGAACCGCCGGATGAGTTCCGCGCCCGCCTGCTCGTGACCGGTATGGTCGGGCCACTGCTGCTGCGGCGTGCGGCCCTTTCCGACATCGTGCAACAAGGCGGCGAAACGCACGCGCGTATCCTCCGAGAGCTTTGCCGCCTGATCCAGCACTTTTAACATGTGCATCCCTGTATCGACTTCGGGGTGCTGCTGCTCCGGTTGCGGAACGCCGAAAAGCGCAGCAATTTCCGGAAAAAGCCGTTGAAGGGCCCCGCAGCCGCGCAGCACCCTGAAAAACGCGGAGGGGCATGTCTCCGCCAGCGCGCGCTCCATCTCCGCCCATACCCGCTCCGCAACGAGCGTGTCCACCTCCCCGTTTTCGACCATGTGCCGCATGAGCGCATTGGTCGAGTGCGCGACATGAAATCCCCATTTGGCATAACGGGCCGCGAACCTGGCCACGCGCAGTATCCGTACCGGATCTTCGGCAAACGCCGCGGATACGTGCCGCAACAGTCCGTCGTGCAGATCCTGGGCACCGCCGAACGGATCGATAAGCGTCCCGTCTTCGGCCTGCGCCATGGCATTGATGGTAAGGTCGCGACGCCGGAGGTCATCCTCCAGCGTCACGTCCGGCGCAGCGTGGACAGTGAACCCGCGATATCCGGCCCCTGTCTTACGTTCTGTACGTGCCAACGCATACTGCTCTTTCGTATCGGGATGAAGGAACACCGGGAAATCCGCCCCAACCGGCTTGAAGCCGCGCGCGATCATTTCTTCGGGGGTGGCGCCAACCACCACGTAATCCCGGTCTGTCGCTTCGATGCCGAGGAGCCGGTCACGCACGGCACCTCCTACTAGATACACACGCATGTATTAATAGTACTTTGGACGGTATTTTCCGACAAACATGATGCTGCGCAGACTCTATGCAACGATGGCCATTGCCGCTTCGCTGGCAGCATCCGGCTGCTCGACCATCGCTTACTACTCCCAGGCCATCAATGGCCAATACCAGCTGCTCGAAAGACAGCGGCCGATAAGCGCCCTTGTCGAGGATCCGGCCACTCCTGCGCAGCTTAAGGCACGACTGGAAGAAACCATGCGCATTCGCGACTTTGCGGTGCACGAGCTGGATCTGCCTGACAACGGAAGTTACCTGAACTATGTCGACCTGAAGCGGCCGTACGTCGTGTGGAATGTCTATGCTGCACCGCAGTTGTCGCTGCGGCCGCGCAAGTGGTGTTTTCCGATCGCCGGTTGCATGGCCTACCGCGGCTACTTCGCACTAAACGCTGCGGAGAACTACGCCAGGCATCTCCGTCGCCGCGGCTATGACGTCTATGTCGCCGGAGTCACGGCGTATTACACACTCGGATGGTTTCGCGATCCGCTCTTGAGCACCATTCTACGCCACCCGGATACCGATATTGCCGAAATCATGTTCCATGAACTTGCTCATCAGAAACTCTATATTCCGGGCGACACGGCATTCGATGAGTCCTTCGCCGTGGCGGTCTCGCATGCAGGGATGCGGCGCTGGCTGCTCGCAAATGGCGGCGGGGGGCGGCTGCACCGCTACCTGGAACTGCGCCGTAGGCGGGCGCAGGTCAAGGCACTGCTGCTTCGCTATCGCGCACGCCTAGCAGCGCTTTATTCTTCCGCCGAGCCACGCGCCCGCAAACTGCAGGACAAGCGGCGCATACTCTTCAGCCTGCGCACAACCTATGTCAGGCTCGAGGAAAAATGGGGCGAAAGAAACGGAAATGGCCTGAGGTACTTCCGGAACATCAACAACGCCTATTTCGTACCGATAGGTTTATACGACTGCTATGTAGGTGCTTTCAATGCGCTGCTCGCCTCGGTTGGCGGCAAACTGCCGGCGTTCTACGCGAAGGCGCGGCAGATCGGACATCTGCCAGCCAGGGAGCGGCACCTCGCTTTGGAGGCGCTGACGCCTGGCGACCGTCCGCGCTGCACTGGCAATCCCGATTGATGCGCCCGCCCATCAGCCATGCGATGCTTTCAAGCGTCGTGATGGCACCCGTCGTGCCGACTGACCGGCTCGGCTGGCCGGAAAATCTCGGTTCCTGCACGTGTCGATGTGGCTGGATTTTCTCTACCGTGAAAGGCGGGTCGCGTTTGTCACGTAATGAATCGTCAGGGCCGTCCGACATGCCGTACGTCGGACGGCGGTTTTGCCTGTCCTAGCTTCTGGCTCTTGCAAGGTTTCCGATCACACCCGGGCGCTCAACCATGGGGCTGACTGTCAGTCTGTCTCCCTTCAGAATTTTTCCATTCAGCTTGGCGATTGCGGCGCGGGCACGTTCATCGTCCGGGACGTAGACGTAGGCGTATCCTCTGTCGCTCCGGCTGCCGCCCGCAGGCATCAAGCTCGCAAAAAACACTTCCCCGAGCCCGCTGAAAATGTGCTGCAAGTCTGCCTGTACAACTCCCGGTGAGATATTGCTGACGTACAGATTCATTCGAAGCTCCTTGCATTGAGAATCGCCGCCCTTTCTACATCCGTGCCGCCATTCTTGTTCAGGGGGGTCGGCTATCTCATGCCGGTGATGGATCACCGTTTGAGTATCGATCAGCCTTTTGGGACTGTATAGCAAAGCGGGCGGCCTTTCGTCTGTATCAATCGACCGGCCGTCGCCGCAGGCCCATAGCCGCGCGGGTTCAGGCTCCGCCCTGCGACCGGTATTTCGAATAGCGCAGACTGCGGGGCGTGCCGAGGTAAAGCGGCGCTACGTCCTCGATGCGAGAAGGCGTGATGCCGAAAATCGACGGAAAATTAGCGTCGCAGATGCTGTCCAGCTGCAGGGACCGGTAGTTGTCGAGTGAAAATGGCTTGCCTGGGACAAATTCCAGAAGCCCCGCCTGTAACCGTGACAGGCTGTCGCCGAGAGCGATGATCCGGCGCTGTACGCCCGCAAGCTGGGCAAGATATTCGACAATATCGCGCAGGGAATAGACGTCTGGGCCGCAAAGGTTGTAGCTCTGCCCGTAAGTGCGGTGATCGTCCAGCGCAATTTCAAACGCGCCGGCCACATCCTCCACATGCACCGGCTGGAAACGTGCGTCCGGACACGCAAGCGGAAACACCAGTGGTGTGGCGCGCAGCAGGCGCGCAAATCGATTGGTAAAGTTGTCGTCTTGTCCGAAAATTACCGACGGCCGGAATACCGTGACGTTCAGGCTAGCGCCTTCCGATCCCATGACCAGCGCCTCGCCTTTGGCCTTGCTGCGCAGGTAGTGGCTTGGCGCATCCGGTGCCGCTCGAAGCGCGCTCATGTGCAGCAATCGCCGCACTCCGCAGTCGCGGCACCCCTGTATGATTCTCTGCGGCAATTCGACATGGACGCGTTCGAACCCCCGCCCATCACGGCCGCGTTCGTTCAGAATACCAACCAAATTGATCACTGCATCCTGTCCGTGGAACTCGCGCCGCAGCAGCGCCGCATTGTGGACATCGCCCTCGATCAGCTGCACTGTCGGCAACACAAGCAGGTCCTTGTGGCGCTCGCGATGGCGTGTGAGGATGCGAACTTCGTGACCGGCGGCAGCGAGCCGCGCCGTCAGGCGCCGGCCGACAAAACCAGTGCCGCCAAGTATACAAATCCTGCGTTTGGACACTTCCCCTGCCTCTGCTCTTGCCA
>JAJYEE010000104.1 GCA_021790335.1 Pseudomonadota bacterium | reverse complement strand
CAAAAAAGGTGAATGGCGTCGTGATCACCTCGTCTCCGGGGCCGATCCCCATGGCCCGCAGCGAAAGCACGAGCGAATCCGTCCCGTTTGCCACCGCAATGGCGTGCTTGACGCCCACGTAGTCGGCAAATTCACGCTCGAAGGCGGATACCTGCGGTCCCAGGATGAAGCTGCCACGCGATCCGGCGGCCCGCACCGCCTCCAGCCACTCGCTTTCGAGCTCCCGGAACTGGGCGGTAAGATCCAGAAACGGGACCGGGGTTACGTTCTCAGGCATGATGCGATTTTCTCCTTGACCATAAGCGCCACACGCAGCGCCTCGAGACCCGTCCGGCCTCCGACCAGCGGCTGCTGGCCGGTGCGTATCGAGCGGATGAATTCTGCCAGTTCGGCGTCGAGCGGCTGACGCGGCTCTACCGCGACCTGTTCGGCGACAATCTCGGCGCGCCCGCCACCCGGACTGCTGACGGCACGCGCCACCTCGATCTGCTGGTCGATGTAGTTGAGCGCATGGTAACCGTTGCGGCCGAAGACGCGGATGCGGCGCTGCTTCTTGTTGGATACGCGGCTCGCGGTCACGTTGGCGACCGCGCCATTCACAAATTCAATGCGCGCGTTGGCGATGTCGACATGTTCGGTGAGAACCGGGAGCCCGGTGGCTGCAATATCCCGTATCGGTGACCCGACAAGAGACATGACGATGTCGATATCGTGGATCATGAGGTCCGTCACCACATCCACATCGGTGGCGCGCTCGACGAATCCGCCGAGCCGGTGAACCTCTATGAAGCGCGGCTCCCGCACACGCTCGACGAGTGCCATGACTCCGGCATTGAACCGCTCGAGGTGACCCACCTGGAATATCGCACCACTGCGCTCGGCAAGCTCGACGAGCGCCAGCGCCTCTTCGTAATCCGGCGCGAGCGGCTTTTCCATGAGCATGTGCACGCCGCTCTCCAGAAACGGACGGGCAACCGGAAGGTGGTGGACTGTCGGCACCACGATGCTCACCGCATCCACCTTGCCCAGCAGGTCCTCGGCCCGGGTGTAAACCCGGCAACCCTGCTTCGCCGCAACCGCGGCGGCTGCCGCGGCATCGACATCGGCCACGCCCACCAGCTCGACATCCGGCATGGCCGCATAGATGCCTGCGTGAAACTTGCCCAGATAGCCGACGCCGATGACGCCTACACGCAGCCTGTCACTCATCTCCCGATAAACCTCCTACGCCGAAGCCTGCGCATACCCGCGCAGGCTTCGCGAAGGAGCCTGACGGCCGGAAAGACCGGAATGCGAACCGGGATATTTTAAACCATCCACGGCAAAAGGACACGGGCGGTCCTGCAGGAGGTTTCTTTCATTCGCGGCCGCCGTTATAGTGGAACAAAAGGAACAGGGACTCTCTTCCATGCCAACGATTCCCGAAAAAGACCAGCAGATCCTGCAGTCTCACGCCGGCCTGATCCACCGGGTGGTCATAGCCTGCCAGAACCGCAGCATGGTGCCGGATCTTGACCAGATCCTGGACACGGCCAGAACCAACGGCTGGAATGACCTGGTGCATGCCATACGGGAAGTACTCAAGGGCCGGCGTGACACGGCCCTGCTCCGGCCGCTGGATGAAGAAGACCAGGTGATCGTCAACGCCATTCTGCGCGGGCTCCAGGATCCATCGACGCTGCCCGATCTCGACGCCAAGCCGGACCCGGCACTGGCGGCCCCGGCACTGGCGGCGATGATCCATGCCGTGCGGCGCGGGGATATGCAGGCCATGCAGGTTCTCGCCACGATGGCCGAAACCATGCTGCGCTCGGGCGGAGACATGGCGCGGCTGTCAGGCATCATGCATCCCCTCATTTCAGGGGAACGTGAAACCGAAAAGCTGACCCGTGGCATGTCGGCAAAGGGTGAAGCGCTGGTCACGGCCCTGCTCACAGAACTCGCCAGGCTTGAAGCGCACTAGTCGCAGACCGCCGGAACCGGCGAAGCAGCAGAGTCCCTTGGGCGGCAATGCGCGCAACATCCTGATTACCGGCTGCTCGTCGGGCATCGGGCGGGCTACGGCACTCATGATGCATGGGCGCGGTTATCGGGTCTTTGCGACAGCACGGCGCCGCGAAGATGTCGCGGCCCTGTCCGGCGCCGGCCTGGAGGGCATCCAGCTCGATCTGGCGTCGAGCAGTTCGATCCGGTCGGCGGTGGCGCAGATCCTCGACCGGAGCGCGGGCCGTCTCCACGGCATCGTGAACAACGGTGCCTACGGCCAGCCCGGCGCGGTCGAAGATCTGTCGCGTGACACCCTGCGCGAACAGTTCGAGACCAACGTCTTCGGCACCCAGGAACTCACCAACCACGTTATCCCCGTATTTCGGGCCCAGGGTTGCGGACGCATTATCCAGATCAGTTCGCTCCTGGGCGTGGTCTGTCTCGCCTACCGCGGTGCTTACAGCGCCAGCAAGTTCGCGCTCGAGGCACTGAGCGACACCCTTCGTCTGGAGCTGCGCGGCAGCGGTATCCATGTCTGTCTGGTGGAACCGGGTCCGGTCAGCACCCGCTTCCGCGAGAACGCCTACAGCGCCTATCTGCGCAACATAGACCGAACCGCGAGCGCGCACCGCGACACCTATTCGCGGCTGGAAGCCAGACTGGGGGGCACCCGGCCACTTCCCTTTACCCTGCCCCCCGAGGCGGTGGCACGGACCGTGATTCGGGCAATGGAGGCGCGCCGTCCCAAGATCCGCTATCCGGTCACCGTTCCAACGCGGTTTTTTGCCGCTGCCCGGCGCCTTCTGCCGGACCGGGCCCTCGACTGGCTGGCGGCTGCGGCTGGCGGCCGCGGCCGGCGCTGAACACCCGGTCCGGTGGCGGTCCCACCGTCCATGCCCCGCTCCGGATTCCGGCCGTACCGCTCCTGACCGGCATGTCATCCCGCGGTACCCTCATCCGTTAATCACTCCCAAGGCACCCGGTTCCCCCGGTATGATGTCGTGAAAGGTGGTCCGGCACACTCTCCAGGCTTATCATCGGTATCGGGACCGGTTGAGGCGGGAGGAACCGGAAAGCGCGGTACGCGCACATACGGCAGATCAGCCTGCCGCACAGGCATTGCAGGGCACAACAGGACACCGGAAATCCGATGTCAGACATGTTTCTGGATACTCTGAATGGAGGGACCGCCGGCAAATCCAGCCTGCGGCCAGCTGACGCGTCCGGGCGCACAGCCGTCCGGCCGGCGCCCAGGCTTGCCGTGGTAGCGGGGACACCGCAGCCTTCCGACCCGCTGGAAGCGTTTCTTGCCGGTGTTGAGCACCGCGCCTACCGCATCGCGCAGGTTGCGCTGCGGGATCACGAGCTTGCTCTCGATATCGTGCAGGACAGCATGCTGCGGC
>JAJYEE010000003.1 GCA_021790335.1 Pseudomonadota bacterium | reverse complement strand
GTTGCCGATTCACGAAGACAAAGAGCTCGGTGGAGAAGGGATCGAATTGCAGGACATGGCTCACGAGGGCCGCCAATCCGTCGATCGACTTGCGCATATCGACGGGCTCGCGGCACAGATGCACCCGACCAATATCGGCAGAAGGCCTAATCATGGCCGCATGACCAGGTGCTGGAGCAGATCTGCGAGGAACGCAGGCCTTGGAATGGAGGGAAATGCCAGCACGACACCGTTGGGGAGCGTCATCGTCATGCCCGACGGCGGGATGGCGCGCTCGCCCGGCGAATCGAGCACGTGCACCGGCAGGAACGACACCGGCTCCCGATCCTGCCACAGGCCTCGGGTCTGAAGCCGGCTCTTCCAGGCATAAAGCCTGTGAACCTGGAGATTCGCCGAGCGGGCGTAGGCCGCTAGGCACACCCCAGCTTCGCGCCAGCGCGTCAGGTGGTCGAGCCAGCGGGATTCGTCAGGACTGGGGAGGCGACTAGGTGTGGCAGCGGCAGTTCTCTTCGGCAGGGTTGGCATGAATTGGGCTCCCGGTTGTCAGTGAAATCAACGGGGAGCATGATCGTCATGCGGGCGCGTGATGGGAAGGTGTGGTTAATTGAGCGGATACTTATATTGAGTATCCCGTACTTGAGCCGTTTAATCATCGTTAGTCGTCATAGTCGTCACGAAGTAATGCGTGAAATCGTACGCGTTTGTGAGTTATCAGACTGCGGATAAGCGGGTTGCTGGGCGCTTAAAGAACGTCCTGGCAGAAATCGAAATCGACTCCTTTCTTGCGCACGAGGACATCGCCTTAACGCCAAGCTGACCTGCGACCTACCAGGTACGAAGCGCCGACGTAGCGAGTCAGTTTAAGCGACGTGTTAGCGCTTTGACTTAATGAGTTCATTGTCGGACAGTCTGTGAGCCTCAAGGGGGTAAAAAAAGTTCTCATCAAGCGATTTTAGTGCTAGATAAAAGTCACGACAGTTGGTGGCTTCAACGCTTCTCAACCCTCTTTTTAGCATTCTTTCATTTTTCTCTTTATCAATAACAATTTTTTCTTTTGTCTCATCCAACTTTACGCACTCGACAAAAAATGATTTGGAATGCACAAGATCATTACGCAATCGTATCAATTTTACGAGTATTTGATATTGATTTGATTCGTAGCGAAGTAAAAAGTTATTGCGCGACAACAACGGTACAACCATATCTAATTTTGATCTAAGTCCCATGGATAGAAGTGCTTCAGCATGTCGACGATAGTCGACCAGGCGGTATTCTTCAAATGCGTAGGCAACTAAATGATCATTTAAGGTCGCCTCTAGCGCGGCAGCACAAGTGAAGGTAAAAGGAAGTACATAATTATTGGAATGCCAGTCGCCTGTTTGGACACTGGGTAGTAACTGATACAACAGGTCTCCATAAATAGCGCTCGTAAAATCAAGGGCGTGGTCTCCCACGACTTTTAGCATCGCTATCCGATATTCAGAAGGATTATCCATATTACTTGCGCTAACGTTTGAGCTGAGCCGCGCCGAGCGAAGCGAGGGTACCCACAGCGCGCAGCGCTATCAGCGTCGGCTCTAGCGAAATGTTATACAACTTTGTGTGGCGGAGGCACGAAGCGGAGCGTAAACGGAAGCACGCGTCGAACGAAGCCGACGACAAAGGCGGAACGAAGATACGTGAAGTGACTTGCTGCACCCTTCCCTCCTCCCTGGCTAGGCGGCTTCCGATCATGAATATCCGAAGCCACTGTCGGGGAGTCCCGTTTGCACGGCACAGACCCCAAAACCTGTCGTTGTTGTTGTAATGCTACCGCAAGACGCCGCAGTTACCGATACCACCGGCGCCTCGCCAAAATTTCCTCAAAGCCACTTCGACTTAGTACGCCTAGAGGCTCCGTCGAAGCCTCAACTTTCGCTAGTTACTCAAAGTTGTATAACGTGAAATTGAGGGGCGCACCGATTTTGGGCGTCCCTCTCGAACGCCATGTTATGCCTTAGTCTGGGATAGGCCACTGCGGGTTCCATGCAATTTCCCACAGGTGACCATTGGGGTCTTGGAAATAGCCTGCGTAACCGCCCCAAAAAGTGTCTTGAGCAGGTTTTACGATAACAGCCCCAGCGTTCTTAGCCTGCTCCATTACCTGATTGACTTCAGCTTTTGAAGAAACATTGTGCCCAATGCTGAACTCCAGTGCACTTGGAGTTCCCAAGGGCAACCCTGAGTCCTTTGCAAGACTCTTTCGCGGGTAGAGTGCGAGCTTAAGGTTTGCTTGCAAAGCAAAGAACACAACAGCGCCATACTCAAATTCAGTGCCTATGATTCCTTGCGTCTCCAGACCAAGTCCATCACGATAAAAACATAGCGACTCTTCCAAGTTATCGACGCCGAGCGTAATGAGGCTAATGCGTGGCTTCATCTGAGTTTTCCTGAGGCATAACGTTCGACATGAGCGGCAGACGCGAGCGGGCGAGGCCCGCTTGTGGCTGTCCGCTCGATGGAGCAGTTAGCCTCCGGCTTCACCACTCGACCTTGCACGAGGGAGTCTTTTCGCATTTGCGCATGCTGCATTCAGCTTGTCCAAGACTTCAGCCGGATCTTGAAGCAGCAACTGATTGTTCTCCAGTTCAATCATCTCTTCCTGAGATAGTGTTCGAGCCTGAATGATCGGGACATTGTTGGTGGTCAGCTTGACAACAAGCACTGAGCCAGCTTGAATCGCTGCATTGGGCACCTTGTCGAGACATTTGATTAGCTTCGCAATCGCTCCTGCCTGTTTGTCGTCCACCTCAGCCTGCGGCTTGTCGATAACCTTAAGTTCGACGGCTCGTTCGATCTTTTCAAGACGCTCGATGACTTCTGGCTGCGACAAGACTTCCTTGCTCTTCGCAAACCACTTCTTGAACCACGATCCCCTGATCTCAGGAAATTCGTCGGCGACCGTGAAGCCGTATGCGGCCAATACGTCGCCAATTGCAGCCGAGAGGGCATCGATCGCGCCTTTCGGCGTTTGGTCTATGTAGGCACGAACAGGAACATATCTTGTGGACTGAACGCGATTTTCGGGCAGACCAAGCGCCTGTATGGCAAGCAGCGAGTGCGTATCGACTTGCAGAGAGTCAGTCTTGGATTTCAAAGCGCTGATATCGCGCCGAAGCTGTTCAACCTGCCGAAGTAGGGACTCCGGCTGGGCTTGGCGTCTCCGATCTTGCAACCTCTCAAGAAAGAACTGGAACTCTGGATGGTCAAAAAAGTCGCGGTCGGGTCCGCGGCGGAACAGATGTCGCAATTCGAACCACAGGTCCTCGTCGTACCCGTCTTCGCCCAGCGATACAAGCAGAGCGAAGAACAGCAGTTCGAGGCGACGCAGGCGTTTGGTAACAGAATCGTTTGGCGCGACCATTTTGGCTCCTTGAGGAGGCTAACTATAATTCGGCGGCAAAAAAGCCATATAATCCCGAACCAACGCCATATAAATCGGCGCCACTTCCCTAACCATCTGATTCGCAAGGAGGCGATGATGGGCAACGAGGCGTCTTCTCCCACTCCCGGATCATCAAAACCGTCTGGCCTTCTCCAGGTCACCCGCGACAGACTTCGGCTCAAGCACTACAGCGTGCGAACCGAACGCAGCTACCTTGCCTGGATCCGTCGCTTCATCCGCTTTTATCCGGCGCGTCACCCGCGCGACATGGGGGTAACTGAGATCGAGGTGTTCCGCAGTCGTTTGGTCGCCGGCCGCGCGGTGTTACCACCGGGCGCAAAACTGTGAACCACCCCCCTTGTGCTCGGGTATAAAGATACCACTCCTGCCTCGCAGGGGGGTGGTTCGGATATCGATGCCAGACGGTTCCGACGTCGGTACTGGTACCGCAAATCCAGCGAATACTAGTCCGGAAGACCGCCGCACGTGTAGGCAAAAATACCAAAACCCGGCCAGAAGTAACAGGCTTCCGGCCGGGTCCACGTGAACTCGGAATAAATGAGGATATTTTAAGTCAGACGATCGCCACGGTCGGCGGCCCAGCGCGAGATCGGCGCAGTGAGATCGTCGCCGGCCTCCGTCTCGCGAGCGAGATCAAGCATCGCGCGCGCACTATCTGCCTGACGATGAAGTGAACGCTAGGTAGGATGGTACCCCCGACATCGAGCGGCGTCTTTTTCTCTTGAACACGAAACTCCCCGAAGGGGATATCCGCAAACGCTTCCAGAAGCTATTTGCCGATCTCAAGGAGGGTAAGGCCCGTGGCCTTCACGAGCGCTATCTCTGCAAGCACCGCGCGCTCTGGTACGGGCAAGAGCATCGCCCACCCGCGCCCATCATCTGCACCTACCTTGGTCGCGGAGACAGCAAGCGCAGGCGCCACTTCCGTTTCATTCTCAACGGGTCCGCCGCCTCTGGATGGTTCTTAACAGCCTGACGGCCGAGCAGCTCCTAGGCGAGGGCCGCGTCTACGGCGGCGGCCTACACAAGCTCGAGCCGAAAGAGCTTGCAAACGTTCCTGTGCCGGAGATCGCAGCCCTTCTACCGCCGATGAAACGCCCCGCGAAGCAAGGTGATCTCCTCGCCGACCTCATCGCGTAGCGAACGGCTGTGGACTCCTCTTCGGCAACGCCCAAGGTGCGCCAATACTGTCACGGCAACGAATGCCAGAATGGCATTCTTGAGCAGCCCGCCATCGGCAATGGGCGTCACCCATTGTCATCGACGCAACGCCTTGCCGATTCGGTTATGGCTACAATAGTCGAACCCCGCCGGGCACAATTCTTCGTCAACTGGGCTGCAGCCGGAAATGATGTTGGCCTGGGGAAAGCCCTTGGCTGCTAGAAGTCGTAGATCACCCCGACATCCAGTATGTTGACATTGTTGCCGTAGGCCTGCGCCTCCACACGCACCGTGTCCGGCCACCAAGTGCCTTGGTCTTCCAGGTCGACAAATCGATGTTGATACCCGACACCAAAGGTTAGGCCAGAATAGGTGTTGGACGATGATGTATAGATGTTACTGGTGCAACTTGGGCAATAGATCGAGCCGGCGATAACAGTATTGGTTGTGAGATCGTGGAACATCGTTCCTCCTACTTTGCCGTAGAGCAGGTTGTGGTCATCGATGGGAAGCCTGCCGACGGCCATCACCGCCGCGACATAGGATTCGTCTGTCGTGGTTGAACCCGGTCCGAGCGACTCCGTGAATTTGCCCAGGAACCCGGCCTCCGCTTCGATTGCGAGGGATGCCAGAATCCTATAGCCGGCGAAGACCTTCACCGCAACGTTGTTGTTATAGCCGGTCTCCTCGGACGGTCCGAGGCTCGCGCCGGCATAAAAGGGGCTGGAACCGAAAGATGCCGCCTGGGCGTTCGTGCTGAAAACGGTTGCGGCCCCGAGCAAAACCACAATGAGCATCCTATGCATAAAGCACTCTCTATATTGTTGTTGCCTTAAGTGGATGGACCGACCCGGTTTGATCCTTCCCACCAATGATGGACACCCTGTTAAGCGAGTAAACTACGCGACAGAGGTGAACCATGGCAAGGGCAACGAAACAAGACAAGCAATCCCGCAGGCAATATTCGGCGGAGTACAAAACAGAAGCACTGGCGCTGGCAGCAAGGGTAGGTCCAACCGCTGCCGCAGAGCAGATCGGTGTGCATGAATCGCAGCTTCTTCGTCTCGTTTTGAGGCCATCGGCTAACTTCGCAGAGATGCGATCGATCACTATCGGAGAGGACCGGACGGCGTAGCCGCGCGAAGTCGAGGCCCCTTCGTATGCCAGAAACGCATTTCTATCAATCCCCAGGCTAATCATGTGATCGCCCATTCCGCAGAAAGCAGCTCCGCCTGCTCCAGCACGGTCTGGGTCGCCCTCTCCTGTTTGTCCGGCGGATAGCCGTATTTGCGCAGGATCCGTTTGACGATGACGCGTAGCTGAGCGCGGATGTTCTCGCGCACGGTCCAGTCGATGGTGACGTTCTTCCGGACGGTGGCGACGAGTTCGCGGGCGATCTTGACCAAGGTGGGTTCACCCAGGACCTTGACGGCGCTGTCATTGACTTCGAGCGCATCGTAGAAAGCGAGTTCGTCCTCGGTGAGGTGGAGTTGCTCGCCCCGGGCATGGGCGGCACGCATCGCCTTGGCAAGCGCGATCAGTTCCTCGATCACCTGGGCGGTTTCGATCGCGCGGTTCTGGTACTTGCGGATCGCCTGGTCGAGGAGCTCGGCAAAGGAGCGGCCCTGCACGGCATTGCGGCGGGCGCGTGTCTTGATCTCGCCTTTGAGGAGCTTCTGCAGGAGTTCCACGGCCAGATGGCGCTGCGGCATGGTACGGACTTCGGCAAGGAATTCATCGGACAGAATGGAGAGATCCGGTTTCTTTAAGCCCGCCGCGGCGAAGATATCGACCACCCCTTCGGAGGCGACGGCCTTCGAGATGATCTGGCGGATGGCGTGATCGAGTTCCTCGTCCGTTTTGCACTCCCCGGGGGTGTTCTTGGCAAGCACCGCGCGCACCGCCTGGAAGAAGCCGACGTCATCGCGGATGGCCAAGGCGGCGGTGGCCGGGACTGCGAGCGCAAAGGCCTTCGATAAATCGGTGACTGCACGCAGGAGGCGTGCCTTGCCGTCCTTGTGGGAGAGGATATGCTCCTGGGCGGCCGGCAGGAGCGAGAGCCGCTCCTGGGGGGTGCCGCTCGTCCATCTTGACCAGTCGAAGTGGTGGAAAAGGCTGCGGCAGATCTCGTAGTGCTTGACGAGGACGGCCACTGCCTCGTCCTGGTCGAGGGCGGTTTTGCCCTGGCCCCCGCTTTCGGTGTAGGTGGCCAGGGCCTGTTTGAGTTCCTCGGCGAGCCCGAGGTAATCCACGACAAGCCCGCCGGGCTTGTCCTTGAAGACCCGGTTGACGCGGGCGATGGCCTGCATGAGGCCGTGGCCACGCATGGGTTTATCCATATAGAGGGTATGCAGGCTCGGGGCATCGAAGCCGGTGAGCCACATGTCGCGGACAAGCGCGATCTGAAAGGGATCCTCCGGGTCGCGAAAGCGCTGGGCGAGCGCTTCCCGGCGGGGTTTGTTGCGGATATGGGGCTGCCAGTCGAGCGGATCGCTGGCCGAGCCCGTCATGACGACCTTCATGGCGCCTTGATCGTCGGACTCCCCGACCCAGGCGGGGCGGATTTTCGCGATCTCATGATAGAGTTCGAGACAGATCCGCCGGCTCATGCACACCACCAGGGCTTTGCCGTCGAGGGCGCTCAGGCGGTTCTCGAAGTGTTCCACCAGATCCCGGGCGATGAGGGTGATGCGGGCCTTCGCGCCCACCACCGCTTCAAGGCGTGCCCATTGGGTCTTGAGCTGCTCCTTGCGCTCGATCTCCTCGCCTTCGGTGACTTCCTCGAACCTAGAATCGATCTTCGGGCGCTCGGAGGCCTTCAGGGCGATCTGCGCGAGCCGGCTTTCATAGTAGATCGGCACCGTCGCCCCGTCGGTCACGGCGCGCTGGATGTCGTAGATGCTGATGTAGTCCCCGAACACCGCACGCGTGTTGGCATCCGCCTTCTCGATCGGCGTGCCGGTAAAGCCGATGAAAGAAGCGTGCGGGAGGGCATCGCGCAGGTGGCGGGCGTAGCCGTCGATGAAGTCGTACTGGGAACGGTGGGCTTCGTCGGCGATGACCACGATATTGCGCCGTTCCGACAAGACCGGATGCCGGTCGCCCTGCTTTTCCGGGAAGAACTTCTGGAGGGTCGTGAAGATGACCCCGCCGGAGGCAACCTTCAGTTTCTCGCGTAGATCCGCCCGGTCGGCGGCCTGCTTCGGCGCCTGGCGCAAGAGTTCCCGGCAGCGGGCGAAGGTGCCGAAGAGCTGGTCATCGAGATCGTTGCGGTCGGTGAGCACGACGAGAGTGGGGTTTTCCATCGCCGGGTGCAGGATCACGCGCCCGGCATAGAAGGCCATGGTGAGGCTCTTGCCAGAGCCTTGCGTGTGCCACACCACCCCGACCCGCCGGTCCCCGGGGTCGCCGCCCGCCTGGGAACCCGGCCCATAGTGGCCGGGGGTCTCGGCGACGTGGGCGGCGTGGACTTGGGTGGCCCGCAGGGTCTCCTCGATGGCAACCCGCACCGCGTGGAACTGATGGTAGCCGGCGAGCTTCTTGACGAGATGGCCGGGGCCGGAAGACCCTCCGCCTGATTCTTCGAAGACCAGAAAAAAGCGCACGAGATCCAGGAAACGGCGCGGTTCCAGGACGCCTTCCAGCACCACCTGAAGTTCGGATAACGACGCCGACGCGTCCTTTTCCCCGGTGATGGTGCGCCAGGGCTTGAACCATTCCTTGCCAGCTCCAAGGGCGCCGATGCGGGCCTGGGTGCCGTCGGAAACGATGAGTACGGCGTTGGTGGCGAAGAGGGCCGGAATCTGGGCCTGATAGGTCTGCAACTGCTGCCAGGCGGTCCAGATGGTGGCATTTTCATCGGCCGGATTCTTGAGTTCGATCACCGCCAGGGGCAGACCGTTCAGGAACACCACGACATCCGGGCGGCGGGTGTGCTGGCCTTCGGCCACAGTGAATTGGTTCACGGCGAGCCAGTCGTTGTGATCGGGCCGGTCGAAGTCGATCGCCCTGGCCTGGGCGCCGGCGAGGGAGCCGTCCGCACGGCGGTATTCGACCGTGACCCCAACTACGAGCATCTGGTGTACGGCGCGGTTGCGCTCCAAAAGCGACGGCGCATCGGTGCGCGTGAGCTTGCGGTAGGCGTCTTCCAGAGCTTCGGCGGGCAGGCCGGGATTGAGGTGCGTTAGCGCCTGGCGCAAGCGGCCTTCCAGGATGACGTCCCGGTAGTTCGGGTCGGTGCGCTCGGCGGCGGGTTCCCCAGCAGCAATATCTGAGCCATGCAGAACCTCGTAGCCGAGGGACTCCAGCCAGGCGAGGGTGGCGTCTTCAACGACGGATTCAGTGAACGCACTACTCATCTTTGCTGGTAGCGCCATCGAGTGGATAGAATCTTCAATTGCTCTTCGGAAATACCTGGATTCTGCCATCCCCTATCGAAATCAATGTCATTCGATTTTGGCAACTGCTCATTTTGTAGATCCCGAATCATTATCCGTGAGGGAAGCATCGCAGCCTGCCCGACAAATATGGCTTCACGTCGACGCAAGCCCGATAACATCTTAGTCAAACCGGACATAGAATCCGGAAGTACGCCGCGCACGTGCTCCCTATCAGACTCGTTAGATACGCGGAGCACGATCCATGAATTGCATTGCGACAAGACTGTTGACTCGACTTCGCTGGGCCGCTGAGAAACAAGCAGCAACCCGATGCCGTACTTGCGCCCTTCTTTGGCGATTCGACGTATGGCGCTTTGGGCTGCTTCATACTGGGCCTCACCGCTGTTCGGAACATACCGATGAGCTTCCTCGCAAACTAACAGCACAGGGCTCAGCTCGCGCTCGGCAGGTGTCTGCCAAACTTTCAGAGAAAACAAGGTTCTAGCAATTACCGCACTCGCAGTACCCGCCACCTCATCGGGCACGCCTGAGAGATCGACCACTCTTACGGTCCTGTCGCCCCCCAGTAGTTGGGCCAACAAATTTGGCATCGGATCGACCGTGCCATCCCACGGTTTCATCATGAACGACAGTCGCTGATCCTTTATGAGTGAATCCAGCTTTCTCAAAACCTTGTTGTAATCCTCGTGGTCCTTCTTGTTCTTATTGGTGGGCCTTTGTGCGTTGATCGCACCTACGAGGCCATTTTCGTATCTGGTGCCGCTAATTTCGCCAAATTCGTCTAAACCGGTCGGATCTCCGAGAACATATGGAATGGGCGCATCAACGGTTAGCTTCGTCGGGTCTAGTTCGAGAACATCGGTTGCCGCCTTCGTGCGAGCAGACAGAAGTGCATTTTTTACAATATTTGACTGCGACGTTGCAGCGTACTCCGTCTTACCAATCAGGAGGCCAATTGTTTCGTCGAGATTTAAGAGCCAATAAGGTAGTGATAGGCTCCCCTCATCGGTCGAGAGCCTCTTATGTTCCTTGAATGCCTTGCCGTACTCATTATGCGGATCGAGGATAATAATTTGTGGCTTCCACTCTGGATATTCGGCAACGCTTCCTCTCTCAAGAAGGCTATGAATAATGGCGGAAACTGCGCCCGATTTGCCGGAACCAGTTGAACCCAAGACAGCCGTGTGTTTGCCAAGCAATTCATTTAGATCGGCATAGCACGGTGCCCCGCCCGATCCGACATGTTCACCAAGCTGGATAACGGCGCCCTTTCTGTGTCCATAGATGAAACGAAGCTCTGATTTCGGTGTGAGATAGACTGTCTGTTGCGGCAACGGATAGGTTGCAACGCCACGCTCGAACTCCAGCTTTGGATTCCCGCCACTATCCAGAGTCCATTCGCCTTCACCAAAAAGATCTGCTTCCACTATCCGTTCATCTGTGGATGGCCTGGAAACAACACCGTGTTCTGCCTCGTAGTCGGCTTTCATTCGAAGCCTCCCAACGAGCGCATAGATCAAACGTCGGCCAAAATGAACACGGACGATTGATCCGAACTGGCCAATTGGATAAGTCTCCCCAGCATACACCCTAGATAGCTCCGCAATGCTGGGATCTAGCTCCGCAATTATCCGCGAACCATCAACCTCGATAATTGTTCCAATCGCGAGGTTACCAATTGGGTCGCCAGGATTTCTCTTTTCCGTGCTCATCGCTCACCCCGTAGGAGTCGCGTTACATTTTCGAATTTCCACCACAGGAGATCTCTGGTGGATTTCTCAGCGACATCACCGTGGAAAAAACCTCGGTTAGCAAAGATCAAGACTTGCCCTCGAACCGCGCTGTCGTCGTTCCATCTCATAAGTATTCCGTCAGGAATATCCATATGCGTAAACGCAACAACGGTTAAGTCACCTTCTGATTCCCGGAGTGCACGGTCGATCTCAATGTTTATGTGTGCGTCACCAAAGGAGTAGCCACATATAACAAGAACACGCTGGGAACCTCGGCTTGGTCTCATGACTCGCCGCGCACGGTCGGCAAGTTGGGCGTAAGGGTCTAACTGTGTTTCACGGTACTTTGTAGTCGCCGGCCAAATCAGAATTCGACGGTCAGTCGCACTTTGCACGTCAAGGCTCGAACTAACCCTTCTCGGCAATGGATCATTCGGAAATTCACACCAGTCAATTGAACCGTGGAGTTTTAGAACACGTGCCACCAAGCCATCACGATCAAAAGTAGCAGGGTTCCACCAGCCAGTAACCCCGCCGTCTATTCCATCCGCGTAGGAGACGCGTTCCAGCGCCAAGGCGTCCTCAATCGCGGTGTCGTAGTTGAGCACGAGGTAATCGATGATCTGACCCGGTATCGATTTTCCAACTCGCACGGGTCGATGCAATGCGGCGACAAAATCGCGATGAGTATCTATAGTGAGCTTCTTCTCAATGACCCCTCTAATAGCTAACTTGATTTGGTCGGCTGCGCTTCGCAGATCCGCCGCCGTATATTTCTTTCCATCAAGGGCAATGGTCCCCTGCGTGGCGCCGCGGTCAGCTCTGCGGTCGGCAATTGCGAGCGAGTCGATCAGTTCGCTCAGGTAGTCTTCAATATTCGCGGCCGCGGCACCGGTAAACACCGTCTTAACAGCTGTCAGGATTTCCTTGCCCTTGGCATCGAGGGTTTCGCTCCCAAGAACTTGCGCAGTAAGTTCGGCAGTTAGCGGTAGACCAGCACACTTGCTGCAACCAGCCCCGATCAGAAATGCACGCCCTTCCTGCACAAGGAGATCTTCGAATTTTGTTACCGCGTCTGAAAACGGCTTGGCGCGAAGCGCAGATAGATCATCGAATGCCGTCATGCGATAGCCTCCAATACTGACTGAGAACTACTCAATATGCGAAGCTCACCAGAGGTGAGCTTCGGCAGCAATGTGTCACGTAGGGCCGCCAGCGTGTGGGATTCGTGAAGATTCCCGACTATTCTTTTCACGGCATCGACTACTTCTGCGTCAAATCCACGAATCACTTGCTGTGACGGCAAGACGGCATGCAATCCTGCAAGCAGTTTCGTGGTTAAGCTGCCCCGAGAACTGTGTGCGTCAGAAATACGCCTGAATTCTTCGTAACGCCGCTCAAGATCAAAAAATAGATGATAAGGTGAACTCGTTTGTGCTTTTGCCATAAGCACAACGACAGATTGATTCACATAGCTGTTTATTGTCAGTAATGATGTCTGCCCACGAGTGTTGCCTTGACCTGCACTTGCTATGACCGTGGACATGGCGGGTGCCAACCGTGTACTGGAGTTCGAAACTCCCGCGAGTGTAATCAGTTTCTCCGTATCAATAACAAATCTCTCGCATGTCTCACCGGACGAGAGCCACGGTATATCGCCGTTCCAGTACTCGGGCTTTCGCGTGCATGGCGTTCCGCCACTGTAGATTGCGTCACACAGGTCGCTGACTTTCCCTGCTTTCCACCCCCTCGGAATCCCCCCCATCTCCGACCCCTCAAACGAATCCGGAAACAGGTCCGCTATTTCTTTGGGAAGCCCCGTATCCCGCCCCTCCGCCTTGGCCCGCACCGGGTCGAAGTCTACAAACCACGACTTGAAGAGCGCCCGCGCCATGGCCTCCAGCGTCTCATTCATCCGCCGGTTCAGCTCGATCTTGTCGTCCAGCGTGCCGAGGATGTGGGCGATGGCGCGTTGTTCGTCGTACGGAGGCACATCGATAGGAACTGGGTGTACAAAATTTCGATTAAGCGAAGGCTGCGCACTACCGGAATTGTAGCCTTTGAAATCGAACGTCTTGAGGAAATAGTAGACGAAACGTGGATCGTTGCCATGAAAGTCGATTACGTAAAGCGCGGTGTTGAGGGGCCAGTAATCGACCGTCGAGTAGCTGACTACACCGAACGAGGCACCGCTTCGGCCAACTGTAACTCCTGGCCCGCGAGCTTTTGCTTCGTCATGCCAGCCGGTGATTCCAAATGATCCGAGGATCGGTACACGGCCGGGTCTTCGCCGTTCGTCTGGAAGATCATGCCCCCGTTGAAGCGTGACGAATTTGCCAAGCGACATACGTGACCACGCCTCACCCGCCATACTCAAGCTCCTTGAGGTTAGCGGCAATGACAGCGTCGAGCTTCGCGGCTTCCTTCTGTTGTTCGCGCAGCGTTGCGGTGAGGCGCTTCATCTTGTTCTCGAATGGTTCACCGTCGTCTTCGGCGGCTTCGGTGCCAATGTAGCGGTCGGGCGTGAGGATGTAGCTGTGCTTGCGGATGTCATCGCTATGGGCAAACATGGTCCTGAAATACGCACACACCGTATATAAATGCACGCGTGCATTTTCTGTCCCTATCCGTGCATTTCCGGCGTTCATTTCCCCCCTCGCGTATACCCGACCCCGCGCCCCCGATCGCCCTTACGGGCCAGAAGCCCTTGTTCCGCAAGGCGGTCAAGCAGTCGGTAAGCCTGGGGACCACTGATCCGGCATAATTCCGCCGCCTCTTTGCGGGTGATCCGCCCGTGCTTTTCCACGTATTGCAACACCATTTGTTCCTGTTGCAGCGGTTCAAAACCGCGCTGGCGGACGTAGGCGGCCTTGTCGCCAAGTGCGCGGTAAGCAGCGGCCGACAGATGCCAAGTACGGCCTTTTTTCTGGCCGCGCTCTTCGATGAGCCCTGCCTCCACCAGGCGGTGCAGGGTGGCGCGAGTCTCGGGTTCGGGCTTCTGGATAAGGCGCGCAGCGTCTTCGGTGATAAAGCTTCGTTCCTGCCAGAGGGCGTTGAGGATGAGAAGTTCGTCCAGACCCAGCACGAGCCCGCCTTGCGCCTCGCTGACCAACAAGCGCACAAAATCGAGATTGGCTTCGCCACCGGGGATCACAACGACCACGCCCGTGTTGTCGCTGCGCTCATAGGAAGGCGCAGGACGACCGTTACGCAGTTGCTCATAGAAGATGGTGTCGATGCCGCGCGCGGTGCGCTCGACGATGCCGGCACGCTTGAACGCATCAGCCAACAGCGGATTGCGCGGGCGCGGGGCAGTGACCAGGAGATTATCCAGCCGCACCCCTTCGGGGAAACCACCCGGGCTGCTGATTTCGATGCGGTCGGGATGCCATTGAAAATGCACCGCGCCGAGGCGTTGGTAGTCACGGTGGATAAGGGCGTTGGCCACAGCTTCACGCAGCGCGCGTTCAGGATAGTCCGGCACGCCGACGCGCAACAGACCCACCATCAATTCCTGTTCGCGGTTTCGGGCGCGGATGCGCGCCACGACCTCTTCCATCACCCGCAGCAGGGGCCAACGAAAGAAATCATTGACCTCCACATCGAGCCCGCGCAACACCTGAAAGGCGACTTCGTGGCCAGGCAGGAAACGATGCAACGCGTCCTCCTTACCAAACAACAGCAGGGCGGCAAGCCGCACGCCACGAACCGTTCCATTGGCCTCGACAACCCCGATGGCTTTGGCCAAATCGAGATCGGAAAGATCTAGGAGAGATTCATCACTGCGGCCACGCCGCTCGCGCACGCTGCGCCGGAAGCGCTCGAACTCAAGTGGGTCCAGATCCTCCCAGCGCGCGGCAGCTACAAGTTGCGCGGAAGGGTCGAGCAGTCCACGATCGGATTGCAGGGACTGCATTGCATACACATCCATCGGCACGCACGCCGGACGCGCATCCCCGCCCAGGACACGATGCAAGTAAACACCGTCGCTCGTTGAGACCGGCTGGCGTTGGATCGGGACTTCGATAATGAGTACTGGCTTGCCGTCGAGCAGAAGCTCCTTGATCCGCACGGCAAGTGCCGGGCGGGTACGGGCAGCGATCAGCGCGGCCAGTTTGTGAATATCGGTACTCGTGCCATGACGCGGACGGGCACCGGTGACACAGCCGTCGTCTTCGACACCGATCAGCAGCAACGCAGGTCCGGTGCCAGTGCAATTGGCAAGACAAACCACACTCTCGACCAATTCGCGGTCGTTGAGCGATGTTCGCTCCTCGCCCTTGAATTCGACAGCCAGGGTTTCGCCGCTGGCGATGAGGCGTTGAAGTTCTTCGGGCGTCATCCGGCGTCTTTCCAAACCCCGAGGTCGCGCAGATTTGCAGCGATGGCAGCATCCAGCTTCGCGGCTTCTTTCTGCTGCTCCCGCAGCGTCGCGGTCAGCCGCTTCATCTTGTCCTCGAACGGCTCGCCGTCGTCTTCGGCGGCCTCCGCGCCGACATAGCGTCCGGGCGTAAGCACATGGCCGTGCTTGCGGATCTCGTCGAGCTTGGCGGCCTTGCAGAATCCCGGTACATCTTCGTACTGGCCTGCCTCCTTATCCCCCCGCCACGCATGGTAGGTGCCGGCAATCTTCTGGAGGTCCTCGTCGGTGAGTTCGCGGTGGACACGGTCCACCATCGTGCCGAGTTTGCGGGCGTCGATGAACAGCGTCTCGCCGCGCCGGTCGCGGAACCGGCCGTTCTTCTTGGCTCTGGCCAGGAACCACAGGCACACCGGAATCTGGGTGGAATAGAAGAGCTGGCCGGGCAGGGCCACCATGCAGTCGACCAGGTCCGCTTCGATGATGTTCTTGCGGATCTCCCCTTCGCCCGACTGGTTGGAGGACATGGAGCCGTTGGCGAGCACAAACCCGGCAAGCCCGGTGGGGGCTAAGTGGTAGAGGAAATGCTGCACCCAGGCGTAGTTGGCATTCCCCGCGGGGGGTACGCCGTAGACCCAGCGCTGGTCGTCCTTCAGGAGCTCCCCGCGCCAGTCGCTGTCGTTGAAGGGGGGATTGGCCAGCACGTAGTCGGCCTTGAGATCCGGGTGCTGGTCGTTATGGAAGGTGTCCCCGTGGGCGATCTGGGCATCGATCCCGCGGATCGCAAGGTTCATCTTGGCGAGCCGCCAGGTAGTGTAGTTCGACTCCTGGCCGTAGATGGAGATATCGCCGATCCTTCCGGCATGGGCCTCGATGAACTGCTCGCTTTGCACGAACATCCCGCCCGAGCCGCAGCAGGGGTCGTAGACCCGGCCCTTAAAGGGGGCGAGCATCTCGACCAGTACCCGCACCACGCGGGAGGGGGTGTAGAACTGACCGCCGCTTTTGCCCTCGGCACTCGCGAAGCGCGCGAGGAAGTACTCATAGACGCGGCCCAAGGTGTCCCTGGCACGGTCGGCGGCACTGCCGAGCGCGATATCGCTCACGAGATTAATGATCTGCCCGAGGCGCTGCTTGTCGAGACCGGGGCGTCCGAAGTCCTTCGGCAATACCCCTTTAAGCGAGGGGTTGTCCCGCTCGATGGCGGTCATGGCGTCGTCCACGAGTGTGCCAATGGTGGGCTGCGGGGCGCTCGCCTTGAGGTGCTGCCAGCGAGCCTCTTTCGGCACCCAGAAGATGCTGGCAGCGCGGTACTCATCGGGGTCTTCGGGGTCGGCGCCGGACTTCTTGTCGGCTTTGAGTTCGGCGTGCTTCACCTCGAAGGCATCCGAGATGTATTTGAGGAAGATGAGCCCCAGGACGACGTGCTTGTACTCGGCCGCGTCCATGTTGTTGCGCAGGGCATCGGCGGCAGCCCAGAGCTTGGCTTCGAAGCCCACGGTGGCGCCATTACTATTACTATTCTTCTGGGCTTTCCCCTTGCCGCGTGCCATGCATCCTCCCCCGACTATTATAGTATTACGTGGCCTGCCGGATTATAAACCCGGTCCGGTCGCAGCGCATGGGGCGGGGCCTCCGACCCCGAATCAGCGGGTGGGAGACCTCCGGCCCGGTCCGGGCGGGTTCGGCCTACCATCCATACTCGCCGACCCAAACCCCCTGCACGTGGTCGATCCGCACCCAGCGGGGCACGAAATTGCGCAGCGCCGGGTTTCGGACCGTGGCCGATGAGGGGTGTGCCGCGCAAGCGTCCGGAACGCGCGTCACGATCTGAAGCGTGAGCGTTTCCGTGACATGGATACGGCTGCCGGAGGCTGCGGTCAGGCCCGGGGATTCATGGAACCGCACCGTCTTGCGCACCATACGAGCGAACGCGAGTTCGAGTTCGACGATGAGCGGTGCCTCGCGCAGGGTGAGCTGGCGCGCGGCTGCCGCGGACCAGCGGACCTCGACCGCCTTGCCGGAAAGGGTGATGACGGCGCGCGATGCCCGTCCGCCCCGCCCTCGCAACCCCCTTCCTGCCATGACCGCCTCCTTTGAGGTTGACGCCCCTCAGGCGATGAGATATTCGCGCACCAGTTCCCGGGCCCGATGGAGCCGGCTTTTCGCTGCCGCCGGGGTGAGCGTGAGGCGCGCGGCGATTTCCCGCAGGGTGAGTTCCTCGAAGTCCCGGAGGAGCACGATCTCGCGATAATGCCCGGGCAGCGATTCCAGGGCGTGAATGAGGTCGATGCGCAGCGCCTCATCGGAATGGGTGGCAAGCCACTCCTCCATCCGGATTTCCTCATAGACATCGAGCCCGAACACGCGCCGCTCGAGGCGGCGGCATTCGCGCCGCACGATGGTGAGCAGCCACCCCGAGAAGGCCGCCACCGTGCGCAGCGCACGCAGGCGGCGGACCACGATCAGCAGGGTTTCCTGGACCGCATCGTCGATGTCGTTGATGAGGCAATGCCGGGTGGCGTACCGGCGGATGTGCGGCTGGCAGGCAGCAAGCAGTCGATCGAGTGCCGCGGGATCCCCCCGCCGGGCGGCTTCGATCACGGGCTGGAGGTTTTCGAGCGCGGTCATGGATCCGTTGGTGTCGAACCGTTGCGGGCCTGCCTGGCCAGGCGGCGGCCCGCCAGGGCGCAGGCCGGACAGAACCCGAATGCCGCGGTCAGTACCAGACCCGCGCCGCCCGCTACCGTGGCCCACCCCCATCGCCCGCCGAGTTCGATGAATCCATAAATGGCGACTGCCACCCCGATGCCCAGGCGCGCGATCCGCTCCCAGACGGGCAGGTTTTTTACGTAGATCATCTTCCGCTCCTCACTTCGGTGCCTGGAGGGGCACCTTCACGGCTAAAGAGGCGTGCGGGGGTGGTTTGGATTCGCGGTGCGTTAAAAAAAAGGAATCCGGGGGCGCAGTGCGAGGCGGGAGATAACCCCTCCCGACGCGCCCATCGAACCGTCGCACCGAGCACGGTCCCTTTTCCGGCTCCTGCCGTTGCCGCGTCATGCTGCGCCCGCCCGGGACACGAAATCGAGCAACGGCTGCCCCGCTTCCTCCATAGCCGTAACCCCCGCCGCCGCTCCCGCACGCCACATCGCTTCGCAAGCCACCCGCCAGCCAAGCCCCGGCTGTCATGCGTCCTGCCCGCCCGCGCGCCGATTCCTTGAAGGCGGCGAGGGCCGCCGAAACGGAGGAACCCAGCATGGCATCGATTCTCTACGTCCGCGAACCCGGCAGCCGGCGATACCGCCGGGCACAGGAACCCGAAGTGCTCAGTTCGGCAAGTGACATCCTGGGTCAGCGCGTGATCGGTCAACCCCTCACCGATCCCGCCTTGGCCCGCGACTTCCTGCGGGCCCGGCTGGCAGGTCGGGAACACGAGATTTTCGGGGCGCTGTTTCTGGATCAGCGGCATCGGGTGCTGGCGTTCGAGGAACTGTTCCGGGGCACGCTGAACGGCACGGCGGTTTATCCCCGCGAAGTCGTGAAGCGCAGTCTCGCCCTTAACTGCGCCGCGATCATCATGGTCCACAACCACCCCAGCGGAAATCCGGAACCGAGCACGGCAGACGAAGTCCTGACGCAACGGCTCAGGGAGGCGCTGTCGCTGGTGGACATCCGGGTGCTCGATCACCTCGTGGTCGGACGCGAAGGCGTGATCAGTTTTTCAGAGCGGGGGCTGTTGTAGTCCCTCTCGACAACAGGAGGTCCCATGACCACGAAGCCGTTGATCATCAGAGTAGTTGTCGTGTTTGTGTTGCTGTGTGTAGTCGCCGCCGGATTCTCGATCTGTGAGGTCCACCATCTGGTCGGACTGTACTAGTCGCGGCGGCGTCCACACCACAGAGGCCCGCCACCCCGGCGGGCCTCATTTTTTCTCCTTCCTGGAATTTCCGCGCCGCGGCATGGGTAGAAGTCCGCATTCCGCGGGCGAGGAAGGAGATCTCCATGCTGAGTATCAAGAACCTGAAATCTGGCCACGCCGGCGGCGCTGCCGGCGTTGCGAACTACTGCGAGCATCGCAGCCGGGCTAACGGTGTGGGCTACTACTCTGGCGGCGCGCCTTCAGCCTGGCACGGCGCCGGGGCGGAAGCCCTGGGTCTGGAAGGCCCCGTGAACCGGGACGACCTGGTGCGTGTCTTGGAAGGCCAACTCCCCGATGGCACCGACCTGACCACCCGCGGGAACCGCGAGCATGACCGGCGCCTGGGCGTCGATCTCACGATCTCCGCCCCGAAGTCCGTTTCACTGCAGGCCCTCGCCGGTGGCGATGAACGGATCCTCACCGCCCATGACCTAGCCGTGCGCAAAGCGCTCGACCTGGTGGAACGCGAGGTCCTGACCGCGCGCCGGGGCAAGGGCGGCGCTGAACACGAGAACACCGGCTCCCTGGTCACGGCGACCTACCGGCACGAGGACTCGCGCCCGGTCAACGGCCACGTCGATCCCCAACTGCATACCCATTGCATCGTCGCGAACGCCACCCGGCGCGCCGACGGCACCTGGGCGACCATGGACCTGCAGTTCGGGGAGCACAGTGTCCTGATGCACCTCGCCGACGCGCATTACAAGAACGAACTGGCGCTGGAACTCCAGAAGGCGGGGTACGACATCCGCCGGACTGAAGACGGCTTCGAGCTTGAGCACATCACCGACGAGCAGATCGCCCGGTTCTCCGGGCGTACCGCGCAGATCGATGAAGCCCTGGCTGAACGTGGACTCACCCGTGAAACGTCGGATGCGACGGACCGGGTCCTGGCCAATCTCGCGACCCGCGAGGACAAGACGCAGGACGATAAATGCGATCAAGCGTGGGTCTGGCGGCAGGAAGCCCGTGAGGCCGGCGTGGCCCTCGACCGCCCGGCGGAAGGTCGCGCGACAGCCCCTTCCGACCTGTCCCATGAGGCCGTCAAGTCCGGAACCCGCCACCTCTCTGAACGCGAGACCGTGTTCCGCCGCGATGCCCTGCGCCTCGAAGCGCTCAAGGCCGGCATGGGCGACACGACCCTCGCCGGGGTGGACCGCGCGATCGAGGTGGAGTCCGGCGGACTGCTCGATGCGGGCGACGGCAAGTTCACGACCCGCGATGCGCTCCACCGCGAGCAGGCGATCCTGGCCCGCGCGCGGGCGGGCCGGGGGAAATCCGCCCCGCTCATGGAACCGGAGGGCGCCACCTTATATGTAGAGCAGCGTGAAGTAGCCCAGGGCTTCAAATACTCCGACGGCCAGCGTGAGGCATTGCTGCTCGGACTCACGAGCGCGGACCGCTACACCGGCATCGTCGGCGCGGCGGGCTCGGGCAAGACGACCAGTATGAGGGGCTTCGTCGAAGCCGCCCGCGACCAGGGGTTTGAAGTGATCGGCATTGCGCCCTCGGCTAAGGCGCGCAACGAACTTGAAAGCGCCGGGGCCGAAGTCAACCGCACGACCGCATCCTTCCTCTCACGCGAGCACGACTACAACCCGCAGCGTGTCGTCATCCTGGACGAGGCCGGCATGGTGTCGGCCCGCGACATGGATGCCCTCATGCGGAAGGTGGAGGCCGAAGGCGGACGCCTCGTCCTGGTCGGCGACCCGCGCCAGCTTACGGCGGTCGAGGCTGGCCAGCCGTTTGCACAACTGATCGAAACCGGCGCCATGGCGCACGCCACGATCGATGAGATTAAGCGACAAGTGGACCCGGATCTGCGCGCCATCGCACAGGCTTTCGCCCGCGGCGATGCTTCTTCCGCGACGCGCAAGGCGATGGACTACACGGTATCCGCCCAGATCGAGGCTCAGGACCCGGCGAAACCTACCGTCCAGGAGCGGCGTGCGGGCATTGCCCGGGCGACCGCCGAGGCCTATCTCTCCCTGTCTGCCGAGGAACGCGTCCAGACGCTGGTGCTGTCCGGGACCCATGCGGTCCGGCAGCAGGTCAATGAGCAGATCCGGGAAGGGCTGCGGGAACGGGGAGTGGTGTCGCGCACGGAGGTTCAGATCCAGGCGCTCGACAAAGCAGGGCTCACCCGGGAGAAGGCGACCCAGGTTGAATCTTACCGCGCGGGCATGGTGGTCCGGCTCGAAGCGGGCAAGGGCCGCAAGCGCCACACCACCGACTACCGGGTGGACCGGATCGATGGCAACCAGGTCGTGCTGCGCGCCTCGGACGGCACGGAGAAAGTCTGGGACCCGGCCCGCAAGCAAGCCGCTGGTGTCTATGCATCCCGCGACATGGTCCTCTCCGCCGGCGACCAGATCCTCTTCACGGAGAACCAGGGTCGAGGCGATAACAAGATCGTGAACGGCCAGCCTGCCACGATCGAGCGCATCGAGCGTGACCAGGACGGCGGCCCCCAGGTCACGGCCCGGCTCGATGATGGCCGGGAAGTCAAACTCGATCCCAGCAGAAACCACAGCATCGATTACGGCTGGTGCCGGACGGTGCATGCCGCCCAGGGCGCGACGGTGGATCACGTGATCGTCGCCGGCGAGGCTTCCCGTGTGGCGACGGCCGAAACGGCCTACGTTGCGTGCAGCCGTGAGCGGAAATCCCTGCAGATCCTGACCGACAACCCGCAGCGTCTGCAAAAGTCCTGGGAAACGTGGGCAGAAAAGCAGCACGCCCTCGCCGCGGCCTGCGAGACGTCGATCCCGGATCTGTCTCGGCTCCAGTCCCTGCGCGCGGCGGCCAGCCGCGAACTCGGCCGCGCGGGCGACCTGGCACAAGCCCGGGAGGCCGGGCATCCGGTGGAGCGGGCTGCGCCGACCCCGGCGGCGTGGAGGCACGCGGTCGAACTCGATCGCTGAGCACCGGCATTTCCGCCACGTACCTATGTAGAGAGGCCGGCAACCCGCCGGCCTCCCCGATCCGGAACCCGATTCCGATCAGGAGATGGGATCATGACGAAGGCAGCGCGAGGCCAACGGTTCCGAGGAACGCTCACTGGGTGGTGGGTGCTGACCCTCTTGGGCTACGCCGGCGATGCCTGCCTGTACCCGACGGGCTTTGCGGACGGGGCACGGGCAGCGGGCCGGTGGCTGCGCGCGCAGCTTTGGGTGCCACATGCGCGCGAAAGCGTGTTTTGGTTTCTGGTGCAGCTGGCCCGGGTCCTGCCGCCGGTGGTTTACCTCGTGCCGGCGGTCGCGGCGGTGGTCATCGCGGTGGTCACGCATGCGCTCCAGCGGCGATGCCGTGACATCGTCCAGCGCGGGGCGCGCCTGGGTCGGCCCGCGCGCCGGGAGCACGGCGCCATCCCCATTGGCGAGGTCTCGATTCCGCGCGACATCGAACCCCAGCATGTGTTGCTCACCGGTTCCACCGGTACCGGCAAATCGCTCGCGCTGCAGGCCCTGGTTGATGCGATCCGCGACCGGGCGGGGGAGCGGGCGGTCGTGGTCGACCCGGGCGGGGAACTGATGATGCGGTACTGGCGGTGCGGTGACACCCTGCTGAATCCGCTCGATGCGCGCAGTGTCGCCTGGTCACCGCTTGCCGAGCTGCGGGGGGCGGCGGAGGCGGAGCGCCTCGCGAAGAGCCTGCTCCCCGATACCGAGGGCCCGGATGCCCAGCAGTGGCAGTGCTACGCCCAGGGGTTGACCAGCGCGGTGCTGCAACGGCTGATGGAGCGCCCGAATGCCGATCTGGTGCAGGGGCTCACCGTCGCGAACTCCGAGGACCTCGAAGTACTGGTCAGGGGTCTGCCGGCGCAGACCTTGTTCGATTCGGGCGCGGCAAAGATGTTGGGCTCGGTGCGCGCGATCATCGGTGCGTATCTCGCGCCCTATCGGTTTCTGCCGCCTGGTGCGGGGGCGGATGCCTGGAGCCTGCGCCGCTGGGTCGAGGGGGGAAGCGGATGGCTCTGGATTCCGGTGCGGGCGGATCTCGCGACGGCGCTGCGCCCACTTATTGCGGCGTGGATCGGAGAACTGGTGAGTGCGGTGCTGGTGCTGCCGCCGGATCGCAACCGGCGGTTGTGGCTGCTGTTGGACGAGCTGGCAGCACTCGGGCGCGTCCAGGCGCTGTCGGAGGCACTCACCCAGGGGCGGAAATTCGGGCTGTGTGCGTGTGCCGGTCTGCAGACGGTCGCGCAGTTGCGCGGAGCTTACGGCCTGCAGGGTGCGCAGACGCTGTTGAGCTGCTTCTCTTCCCAGTTGATCCTGCGCGCCGCTGATCCCGAGACCGCGGACTGGGGCAGCCGTCTGCTTGGCGATCAGCAGCTGTCGCGCCGGGTGCAAAGCGAGGGATCTAGCGCCGGCGGGTCGCATTCCGGTGAAAGCGAGCAGATCAGCATCGAACGGGTGGTGCTGCCGTCGGAGATCGCGGGGCTGCGTGATCGGCGGGGATTTCTCAAGCTCGCGGGAGATTTTCCGATTGCGCGGGTCGAGATCCCGATCCTGCCCGCGCGGGCGGAGGTTTGCCGGCCGTTTGTGGCTGCATCCGCAACCGGGGCGTCCGCACCACCGCCTGCGGCCCCGCCGGCGGTCGTGTCGAGCGCGGTTGTTGATCTGGTTCAGCGCGGATGAGGTCGTGAGGGATTGGGTCAGGCCTGTGGTGCAATAAAGAGACGAGCGCCTACCCTAGCCTTCCCACCAGATCTTCCGCCCGCAGGTGCGTGTATCGCTTCAGAATCTGCAATGTTTTGTGCCCGGTGATGGCCGCAACCTCCATGGGGTTCAGTCCCTTCTCAAAGAGTCGACTGGTCGCCTCGTGACGCAGATCATGGAAGGTCAGCCCTTCGATACCGGCGGACAAGCAGACCCGCTCGAACGCCTGGCTGATCGAATCCGGTTTCATATCCCACACTTTTCCATCGATGCGACGGGGCAGCCTGTCCAAGGCCGCCAGTGCCCGGCTTGAGAGCGGCACTCGCCGGGGTGTGCCGTTCTTGGTCTCGGGGAGCAGTAGCACGTGGGCTTTCCGGTCCAAGTTTTCCCATTGCATCGCCGAAATTTCGCTGCGGCGCATCGCGGTTTCGATCGCCCACGTGATGATCGGGCCGATTTCGCCACCGTAGGTCTTCGCAGTGGCCAGGAGCCGGGCTTCTTCGTCGTCCACGAGCCGGCGGGTACGAGGCTGACCCGGTGGTGGCAACCGTATATTGTCGACTGGGTTGACGATCGATTCCATTCCCCATTCCTTCCTCGCGATCTCGAACAGATGGGAAAACAGCGCGAGCTTGCGGCGCACGGTCGAAGCAGAAGATCCCCGGCGAATCTCCGCATCGCGCCAAGCCGCCAAATCCTTTCCCTGAATGCTGGCCAGTGAGCGCCGCGAAAGATTGCTGGTCCTCCACGCTTTCAGCTTGTAGCGTTCGTCGTATGCACTCTTTTTGTGGGGCGTGACTTCCCGCTCGTAACGATCTAGCGCCTCGGTAAGAGTTGTCCCCTCAGCCTCGGCGCGCGAGACAAAGACACCACGGGCGATCTCAGATTCCACTATGGCTGCCCAGGCCTGCGCCTCGGCTTTCGTGTCGAACGTGCGGACCTGCGCTGGATATCCGCGACGGCGGATATGGGTTTGCCAGACCCGGTGGCCACCGGGTCCTTTTCGTGCGATGAACGACGCCATAAATTTAGGAATCCCTCCCCATTGTTTCTCGACGATGGAGCTATTTTAATTGGATTTTGGGGAAATTTACAGCGCCGTTACAGCAAACGGTGTGATGGCCCCGTCGCTGATAAGCTAAGTAATTGATTTTATGGTGGCTATGGGTGGGCTCGAACCACCGACCTCAGCATTATGAGTGCCGCGCTCTAACCAGCTGAGCTACATAGCCAAGAGGGCCGCATAAGATACAAGATTCAACGCATAGAGCACAAGTGGTACGTGCCAAAATTTAAGGGCCTCGGCGTTGCGCCACGCACCCCATTAAACGTTGAAGCGGAAGTGCATGACATCCCCGTCGTGCACAACATAATCCTTGCCTTCCAGACGGAAACGGCCAGCTTCCTTCGCGCCGTGCTCGCCGTGGTGGTGGATATAATCTTCGTAGGCCACCACCTCAGCGCGGATAAATCCGCGCTCAAAATCCGAGTGTATGACGCCGGCAGCCTGTGGTGCCGTCGCACCCACGCGCACAGTCCAGGCGCGCACCTCCTTAGGCCCCGCGGTGAAGTATGTCTGAAGCCCGAGCAGAGCGTACGCGGCCCGGATGACGCGGTTCAGTCCCGGCTCATCCAGCCCCATTTCCTTGAGGAACTCGCGCTTTTCATCGGCGTTCATTCCCGCCAACTCGGCCTCGATCGCAGCACAGATAGGAACTACCACCGAACCTTCGCTGCGCGCACGTTTTTCGACTGCATCCAGCAGGGGGTTGGCCTGAAATCCGTCCTCGGCAACGTTGGCAATATACATGAGAGGCTTGTGAGTGAGCAGGCACAGTGGGCGGATCAGCTTCTGCTCAGCGTCTCCCAGACTCATGGAGCGTACCGGCGCACCATCATTCAGGTGTGCATGCACCTGCGCAAGCAGTTCGCGCAGACGAATCTCATCCTTGTTGCCGCTTTTGGCGCCTTTCTCGGTGCGCGCCTGCGCCTTCTCGACCGTCTCCAGATCCGCAAGCGCAAGTTCCGTATTGATGACCTCGACGTCGGCCAGAGGATCGATATGACCTCGCACATGCACGATGTTCTCGTCTTCGAAGCAGCGCACCACATGCGCTATCGCGTCGACTTCACGAATATGCGCGAGAAACTTGTTGCCCAAGCCTTCGCCCTTGGATGCACCGGCCACGAGCCCGGCAATATCCACGAACTCGATGGTTGCAGGCACGGTCTTTTCCGGGCTGGCGATGTCCGCAAGCTGCGCCAGGCGCAGGTCAGGAACCTCGACAATTCCGATGTTCGGATCGATGGTACAGAACGGGTAGTTCTCGGCCTGGATACCGGCCTGGGTGAGCGCATTGAACAACGTGGACTTGCCGACATTTGGCAATCCGACAATACCGCATTTGATTCCCATTCTGAGCTACCTAGCGCGTGTGCGTATGCAGGGCATTCATTGCCTTCTGCGCGTGACCATGCACAATTTCCTCGACATGCCCAAGGGCATCACGGATGGCGGCATCGATCAATTCCTGCTCAGCGACCGGTGCCCTGCGAAGCACGTAAGAGACGACCTGCGCACTGGTCGCGGGCCGCCCTATACCTATGCGCAGGCGCAGAAACTCCCGTCCTCCAAGCTTTTCAGCGATATCGGCCACGCCGTTATGACCGCCGTCGCCCCCACCCCGCTTTAAGCGCACCGTCCCCGGGGCCAGATCCATCTCATCGTGAACGATGAGTATATTCTCGACCGGGATCTTGTGGTAATGCGCAAGGCGCGACACCGCCTCTCCGCTGTGGTTCATGAAAGTGTCCGGCTCGAGCAGCCAGATCTCGTGACCACCGATGCTGATCCGGGCGGCACGCCCGGAGAATCGTCCCTCCGAGCGCAGACTGCCACCGAACTCGGCGAGTACAGCATCGACGAACCGAAAACCGGCATTGTGTCGGGTGCCGGCGTATTCTGCACCCGGGTTGCCGAGACCTGCGATGAGAGACACCTCGCCCACCATCAGCATACCCTGCCTGACGCGACACGCTCGCGGTTACTTGGATTCCTTCTTTCCCGCCTCCGCTGCGGGGGCTGCCGGCGCTCCTCCGGCTGGGGTTGCGCCCTCGGCCGGAGCCGCAGCGGCAGCAGCCGCCTCGGCTTCCGCCTCAACGGTCGCGCGCACGACCGTAATCGTCGCCACCGCCAGATCGGCTCCGCCATGCCCAAGGCTGGTAATCGAAACCCCTTCCGGCAATGGAACGTCGGTCAGGTGCACAGATTGGCCGAGGTTGAGGTTGGAAAGGTCGACGGTGAGATATTCCGGAAGCTGGTGCGGCAGACAGGTTACGTCCACTTCGGTCATAAGGTGCGCGACAATGCCTCCCTGCAACTTGACGCCGGGCGCAATGTCCTGGTTGATGAAATGCAGCGGAACAAGCATATGCAGCTTTTCGGTCGCACTGATGCGCTGCAGATCCATATGCTGGATGCGCGGCTTAAACGGATGCATCTGGATATCACGCAGCACGGCCTGTTCCTTCTGGCCGCCGACGTTCACGGTCAGGATGGACGTGTAGAACGACTCGTTCGACACCTGGTGGAACAGCGAAGCGTGGTCGAGCGCAAGCATTGCCGGTTCCTTGCCGGCTCCGTACATGACTGCGGGAATCTTGCCGGCATTGCGAAGGCGGCGGCTCGCACCCGTACCTTTCGCATCGCGCAGCTCTGCGTTCAGTTCAAATTTTGCCATGGGTCATTCTCCAGTGTTTGTAGCACATTTCGCCTCCTCCGCGACCAGACTCGGCGAACCTAATTACAAGATTCCGGGTGAAACGCAGCGCACGACGTTCAGACGCCAACTTCGCCCGGAATCGGGACTGCAACTAAACCTGCCAGCACTCGCGGCGTCAATTCCCCTATGCCTGGCAATCCCATGCTGATCGACGCATGTGCATGCAGAGGGTCCGCTCCGCGCTCCGCTAATCCATGAACAGCGAGCTTACCGAGTCATCGTTGGCTATGCGACGCATGGTCTCAGCCAGAAGTTCAGCGACGGTGAGCTGGCGGATGCGACGACAGGCCTTGGCTTCCGCGCGCAACGGTATGGTATCCGTAACGACCAGTTCGTCGAGCTGCGAATTCTCGATGCGCTCAACCGCAGGGCCCGACAGCACGGCATGCGTGCAGTAGGCCACCACTCGCAGGGCACCGTGGTCCTTCAGCGCCGCAGCCGCCTCGCACAGTGTGTTGGCGGTATCGACCAGGTCGTCCATCAGCACGCAGGTATGCCCCTCGACCTCGCCAATGATGTTCATCACCTTGGCCTCGTTGGGACGCGGCCGGCGTTTGTCGATGATCGCGAGACCCGCTTCGAGATGCTTGGCCATGGCACGGGCACGCACGACGCCTCCGACGTCCGGTGAAATCACCAGCAGATCCTGGTACTTGTTGCGCCAGATTTCACCCAGCAATACCGGAGCGGCATAAATATTGTCCGTCGGGATATTGAAAAATCCCTGGATCTGGTCGGCATGCAGATCCATTGTCAGTACACGGTTGGCGCCTGCAACCGTGATCATATCTGCAACTACTTTCGCGGTGATCGCAACACGCGCCGTACGCGGCCGCCGGTCCTGGCGCGCATACCCATAATAGGGCATGACAGCGGTCACCCGCCGTGCTGATGCACGCTTTATCGCGTCCATCATAACCAGGAGTTCCATCAAATTGTCATTGCTCGGCGCGCAGGTCGGCTGAAGCACGAAGACGTCTCGTCCGCGCACATTCTCCATGATCTCGACCAGCGTCTCGCCGTCGCTGAAGCGGCCGACATGCACCTTGCCCAGCGGAATGCCGAGGTGGTGAACCACCCGCTCCGCCAGCGCCGGGTTGGCGTTCCCGGTGAATACCACCATGTTGTCTAGCGACACTTGCCTCTCCGCTAATACGTCCCCTGCGTGGATCCGGATTCAGGCCGTCACGCTGCCGTTAGTGGCGCGGCGGGCCCGCCCTGTTCGTTGAACCATCGCGCTCAATCATTGCGGGCAGCCGGCCTGCCGGCTGCGTCGTCGTGCCGAGCCCCGCCCGGACAGCACTCCGATTCCTCTCTTCCGGAAATTGGCTGGGGTGCCAGGATTCGAACCTGGGAATGCCGGAATCAAAATCCGGTGCCTTACCGCTTGGCGACACCCCAATTCAAACGTCGCCGTACCGCCGGTGAATCGGGTGCTCATTTATTCCGCGTGCGACGAAACCCTTCGCGCAATCCTGCGGACAGCGGGCAACGATGTCCCTGGCCTGGTCCGGACCGGTCGTCGCCAGATAGACACAGGACCCAGAACCCGTCATGCGTGCATCTCCGAATTTTCCGAGCCACGCCAAGGCCTTATCGACCTGGGGGTAAAGCCGACGAACCACCGGTTCTAGGTCGTTGCGCGCACGACCAGCGTGAAAATCGCGTATTGTGATGGGCTGGCTGTAGCGTGTCAATTGTGCCGCGGCGTCGCGATCGAACTCGGCAAATACCGCCTGAGTGGATACGTGCACAGGGGGGACAAGAACCACGTACCAGGGCTCCGCGAGGCTGATGGGTGCGAGCGCCTCGCCGATTCCCTCGCCCCAGGCGGCATACCCCCGGACGAACACCGGCACATCCGCCCCCAGTTTCAGGGCCAGTGTTGTCAGGTCGGCAAGCGGCAACCCGAGATTCCACAGCCGGTTGAGTGCCAACAGGGTCGTGGCTGCGTCGGAACTCCCCCCTCCCAGTCCTCCTCCCTGCGGGATGCGTTTGACGACATGAAGGGTGGCCCCGCGCCCGACACCAGCCACGGTCTGCAGGGAGCGGGCCGCGCGCACGCACAAATCCGCATCCTCAGGCAATCCCGGAATTGCCGTGGCCCGGCTGACACACCCGTCCCCGGTCACCTCGAACGCCAGTTCATCGGAATAGTCGAGAAACTGAAAGACAGTCTGCAGTGAATGGTAGCCGTCCGGACGACGGCCGGTAATATGCAGAAACAGGTTGAGTTTCGCCGGTGCCGGCCAGCTTTCGAGATTGGCGGGGATCATGGTGTCCTTGCTGCGGCGTCATCTCAAATAGGCCCAGCGCTCGATCACCAACCGGGCCTCGATCGGGCGGAACCTTGCGCCGGACCGAACCGCACCTGTTGCGTGGTCCGGTTGCACCGATGCGACCCGATTCAGCTGGATATCGCGGGGAAGAAGGTAACGACCATAACGCGCATAGGCGAGAAACTTGATGTTCCAGCCCGATTGACGAAGCTGTCGCAGCAGCCCGGCGCCGTCCAGATCCTGTTCATGCGGTACTCCCGGCACGGGCAGTCCGCGGATCCAGTAGGCCAGGCCGTCGAGCGGCACACGCCAGCCGGTCGTTTGGAACAGAAGCCTCTCGGCGTTGGCAGCGTGATAAACATGCCTGTGGGCGTCCTCCAGACGCGCACCGCTGCTGCTCTGCTGCAGCTGAACCAAACCGTGACCGAGAGGTCCGCTGAGGTCGATGGTATAACGGCGATCGCTCCTTACCCAGCGAAGCGAAACTTCCCCGCCGTGATGAGCCGTGCGCAGCGCCAGCCGACCTCTTACGTCCCAGGTCCGGAGCGGGGAAAGCTCTGCCACGCGTCCCTGCCATGCAAGCGCCGGATTGCCCACCAGTGCTTGTGGCGGCGCAGTGGCGCAGCCGGCAAGCAACAGCGCAATGGCTGCGAGGAGCCATATCCTCACGGCTTGAACTTCTTGATGACGCTCAGGAGCTTCCGGTTGCCGGGCGCCGCCTTCAGGGCACGGCTCCAGACCGACTCAGCCTCGGTCTTCCGGCCCATGGCCCATAGCACTTCCCCTAGATGCGCTGAAATCTCCGGATTCTGGCGCTTCTTGAGCGCGGCACGAAGGTACCTTACCGCCTCGGCGTCGTGGCCAAGCCGGTACTGAACCCAACCCATGCTGTCCATGATATAGGGGTCGTCGGGACGCAGTGCCAGCGCCTTCTGAACCAGGGACAGCGCCTCATCGTAGCGATTGGTGCGGTTCGCGAGTGTGTATCCGAGCGCATTCAATGCATCAGCATTCGTCGGATCCTCCTTCAGGATCTTGCGCAGATCCGCCTCATGCAGATCCAGCCTGTTCAGTTTGATCTCAACAAGCGCGCGCGCATACAGCAAATCGATATTGTTGGGCTGGCTCTCGAGAGCAGCACTGAGAACTTCATCGGCCTGCCTGTACCGCTTCGCACGGCGCAGCATCTGTCCCTCGACGAGTGCGAGCTGGACCTGCTGCCCGACCGATTCGGCATGCAGCTGATGCAATTGCGCCAGTGCATCGTCGAGCCTGCCCTCGTCGGACATCACCACGCCCAGGCGCATCTGCGCCTCGAAGTAATGGCCTCCCGCCGGAACCTGACGATACCAGCGGGCGGCCTCCTTATAGTGCTTGCTCTGCTCGGCGATTTCACCGAGATAAATGCGCGCCTGGTTGTTGTCGGGCTGCAGCTTGAGGTCACGCTCGAGGTACTTGCGGGCCAGACCGCTTTGATTGGTCTGAAGGGCAAGAAGCCCGGTCGCGTATACGGCCTCGGGATTATTCGGATTCTCGGCGGCGACGCGCATGAACTGCTGCAGCGCCATGTTCCATCTCTGGATGTGGACCAGATACCGTGCGTAATTGATTCTGAAGTTCGTCGCGTGTGGATAGGAATGCAGAAACTTACGACTGAAGGTCAGAACCCGCTGTGGATTCTTCTGCAAGGCAAGTATGCGCATCTTGAACAGGGCGGCTTCTTCCCAGCTCGGCCGCAGCTGCAGCGCGCGGTCGATGGCCTGGACCGCGACTGTCGCGTCCCTGTTGCGCGCCGCCAGACTGGCCACAGCGAACTGCGCCTCCGGCAGCTTGGGGTGCAGTCGTGCAAGGGACTGCATGAGCTGCAGCGCCTCGGCGTGGTCGGGAACCCGATCCATCACAGCTGCGATGCGCAGATACGCCTCGCCCAGCTCGCTTCCCGGCGACAGTTCCAGAATCTTCTGGAGCTGCACCTGGGCCTCGGGCATCCTGCCGGAATCCATCATGACTGTCGCGAGCGCCTCATGCGCCTCGATGCTGTCCGGCTGCAATTTCGCCCACAGCTTCCCGGCCTCTTCCGCTTCCTTGGGGCGATGCGCATAAAGGCTCACCAGCGTAGCGCGTTCTGCGACCCGCGGGTCACGCGTCTGCGTTGCTGCGCGCGTGAATTCCGTCACAGCCACATTGAGATGACCACGCTGCCCCGCTATCTCGCCCAGCAGCAATTCGTAAAGGACATTCGGCGTCAGCGCCACTTTTGGCAACGGGGCGGGCGCAGGCTTTACCGGAACCGTTGCCTCAGCAACAGGCTGCGGCGTCACGCTTGCGCACGCCGACAGGCCCAGGCACACCGCACCCAGCAGCCAAAGATACGGGGATTTGTTCATCTAGGGTCTCCGGCGATTCTCGCCTTGCCAAATCGTTAACGAAGATACAACCAAGCCGATCAACGAAACAAACATCCCTACATTGCGCCAATTCGTCCTGGCGGCGGGAAGATTTGCGTATGCGGCCTGGGTATTATATAAAAAGGTCTCGCGCCAGAAACCCGCACCTGCGCCCCATGATCAATTCCGTGTTCGTGCTCTTGGCCGCATTCATCGTATTTGCGTTCGGCTATCGTTTCTTCTCTAAGTTCCTGGCGGTACGGGTTTTCCGTTCGGATGTCGATTATAGTACACCGGTCCCGGCGGCCGCGGACAGGGGCGACCCCGTGTCGAGCACCAGGTATATGCCGTTTGCACAGCATATCGGTTCTCTGGCATCGGCCGTTACCATCATCGGCACAACACTCGCTGTGGCCTGGGGGTGGATACCAGTATTCCTGTGGGTGGTGGTCGGAAGCGTTGTCGCTGCCGGCACCTACGCCATGGGAAGTCTGTGGCTCCCCCGCCAGCACCGCGGCGCAATTCCGGCCAGTCAGGCCCGAGACCTCGCCGGACACAGCACCGGAACACTGATACTGGCACTGCTCGCAACGCTTTCCGTTCTGGTCAATGCAGTCATGGCGCTTGCGATCGCCGGGGTATTGGTCGCGTACCCGGCAAGCGCCATACCGTTTTTATTGCAGGGGGCGATCGCCTTTGTCTTCGGCCTGTTTGTGCGTCGGCGCCCCGGTTTCGCAATTCTTCCTGGCGCTCTGGTCGGGCTCGCGGCGGCTCTTCTGGCATTGTGGCTGTTTCGCGGAATGCCGCTCGAACTGGTTGGTCGGCTGCAGATCCAATCGGGCGCCAACAAAGCGCTAACACTGGATGCGCCAGTCATATGGATTGTCCTGGCATTCGCTTTCGCCTGGTACAGCGCGCATCAGCCTCCGCAGAAGCTTGCGCTTCCCTACGGATTATTGAGCACGGGTCTCCTTGGAATAACCCTGCTGATTCTGTTCATTGCGGTCATGATCGCGCATCCGATGCTGGCAGCCCCCGCCTTTTACACCCCCGGCAAGGCTCCCGGGGTTTTGCCGTGGCTGTTCGTTACCGCCACTTCCGGGGCCATTGGCGGCTGGCATGCACTCGTTGCCAGCGGTATCAGCGCGCGTCAGCTTGCGGGCGACGGTGACGTACGCCGCGTCGGCTATGGCGGTGCGATTGCGGATGCGCTGATTGCGCTAAGCGCAATCCTCATCGCATCCGCCGCTTTCCCCAGCCAGCACGCGTGGACGCAAGCCTATGGCAGCTGGGACAGTGTGAACCATTTAAGCCGAATCCTTCGGATCTATATCGATGGCTTTGCTGTTTTCGGGCACATTTTGGGCATCAGCGACACGTTTTCCAAGTCGCTCGGGGCGCTGATGCTAATGTGTCTGAGCACGACTACTCTCATTACCGGGATCCGTATTCAACGCCACACCCTCGAGGAGGTGGCACAGACCGATGGTCCGTCCAGAAAGGCCGCAAGCCGCATGCTTGCGTTCGGTGCAATCCTGGCAGCGGCACTGGCGGCCCAGGCCAGCCAGGAGCATGTCCTGGAATACTGGCCGCTGTTCGGATCCGCGGGCTTGGCAGTTGCTGCGGCATTGCTGGCGATCATGGTTCTCGCTCTGGCACGGCGGCATCGCCCGCTGTCACTCGTCCTTGCACCGCTGCTGTTCGTGCTCGGCGTTGGCATCTGGGCTCTGGGTTTGGAGCTGGTCTCGAACTGGTCGGCACACCGATGGGGAATGGCCGGGACCTGCCTCGTTCTGGCACTTGCGCTGGCCGCAGTGATATGGCGGACCGGAACCGCCCTGTACAAATCCCTGTCCGGGCGGCGGGCTTGACACCGTACCCGTCATATCCGAGGACAACCCCAAAACCGGCCCCCGCGGCAACTTCGTGGACTTTTTTGCCAGGAAACTGGAAAATACGGGTTTCCATGGCTTGTTGCGCCCCGAAACTGGCGGGGGCTGAAGGCGCAAACCGGCGCTGCACCGGCAACTGGCCCGCCGGGTGCCTATATTTAGATCTGGTGCCCGATCAAGTACTTCGTCCATTCCGGAAATGTGGCTGAACCCATGCATCGCCTTGTCGCGTTCGGACTGAACCACAGGACCGCGCCGCTTTCGGTCCGCGAGGAAGCCGCATTCGCGCCCGAACACCTGCCCGAGGCACTGCACGACCTGACCCGTCACGGCGGAGTAAGCGAGGCGGCGATTCTCTCAACCTGCAACCGTACCGAACTGTACTGCCAGATCGACAACAGCGACAACAGCCGTGCGCTCGACTGGTTTTGCGAGTACCACAAACTGCCGGCAGCAACAATCCGCTCGCACCTGTATGTGCACCCGGGCAGCTCTGCGGTCAAACACGCGTTCCGAGTCGCCTCGGGGCTCGATTCAATGGTGCTCGGTGAACCGCAGATACTGGGTCAGATGAAGGAGGCCTTTGCCCTTGCGCACAGGGCGGGCGCCACCGGCAAGATACTGAACCGGATGTTTCAACAGACCTTCGCAGTGGCAAAACAGGTACGGACCGACACCGCGATCGGTGTCAGTGCAGTATCCGTGGCGTATGCGGCAGTCAGTCTGGCACGCCGCATATTTAACCGACTTTCCGAGCAGACCGTGCTGCTGATAGGCGCTGGGGAAACCATTGAGCTCGTCGCCCGGCACCTCAGGGAGCAGGGCGTCAAGCACATGATTGTCGCCAATCGTACCCTGGAACGGGCACAGGCAGTGGCCGGACTGGGCGGCGGTGAAGCCATCACGCTGGCGGAAATGCCGGAGCGTCTAAGCGAGGCGGACATAGTGATTTCTTCAACCGCCAGCCAGCTGCCGATTCTCGGCAAAGGCGCCGTTGAGCGTGCCCTGCGCATACGCAAGCATCGTCCCATCTTCATGGTCGACATCGCGGTGCCGCGCGATATCGAACCGGAAGTCAGCAAGCTCGATGACGTGTACCTCTACACCGTCGATGATCTCCAGCAAGTGGTACAGGAAAATCTTCAGTCTCGCCAGGAGGCCGCCAAAGAAGCCGAGAAAATCATAGACCTGCAGGTCGTCGGCTTCATGCAATGGGTAAAATCCCTCGATTCGGTACCAACGATCCGGGCGCTGCGCGAGAATGCGGAGGCAGTGCGTGAAGCCGAGCTGCGGCGCGCGCAGCTGCGCCTCGCGCAGGGCGATGACCCTGACCGCATCCTCTCCCATCTCGCACGCGCTCTGACCAACAAATTCACACACGCCCCGACCTCTGCGCTCAGACAGGCCGACCACGAAGGCAATGCCGACCTGCTGCATGCGGCGCGCAAGCTTTTCAATCTGGGCGATGATGATTGAACCCCGCCTGATACGGCTCCGCCCTGAATGAATCCGTCGATCCAGTCGAAGCTGGAGGGTCTCGATCTGAGGCTGGAGGAAATCAGCGCCATGCTGTCCGACCCTGAAGTGATCGCCAATCAGAACCGATTTCGTGTGCTGGCGATGGAGCACGCGGAGATACTTCCAGTGGTCAAGCTCTATCGCGAGTACCGCACGGCCCGGTCTGACCTGGAAGCGGCGCAAGCACTGCGCCAGGACAAGGACGGTGGCATGCGGACCATGGCTGAGGAGGAAAGTACTCGCCTTGCCGCCGTGATCACAAACCTTGAGCAGCAGCTGCAGAAACTGCTTTTACCAAAGGACCCTAACGACAACCGCAACGTCTTCCTCGAGATCCGCGCCGGCACTGGCGGAGACGAGGCGGCGCTGTTCGCCGGAGACCTGTTCCGCATGTACAGCGCGTACGCGACGCGGCGCGGGTGGGGCATAGAAGTGGTGAGCTCCAGCCCCGGAGAACATGGGGGCTACAAGGAGATCATTGCGCGCGTAACCGGGCAGGGAGCCTATTCGCGCCTGAAATTCGAGTCCGGCGGCCACCGCGTGCAGCGCGTTCCAGCCACCGAAGCGCAAGGCCGCATTCACACCTCGGCCTGCACGGTAGCGATCCTTCCCGAACCGGACGAGGTCGAAAGCGTAAAACTCAATTCCGCGGACCTGAAGATCGACACTTATCGCTCCTCCGGCGCCGGCGGTCAGCATGTAAACAAGACCGACTCCGCCATCCGCATAACCCACCTTCCCAGCGGCATCGTAGTTGAATGTCAGGATGAGCGCTCCCAGCACAAGAACCGTGCGCGGGCGATGGCCATCCTGGGCGCACGTCTGCTCGATGCCGAGAGACGGAAGCAGCGGGAACAGGAGGCGGCCGCGCGCAGAAGCCTGATCGGCAGCGGCGACCGTTCGGAACGCATCCGGACCTACAACTTCGCCCAGGGCCGCGTAACCGACCATCGCATCAACCTGAGCCTCTACAAGCTCGATCAGATCCTCAATGGCGACCTCGACGACCTCATTGACCCGATCGTGGCCGAGGACCAGGCCGAATCGCTCGCGGCGCTCGGCAGCTGAGCAGTCTTGGCAATGTCGCTAAGCCAGTATTTGACACATGCCGCCACCGAACTGGCGCCGCTGTCACCGTCGGCACGCGCAGACGTCGAGGCGCTTGCCATGCACGTCTGTGGACTGGATCGCGCGGGACTGGTCACGCGCGGCCCGGATACCCTGAATCCGGAGCAGCTAAGGCAACTCGACGCGCTTGTGAGGCGGCGCGCAACAGGGGAACCGATCGCGTATTTGACCGGCAGGCGTGAGTTCTGGTCGCTGGACCTGAAGGTCACGCCCCAGACCCTGATACCGCGTCCGGAGACTGAACTTCTGGTCGAGCTGGCGCTGGCCCGCATTCCTGCACAGTGCGCATGGGATATCGCGGACCTCGGTACTGGCAGCGGCGCAGTCGCCCTGGCGCTGGCCCGCGAACGACCCGCCTGTCGGCTGGTCGCGACCGACGTATCACCCGCGGCGCTCACCGTCGCCCGCGACAACGCCCGCAGTCACGGCATCGGCCATGTGACTTTTCGCGAGGGACACTGGCTTGCGGCACTAGCCGGCGAACGCTTCGATCTGCTCGTCAGCAACCCGCCATACATCCGCGACAGCGACCCGCATCTCGACGCCGGCGACGTTCGCTTTGAGCCGGGAATTGCGCTGCGTGCCGGACCCGACGGTCTTGCGGCGGTCCGCGAGATCGCGGCCGGCGCGCAAGACCACCTCAAGCCCGGCGCCTGGCTACTGCTCGAGCATGGCTACGATCAGGCCCAGGCGGTCAGGGAAATCCTCGACCAGGACGGATATCGTGACTGCGCGTCTTACCGGGACTTCGCCGGGCACGCCCGCATCGTCGCCGGCCGGCGGGCGGAAGACAGCTGAGACGTCCACGATGCGGTCTGCATCGGGAAGATGCCGAATTCATCCAGCCTGCCTCGTAGTTGCCGCAGACGCCAATCCCCTGACGAAGGTGGAAAATCTGCCTCTCGACAACCGCCTCGGGCTGCCTGCATGCCTTCACTCAAGATGGCGCCTCCTGGGGCGTCGAGTCCGGTCCGTCGCTCAGGTGCTTTGCTGTCGTTCGCGGCCGCCCGTCGGCGAACGGTGGGGGCTCTTTCCCTGATGTCATCCATAATTGCATGGTCTGATAGAATTCCGGCCATGGACGACAATCAGCTGCTCCGCTACAGCCGCCATATCCTGCTGCCACAGATAGGTTTCGAAGGACAGCAGAAGCTGCTTGGCTCGCGCGTGCTGATCATCGGCCTTGGCGGACTAGGCTCACCGGTCGCGCTGTATCTTGCCGCGAGTGGTGTCGGCCAACTTGTCATCGCGGACCATGATCGGGTGGAGCTTTCGAACCTGCAGCGCCAGATCGTCCACACGACCGCCACCATCGGTCAGCAGAAAGTCCGCTCCGCCCGCCACGCCCTCGCAGCCCTCAATCCGGACGTGGAGGTCACGACCATTGATGCGCGGCTGGACCCGGATGCCCTCGACAGAGAGGTCCGTCTGGCCGATGCCTGCGTCGATGCCAGCGACAACTTTGCCACACGCTTTGCCCTTAATCGTGCCTGCGTCAGGCACAGGAAGCCGCTGATTTCGGGGGCTGTAATCCGCATGGAGGGCCAGATCGCGGTATTCCGGGCGGATCGCCCGGAGAGTCCCTGCTACCGCTGTCTGTACAAGGATGTGGACGAGCTTGAAGAAACCTGCTCGGAGAACGGGGTACTCGCGCCCGTGCCTGGGATCGTCGGCAGTATTCAGGCGACGGAGACACTGAAAGTGCTGCTCGATATCGGTGAGTCGCTGGCAGGTCGATTGCTGCTCCTCGACGCCTTGACCATGGAATGGCGCAGCGTCCGACTGCGCAAGGATCCGACCTGCCCCGTGTGCGGCTGATGCCGTATAAGCGGAGCAGCGCGTCAGCCGTGGCGGTCTGACCGTCGCCGCGATTTCGGATCCGGTCACATCGTGTCTGGGGCGCGCAGGCTGCGTATATGACGGTGTACGGAGCCGTCCAAACTGCGCATGCCGCAACATGAATACGGTTCCGACCGTTACGTGGGACGGGCGCTGAACCCGCCTGCGCATGCAGCCTAGTCCGTGGTTCTCGGCGTTATGCCGAATCCCCCGTCGCACAGCAGCTGCCACCGGCGATCCCATCCCTCCACTGGCGATATCCGGAAGCCGCTGCGCACGAACTGCGCAATATGCCCCTCCACGACCGCCAGCAGCAGGCGTGCGCTATCGGCGGCTGCGACGGACACGCCTGCGGAATTGCCTTCTCTCAGGATCTGCCGAAACTGGGTCTCCAGGCGATCGTAGATCTGGGACATGCGCTGGCGAAGGCGGGCGGTTTCGCCCACGAGCACGTCGCCATGCATGAGCCGCGCCAGGCCCGGATTCTTGTCGGCAAACCCCAGGACCAGCAACATGGTCTTCTGCACACGCACTTCGGTCTGCTGGTCTTCCAGCAGTATCCTGTTGACGCGCGTGAATAGCGACTCCTCGATGAACTCGATAAGTGCCTCGAACATCTTGGCCTTGCTCGGAAAGTGGCGGTAAAGCGCTGCCTCGGAGACACCGACGCTGCGCGCCAGGGCGGCCGTAGTGATATGTTCGCCCTGCAGTTCTACGAGCATATGCGCCAGTGTCTGCAGGATATCCTGGCGCCGTTCGCCACTTCGGGCTCTGGCCATATAGGGGCTCCCTTGCTCGCAGTTCAGCCGCTCGCTGCTGCGCGAAGCCGCGGTAGGCGCAACCCGCCGATGTCGACGGAGCGCATTACGCCCGCGTACCCGCCACCGCTTCCGCCCGGGCAATGTTTCCGGTGGCATCCAACTTAACCCGGTACTTGCCCCAGCAGCCAATGCGCCCGGCGCAGCAGCCGGAACCTTCCATGATAACTTCCTCGAACGCTACCGCGCACAGAAGTTCGCCGGCCCGCTGTTCGAGGATCTCGACGTGCAGAGACTCCGGGTCAGGCCAGCCGTTCTGGGTGCAGATAGCCGTGAGGTCCGCGGTAAATACGAAGAAATTCAGCAGCGAATCGCTGTCCACAGGTTCTCCATCAGGACCGGATGAGCGTTCCGACCCCTGCGTCGGTGAATATCTCGAGCAGTATCGCGTGATCCACGCGTCCGTCAATAATATGCGCGCTTCTGACGCCGCCGCTGACGGCATCAAGAGCGTAGCGCACCTTCGGCAGCATGCCGCCATGTATCGTGCCGTCCTCGATGAGGGAATTGACCAGCTCGACCGTCAGCCCCGTCAGCAGCGCTCCATCCTTGCCCAGCACGCCGGTCGTGTTGGTCAGCAGGATCAGCTTCTCGGCCCGCAGCGTGATAGCGAGCTTACCCGCCACCACATCGGCATTGATGTTATAGGCTTCGCCATCGGCACCGACGCCCACCGGCGCAATGACCGGAATAAAATTGCGCGTATCGAGCAATGCCACCACCTCGGGGTCTATGCTCTCCACCTCTCCGACCTGGCCGATATCGATGATTTCACTCGCGAGTGACTCGTCGGCCTGGACTTTCTGCATCACCATCTTGCGCGCATGTATCAGGCCGCCATCCTTGCCTGTCAGACCAACCGCCTTGCCGCCATGCTTGTTGATCAGGCTGACAATTTCCTTATTGACCAGCCCTCCCAGGACCATTTCGACGACATCCATGGTTTCGCGATCCGTGACGCGCATGCCCTGGATGAATTCGCTCTTCTTGCCGATCCTCTCCAACATCCGGCCGATCTGTGGTCCGCCACCGTGCACGACGACGGGATTCATGCCGACCAGTTTCATCAGCACGACGTCGCGCGCAAAACTCTGCTTCAGCCGATCATCGACCATGGCATTGCCGCCATACTTGATGACCACGGTCTTTCCGTGAAAACGCTGAATATAGGGCAGGGCCTCGGTCAGAACCTGGGCACGCTCGGCGGCCGGCATCGGAGACAGCGACATAGACAATTTCCCGTTGGACAGACGCATCGGCGGGGCTGCTCGGCTCCCGCCGCAACCAGGTTCCAAAGACCTGGCGCTTGTTTGTGGCGCAAATTACCGCATTCAGGCACGAATGTCAGCATAGGGCCCTGTCACAGGCCATGCTCACTGGCCAGCCGCGGGGCCAGACTCACAGGCATCCCACAAGTGTCCTTGGGCGCTGCCGCCGCGGCGAGGGACCCCCTCTCCGGGGGTCATGCCGTCCCCCTGAGAGCACCGCAACGGCTGCAGTCGCCTCAAACAGCAGCGGGGACGGCCCCGCTCTCGCCGTGCCGCGCGGAACGCCCTGCAAGACCCAGGCTGTCGGCATTGCCACGGCGGGACTGCCGCGGGATCCTGGTTTCCCGGGGTCCGTGACAGGGTTCGACACCAGATCATCGTCACTTCCTGACCCCGCAGCCGGACACGCCACCCGCCGGGCTCAACCGAACCCGGCGCGCCCATCCCCGCTGGCTGCGGGACATCTACCGGGCATTGCGACGCCGCCAACAGCTTCCAGCAATGCAGGCCTGCCGATATCGGTGCCCGACCGCGGCGCGCCGGGATATTGATCCACCTCGGACAACCCGATGGCGAACGCTCTTGCGCCCGAGCTAACCGCCTTTCTGGGGCCTGGCGACCGGGCACTTAAGCGCCGGACCCGGTCCGCTCCTGCCCGAAACCTGCACCGGCGCTCGCATAACCTGCCAAAAAAGGGGCCGCGTGAGCGACCCCTTTTTTTTGGCTAGGCGAATACTGCACGCTCAGCTCACATCGACATTGATCTTCTTCGGTTTAACTTCCTCCGCCTTGGGAAGCATGAGTTCCAGGACCCCGTCCTTGTAGTTGGCCTTCACCTTTTTCTCATCGATTTCCTTGCCAAGACGCAGGCTGCGGACATATTTCCCGTAGCGCCGCTCCTGGCGCACAATGCGACTGCCTTCCTTCTCCTCGGTTTCGCTCTTCGATTCGGCATCCAGAGTGAGCACGCCATCTTCAAGCGTGATATGGATGTCTTCCTTCTTCACCCCCGGCAGTTCCGCATGAACGACGAACTCATTATCGTTCTCGACCACATCCAGGCGCGGGACCAGACCCTCATTCACTGGCTCCTCGAGCCACCGCATGGGGCGGAAAAAACCCTCAAAAAGATTGTCAAAATCGTCCCCGAAGCGCTGAGTCAGCCGCTCGCGCGCGGGGTTGCGGATCAGTGTATTCATGGTGTCGCCTCCTATTCAGGTTCGATTTCCGGAATTCCCAATTTACGGCCAGCGCTAGCGCCGGCCCACCTCTAAAATGGGGGTGCGACCGGTCTTTTCAAGCGCCAAAAAAGCCCGTCGTTCTGGAATCAACCCGGGGGAACCGACCCTCGGAGGTCAGAGAATATAGCGCGCGAGGTCCTCGTTCCCGGCCAAGCCGGCCAAGTGCTCCTCGACATAGGCGGCGCTGACAGACAGTGCCTGCCCGCTGCGGTCCGCAGCCTCAAACGAAATCGTCTCCAGCAGCCGCTCCATCACCGTATGCAGGCGGCGTGCACCGATGTTCTCGGTCTTTTCGTTGACCTGCCATGCGACTTCGGCAATGCGACGCACGCCGTCCTCGGTAAATGAAAGCTGAACGCCCTCAGTTGCCATGAGTGCTCCGTATTGTTCGGTCAGCGAAGCGTCCGTATCCGTGAGAATGCGCACAAAATCATCAACGGACAGGGCGCTCAGCTCGACGCGGATCGGCAACCGGCCCTGCAGTTCGGGAATCAGATCCGACGGCTTGGCCAGATGGAACGCCCCGGATGCAATAAACAGGATATGGTCGGTTTTGACCATGCCATACTTGGTAGTAACCGTCGAACCCTCCACGAGCGGCAGCAGATCACGCTGCACACCCTCGCGCGATACATCCGGGCCGTGACTCTCGGATCGGCCTACGATCTTGTCGAGCTCATCCAGAAACACGATGCCATGCTGTTCGGCACGTTCGAGGGCGCGCGCCTTGAGGTCTTCATCGTTGATCATGCGCGCTGCCTCCTCCTCGGTCAGCAACTTGATCGCCTCACTGATCCGGACCTTGCGCGCGTGTGTGCGCCGACTGCCCATCCCCTGAAACATGCCCTGCAGCTGACTGGTCAGTTCTTCCATTCCGGGTGGCGCGAGAATCTCGACACCCATGGTCTGAGCGCTAAGCTCGACCTCTATCTCCTGGTCGTCGAGCTCACCTTGGCGAAGCTTCTTGCGGAACGCCTGGCGCGCAGCACCATCGGTCGTCGCGCGCGGGGAGCCGGCAGCGGCGAAACCTACCTCGCGCGCTGGCGGGAGGAGAATGTCGAGCACACGCTCTTCGGCTGCATCCTGGGCGCGGTGGCGCACCTTGTCCATCTCCTCGCCGCGCGTCATTTTGAGCGCCACGTCGACCAGGTCGCGGATGATGGAATCGACATCACGCCCGACATAGCCCACCTCGGTAAATTTCGTGGCCTCGACTTTCACGAACGGGGCATGTGCGAGCTTTGCCAGGCGGCGCGCAATCTCCGTCTTGCCTACACCGGTAGGCCCGATCATAAGGATATTTTTCGGTGTGATCTCGTTACGCATGTCGGCGTCCGCCACCTGCGCACGCCGCCAGCGGTTGCGCAATGCGATGGCCACGGACCGCTTGGCTGCAGCCTGGCCGATGATGTGCTTGTCCAGCTCCTGGACAATTTCACGGGGCGTCATTTCCGACATGGCGATTCAGATTTCCAGCTCTTCGACTGTCAGGTTGTGGTTCGTATAGATACAGATGTCGGCGGCAATATTCAGTGCTTTTTCGACAATGGCGCGCGCCGGGAGTTCGGAGTTATCGAGCAACGCACGCGCCGCAGCCTGCGCGAACGGTCCACCTGAGCCGATGGCCATCAGCCCGCCCTCCGGCTCGACCACATCACCATTCCCGGTGATGATCAGCGACGCCGTACGATCCGCCACCGCAAGCAGCGCCTCCAGCCTCCGCAGCACACGGTCGGTGCGCCAGTCCTTGGCCAGCTCCACTGCCGAACGCGTCAGGTTTCCCTGATGCTTTTCGAGCTTCGCCTCGAAACGCTCGAAGAGCGTAAAAGCGTCCGCAGTGCCCCCGGCAAATCCCGCGATCACCTGGTCCTTGTAAAGACGGCGCACCTTGCGCGCATTGCCCTTCATGATCGTGCTGCCCATCGATACCTGACCGTCGCCGCCGATGACGACTTGGCTGCCACGCCGTACCGAAAGGACGGTGGTTCCGCGAAACTGATCCATGAGTGCTCCACTTCAGGGCTGTGAGGGAATTGTACCCGCCTGCCAGGCTGGTGGAAATCCGCGCCGCTTCTGCCTTATGCCCGATCTGCAATGGCGGATTGCGAACGAAAGGTCAATCGCCGGCGCAGTTAAAATCCGGCGGCTCTAAGGCGCCGGCGGCCGCGAACGCTGTGCGCCGCTTCCGGCACTGCGGGCACCGGCCACAGTGCCGGGGATGCCCGAGCAGGCAGCTGTGGTTTTTGGGCACAACCGACGCCCAGTTCAAGCCCATGCCTAATGATCCATGCCTTGGTCTTCGCCATGGACGGGGCAACAACCGCAATATCGCTGAGGATCTTGGCCAGGCGCTGGAATTCCCTTATAAAGCGCGGCACGCTGCCACGGATCAACCGTGGCATCCTCGCGGCCAAGCCCGATCGCAAGACCCTGTGCCCGGACCTGGGCACAATAATTCGGACCGAGGCCCAGTATCGCCAGGTTGCGGTGCGGCAACGGCACATGGCGGCCGAGGATCTGTCCGGCGCGAAAACTCCTGCCGGCCGCAACCATCTCCGGACGCTGCAAGTGCGCACCCGCGGCGCGCGTTGGCCATGGTCGACGAATACGCCGATCGGTGCCGAACCTCCGTTACTATGCCCCCCCCTACAACAGGGGCATCGGCCTTCCGATCCGCGTTCACGCGGCGGCGCTCACCTGAGTTGCGGCAGGACGCCCGCGGCCAATCCATCAATCATGAACTGCACGGCGAGCGCAGCGAGAATGACACCGGAAGTGCGTGTGAAGGTGTTAGCGCCGGTCTCCCCCATGAATCGCATGATGCGCGTGGTAAGCAGAAGCGATCCCAGCGCAAGCACCAGTACCGCAAGCAGCACTAAGAGTCTTGCAATGGTCCCCATCAACGTCTGTCCGGAGCTTCCGGACATCAGAAGTACAGTAGTGATGGCCCCAGGCCCGGCGATTAGCGGTACGGCGAGCGGAAACACTGAAATGTCCGTGCGCTGCTCCGCTTCCTGCTGTTCGCGCTCGGTAGTGGACCGCAGTCCCGACTGGCGCGCGAACACCATGTCGATGGCCAACAGAAACAGCAGTGCACCGCCGGCGATCTGGAACGCGGGTATCCCTATCCCCAGAGCGCGCAGCAGAGGCTTGCCCACAAACACGAAGATGACAAGAACGGTGCCCGCGAGCAGCGTGCCCCTGACCGCCATGCGACGACGGTAGCTTTCCGTACCTCCATAGGTGAGTCCGGCAAACATCGGCGCAAGCCCGATGGGGTCTATGACCACAAACAGCATAACGAAGGTATTGAGGAGCCCGGTCATGATCGGATCCGTTCCGCATTTTCGAAATCGGTGCCACGGCACCGGCCCGAATGTTATAGGAATTCCCGCAACCGCGAAGCACCCGCTTCGTCCCAGGGCGTGCGGCCGGTCGGGTCACACTGCCCTGGCCGGAATCCGACGTAAATTTGATCCGGAAACGTAGAATCCGTCAGCGCTCTGGACGTACGCGCAATTCCGCGATTCCAAACGAGGCGGGGCTCGTGGCCATCTGCCCGGCATGTGCAATCGCCTTGCCGATTGCATCGGTCATGTCCCGAGTCGGGGACCGGGTGACCCAAACACATGGAGTCCACCATGACGGCTTCCCTCCCGCGCCCATCGGTCCGAGGCAATCCGCAGGCTTCCATGCTAGATCGGTCTGCCGCAGTTCCAGCACACTTCAAACGCCCCCGGACTATCTTCGCCGCATGATTGGCAGTGACGACTGGCAATCGAGGCCGGGCGTTCGTAGTCGGCCAGGATGCACTGCGCGCGTGCCGCATTGCCTTCGTCCTCGAGCCATATTTCGGGATAGACTTCGGAAAATGGGAGTTCCCCAAGCCCTCCCTGAAGATGCTCATTGAAAATGCGCACCTCGATGCCCGCTGCCGATAGCATGCCCTTTATGAGGTGGGCCTCCTGCAGATTCGCCGCGCTATAAAGTTTTTGCATGTCGACCACACCTTGCAGCCGGTGACACTGCACCCACCCCGCAGATTCAGCGCCGCCCGGAGTCCGTTTGCCTAGTCGTAGTGCTTATGTTCCGAGCGCCTCCGTCCGGCGCGCTGAATGACGACGCCTCGAACCGTATAGGGTCCGGCCAGCTCGACGGGAGGATAGGACTCATTCAGGGGCTTGAGGTAGTGGCGGCCGGACTCGATTCGCAACTGACGGAAGATGTGCTCCCCCTCGTATTCAACGATCACGTATGCCCCGTCCCGGGCAGGTGAACCGGGATCGATTATGACGATACAGCCGTCCCAGAACTCGGGCGCCATGCTGTCGCCCAGAACGCGCAGTGCGAAAGGCTCCAATTCGCTACAGTTGCCACTCATGACTTCTTGCCTCCGAATGCCCACCCGGCGCGCTCCTCGGCCGCCGGCATTTTAAGCTATCACAACGCCCGACCCTGCCGCCAGTAACTGTGCGTGCATCTCGGCGAGCGGCCCGGGCGGCATCCATCAGTCGTCTTTTTTGCCCGCGCCTCGACCCCGGACGCAAACGCCATCCCTTCTGTGCGCACGGGGATGAGCGCCGTCGTAGACACGGGCGAGGTGCTGAAAATCGAGATGGGTGTAAATCTGGGTTGTCGAGATATGCGCGTGCCCAAGCAACTCCTGTACCGCACGCAGGTCCCCGCTGGACTCCAGCAGGTGGCTTGCGAACGAGTGACGCAGCATGTGTGGATGAACCGGCGTCCCGAGCTGCTGCCGACGCGCCCAGTATCTCAGACGCAGCTGCACGGAGCGGGGTCCGAGGCGCCGCCCGCCACGCCCGATGAACAGGGCCTGCTCGCCCGGTAGCGCGGTGGCCACCCGCGCCGCGAGCCAAAGCCTGATCGAATCGCGCGCAAACCGTCCCACTGGAACAATGCGGGTCTTTCCGCCCTTGCCCGTAACACGCACCACCCCATCGCCCAAATCCACGTCCGCTACGTCCAGCGATACCAGCTCCGCCAGACGCAGGCCCGACGAATAAAGCAGCTCCATAATCGCCCGATCGCGCAGCGTCATGGACTCGCTTCCGTCCATCTCCACCAGGCGCGCGGCCTGGTCCACGCTCAGGGATTTTGGCAATCGCTTGCGGGATTTCGGCGCCGGGACACCGACGAACGGGTTGCCGGACAGCGTGCCGGAACGCAGAAGATGACGATAAAAAGATCGCGCAGCCGAGAGCGCGCGCTGAATGCTCCTGCCGCCGAGGCCGGTCCGATGCAGGTGGGCGACGTACGCCAGGGCATGGCGCCCGGTAAGCACAGACCAGTCGTTGATTGCCTCCTTGTCACAGTAAGCTCGAAGGCACCTCAGATCCCGAAGGTATCCGGAAATGGTGTGCGGCGACATGCGCCGCTCGCTGCGCAGATACTCGATGAAGCTCTCGATCTGCGCCTGTTCCGGTGTGCGTGTGCTGGCCATGCGGACCGCCCCGGACAGACCCCGGCCTACAGCAGGCGCCCGAGGCCCGACGTCAGAATCTCACCGAGGCGCGCCAGATAGACTGTGCCCATCTGCGGATGAAAGCGCAGCGGGTCGGTACTCCCAAGGCACATGATCCCACGCATTTCCGCCCCCGAAAGCAACACCATCGCGGTGGAGCGGATCGTCTGCGCCTGGCCTGCAAACAGGTAGCTCATGATGTCGACACCATGCATTGCGCCACACAGCGGCTTTGGAGGGCTTGCCGCCAGCGTGCTGTCGCCAACCCCGCCGAGCTGGCGCAGCAGCTGATCGAAGCGCTGATCGAAGGCATCGACGAACTCGGGCCGTCCGGCCAGGCGTTCGCTACCGGCCTTGAGCAAAATCACGACGGCATCAAGCTTGAACTGCTGGCGAAGCATGTCGCGCGCAGTACCGAGCGCCTCATCCAGCGAGCTGCTGTCGATCATTGCCAGTGCAAATCGATGCAGGCGGTCGGCCAAAACATCATTCTCGCGGGCGATGCTCAGCAGTTCGCGCAGCTGCTGCGACAGTTCCTGGTTGCGGTCGCGCAATACCTGCACCTGGCGTTCTATCAGGGAAACGGCGGTACCGGTTCCCGGGTGCGGTACGTTCAGTCCTTCGAGCAGAGCGGGATAGCGCAGGAAATAATCCGGATTGCCCTCGAGGTAACGGGCAACGGCATCCTCCCACGACAGTTCCTTGTTCTGTTCTCCACTCGACGGCTTGTTGCTCACTTGACCTCCCTCATTGAGAAAACTCCTGCAGATCCACGCGCCCCTCGAAAACGCGGGTGGCGGGACCGGTCATCCACACCGGCTCACCCTCTCCCTGCCAGACGACGCGCAGAGACCCTCCGCGCACCGCAACTTCTACCGTCGCATCAAGCAAACCGCGTAATCGTCCGGCGACCACCGCGGCGCAAGCTCCGGTACCGCAAGCCAGCGTTTCGCCTGCGCCCCGCTCATAGACACGCAGGCGGATATGGCCACGGTCGACAACCTGCATGTACCCGGCATTTGTCCGGCGCGGAAATCGCGGATGCGACTCTATCATGGGGCCCTGACTGAGCACCGGTGCCCGGTCGACGTCCTCGACCACCTGCACCGCGTGCGGGTTACCCACGGACAATATGCTCACAGGCACAACCGCACCACCTATATCTAGATCATAGACGATGCCGCGGTGCGAAACCGTATCAGCGATGAACGGCACGTCCGAAGGCTGCCATCGCGGCACACCCATGTTCACCGTGACCTGGCCGTCGGCTTCCAGCCGCGGATAGATCATGCCGGCCATGGTCTCCACGGCTATTTCATCCTTGCTGGTCAGGCCATGATCGCGCACAAAGCGCACAAAGCAGCGGGCGCCATTGCCGCACTGTTCAACTTCGCCGCCGTCGGCGTTGAGGATCCGGTAGCGAAAATCGGCATCCGGGCGCGCCGGGCGCTCCACGATCAGAATCTGGTCACAGCCTATCCCTGTACGCCGATGCGCGAGTGCGCGCGCCTGCTCCGCGGTAAGACTGATATTCTGATTGATGCCGTCGAAGACAATGAAATCATTACCCAAGCCGTGCATCTTGGTGAAGGTGAGGTACATATACGGCTAGATTACCCTGCTCCGGGCATCAAGGAAACCCAGGGCCCCGCACAGCCGGGCACCAGGGATGGTCGGACCGTGCAGCCACTCGGTGGGAACGAACCGGCGCCCACATCCCCAGTGCAGAGGCATCAAAAACGCCGGCAACGCGACCACCGCTCCTGCCGGGCAGCGACCTGGACAGGCCGCAAGCACCCCAACGGCGTCGGACAGGGCGACTGGCGGCGCAAGGCAACGAGCAAACCGGTTCCGCAAAAGTCCGCGCGGTACGGTCGCTCTGCCTGATTCCGTCGTTTGGCGAAGAGGGCCGATGACGGCCGCCTGAAAACGGTTCAGTACTCCGGCAAAACCGATTCGAGCGCCAGCAGCTCATCGAAGGTTTCCCGGCGGCGCGTCACGTGAAACCGCCCGCCGTCAACCACGACCTCCGGACAACGCGGGCGGGTGTTGTAACTGGAACTCATGCTCGAGCCGTAGGCCCCGGCCGAACGCAGCACGATCAGGTCGCCCGGTTCGACGCACAGGGCGCGCTCGCGCGCCAGAAAGTCCCCGCTTTCGCAGACGGGACCGACCACGTTGTAGACCTGCGGCGTACCGGTGCGCCGTATCACCGGCGCGACGTCATGCCACGCATCGTAAAGCGCCGGTCTGAGCAGGTCATTCATGGCGGCATCAACGACGGCGAAGTTTCTGGTCTCGCCGTGCTTGAGATATTCCACCCGGGTAAGCAGAACGCCCGCATTGCCGACAATCGCCCGCCCCGGCTCGATGAGAATGCGCAACCTGCCGCCGCCGGCAGCATCCACGCCGCGCACCAGCACTGAGACGTATTCACGCGGCGAGGGCGGCGTCTCGTCACGGTAGCGGATACCCAGGCCTCCGCCGAGATCGACATGCCGAAGCTCGATGCCAGCAGAGGCGAGGTCCTTCACAAGAGACATGACCCGCCCGACAGCGTCGGCGAAGGGCTCTAGCCGGGTCATCTGGGAACCGATATGGCAATCCACGCCGACGACCTGCAGATGTTCCATCTGCAGGGCCAGCCGATAGGCCTGCGGGGCCTCGGCCATGGCGACACCGAACTTGTTTTCTTTGAGTCCGGTGGCGATGTAGGGGTGGGTACGGGCATCAACGTCCGGATTGACGCGCAGCGACACCGGCGCGCGCTTGCCGAGTCGGCCGGCCACACGATTCAGACGTTCGAGCTCCGGCACAGACTCCACGTTGAAGCAATGAATTCCAAGCTGCAGTGCCCGGCGCATCTCGTCTTCTGTCTTGCCTACCCCGGAGAACACCACCCGACCCGGATCGCCACCTGCACGCAGCACACGCTCAAGCTCCCCGGCGGACACGATATCGAATCCGGAACCAAGGCGCGCGAGCACGCCCAGAACCGCAAGGTTCGAATTTGCCTTGACTGCATAGCAGACAAGATGGTCACGGGCGCCAAAAGCTTCATCGAAGCTGCGCCAGGCGGATTCGATACCCGCCCGCGAATATACGTAGCAGGGAGTTCCTACGCAGTCGGCGATTTCCGGCAGCGCGACGCCCTCTGCATGCAGCCGGCCGTCACGGTATTCGAATTGGTCCATGGCGGCGAGTTTCAACGAGAGGGGGCCGGTTCTGGGGCGGCCTTGTGCGGCGCCGGCCGGCTTGGCAGATAAAGCGGCCCTTTAAGCCCGCAACCCGTCAGACTGAACGCAGCCGCGAAAGCAGCCAGAAGCGATAAGCGTAGTGCGAAGCAGCGAAAATTCATCTCGGCATCCGATTTCAACCCGACCGCTAGTTTAGCCCTGCCCCGTGCAACGATAAACAGCAGCTTGCAGGGCCGTGCTTGTTGCTCCGCTTGCGACTCCGGTAACATCCGTCAAATGAACTATTAAGTCCTGGACGGTGGACATGAACGAGGCCGATTTCAATCTGAAGGTCGAGAAGACGCTCAGCCGTATCGAGCAGGCAGTGGAGGCAAGCGGCGCAGACATAGAGTTCGAGAATGCCGGAGACATTCTGACGCTGGAGTTCACGGACGGCAGTAAAGTCATCGTCAACAAGCAGGGTGCGGCTGCCCAGATCTGGGTCGCGGCAAAGTCCGGCGGTTACCACTACGGCTACCAGGAAGCCGGCGATCGGTGGGTGAACGATCAAAGCGGTACGGAATTGTTTGCCGAGCTCTCGCGCATCATAAGTCAGCAGGCCCACATGCCGGTGCGCATCGCCTGACCTACTCCCAGACCCCCTCGCCGCGGGTGATGATCGCCGCTTCGCCGCACTTGGGACAATCGACACGGCACACATCATCTGCAAGCAGCGTCACGCCTTCGTGGTAGCAGGCACCGCAGCGCGGCGTCTTGTTTTCATCGACCCATGTGCTGCCGACGGATTTGCAGTTGGCGCAGGAGAACAGCGCAAGAAACGGAAACGGACGTTGTCCGCGGCCCACCCCGATGCCAAGCTCCTCATACCTGCAATACGGGCACTTGAAGTCGACAAACCAGCCCATCGATCACACCTTCTGCAGTAACAAGACCAGGGGAACATCCGCGCTTCCTGCCGCTCACCGGTAATTCTAGCTGCGGCATGTACGCCACGTCACCCCCTCGCTTGGCCAAACCCCGGATTCCGGCGCTCATGTCCGTGGCGCGGGGGCAGACAATCGCAACGACCGCAGCATGGCCGCTGGTGTGGCCAGCCTTCGACGCGCCGCGAAGGGTGCGGCACGACCGGCCTTGCAGGTCTACCGTCGGGGAGCATGACGGAGTAATGTAGGGTGCATGAAGCAGCTCAGTGTCATGCTTGGTCTGGCGCTGGTGCTGACCGGCTGCGCCGCCACGATACCCAGGTCCATACGGGAACCGGCGCCCGGCAACATCACGGTTGCCGAGGCGCGTGCAGCGGGCGCGCAGCTCATTGGCAACCGGATACGCTGGGGTGGCACCATCGCCGGCGTCGAGAACCGGGCGACCGATACTTGGATAGAGGTCGTCGAACGCCCCCTTGATGGCGACGGCAGACCGCAGCAAACCGACCAGACAGAAGGACGTTTTCTCGCACAAGTACCGGGATTTCTCGACCCGTCGATCTATGCCAACGGCCGGGACATCACGGTCAGCGGCACCTTGCTGGCGCCCCAGTCCCGCAAGATCGGCGAATACCCCTATACATTTCCGGTGGTCAAGGCGCAGCAGGTTCACCTGTGGCCACGCCCGGAGCCGGTGCGGCGTTACTACTACAGCCCGTTCTGGCCAGACCCGTGGTATCCGTGGGGTTATCCCTTCCCCTATGGCCGCTACTATTGACGGGAGACACTTATGCGACTTTCGGCGACCCTGACTTTGGCCTGCATCGGCAGCACCCTGCTCGCGGCCTGCGCCACCACCCCGCCATTTGACCTGACCAATGTCGATACGGCACTGACGCCGGTGCAGGCGGTGGCCGACATCGGCACGGCCCGAGGCCATCGGGTCGAGTGGGGAGGAGTGATCGTCACCGCGAAGAATCTGAGCGACCGGACCGACCTGGAGGTATTGGCCTACCCGCTGGACCGCTCGGCAAGGCCTGAACTCGGAAAGAAGGATCTCGGCCGCTTTATTCTCCGCCAGCGGGGATATCTCGAGACGGTCGACTACGCACCCGGCCGCCTCGTTACCGCGGTCGGGACGGTCATGGAGATAAAGGCGGGATTCGTGGGTGAGGCTCCTTACCGCTTCGCGGTACTGGACGTCGAGCAACTGCACCTATGGCCCAAGCAGCCAGAAACCGGCGCCGAGCCAAGCTTCCGGCTAGGCGTCGGAATCGGCTACTTCAACTGAGGCGGTGATTTCGCGGCGCGCGGCCGGACCTTCGCTGCGCAGTCCTTGGCACGCCGGCGCGCGACATCAACGTTGTCGGCGGCGGCCAGCGCTACTCCCATGCGTCGGCGCTCATAGGACACCGGTTTGCCGAACAGACGCAGGTTAGTCTCGGGTATGCGCAACGCTTCGTCCACGCCTTCAAACACCACGCCCTCACCCGAGATTCCGCCGTAAATCACGGCGCTCGCACCGGCACGTCGCATGCGCGTTCCCACGGGAAGCCCGAGAATTGCGCGCACATGCAATGCGAACTCGTTCTGCGCCTGGGTGATCATCGTCACCATGCCGGTGTCATGTGGGCGCGGACTTACTTCGGAAAACCAGACCTCATCACCCTTTACGAACAGCTCCACGCCGAATACGCCGCGCCCGCCGAGTGCGCCGGTAACGCGTTCGGCAATGTCCTTGGACTTGGCCAGGGCACGCTCGCTCATTGGGTGCGGCTGCCAGCTCTCCACATAATCTCCATGAACCTGAAGATGTCCGATGGGGTCGCAGAAATGAGTCTCGATCCGACCGTCGCCGTTGAAGGCACGCACGGTGAGGAGCGTGATCTCGTACTCGAATTCGACCAGCGATTCTACAATAACGCGCGTGTTGCGGACGCGCGCGCCGCTGCTGGCGTAGCCCCATGCCGCCGCCACCTGCTCGGGACTGTCCACACGCGACTGTCCTTTTCCGGACGACGACATCACTGGCTTGACCACGCACGGGTAGCCGATGTCCTGGTCGATCTTGCCCTTGAATTCATCCAGGCTCGAGGCAAATGCGTAGCGCGAGGTCGGAAGTCCGAGCTCTTCGCTGGCAAGCCGGCGAATGCCCTCGCGGTTCATGGTCAAGTGTGCGGCACGGGCGGTAGGAATCACCTCCGCGAGCCCGGACACCTCAATCTCAAGCAGTGCCCCGGTTGCAATGGCTTCGATCTCGGGCACTATGATTTGCGGCCGCTCCTGCTCCACCAGCCTGCGCAGGGCATCGCCGTCCGTCATGTCGATCACGTGTGCCCGATGCGCGACCTGATGGGCCGGCGCATTGGGGTAACGGTCGACTGCGACGACCTCAACCCCCAGACGCTGGGCGGCGATGGTAATTTCCTTGCCGAGTTCACCGCTGCCGAGCAGCAGAATGCGGGTGGCGGTGGGAGAGAGGGGCGTTCCAATGACAACCATGTATTTGTCCCGATTTCGATGATCGATGTGCCGCACGCAAAACACGTTTCCGGACCGCGGTCGCCTTCCCGGGCTGACCTCGCGACGCTTATCGACGCAGAACCCTTGCGCCGGGGCGCGATTTTTTGATGTGTCCGGGTCCTCGGAATCCGCCTGTCAGCTTCCCTGCCAGCAGATAATGCCGCACCTTCCTGCAGGATCGGTACGGCCATGCCCACGTAAGCTGTCCTGGCGCGCGACCGACGCTACCTTCCCCACCGGTCGCCATCACGCTGACAGTACTGCCAAACCTTGCCAGACATCATACCTATGCGCACCTCCATCACAAAGCCTCACCCCCGGGGCAAGCCGACCTGACGCCGCGGGAACACAACGTACTCCGGTTGCCAATGGTAACGAGGCCCGGGTAGATACAAAACCCTGTCGAAGTCCGGCCGTACCGCCGGACTTCCGGTCCGGCGTCGGTCGCAGACGTCGCACCTCGGCCATCGGCCCCTTGAGCCCGGGCAAGTTACTGCGGCCGCAGAGAACGGGGCATCTCTGCGCAGCGCAGCTCGCTCTGGAGGAAACGTCGGCAACTGCCGAAGACAATGCCGGAACGAGGCCCCGCCAGATTCGAGGCTACCGGCGGCGGCTGCCCCTAGAGAAGCGCGCAGCGACTCCGAACCGCGGCAGAACTCAGGAGCCGGCCCTTACGGCTGCAGAAACCGGCTTCGACGGGACCGCGGAGACCGGCACCGTCCTTGAAATCAGGTGTTGCGACCCGCTTTCCCGTCTTGTTCTATAATTTGATTGAAGAGTCACCGCAGACAGCCAGCGCCCACGTTCATGGGGAGGGGGTTTGTGCATGTTAGTCCCGGGACTTTACCAGTTTTTCCATCGCCAGGTTCAGCACGGTTTCGGGGTTCATGGCGTCGCCGAGCCGGCTGCCGTGGACTATGTCAGCGACGTGCTGACACGCTTCAGTCACGTGCGCATGCTTGATGTCGTCAGAAACGCCGGCGGCGAACCGGTGACCAACATCGCCGGCATGCTCGCCGAATGGAGGCGTACGCAGGGCTGGGACAATGCACCCGTAAACCGGCCGCGCGAGGCACTGATCGTACGCCACATCGGTGAATATTCGCTGTTCATGAGCGGGCTGTTCCGTGAACGCCTGGCTGCGCGTGGCCAGCTCGGATATTATCTGGAGCAAGGTCGCAGCGCCTTCTGGCACAGCGCCTACTTCGAATCGGATCCGGCGCGCATCAGGCTGTTTCGCTACCTGTACGGCACATTCGACCGCGTATCCGGAGCACTCGACCACATCCGGCGCGTTGAGCTTCCGCTTTCGGCAAACAGTGGCCCGGTTTCGTCACTGGCTGCCCTGTGGCGTATCAAGTAGACCGCAGAAGCTGCAGCACTAGGGCAGACCGGAGCCACGCGGTGCGGCTGCAGAAATCGTCACGGTATTGCGGTACGGAATGACCAGGAGCCTGATGGAGGGGATGACCGGTTTGCGTTTCCGGTGCACCGGCTGCGGTGCCTGCTGCACCGGTGGTGCCGGCCACTACGTCGAAATAGGACAGGCGGAGCAGGAGGCGATACGGGATTATCTGGGTCTCTCGCGGCCTTGGTTCCGGCGCCGTTATGTCGTGCCGGTAAATGATAAGGTCGAAGGAATTCGCCTTGGCGCCGACGGCCGCTGTCCGTTTCTCCTCGACGACCGTAGTTGCCGGATATATTCGGTACGCCCGCTGCAGTGCAAAACCTACCCGTGGTGGCCGGAACTTATCCGACCTGCCGCGTGGAAAGCGGAGGCACTACGCTGCGAAGGGATCGGTCAAGGACCCGTGATCGCACTTGCCACGATCAGGCGCAACCTGAAGCGTCCGACCGCTCTGCCGCCTTCCGTGAAAGCTCCAGCGACGCGCAGAAAAGGATGAGCCGGCAGATCCACGGGACTAGAAGCTCGTTACCTGACATCCCGGATAGGGATCTGTTGCGAGCCCAGAGCTTGGGTTGCCTGTGGCATCCACCCCAGCCTGCCCTGTGGGACACATCTGCCGGCCATCTCGCCAGCTGACGAGTCACCTACGCTACACCCTTCTGACGCCACGGCATTGACCGGGGTCAAATTCGTATGCCCCGTCCATCAGCAGCGATTCCGGCGGCGCGGAATCAATTCGCTGCCAGATCGACCAGCCGAACCTGCGGCGAACCACCGATACCGGCAAGACGCTCGGCAAGCGGCGGCAGACTGGCGTGCAGCGTTTCCAGGAGCCGCCACGGCGGATTGATGACCAGCAGTCCGCTGCCATTGAGGCGGCGTTCCATATCTAGCGGTAACGTGATGAATTCCACTGCGTGCGCCGGCGCCCTGATGGCAGCCACTGCACGGTAGAAGGACTCGACCGGCCGGCGCGACTTGATCGGATACCACGCGAGATATATGCCGTTGCGCCAGTGTCGCATGCCATGGCGCAGAGCGGCGGCAACGGCCGTAAATTCGTCCGGCCGTTCGTAGGGCGGGTCGATCAGTACCAGTCCGCGATTTTCCTTCGGCGGGACGAACGCCCTGATTCCGTTCCAGGCATTAATGTGATGCACCCCGATGCCGCGGATGTCATGCATGGATTCCCTGAGACAGGCATACTCCTCCGGGTGCAGCTCCAGCAACACTGCCCGATCCCCTGTTCTCAGAAACTCACGTATGATCATCGGTGAACCCGGGTAGAACCTGAGTCTGCCGCCGGGGTTGAACCGCGCGATGATTTCAAGGTAGCCGGCCAGCGCCGTCCAAGCCCCGCGCTCCGGCCACAACTGTCCTATTCCCTGCTCGTGTTCTCCGCTTCGCCCGAGCTCGTAGAGCCCGGCACCGGCGTGGCTATCAATCACGCAGAATGGTGTGTCTTTGCGGTGTAATGCCTCCAGCACCAGGGTGAGCACATAGTGCTTGAATACATCGGCAATGTTGCCGGCGTGGTAACTGTGGCGATAGTTCAAGGATGGGTCGCGCCATCGGTACGCAACGGCCGGCCACACGGACTCGTGCCGACTGGAAACGAACGAGCAATCCTGTCAGGAATCATCGGACTTGCCTGCCTTCCCGCGCACCTTGTCGGCCGGATACTTGCGCTCATTGATCTCGATCTTGCGCCATGCAGCCTCGACCAGGTTCACGCCCAGGCGGTCGGAGATGCGAATGAGATAAATGAATATGTCGGCGAGCTCCTGTTCCACCGCGGCAAGCTTGTTCGCGGTAAGCTGCAGGCTCTGCTGCTCGGTCAGCCACTGGAAGTGTTCGACCAGCTCCGCCGCTTCCACGATAAGCGCCATGGACAGGTTTTTGGGCGAATGGAACTGCTCCCAGTCGCGCTCGCGGGCAAAACCGCGCAGACGCTGAACCAGCCCATCCAGAGCAGTCGTCGATGCCTGTGAGTCCATGGATTCCCGCTTCACGCTGGATCCGGCTGCTGGCCGGCACACCGGATTCCGCCGCGCCCATCCGCCAGCTTGCCCTGGTACATGGCGGAATCCACACGTCGCAGCACGCTCGCCAGATCGTGCCCGTCTTGCGGAGCGACGCCGATGCCTACAGACATGCTGAGAGAAATATGGTCTTCCTGCGACCATCGCGCCACCGCCCCCTGGAGGCGACGCGCAACGCCTGCCGCATTGTCGACATCCGTATCGGGCATGACAATCACGAATTCGTCGCCGCCATAGCGCGCGGCAACGTCGTCTTCGCGCACCGCTGCCCTGATAATGCCTCCAATCTCCTTCAGCACCCGGTCACCTGCATGATGGCCGAGGTCGTCGTTGATCGATTTGAACCGGTCCATGTCCGCGAACAAGACCGCCGCCTGTCTCCCGGTACCGGCGAGTTCCCGGAACAGCGTGTCGGCCCGTTCCTGCAAGCCGCGCCGGTTAAGAAGGCCGGTAAGCAGATCCACGTTGCTCTCGACCTCGAGCTGCAGTCGGCTCTTCTCTATCCTGGACATGAGCGAATAGGCGTACACGATGATGATCGCGAAAAATGCAAGAAAGAACAGGGTTGTGGCCGAAAGCACATGCAGATAGGAAGAGAAGCGTAGAGCAGTGATGACTGCCACCAGAGAAAACGTGCCGATCAGCGTCTCTGCGAACAGCCTCATGCCGTAGCGCATGCCATTGCCCAATATCACCATGATGTAAGCCAGGTACGCGGGCGACATCGGATGGGGATCGATCATCACCGCGAACGATACCATCAGCAGATCCGTCCACATCGCCAGGCGCCAGCGTACGACTGAACGTATATAACGGCGCGCGTGCAGCAGGTACGCGGTGGTCAGGACGAAATACACGCCGCCCGCAATCACCACCGAGGTCCTTTCCGGCCAGGCATGTACAATCGGTCCGCCCAGCCTGAAGTACAGCAGATAAAGAGCCCAGAACATGTAGCGCGTCACGTACTGGATGCGCTGATCCTCCCAGGACGCCGTACGCACGCGGTCGCCATGGCGGCGATCCTTACGGCGCCGCTCCCGCCGGATTTGTCTGTCGGATTCACGTCGACCCTGCGTCATCCCGTCCCGCTCCTGTAAGCTTGCCTGCCCGGCAGCTCACCGCGCACCGGCAAGCCTATTTCCTCGCCGCAGATTCAAGGCGTTCGCGCGCACGCGCAATGGCCATGCGCACTTGCTCCGGCGCAGTGCCGCCCAGATGATTCCTGGCGGCCACCGACCCGGTCACTGTCAATATGTCAAAGACATCCGAGCCGATTGCTGCAGAAAAGCCCCGCAGTTCCTCCAGCGTCATGTCTGCCAGATCTTTGCCGCTTTCAACGCCGTGGCGGACCGCCCGTCCGACGACTTCGTGCGCGTCGCGAAATGCGACGCCCTTGCGCACCAGATAATCCGCCAGGTCGGTGGCGGTAGAAAAACCACGTTGCGCGGCATGCAGCATGGATTGACGCTTGACTTTGATGTTCGGCACCAGATCACCATACGCTCTGAGGCTGCCGAGCACGGTATCCAGAGCATCGAACAGCGGCTCCTTGTCCTCCTGATTGTCCTTATTATAGGCAAGCGGTTGGCCCTTGATCATGACAAGCAGGGAGACGAGATCTCCAACAACGCGGCCGCTCTTTCCGCGAACCAGCTCGGGAACATCCGGGTTCTTTTTCTGCGGCATGATCGACGAACCCGTGCAGAACGCATCGGGCAGCTCGACAAAATCGAACTGGCTGGATGACCACAGCACCAGCTCCTCCGAAAAGCGCGACAAATGGACCATCAGCAATGCGGCGGCGGCCGCGAATTCCACGGCGAAATCGCGATCGGACACCGCGTCCAGCGAATTCTCGGCAACAGCATCGAAGCCGAGGAGGCGGGCGGCGAATGCGCGATCGATCGGATAACTCGTCCCGGCCAGGGCGGCAGCGCCAAGCGGCATGACGTTGATGCGCCGGCGGCAATCCGCGAAACGCCCGCGATCGCGCTGAAGCATTTCGAACCATGCCAGCATTTGGTGGCCGAAGGTGACAGGCTGGGCTACCTGCAGGTGGGTGAACCCGGGCATGATCGAGTCCACTTCGCGCTCAGCAACCGAGACCAGCGCTTTCTGAAGCCGCTGGATTGCGGAATCGATCACGTCTGCGGCATCGCGCAGATACAACCGCAGGTCGGTTGCAATCTGGTCATTGCGCGAGCGTCCGGTATGCAGCTTCTTGCCGGCCTCGCCGATGCGCGCGATTAGGCGCGATTCGATGTTCATGTGCACGTCCTCGAGCGCCACACTCCAGGTAAACGTGCCGGCTTCGATCTCGGCTTCGATCTCGGACAGACCCTTGACGATGGCATCTCGCTCCGCCCCGGTAAGTACACCGACATGCGCAAGCATCTTGGCATGGGCGACGGAGCCGACAATGTCCTGTCGGTACAGCCGCCGGTCAAACGACACCGAGGCAGTAAAGGCCTCCACGAAAGCATCTGTCGGCTCGGTGAACCGACCGTCCCAGGGTTTATCAATATTCATGTATGTGCCATCATTGAATGTCTCAACCGTCACAGCTAAAAACGCGGCCACGCATCATCGCATGCACGAGCAGTTGTCGTCCCGCTCGTCCGTGTACCCAGCCCGGCCGTCGGTAGGGCATTGTTGCGGCCGTCCATTCTAGGCTAGTGTTAATCTATCTTTGAAGCTTGTTGAACGAGTCGCGGATTAGTCGGTGCTTTCCCTGGTTCGGACTCTCCTTTGTGCACCCCCACCCCGAATGCCGAACCAGGTCTTCTAGCCCCCGTCCCAGACGGGGGCTTTTTTTTCCGTACCGACACCGGTATGTCACTCGGCCGCTCCTGGATCCACATCGGGCCACGGTCTGAATATACTTATTTTTTATGCACAAAAACAGAACAACTTGGGGTACTATTCTTGCATTGCAAGCAAGCGTTGCGGTTAAATCGCACCTGCATCGACGGCAACACCGTGGTCGTGGCGGAAATGACCCATCGGCGGAAGCCATGGCACAGGCGTCGGTTCGACTCCCGGAAGGGAAGGACTGTGGACCCGCAAACAGGGTCGTTTACCACAAATCCCGGATGTTTTCCGAGCACGATATACGGGGCATCGCGGCACTTCCAGGCGTTGCAACTGCCGACCGCAGCCCACCCACTATCCATGTTGAAACAGCACTGCACGCCCCCACGGTAGCTCGGACATGAACAAGCCCAAGTCTCCTACCCAGGACTTCCTGCCCGATTTTGGATCTTTGAGCAATGCGCTGCGGATCATCTTTCTCGCACTGATCATTGCGGTGATTATCACGATCGGACGCAACGCCACGTTCGACGAAAGCGCGTGGCAGGATCTTAACCTGCTCACGGCCTTTGCCCTGATGATTTCGTTCGTAAGCGTCATCGTTCTCAAACTGGCGCAACCGGTCATACGCCGCATGTCGCTCGCAAACGGTTCCATCGTGGTCTTTCTGCTGCTTCTCGGCGCAATCGCGCTCGGGACCGAACTGGTGATCTTTGCGCTGTATGATCTCGGTCTGATCAGCGTGCGATGGCCCTCGTGGCACGTGGCACTGCTCGCCCGCAGTCTGCTCATCGGCGGGATCATTAGCGCGCTCGGTCTGCGCTACCTGATCGTGTCGCATCGCGCGGAGGCGGACGCCAAATCCGAACAGGAATCTCGCCTGCAGGCGCTGCAATCGCGCATACGCCCGCACTTTCTATTCAACAGCATGAACAGCATCGCGAGCCTCATGCGCAGCGACCCGGCGCGCGCTGAGACGGCCCTGCAAGATCTCGCAGACCTGTTTCGCGTCCTGCTCGCCGATGCCCGCAATTTGGTACCAATCTCGGCGGAACGCGAAATATCACGGCAGTACCTGGAGATAGAGAAACTGCGCCTCGGCGACCGACTGAAGGTGTCCTGGAACGTGAGCAATGTGCCACGCAGCGCGCTCATCCCGGCGCTTACGCTGCAACCGCTCCTGGAAAATGCGATCTACCATGGCATTGAGCCGCGGTTCAACGGTGGAACGCTGAAAATAGAACTGTGGGCGGAGGGCGACTATCTCAACGTGCTGATCAGCAATCCGCTGCCGGAAACTGAGAACCACCGCTCCTCCAAGGGCAACAAGATCGCCCAGGACAACATTCGCCAGCGGCTAAACACCCACTTCGGCAGCACTGCCACCATGCAGACATTCGAAGAAGGCAAGCAGTACCACGTAAAACTGAAGATGCCGATTGTCAGGGGCTAGTGCGAAGAAACTGCTCGCAACGGATGCCGCCTGGCTGCGCGCAGACCCGGCAACATACTTCCGGCACAGGCAGAGCAGGGTTGACTCAGAGAATGCCAGCGAACCGATGCCGCTGCGACAAAGCGATTAATGCGACAGCTGACCAGGGTTGGGGCCCGATGTGCCGCGGTCTCGCCCTGGCGACATTCGGAGGGAATCTATGAAGGTTTTGATTGTTGACGACGAGAAGCTGGCACGCGACCGCCTGCGTGAACTGCTGACCGAGATCGGAGGCCATACGATTGTCGGTGAAGCCATGAACGGCAATGAGGCGGTCGAGAGGACCGCCGAAATGAGGCCGGACGTGCTGCTGATGGATATCCGCATGCCCGGCATGGACGGGCTCGAGGCAGCAATGCATCTGATGGGTCTGGAGAATCCGCCGAGCGTCATTTTCACGACCGCCTACGACCAGCATGCGCTGCATGCATTCGAGGTCAATGCCGTGGACTACCTGCTCAAGCCGATCCGCAAGGAACGGCTCTCCATGGCGCTTGAAAAAGCACACAAGCTCACGCTCAAGCAGTTGCAGCAGATTAACCAGGCGCAGGAGCAACCAAGCGCACGCACTCACATCAGCGTGCATCTGCGCGGCAACATCCGTCTGGTACCGGTTCAGGATATCCTCTACTTCATGGCGGACAGCAAGTATGTGACGGTGCGCACGCCAGCCGAGGAGCACCTGATCGAGGATTCCCTGGTCAACCTGGAGAAGGAATTCGGCGAAAAGGCATTTCTGCGGATTCACCGCAACGCGCTGGTCGCCACGGGCTACATCAAGGGGATCGAAAAAAGCCCTGGCGGTACCTGGCAGGTGAGTCTCAAGGGTCTGGATAGGAAGCTAGATGTCAGCCGGCGTCATGCCGCGTCGGTACGACGCTGGGCACGCCATTAGCCGGGCCTGCGCTCAGCGCAGGGGGTGCATTTGCGTGCACAAAGGCGGTCGGGCTCAGGGTCCTTCCTTTGCGCAGTTTGTGCCCGGCGGCGGCAACAGCTGCGTCCAGATAACTGCCATAGAAATCGGGATCGGCCACCCCGACCAGGGCCGGCACGAGTTCACGGCCATGGGCATCGAAAAGCTTGATCGTCGGAGTCAGAGATACTCCGTAGCGCTGCGCAAACGCCGCATCGTTGGTCATTCTGCCGGAAAAATCACGCAGCGTGCGCGCACTGTCGATATTGACTTCGCGGATGATGACTTTCTTGCGGTAGACCGTGTCCGCGTACCTTGGCTCGAGATAAAGCTCGTCAACTTCCTTGCAATAGGCACAAGAATTGGCATAGAAAAACACGAGTACCGGCAGCCGGTCGCGCGCGGCTTCCCGGGCGTCGGCCTGCAGATTCCGTGCCGCTGGAAGGCCGGAGGCTGCAGCCAGAGGTGCGACGAGCCACAGCAACAGCATCGACGCGCAGACACACCCGCTCAGGGACTGCCACAGACGGGCAACCGCGATGCCATAGAAATACCCGGGATGATTCCCGGCCCGATTTGATTTAGGATTACCGTCCCGCTCGAATTCCGGCTTCGCCGCTTTCATGCATTCTGTCCCCGCTTTGAAAACTGTACGTATCGGCACCCGCAAGAGCCAGCTTGCCCTGTGGCAGGCCGAATATGTCCGCGACCAACTGGTTGCGCACTGTCCAGGCCTCGAAGTTGAGCTGGTCAAAATGACCACACAGGGAGACAAGATACTCGATAGCCCGCTCGCCAAGTTGGGCGGAAAGGGTCTTTTCATCAAAGAGCTGGAACAGGGTCTGATGGATAGACGCATCGACTTGGCGGTTCATTCCCTGAAAGACGTGACGGCAACCCTGCCGGCAGGTCTGCACATCCCGGTGATCTGCGAACGCGAAGACCCGCGCGACGCCTTCGTCTCCGGTCGTTTTCCCGGAATCGATGCGCTACCGGCCGGAAGTCGCGTGGGTACATCCAGCCTGCGCCGCCAATGCCAGCTGCGGGCAGCCCACCCAGAACTCCGGATTCTGGATCTGCGCGGAAACGTCAATTCGCGCCTCGCTAAGCTCGACAGCGGCGACTACGACGCAATCATTCTTGCCGCCGCCGGGCTCAAGCGGCTCGACTTCACCGCGCGCATCCGCGCCCTCCTCGACCCGCAGGAAAGCCTGCCCGCGGTCGGTCAGGGCGCGATCTGCATCGAATGCCGCATTGACGATATCGGGCTCAACGAGCTGATCGCCACGCTCAACCACCCCCCAACGGCGTTGCGGACACGGGCTGAGCGTGCCATGAACGCGCGTCTCGAGGGCGGCTGCCAGGTCCCGATCGGTGGCTATGCCGAACTCGCTGACGGCATTCTGCATCTGCGCGGGCTGGTGGGGGCAACGGACGGCAGCCGCATCATCCGTGGCGAGATCCGCGGCCCGGCCGGAGACGCCGAGGATCTCGGAATCGCGCTTGCTGACGAATTGCTCGCGCGCGGCGCGCGCGAGCTGCTCGATCGGGTTTATGGTCGCACCTGAAAAGGCACCACTCGAGCGGACGACCGTACTGGTCACCCGTCCGGCAGCGCAGGCTGATGCGCTGGTTGCACTCATCGAGCGCTGCGGCGGACAGGCAGTGCGGTTTCCGGTGCTGGAGATCCTGGATCCGGTCGATAGCGGTGCGCTGCTGCGCATCGTGGACCGGCTTGAGGATTTCGATCTGGCGGTTTTCATCAGCCCGAATGCCGTGAACAAGGCGATGAACGTAATTCGTTCGCGCCGACTGCTGCCGGCACGCCTGAAACTGGCCTGCGTCGGACGAGGCTCAGCGCGCGAGCTTGCCCGCTTCGGCTGCGAAAACGTGATTGCCCCAGCCGGAAAATTCGACAGTGAGGCGCTGCTCGGGATGCCTGCCCTGTCACAGGTCGCCGGTTGGCATATCGTCATTTTCCGGGGCGACGGCGGCCGTGAAACGCTCGGCGAAACCTTGCAGCAGCGCGGCGCGCATGTTGAATACGCGGAGTGCTACCGGCGCGGAAAACCGCATGTCGACACCACTCCGCTTATGCGCCGCTGGGCGCGTGGCGACATCGATATCGTATCCGTCACCAGTACTCAGGCGTTGCGCAATCTCTACGACCTGGTGGGCAAACTGGGCCAGCAGTGGCTGGTGAAGACTCCGATTGTCGTAGTGAGCGAACGTACGGCCGCCGCCTGCCGCGAACTGGGGTTCAAGACCAAACCCCTGGTCGCGGCGCAGGCAAGTGACGAAGCTGTTGTCGAAACCATCAAGGCATGGCGGGCGGCGCAAAAAACCCTATAATCCCGAATCAGCCTCCAGGTACTGGCGTACTTGGAATACCCGGGAGCATCGGGCCGATGAAGAACAGCACAGCCGGTGAACAATGACGAACAAGGATCCCGACGCCCGGACACCCGGCGCGAGCGCCACTGAAACCCCCATGCCGAATGCCACCCAGCGCCGGCGCGCCGGGTCGATCTCCGGCCGCCTCGCCCTGATTCTCGCGATTGTGGCGCTGCTCACCAGCGCCTATCTCGGTTACACATTGATCGCCAGGCGTGGTCTTTACAGCGCCAGCGTGTCGGGCGAACTGGAACGTCTTGCGGAGCAGAGCGCAAAGTCGCAGGGCACAATCACCACCATGACACAGCGGCTGGATGCGCTACAGAAAAACCAGGATGCCCTGCAGGCCGCGCTGCTTAAGATTTCCAGCGAGTTCGGCAAAGGCCGCCGGGAATGGCTGCTTTCGGAATCCGACCAGCTGCTGGTGATCGCCAATCATCGCCTGCAGCTGTCACACAACGTCAAGCTGGCGCTTGCCGCATTGCGCGCGGCAGACCAGGATCTGAAGCAGCTCGCCGACCCGCGCTACCTGCCGGTACGACGGCTGCTGGCCGATGAAATCGGAGAACTTCAATCCCTCGGCCGTATCGACGTCTCGGGCATGGCACTTCGCCTTGGTGACATCGCCCAGCACGTCGATGGCCTTCCGCTTGCTGCGGTATTGCACCCCACCACGCGGCCCACACCGGCGCCGGTCGTGCAGCGCTCACAACTCGGGACGATGTGGCATGACCTCATCAGCCTAGTGCGCATCAGGCGCACCAGCAAGTTGCGCGTGCCGCTGCTGCCGCCGGACGAGGAGTACTTCTTGCGCCAGAATCTCCGTCTCATGCTCTATGGCGCGCAGACGGCGCTGCTGCAGGGCCACACTGCGGTATTCGGCCAGAATGTGGCGGCAGCGCAGCGGTGGATCAAGGAATACTATGATGGCTCGGCGGCATCGGTGCAGGCGGCGGAGACCGAGCTCGGTCGCATGCTCAAGTCGCCGTTCCGCAGCAAGCTACCGGATATTTCCGGCTCGCTCGAGCTGCTGCGCCGAATCCGGCGGGCCGGGACTCCCCCATGAAATTCCTGATCTTCGTGCTGATAGTGCTGTTCGCCTCGGTAACACTGGCGCTCGCGGTCATGCATGATCCGGGCTATGTGCTGATCGCGCGTACACCGTGGAGCGTGGAGATGCCGCTCACGATCTTCGCCATATCGCTTGTGCTCGGCTTTGGCGCGATGTACGCGGTGGTACGCGCTGCAATCAGGCTGTGGAACACCCCCCGCGACGTGACTCAATGGCGCCGGCGGCAGCGCACGCGGCGTGCGCGCGAGGCCCTGGTGCAGGGTCTCATCAGCCTGAGCGAGGGAAACTGGGAAAAGGCGGAAAAGCAGCTGCTTTCCGACATCGGCTATAGCGAGACGTCGTCCATCAACTACCTTGCTGCCGCATTCGTAGCCCAAGCGCGAGGCAACACCGAGAAGCGCGACGAGTATCTGGCGCTCGCGCACGGCGGCATGCCCGGACATGCCCTAGCCACCGGCATGGCACAGGCGCAACTGCAGATTCTGGCTCACCAGAACGAACGCGCACTCGCAACGCTTTCACAACTGCGCACGATGGATCCCAAGCATCCGCGGGTGCTCGGGCTGCTGGCCCAGACCTACCGCGAACTGCACGACTGGGAAAGCCTGGCCAATGTGATTCCGGAGCTGCGCAAGCACAAGGCGCTGCCGGCGCCCGAGATCGACGCCCTGGAGCTCGAGGCCAGGCGCGAGCTGCTCATGCTCGCCCTGCCCAGCGGGGCCGCCAGCGTGCTCAAGCAGGCCTGGAATGCCATACCCCAGCACCTGCGCCGTCACCCGGACCTGGTCGCCATTTACGCCCGGCACCTCATGACCCAGGGCGCAATGGATGATGCGGAAAAGCTTCTGGCAACGGCTCTCGGCAACGGATGGAACGAGGACCTGGTGCGACTTTACGGTCTCGTGCAGGCGACCAATCCGGCGGTACAGCTCGAAACCGCCGAGGGCTGGCTCGCCACCCAGAGCGACAACCCCGTGCTGCTGCTGACGGTCGGTCGCCTGGCAGTCCGCAACAAGCTTTTCGACCAGGCACGGGAATACCTGGAAAAGTCCATACTGCTGCACGGTCCGGCAGAAGCCTACCAGGAGCTGGCTGATCTGCTGGAGCAGCGCGGCGAGCACGAAAAGGCGCTGGGATACTACCGCCACGCCCTGGAACTGTACGGCGGCAACACCCGGCCCGGCGCCGGGACCGCCGATAGGCCTTCCAGCGCAAGGCGTGGAAACTCAGACAGCGTCGGCCATTACAGCCGCTGAGCGCATTCAGTGCCCGGTATTTTCGGGCTTTAGCGGATAAACCTTTGCGCCGTGCGGCAACGGGACTTCCACCAGGTCAGCTGTTATCTCCGGCTGCAGCGTCACATGCCCGATATGATAACGCTTGTCTAGCAGCTGACGCATGTCTACCAGCACCTTCGGCCAGGCGTTCAGGTCGTCCATCACTACGTGCGCCGAAAGCGCCGGAATGCCGGGCGACAGCATCCAGATGTGCAGATCATGCACCGAAACAACACCCGGCACATGGGCAAGCGCTTGGCCGACCCTGTTGAGATCGAGCTCCGGCGGCACGCCCTCCATCAGGACATGCAAAGCCTCTCGCAGAAGGCGCATCGTCGAGTACAGGATCAGCGCACAGATCAGCAATGAAAGCAGCGGATCGATTGGCATCCACCCGGTAAAATAGATAACCGCCCCTGACAGCAGCGCGCCCGCCGACCCCAGCAGGTCGCCGGTCACGTGCACCAGTGCGCCGCGCACATTGATGGTCCGCTCGCCCCGGCTCAGTATGAACGCGGCCGCCACATTGAACAAAAGTCCGGCACCTGCAATCACCATCACCGGCACGCCCGCGACCGGTTGGGGTCCGCGGAAGCGCCGGATGGCCTCGACCACGATTGCGACAACCACTGCCAGCATCACAAGACCATTCAGCAGGGCGGCCACCACTTCCGCCCGCGCCAGCCCGTATGAATGCCGCGCCGACGGAGGACGTCTCCCTACCCATGAAGCCGTGGCCGCCATGCCCAGCGCAACAGAATCGGAAAACATGTGCCCGGCATCGCCCAGCAGGGCGAGTGAATGCGCCCACAGTCCGCCAAGCGCTTCCACCGCCGCGAATCCGAGCGTGAGCACCAGCACCCATCCGAGCCGACGATGACCACCCGTCGCGGGCGGGCGGTGCCTGCTGCGGTGATCGTGACTACCGTCGTGATGGTGCGGCATGGATCGCTCCGCTTCCGCCCGGTCGACGTTCACGCCGGCCGGCTGCGCATTGCTCAGACGGGAAAACGGCTTGGTTCTGTTCGTCCGGCCCAGCGGCCGGAAGCGGGCGAGTTGTGTTTGGCGCGCACCTGCGACGGCTGCCCGTTTTACGGGTACTTCTCTGCCCGTGCCTGCGCAACCCGGCTTACTGCACGACGGGGTCCCGCGCCCGCTCGAACGAATCATAGAACAGGCGATCAGCCGGCAGGCCGTGTGCCGAAAAGGCCAGCCTGCCGGCCTCGATCATTGGCGGCGGGCCGCTGGCATAGATCTCATGGCCACTCAGGTCCGGGTAGTCCTGCACCACGGCGTCATGCACCCATCCGCAACGGCCGTCCCAGTGGTCGTTCGGATCCGGTTCGGACAGCACCGGCGTGTAGCGGAAATTGGCGTGGGCCTCGACCCAGGACTGAACGAGCGCGTGCAGGTAGAGATCGCGCCTGGCACGCGCGCCCCAGTACAGGTGCAACGGCCGCTGCGTCCCCACGTAAAATGCATGTTCCAGGATGCTTTTGATGGGCGCAAAACCGGTGCCACCGGCCATCAGTATCGCGGGGCGCTCGACCGCGAAAGAATTGACCCCAGCCGGCGCGTCCTCCTCGCGCAGGAAGAACGTTCCCAGCGGGCCCTGGAAGCGCAGCAGGTCTTTTTCCTTCATGTGCGTGAAAACATGTCCGGAGAAATGCCCGCCCGGCAGAAGCCGGACATGGAGCTGCAATGCCTCGTCATCATGCGGGGCATTGGCGAGCGAGAAGCTGCGACGGCGTCCGTCGCGCAGCAGAATGTCGATATACTGGCCCGCAAGAAACTGGAGCCGCTCGCTCTGAGGCAATTTCAGATGAAGCACCATCACATCGTGCGCGAGCCGCTCCATACGGACCACCCGGCACGGAAGCGTCTTTATGGTGATGCCCCGGGCTGCCCCGATCTCGCGCACTTCAATGACCACATCGGAAAGTGGCCGGGCGCGGCAGAACAGCGCCATGCCAGTAAGCTTCTCCGCCTCATTCAGCGCTTTGGCTTCGTATACGCCATAGTCGACGGAACCCATGATCACCTTGCCCTTGCACGTAGCGCAGGCCCCGTTGCGGCAGCTGTAGGGAAGATTGAAGCCGTGGCGCAAGGCAGCCTCGAGAATGGTTTCACTGCCCTCCGCGACGAACTCATGGCCGCTCGGCTCGATGCGAACTTTGAAAGTCATATATGTTCCGGTCGCCTGGTCAATGGGCGGGACGTTCCGCATTGTCTCCAAAAACACAGTTGAGTCAAAGCGGGCGCTGTCGATGTCCCGACCTTTCGAGATAAGGGACTGTACATCATCCCTTGTTTGCCGGCAGGCGTCCTTACACGCGCTGCGCATGACCGGGATTCCGCTGAAGCATCCGCCTGCTCCGCCGGGGCGGCTTGCGGACCGGCGGTGGCCATATCTGCTGTCCCATGCCCGCACAAGACACATTTATCATATACTTACGGACCGCTCGCCAGCACGGCAGCCATTTCCCGGACTTTGGGCATCCAGACGGAGGCGCCCGCCGGGCACGGGATCCGTGGCGCCACGGCCGGCGGTCCGGAACCAAACTTGGAGAGCCACGTCAAAGAGTGCGGAGACCAACACAGCAACCCAGGCGACTGAATGCTAGAAAATTAACCGCCTCTATTGCATGACAAATCCCTGGCCATACATTGACAATCCTCTTGCGCGTACATTTAATTGCGCGCCATGTCGAACCGTTGGTCACGCAACACTGGAAGATGCCGGTCATGAGTGACGAAGTGCTGGTGGAAGTGGAAGATCTGTCACGCTCCTATGGGGCGATCCTGGCGGTCAAGCATATTAACTTCAGCATCCGCCGCGGGCAGGTACTTGGATTTCTCGGTCCGAACGGTGCCGGCAAGACCACCACCATGCAGATCCTCAGCGGCAACCTTGCACCCAGCACCGGACGGGTACGCATAGCCGGACACGACCTGCTGGAGGATCCGCGCGGGGCAAAACAGGCGATCGGCTATCTGCCCGAGCAACCGCCCGTGTACCGTGAACTTACCGTCGACGAGTACCTGGATTATTGCGCCGGATTGAACCGCATCGCGCACAGCCAGCGGCGGGCAGCACGCGAAGTAGCGAAGAAGAAATGTGGCCTGAGCGATGTCGGCAGGCGACTCATCGGCAATCTTTCCAAAGGCTACCAGCAGCGCGTCGGCCTGGCCCAGGCGATTATCCACCTGCCGCCGGTGATAATCCTGGACGAACCCACGGTGGGCCTCGATCCGATCCAGATACGCGAGATCCGGCACCTGGTCCGTGAGCTGGGCAAGGAGCACGGGGTGATCCTGTCCACCCATATCTTGCCGGAGGTCCAGGCGACCTGCGACCAGGTGCAGATCATCAACAAGGGTGAACTAGTCCTCAATGACAGCATCGAGGGCCTGTCGCGTCACATGCAGTCCTCGGCGCTGTCAGTGGGCCTGCGAAACACCCCCGATCTCGACCTGATACAGGGCATCGGGGGCGTCAAGTCAGTGCAGGACCAGGGCGACGGACGGCTGCATGTGTTCTACGACCCCGCCATCGACCCCACCGAGGCGCTGGTAGAGCTGGCGGTGCAAAAACGCTGGGGTCTCTACGAGCTGCAACCCCAGCGCGCATCGCTCGAGGACATTTTCGTGCACATCACCACCGAGGAGCACGAATCCTTGACGGGGGCAGTGGCATGATCTTCACGATAGCGCGCAACGAACTGCGCCGCATGTTCCTTTCGCCGCTGGCCTGGACCATTTTGGCTGTGGTACTGCTGATACTGGCGTTCATGTTTCTCAGCAATCTGCAGTACTTCGTGTTGATACAGTCGCGCCTGCTTAGCATGGGCAGCGATCAGGGGCTCACCGCCGTCGTGGTTGCGCCGCTGCTCGGGAACGCGGCAGTCGTGCTGCTGTTGGTCGTTCCGCTGGTCAGCATGCGGCTGGTCGCCGACGAGCGCCGCAACAAGACGCTGAGTCTGCTGTTCAGCGCTCCGGTTTCGATGACCGAAATCGTCTTGGGCAAATATCTCAGCCTGGTGGGCTTCCTGTGGTTGATACTGGCGTTGGTGGCGCTGATGCCGCTGTCGCTGCTGGCGGGCGGCACGCTCGATTTCGGCATGTTCGGCGCCGGACTGCTCGGTCTGGCGCTGCTGCTTGCCGGCTTCGCCGCGGTCGGGCTTTTCATGTCCACACTCACCCAGCACCAGACCGTAGCGGCAGTCAGCACGTTCGGCGTGTTGCTGCTGTTCTGGATCCTGGACTGGGCCGGACAGGGCTCGGGCGCTTCCGGAATCCTCGGCTATATGTCGATCCTGAATCACTATGAACCATTCCTGCAGGGCATTTTCGACACGAGCGATGCTACATATCTGGTACTGTTCATCCTTACATTCCTGATGCTGAGCATACGGCGTCTGGACATGGACCGGCTGGGAGGCTGAGACCGATGCGCACACCCCGCCAATCGCGTGTCCGCATGCGTCTTGCCAGCAGCAGCTCGGTCGTGCTGTTCCTGATCGCCGTAGGGCTGCTGATGGCGTTGAGCCGGCAGTACCACAGGCAGTTCGATTGGACCGAATCGGGTCGCAACAGCCTCTCCCAGGCAAGCGTGACACTCCTGAAGCGTCTGCCCAAACCGATCACGATCACTGCTTTTGCCACCGACAAGCGCAACCTGCGCATGCGCATATCGGAGCTCGTGGCGCGCTATCAGCGTCACGACAGCAACATTGCGCTGCACTTTGTCAATCCCGACAAGGATCCCGGACGCGCCCGCGCCGCGGGCATCCGTTTTGACGGAGAGCTTCTGGTCCAATACGGTAACCAGACGCAGACAGTCGACCAGGTCAATGAACAGTCCTTGACCAATGCACTGGCACGCGCCGGCCGCAGTGGACAGCGCTCGGTGGTATTTCTCAGCGGCCAGGGCGAGCGCAGTCCGGACGGCGATGCGAATTTCGACCTCTCGACCTGGGTCGCGCAGATGAACAAGCGCGGCCTGAAGACCCGCAGCCTGACGCTTGGTGCAACCGGCCGGATCCCGAAGAAAACCTCGGTGCTGGTCATTGCCAGCCCGACTGCCCGATTTCTTCCGGGAGAGGTGAAAGAGGTTGAGCACTACGTACGTCACGGCGGCAATCTGCTGTGGCTGAGCGATCCAGGTTCGCGCCAAGGGCTGACTCCGCTGGCCGAGATGCTTGGCGTCCAGTTCCAGCCAGGCGTGATCGTAGATCCGGTCTCCCAGCTTCTGACCGGAGGGCAGTCCGCCACCGACGTGGTCATCACCCGATACGGCGAGCAGCCGGTGGTGCGCGGCTTCAATCTGATGACCCTGTTTCCGCAGGCCGGCGGCCTTACCTTCAAGCAGCCAAAGCACTGGCAGGCGCAGGTGATAATCGACACCTCACCCACCGCCTGGTCAGCGACCGGACCTCTCGGTAAGGTTACCAGGTTCAGGAAAGGCAAAGACATACCCGGGCCGCTCAACATCGGCGTGGCACTCACCCACGAACGTGCCAAACGGCAGCAGCGGGTGGCTATCATCGGGAACGGGAATTTTCTGTCGAACGCCTTCATCGGCAACGGCGGTAACCTGGATCTCGGTATGAACCTGATAAACTGGCTGAGCAACGACGACGCTTATATCAACGTGCCTACGCGGACCGCACCAGACCTGCGTCTGGACCTATCGCGCACGGCCGAGGCCGTCATCGGCATCGGGTTCCTGGTGGTACTCCCCCTGGTACTTCTCGCAAGCGGAGTCGGGATATGGCTGCGCCGGCGCAAGCGCTGAACCGTCGGGGGCGTGCATGAGCAGTCGCTGGTGGCTCAACATCGGCCTGGCTGCCCTGATCATCGCCCTGGCGATGGTCGTGGAATTCAAGCCCGGGATGCACAAGGCGCCGGCCATCCCGCCGCTCACTGACCTATCCATCAACCGGATCGACCATATCCGTCTGCGGCGTCCGGGCAAACCCGAGATCGACCTCGCCAGGTCCGCTGGACGGTGGGTGATGACGGCGCCGCGCAAGGCACGCGCCAACAGTTTCCGCATCAACGAGCTGCTGCACTTGGCTGTGGCCAGAATTGCCACGCATTTCGCCGCTCCGGCGGCCGATCTCGGCAGGTATGGTCTGGATAAGCCGCGCGCCGAAGTCTGGCTGAACAACGAAAAGATCAGTTTTGGCGGACCGCATCCCTTGGACCCGGATCACTATGTTCTTTACCGGGGGCAGGTCTACCTAGTCCCCGACCATTATGCCAATGCCGCCACTGCACCGCTGTCGGGATTTTTCAGTACCCGCCTGATCAACATCCGCAGCAGGCTTATGGCTCTGCAGCTGCCCGGGCTGAGCCTCACGCGCAAGCCGGATGGCAGCTGGCAGGTAACGCCGCCGAACAAGAAGCTGTCGACCGATCGCGTGAACACATTTGTCGATGACTGGCGCTACGCGGAAGCGCTGTCCGTCAGACCGTATTCCGGAAAACCTGTGATCGCCCACGTCCGCATCACCTTTGCGCTGCCTGCGGTGCGCGCACCGGCCGGCGCCGGCCACCCCCTCGGCACTTCAGGCAAGCCGCCGGAGCCGGGTCCGCGCAGCGTGCTGGATCTCGGCATCCTGGAGCGCAAACCGGAGCTTATTCTCTATCGCAAGGACGAGGGTCTCGAATATCATTTTCCTGCCGATATGGCCTCGCAGCTCCTGGAACTGAAACCTCACTGAGCCGAATTGCGCAACGTCCATGCCGGAACTTCCGGAAGTCGAGACCACGCGCCGCGGCATCGCGCCCCACCTGCTGGGCCAGGGCGTCCAGGCGATAGTGATCCGCAATCCCAATCTGCGCTGGAAGGTACCGGCCGATTTGGCCCGGGAACTGCCGGGGCAAACCCTGCATGCGGTGGAGCGGCGCGCCAAATACCTACTGCTGCGCGCCGACCACGGCACCGTCATCGTCCATCTTGGCATGAGCGGCAGCCTGCGCATCGTGGCCTCTACCACTCCGGCGGAACGATACGATCACGTGGATTTCGTGCTTGCGGGCGGCAAATGCCTGCGCTTGCGGGATCCGCGACGTTTTGGTGCGGTGCTGTGGACCCACACGGATCCGGCGCTCCATGTTTTGCTCAGGGACATCGGCCCTGAGCCATTTGCTGCCGAGTTCAATGGCGCGTTTTTGCATGCCCGCACGCGCCGGCGTACGGTCGCGGTTCGGGACCTGTTGCTCAACACCCACATCGTTGCCGGCATTGGCAACATCTACGCCAACGAGGCATTGTTTCGCGCTCGAATCCGTCCAAGCCGGCACGCGGGCCGGCTCAGCCGCGCCGAATGCGACCGCCTAGTCCGGGCCATTCGCGCAACGCTCATGAAGGCCATCAATGCGGGCGGCACAACGCTTCGCGATTTCCAGAATGCCGATGGCCGTCCCGGCTATTTCCAGCAGTCCCTCGCCGTGTACGGGCGTGTCGGCAAACCCTGCCAGCGCTGCACCACATTGATCCGGGTGCAACGCCTGGGTCAGCGGCGGGCATTCTTCTGCCCACACTGCCAAAGCTGAAAAAACTTAAAGTGGCACGTTACTTGCTTACGCAAGTATTTTGATTTCCCTGATTTTTTGGTTAGGATGATTTTAATTAAACGGGCGTGCCAACCGACCGGCGGTCTGGAAGTCACGGCCGCCGGTCAGCAGCCGGCGGGTCAGACAGCTACATTTTGATACGTGATTGGACAAAACCTCTAGGACGGCCTGATGAACAACATAGAACAGCAATTTGAGGCCTACGGCTCCTGGCGTGCGGGGCTGTTCGGCGCAATCAGCGAATTCCGCGGCTGGCTGCGCACCCAGGAAATCGCCGACGCCCAGGTCGACCAGCGCCTGGAACAGGTGCTTTCTACGCTGCGTGATGACAAGCTGTACGTAGCCTTCGTAGCCGAATTCTCCCGCGGCAAGTCCGAGCTCATCAACGCCATTTTCTTCGCTGGATTCGGCCAGCGGGTACTGCCATCAAGTGCCGGGCGCACCACCATGTGCCCCACCGAGCTCGTCTGCGAGAACAGGGACACTCCGTTCATTCGCCTTCTGCCCATCGAAACCCGCAGCAGCGGCACTACGGTATCGGAACTCAAGGGGTTCCCGGATGAATGGACCACGATCCCGCTGGAGATACAGTCTCCGGACAAGGTAGCCGAGGCACTGCAACATATTGCACAGATCAAGACAGTGTCTAAGGAAGTCGCACAATCGATGGGCCTGCACATCGCCGAGGAAGACACCCAGAATGGCATGCATGTCACCGATGAGGGGCTGGTGGAAATTCCCAGGTGGCGGCACGCCGTCATCAATTTCCCGCACCCGCTTCTGGAACAGGGTCTGGTGATCTTGGACACACCCGGTCTCAACGCGCTCGGCACCGAACCAGAGTTGACGCTGAGCCTGCTGCCAAGCGCCCATGCGGTCCTTTTCATCCTTGCTGCCGACGCCGGCGTGACCAAATCCGATATCCAGGTCTGGCGTGACTTCATCAGCAACCCCAAAGGGGGTCCGGCAAAGGGCCGTTTGGTAGTGCTCAACAAGATCGACGGCCTGTGGGATGAACTTCGGGACTGGGAGGAAGTGCAGCGCGAGATAGACCGGCAGATCCAGGAAACCGCGAAGCACCTGGGGATCGGCGAACAGAACATCTACCCGGTATCGGCACAGAAGGCGCTGCTCGGCAAGATCAGGGGTGACAGGGCCATCCTGGAGCGCAGCCGCATAGGCGCCCTCGAGAGCGCGCTGGGGAAGGAAATGCTCCCCGCCAAGCGTGACATTGTGCGCGAAAACATCGGCGGCGAAATGGTCGACATCATCAAGGCCATGCGCGTCATCCTCACGCAACGGCTCAGGGGAGTCCAAGAGCACATGGAGGAGCTCGAGGGCCTGAGCGGTAAGAACCTGGATGTCATCGACCACATGATGGAAAAGGTCAGGGTGGACAAGGAACACTTCGAGAAGAGCCTGCAGCGCTTCCAGGCAACCCGCAGCATCTTCTCGCAGCAGACCAACCTGCTGTACTCGCACCTCAATCTCAAAGCCATCGACAAGATGATTGCCGAGACCAAGCGCGATATGGAAATCAGCCTGACGACGTCCGGCCTGAAAACACACATGCAGACCTTCTTCAAGCAGATGCACGCCATCATGGAAGACGTTGCCCGGCAGGCACAGGAAATCAAGGATCTCATGGAAGGCATATACAGGAAGTTCCAGGAGGAACACGGCCTGTCCAATATCAAGCCACACGGCTTTTCGGTGATGAAATACCTGCGCGAGATCAAGCGCGTAGAGGACAAGCACATGCAGTTTTTTGGCGGCATGTCACTGCTGATCACCGAACAGAAATCGGTTACGCGGAAATTCTATGAGTCGGCGGTCGCCCGCATCCGGGCAATCTTCGCCACTGCCAACCGCGATGCCGACAACTGGCTCAGGACTATCATGTCACCCATGGAATCGCAGGTACGCGAACACCAGATTCAACTGCGCCGGCGCCTTGAAAGCATCAAGCGCATCCACAAGGCAAGCGATACCCTGGAGGATCGGCTGAACGAACTCAAGGATGTACGCGACGGCATTCGTGCCCAGGACAAGGCGCTTGAGACGCAGGCTGACACCATTACCTCGATTCTCAACGCCCCTGCGGTACCCGCCGCTGGTGCCGAACCGGCGCTTGATATCGACCTGTCTGCCTGAGACAGCAGGCCCTTACTGCGCCGCAAGCACTGCTTCCGAAGGGGAAATCCGGTACCGTGCAGACCCTAATTGCAGCACCACCATAACCACGGTACCGCCAATCGTGCAGTACGCGTAGCGAACTGGCACCCCCCGCGACTCAAGCAGAAACCGAACCCCAGGGTTTCAAGGCCTTGTCGCCGGGGTGCTCCGCAGACGGACACCAATCCTTCGGCGAGCAATCAGTGCAGCACAGAATGGGAATGCTGATACGCCTTGACGGCATTATCATCTGCTGCTGCTTCAAGCTCGTCTATCCCTTCATCCCGGTTTGCTGCATGCCCGAAAATTATCGCGACAACAAACGCTGCCACCATCCAGCCAAGGATCAACCACCACATAACAGCACCTCCTGGGGAAAACGGTTCTGCCAGACCGCATCCGTCGCTGCGCACTGCAGCAACCCGTTACCAACGCCGCCCCATTCCCGCCTTTCTTGTGGTTATCTCTGCCTTTTTTTGGACATCTCTCTCCGGAAACTCACCCTACCATTGTTGGTCTCGGCAGCCAGGTGGAAAACGCTGAACGCTGCGAATCACCGGATTAATGGCTACCCCGCCCTCTTCATGATCTGCGGACTCCTCCGACAGGACTCCTGCGACGACGTACCCATGAACCACCTCCAGCGAAACGGGCGCAGGTGTACGTGAAGCCGGTCAATCTCAGATCGCTGCAGCCTGTCCCTGTCATTGGCGCAATGAATCATGGTCGAAAGGCGGATTGCCATGCGCGCGCAGGCCAAGGCAGGAAGGAGGAAGCTCGGGACACCGAGTTCCCGTCAGGAAATTGACAGGAGCAGGCAATAGCAGTGCCGCAGCGATCAGCGCTGCCAGTCTGGATCAGTACGATGCGGAACCCGGAAAGGTGGTATCGGGGCGCGCGCCCTGCAGCGGCTCAGCCCGCCGCCGCCCCCGGCTTGCGGGAGAGATCCAGGTACTTTGCATAAAGTTCATCGCGGCTTTCGACGACATTCGGATCGTGAACGATGCAGTCTACCGGACAAACCTCGACGCATTGCGAAACATCATAGTGCCCGACACATTCGGTGCACAGCTTTGAGTCGATGACGTAGATCTCCTCGCCCTGGGAGATTGCGCCGTTCGGGCACTCAGGCTCGCACACATCGCAGTTGATGCACTCGTCGGTAATAAGCAGGGACATCGAAAAACCCTATTCAATCCGGGGATTAAAGCTTTTAAATTCTAGCGCATTTTTGCCGCGAGTGCAGCCCTGACTGCCGGATGGACAAATTCGCCCACGTTCCCGCCCAAAGATGCGATTTCCTTGACCAGGGATGCGGAAACGAACATCTCTCGCTCCGACGGAGTCATGAACACGGTTTCGATGTCGGGCCCGAGACGCCGGTTCATTCCGGCAAGCTGGAACTCGAATTCGAAATCCGACACCGCGCGCAGGCCCCGCAGAATCACCTGGGCGTGCTGCTGTCGCACACACTCGATGAGCAGTGTATCGAATCCGATTACCGAGACCCCGGCCGTGTCGCCCAAGACTTTGCGTGCAAGATCCACGCGTTCGGCGAGGCTGAACAAGGGTTCTTTTGCAGGGTTCGCGGCGATCGCGACAATCACCTGGTCGAAGACCCGCACCGCACGTCGCACCAGGTCACTGTGGCCATTGGTGACCGGATCGAAAGTGCCCGGATACAGCGCAATTACATGCATGAGGCGATCTCCGCTCGCATTATTCAGTCGTTGGCGGCGAACCGGCCGGTTGCGGACCGCTTCGGGCCAGATGGTACCCCACCTGCCCGGACCGCCTGCTGCGCACGAGCACCCATCCGACCGGCAGCACCGGCTCCTGGCCGCTCGGCGCTTCCAGATAGACCAATCCACCTGACCGCACCCAGCCCCTGTCGGCCAGCAATGCACAACAGCCGGCAAGCAGCCCGCTACGGTACGGCGGATCCAGAAACACGATGTCGAATGATTGCGCTGCCCCCTGCAGGTAGCCCATGCAGTCCGCAGCGACGACCTCCGCACCGATCGCATTCAGCTCGGTCACATTGAACCTGAGGGCGGCGATCACCTCTGAATCACGTTCCACCAGAACTGCGCGGGCAGCCCCGCGCGACAGCGCCTCCAGCCCGAGCGCACCGCTGCCGGCAAACAGATCGAGACAATTGGCGCCGTCGATCCAGGGCTGCAGCCAGTTGAAAAGTGTTTCGCGAACACGGTCTGGCGTCGGACGCAGACCCTCGCTCAGCGCAACGCGCAGCCGGCGACTGCGCCAATTGCCTCCTATGATGCGCAGCCGCCCAGGCCCTGCCGGGCGGCTGCCAGAGGGTGCCTTCAACGATCACTCCTGTACGTGGGCCGGCCGGTGCCGGCCCATGCACGGCGCCGCAACCGCAGCGCCACGTCGCCGGGGTACGCGCTCGGAACCGGACTCGGCCGTTTGGAGAGATCCACCACACCGGACCGGCGTATTTGGCGACCGGCAATCTTGCGCGCTGCTCTCCGTGCTCTGCGCAGCAGAACCCTGCTCCCGGAATGGCTCTAAACCCACCGAACCGCGTGGCCGCACTCAGATCCCTTCCGGCCGGGTCGCCGACATTGGCCGGTAAAGACGGACAGCTTCCCACGTTTCCTCGGTCGGCGTCGCCGCCGTGTTGAATCGCATCGCGTTTCCTTTATCCGAAAGGGATACGAATGATAGGATAACCTATCGCTTTGATACTTTGTAATCCCGATGGGTCTTTTCAACAAGAACACGCGCGCTGAGAATGGCGACGGCATATTGGCGCGCATCGGCGACCGCCTGGCTGCCACCCGCCGCGGGCTAGGCCAGCGCCTCGCCTCCTTGATTCGTGGCCGCACCTCGGTGGACGCCGATCTTGCCGAAGACATCGAGACGCTGCTGCTCGGCGCTGATGTCGGCATCGAAGCCACTCGCGACATCATCACCCGGATCACGGAGGCGCGGGTGCACACGCCGGCGGAACTGTACGCCGAGTTGCGGGCCGCCATGCTTGCCATCGTTGCGCCATGCGCGCAGCCGCTGGCAATTCCGCCCGACGTGCGCCCGTATGTAATCATGGTCGTAGGCGTAAACGGGGCAGGAAAAACAACGACCATCGGCAAACTGGCACAGCGCCTTCGTTCCGAAGGCTACAGTCTGATGCTTGCGGCGGGCGATACCTTCCGCGCCGCGGCGATCGAGCAACTGCAGGCCTGGGGGGACCGCAACGGGGTTCCGGTCATGGCTCAGGCCGGCGGGGCCGACGCGGCGGCCGTGGCCCACGACGCCATGCAGGCGGCGGTGGCGCGCGCGATCGACGTGCTGATCGTCGACACCGCCGGGCGATTGCATACCCAGACCGGCCTGATGGACGAACTCAAGAAAATCAAGCGCGTCATCGGGCGCTTCGACGCCCGCGCCCCGCATGAGGTACTGCTGGTCCTCGATGCCGGCATCGGTCAGAATGCGCTCGCGCAGCTGACACACTTCCACAACGCGGTGGGCGTGACCGGACTTTGTCTTACAAAGCTGGATGGAACCGCGAAAGGCGGCATACTGTTCGCAATGGCCGAAAAGACCGCCATCCCTATCCGCTTCATCGGAGTCGGGGAAGACATCGGCGATTTGCGCGTATTCGACGCCGGGCAGTTCGTCGACGCAATTCTGCCCCAGGTAGAGTAGCCGGGGTCGCATCGTAAGGTGAACCGAACCCTAAACATGGCTGCTCCAGGTTATCCGAGACTTCAATCATTGCCATCTATTGCTGACCCCCAATGATTCAGCTGAGCAACGTATTCAAGCGCTACCCCGGGGGCTTCGACGCGCTACGCAACGTCAGTTTTGAAGTCGCGGATGGGGAATTGGTCTTTATCACCGGCCATTCCGGCGCAGGCAAGAGCACCCTGCTCAAGATTCTCACGCTGATCGAACATGCCTCGCGTGGCCAGGTTGTAGTGAACAACAAGAATGTCGCGCGACTGCCGCGCCGTCGCATTCCCTACTTTCGGCGGGAAATAGGCGTGGTTTTCCAGGACAACAAACTCCTGCACGACCGCACCGTATTCGATAATGTTGCCCTTCCGCTGGTGGTGGCTGGTCTGTCACACCAGGAAATAGGCCGTCGCACGCGCGCGGCGCTGGACAAGGTGGGATTGCTGGGAAAGGAAAAGATGCGCCCGATTACACTGTCCGGGGGCGAGCAACAGCGCGTCGGCATCGCGCGCGCGGTCGTAAACAAGCCTGCCCTGCTGTTGGCCGACGAGCCCACAGGGAACCTGGATGCGGACATGGCCGACCAGATCATAGACCTGTTCGATGACTTCAACCGCCATGGGGTGTGCGTGCTGATTGCAACCCACGATCTGCGGCAGATCCAGCGCATGCGCAAGCGCGTGCTCGCACTGAAGGACGGGGAACTGATTGTGGACAGCGGGAGCCAGACGGCATGAAAAACCATCTGCTGCGCCACCTGCAGGTGTTCTTTTACAGCCTCGGCGAACTGGCACGAGCACCGCTGACTGCCTTCATGACCGTCGCCGTGATCGGCATCACCTTGGCCCTGCCGGCGGCGCTATACGCGCTTCTCGGCAATCTGCAACGCGTGGGCGGAGGCTGGGATGAGGGTGCGCGGATATCGGTGTTTCTCAGATTGGGCGCCTCCCAGGCCGCGACGCAGGCTTTGGCTGGCCAGATACGCGCCATGCCCGGGGTCGCAGACGTACGTTATATTTCCCCCACCGCCGCCCTGAAGGAGTTCAAGCGGCTGTCCGGTTTTGGCAACACCCTCGACCTGCTCGATTCGAACCCGCTTCCGGCTGTGCTGCTCGTGCGCCCGGTAAATCAGGGCGCCGGTGCCGGCGCGGCTCAGAAACTGGCACAAACCCTCGGGAGGCTCCCGGGCGTGGCGCTGGCACAGTTCGACCTCGAATGGGTGAGGAGACTCGATGCCATACTCCGATTGGCGCAAAGGGGGGTGCTGATTCTCGCGTTGCTCCTGGGCATTGCCGTCCTCCTGGTCGTCGGCAATACCATCCGGCTTGCAGTTCTCAGCCGCCGCTCCGAGATCGAGGTCATCAAGCTGATCGGCGGCACCGATGCGTTTATCCGCAGACCCTTCCTGTACGCCGGCCTGTTTCAGGGTCTGTTCGGGGGCCTGCTCGCGTGGATCCTGGTGGCGGCCAGCCTGGCTCTGCTTGCCGGGCCGGTGCGTAACCTGGCTGGCCTATATGGCAGCGACTTCGAGCTCGCAGGCCTGGGCCTGCGAGCCGGAACGATCCTCCTTCTGGGCGGGGCTGCCCTGGGCTGGTCGGGCTCGCGGCTCGCAGTCGGCCGGCATCTGCGGGCGATTGAACCGGGATAGGGAAGGTCCCGGCAAGTTCCCTCAGTTTTGCTCCATTTTTGACCTGGATTAAGGCTGCCTCCCCCCTGACTGGCCTAGGATTCTATGAACTTTTAGCATGTTTGGCACTCTCATGTCCCGAGTGCTAAAATAGCCCGGTTGATGGCCAGGCGGTTTGTTTACAGAAGTTGGGGAGCTGATCCATGACACAGACACTTTCGCTACCTATTGGAATGAATCTCAGTGCCGAAGGCGGACTTTCGGCCTATGTTCGCGCGGTTAATACCGCGCCACTGCTCAGCGCTGAAGAAGAGCGTCAGCTTGCGCGGCGCCTGCATCAGGAAGGTGATCTCGATGCGGCGAGACAGCTCGTTGTCTCGCACCTTCGCTATGTGGTCCGGGTAGCACGCGGTTTCAGCGGCTATGGCCTGCCACAGGCGGATCTTATCCAGGAAGGCAACATCGGCCTCATGAAGGCCGTACGGCACTTCGATCCGGCGCATGGCGTGAGGCTGCTTTCGTTCGCGATCCACTGGATCCGGGCCGAGATCTACGACTTCGTATTGCGCAACTGGCGCATCGTGAAAGTGGCCACCACCAAGGCCCAGCGCAAGCTGTTTTTCAATCTTCGCAAGTCACGCAACCGTATCGGCTGGATGAATCAGGACGAGGTAGACAATCTGGCGGCCAATCTGGACGTGCCGACGGATACCGTGAAGGAAATGGAGTCGCGCATGACGAATACGGACGTTCCGTTCGATGCGCACGACGACACCGAGGATGACGAGTTCCATGCGTCCCCTGCCGGCTACCTCAAGGACATGCGCTATAACCCGGAAAGCCTGTACGCCGAATCGACCGGGGAGACGGAACGTGGCAAACAATTGTCGACCGCACTCGCCGACCTGGACCCGCGCAGCCGTGCGATCATCCAGCGGCGCTGGCTGGACGACGACAAGCCGACGCTTCACGAGCTGGCACACGAGTACGGAGTCTCTGCGGAGCGCATACGCCAGATCGAGAAGAAGGCCCTGACCCACATGAAGGAAGCGCTCGACTCCGGGATGATCGTGGCAGGCTAGCCGAGATGCGGGCGACGACAGCGCCCTCCATCCCTGCGTAGCAGTCCGCCGCAGATGCGGCCGGAGATCGCCTCAAGGCGCCGACCGACCGGCGATGATCTGATCGGTCGTGCGCACCTGTCCGAGCCGGGGAAAAATTCGCGCGATACTCATTTCATGTTCCTCCGCGGACCGCGCCGCCATCGCGTCTCGTGCAAAAATCTGGCGATAATTCCGCTCATAGGCATCGCGCGCTGTACTTTCGACGCCGATATTCGTCGAGATTCCGCACAAGATCAGCGTCTCGATGCCGCGGCGACGCAACTGCAGGTCCAGCTCGGTGCCATAGAAAGCGCCCCATTGCCGCTTGGTGATCACCAGATCTCCCGCATGCGGACCCACCTCCGGTACCAGGTCCGCCCAGCCCTCCGGCAACGTGGGACCAACCGATAACGACTGATCCGCCGCAGGGCGCAGCGCATCCGCACCATCCGCCGAGGGCGTCACCCGCACCAGCACCACCTGTGCACCCGCACTGCGGCAGGCGTCGGCCAGGCGGGCTGCATTGCGCACCACCTCGGCACTGGAAACCGGCGCAGTGGGCATTGCGACGACACCCTTTTGCAGGTCGATCACGATCAATGCCGTACGTTTCGGCAGCCACCCCATGTCATTGCCCATCACATCCTCCCGAGTCCCGCCGGTCGCCCGGAAAACTTCTGAAAAAAGCCCGCCGCCGCACCATTGCCGACTGCTCTAACTGACCACTTTCGGATAAAGCCTGGAAGCCAGCATCACCATAGCGATTGTGAGCAGCGTCAGCACCCCGAAATCGACCCCGAGGCTAAACGCCCCGGGCACCTTTCCAACCATCAGCGTCCGCAGCGCATCGACCAGATAGGTAAGCGGATTTACATCGGCTACCGCCCGCAGCCACCTCGGCATCAGCGCCAGCGGATAAATCGCATTGCTCGCAAAAAACAAAGGCATGGTCAGCACCTGGCCTATGCCCATAAATCGCTCACGCGTCTTGAGCAGACAGGCAATGGTCAGCGAAAAGGTGGAAAAAAGCACCGCGCCCAGGGAAACGAAGACGAACACCCCGATGATGGAAACGATGCCGAAATGCAGCGGCACACGGATCACCGCAGCCAGAGCATAGACGATCAGGGCCTGCGCCAGACCGCGCACGCTCGCTGAAAGACCCTTCCCCAGCACCAACGCGGCACGCGCAGCGGGAGTCACAAGCAGCTTCTGCAAAATGCCGAGATCGCGCTCCCAGATCACGATGATGCCGTAAAAAATGGCGATGAAAAGCGTGCTCTGTGCCAACACTCCAGGCGCCAGGAATGAAAGATAGCTGACGCCGCCCGCAGTAATTCCGTGCACACGCGCAAACACCTCTCCGAAGATCAACAGCCACAGTGCCGGCTGGACTGCACGCGTCAGCAGCTCCCACGGATCACGGCGCAGCTTATGCAGTTCGGCCGCCGCTACCGCCACGGTCTGGCGCCAAAACGCCACAACGGGCGAGCTTTCAGCCCAGGCGGCTTGCGGTTCGGCGCGTTCCTCGTATGCCACGATAATCCCCCTCCTGCTCGAGTGATTCCCCGCTGAAGTGTGCAAAAACGTCGCCCAGGCTCGCTCCGCTTCGTACACGGGCCTTCAATTCATTGGGCGCACCCATGGCAACAACCCGGCCGCGGTTCATGATGGCCACGGCTTCGCAAAGCTTGTCAGCCTCCTCCATGTCGTGGGTCGTCATGAAGAGCGTGATTCCATGGGTATCGCGCAGCGCATGCAGCCGCTCCCAGACGGCCTGCCTGGCCAGCGGGTCCAGGCCTACCGTCGGCTCGTCCAGAAACAGCACGCGCGGTTCATGCAGCAGCGACTGGCCGATCTCCAGCCGCCGGATCATGCCACCGGAGTAGCGCTGCACCAGGGTATGCGCGACCTCCTCCAGTTTCATGACGGTGAGCACCTGATCGATACGCTGCGCCCGTTCCCGTCGGGGGATGCCGTAGAGCTTGGCAAACAGTTCCAGATTTTCCCGGCCCGTCAGAGCACCGTCGGCACTCAGCAGTTGCGGTACATAACCGATTCTGCGTCTGACCGCGACGGCCTGACGACGGATGTCGCACCCCGCGACCGTGGCCGTCCCGCTGGTCGGCGGCAGCAGGGTAATAAGCATCTTGATCAGCGTGCTTTTGCCGGCACCATTGGGACCCAGCAGGCCGAAAAGGGTGCCGGGCGGAACGCTCAGGTCCAGACTGTCCACAGCCGTGAGCTTCCCGAACTGGCGGCTGAGACGGGTAGTTTCGATCGCGGCCTTTACCGGGGCCGGACGCGCTTCGGTGTCACTGCTCATGAAGTTATACCTGGATCTGGTTCCCCGTCCCGCCCGGCCGGAACCCGGGTCCCCGATGCGCCGCGCGGCCTCTGTCGCAAACCGCAAATCTCCGATATCCGCGCCAAGGCAGTTAATCCTGCGGCGACACGCCGGTCCGACGATCGCGCGCCAGATAGCTGTAGATGACAGGAACCATATACAGCGAGAACAGCGCCCCGATGCCGAGGCCGGAGGCAATCACGAGACCCATATCGAAGCGACTGACCGCTCCCGGTCCCGTGGCGAAAACGAGCGGTAGCGCACCGAATACCATAGCCCCGGTCGTCATCAGGATCGGCCGCAGGCGGATGCTGGAAGCCTTTTCGACCGCCGCATTGCGGTCCAGACCTTCGGTTTCCTGCATTACGTTCGCAAACTGCACGATCAGGATCCCCTGCTTGGTAATGAGGCCGATCAGGGTGACCAGCCCGACCTCCGTGTAGATGTTGAGGGTACCGGCACCGAGATACAGGAACACCAGCGCACCGGAGATCGCCATCGGTACTGTCACCATGACGATCAGCGGATCGCGGAAACTCTCGAACTGCGCAGCCAGCAGCAGGTATACGAGCACGATCGCGAGAGCGAAAGTGACGACGATGGTATGTCCTTCCTCGACGTACTGGCGCGACTCACTGGCATAGTGGACGCTGAAGCCGGCGGGCATGATTTTCGCGGCTTCCTGCGCAAGATAGGACAGTGCCTTGCCCATCGTCACGCCTGGCGCCATTACGCCCTCCACCGTCGCCGAGTTGAGCTGCTGGAACTGGGGCAAAAATTCAGGATCGACCTGCGTGCGCAGCGTAACCAGCGTGGAAAGCGGAATCAGGCTGCCCGACTGCGAGCGGATATAGTAATTCCGCAGGGCGGCTGGATCAGCGCGGAACCGATCAGGCACCTGCGGTATGACCTTGTAGCTGCGCCCTCCGATGTCGAAGCGATTGATGAAGTTGCCCCCCAGCAGCGGTTCCAGGTTCTGGCCGATGTTGGCCATGGTGATACCGAGGTTTCCGGCCAGGCTCCGGTTCACGTGCACCACGATTTCCGGATTGTCGTAGCGAAGATCCTTGGTCAGAAATGCGAACAACCCGCTCTGCATCGACTTGCCGATGAGCTCGTTCGCGACGGCATCAATGGACCGGAAACCTCCCGGGGACGTAATGACGAACTGGATGGGCAGGCCGCCCGCGGAACCCGGGAGCGACGGTTTCTCGAATGCCACCGCCTGCACGCCGGTAAGCTGGCTGAGCTTCTGTTGCACAAGCGGCATGAGCGCCATCTGGCTCACGTTGCGCTGATCCCAGGGCACAAGCTTCATACCGCCGACCAGCGCATTGGCCGCCCCGCCGCCGAAGGACAGTCCATTGATCTGAAATATGTTCCCGGTCTGCTTGAAGGTCCTGAAAATGCTGGCAATTTTTCTCGAATAGCCGTTTAGATAGTTCAGGGTGGCGGTTGCCGGGCCGGTGGCCGAAACCAGAATAAGGCCCTGGTCTTCAGTCGGCGCGAGCTCGCCCGGGGTACCGAGAAACATCACTGGAATCGTGATGAAGACAATCACCGCGACCAGAATAGCGGCCCCTCGGTGCCGCAGGACCCCGCTCAGGGAACGGTCGTAGGTCTGCCGGATGCGGGTAAACGCCATGTCCAGTGCGTGCACCAGCCCATGTTCCCCGGCCGGCCGCAGCACCTTCGAAGAAAGCATGGGCGACAGCGTCAGCGCGACCACCGCCGACACCAGCACCGTGAAAACGAGCGTAAACGCGAACTCCGAGAACAGGCTGCCTGTCAGCCCGCCTGTCAACCCGATGGGCGTGAACACCGCGGCAAGCGTAGTCGTCATGACGATGATCGGCGTAGCGAGCTCTCGAGCACCCTGGATTGCCGCATCGAAGGGCGTTGCGCCCTCCTCCATGTGGCGGTGTATGTTCTCCACCACGATGATCGCATCGTCCACCACGAGGCCTATGGCAAGCACCACGGCGAGCAACGTCAGCAGGTTGATCGTATAGCCCGCAGCGATCATGAATATGCCGCCGCCGATGATCGACAGCGGAATCGCCACCGCCGGAATGAGCAGTGACCGCAGCGAACCGAGGAACGCGAAAATCACGATCACGACGATGGCGAGCGTGATGCCGATGGTCATCATGACCTCATGGATCGAGGTCCGGATGAAATCGCTGCCGTCGTAAGGAATGGCCGCTTCGATGCCGGGAGGCAACGTCCGCTTGAGTTCGCGGAACACACGGTGCACTCCGTTGGCAACCGACAGACTGTTCGCATCAGGTGTGGCGAACACGCCGATGAACACGGCGGGCGTGCCATTGAAATAAACAGCCTGATTGTAGTTCTGCGCCCCGAGCTCGACCTTGGACACATCACCCAGACGCACCAGAGTATTGCCGGTGTTCCTTACAACCAGGTTCCGGAACTGGCTGGCACTGTGCAGGGTCGTCTGTGCCCGAATGGTGCGGGCGATGTCGGCTGACTTGGTGCGTCCGACGGCGCTGATGAAATTGTTGGCTGTGAGAGCCTGAACCACATCCGCCGGCGTGACGCCCAGCGCCGCCATACTGTTCGGGTTGAGCCAGGCGCGCAGCGCAAAGCTGTTGCCGCTCGGGCCGGTACCGGCGGGAACGATTTGCGCCTGACCCACGCCGGCAACACCCTGGATCCTCGGCTGCACGACCCGCAGGATGTAGTCGTTGACCTGCTGCTGCGACAGCGTCTTGCTGTAGAAGGCCAGGTACATCAGCGCAGTCTGGTTTCCTACGGTCTCGTTGATCACCGGCGCCTCGGTTCCACCGGGCAGCTGGTTCTGAACCTGCTGCACTTTCGACATGATCTGGGCCAGTGCAGCGTTCGGATCGTAGTTGAGCTGCATATAGACGGTGATTGTCGAAATACCGGGAGAACTGGCCGCCGTCATGTAGTCGATGCCCGGAGCGGAGGCGATTGCCTGTTCAAGCCGCGCGGTCACGAACCCCTGAATCGTGCTCGGACTGGCCCCGGGATAGGCTGTGGTGACCGTTACCAGCGTACTGGTAACCTTCGGATACTGGCGTACCGTCATAGCGAGCCATGCGCGCATCCCGAGGAGCAGAATCACGAGGCTCAGCGCGCTCGCCAGAACCGGCCGCCGTACGAAGATGTCGGTGAATTTCATCAGCCTTGCGCCTCAATGCGCATTGCTGTCATGAACCGCGACCGGCATGCCGCTGCGCAGCTTCATCTGTCCGGCGGTCACCACAAGCTCGCCTGGCTGCAAACCGGAGAGGATCTGGGTCATGCCACCGCGCGTGTCGCCCGGATGCACGGGCGTAGCGATCGCTACGCGCATAGTCTGGCCGCCAGCCTTGTGCGTCTGCACGATGTACACGAAATCGCCGAAGGAACTGTAGCTAATCGCCACCGTGGGTACTGTCAGAACCGGCTTCGCGGCACCGACCATGACACGCGCCTCGCCGAACATGCCAGGGCGCAACAGGGATTGCGGATTGGGTATCGTGGCCTCCACGGTGACGTTCCGTGTACTGGAATCGACTTCCGAATCCATCGCGCTCACGCGTCCGGTAAAGTGCCGGTTGGCGAATTCATTGATCGTGATCGAAACCTGATCGCCGGGGCGCACCAGATCGATCTGACTCTGCGGCACGGTAAATTCGGCGCGCAGCGGATTCCAGGTATTCAACGCCGCGATTTCCGTGCCGGGGACCATGTATTGCCCGACACTTACCTGGCGTATCCCGATGCGCCCCGAGAACGGGGCTGCCACGGAAAGCTTGGCTAGGGTGGCCAGATCGTTGGCCACTGCTGCTCTGGCCATCTCATAAGACGCACGGGCCGTGTCCAGACTCGCCCGGCTGGTTGCACGCAGGCGGAAAAGGCTGGTAGCACGCCGGTAGTTGAGGCGGTCGAGTGTTTCCGTGGCACGATCGCTGGCTAACTGCGCCCGCTGGTTCGAGTCGTCAATCTGAACCAGTCTCTGGCCCTTCCGAACCGGCTGGCCAGAGTGGAAATAGACGCCTGTGATCTGTCCCGCAAGCTGCGAGGTGAGGTGGACACCCTCGACGGCAATCAGGCTCGCGACTGCATCGATGCGTGGCTGCCATGGCATCTTTACGACCTCCGTCGCCGAAACGCTTACTACGAAAGGACCGCGATGGGCCATAGCCACAGACGCCTGATGGGCCTTCCAGGACTTGAATCCGAACACGGCGCCGAGCACCACGACTACTACGACCACGGTCGACAGGAACGGGTGCAAACCGGACTTGCTCATCGACTAGTTCTCCGAAGCCTTGAAACATCACTTGTATCCGCCGCCGCCCCGGGCACGTGACGGGCTCTGACGTTTGGCGAACCGCCGCCGAGAGCCACAAACAGTGCGGCGGTATCGGTATAGCGCTGCGCGAGTGCTCGCACAAACCCTATGCGGGCACGGCTATAGCCTGCCTCCGCGGAAAGCAGCGCCAGATAATCGACCGCACCGACACGATACTGGCCCTGGGTCAGGTGGAGCGTCGTGGTCGCGGCTTTGAGCTCCTCGTCGAGCGCATTGAGCGCCGCGGCATCGTGCTCGAGCGCACGCAGAGTATCGGCCACCTGCTGGAATGCACCGAGGACGGTCACCTTGTACTGGGCGAAGGACGCGCTGTAGGCCGCCTGCGCCGCATGTTTCTGGGCCTCCAGCGTTCCGCCCTCGAAGATCGGCGCGGTGAGGTCCCCGGCCAGAGACCAGATGCGGTTGGCAGAATCAAACAGCGTGCTGGCTTTCAGGCTCTGGCCGCCCCAGCTGGCGGTGATATCCAGCAACGGATACATGCGCGCGACCGACTCGCCGACGACGGCATTTGCTGCGCGCAGCTGCGCTTCGGCGGCCCGGATATCGGGACGGTTTGCAACCAGCGCAGACGGCAGGCTGACCGGCAGCTTTCCCGGCAGATGCAGCTGCGTGAGCGACAGCACTTTGTGCTTCCACTGTGCAGGGTACCGGCCGCTAAGGGCAGCCAGCGCATCCTGATCGCGATCGAGCGCCTCCATCAGGGGGGGAAGGGTCGCATCGTCAGACGCCAGCTGGCTTTTCTGCGCCACCACCTCCAGATAGGAGGCGGCACCCATCTGATACCGCTGCTGCGTGAGTGCCAGCAGCCGCTTCTCGTTATCGATGATTTCGCGCGTTGCTGCGATCTGCGCCTGAAAGGAAGCGGCGCTCAAAGCGGTAGCCACCACGTTACCCTCAACCGACAGGCGTGCAGCATCGAGAGCGTCCGCGGCGATGTCCTCCTGGGCCTTGGCCTGGCGGTATACAAAGCGGTTAATTCCGAACACATCCGGGTAATAGCTTACATTCACACTCCCCGTAAACAGGGAGAACGTACTGCCCGAAGAACGGCCGCCGAACTGGGCGCCGGAGTCGCGCATGCGCTCAGCCGACAGCCCAGCATTCACCTGTGGATAGAAGATGCCCATCGCCGCGCGCAGGTTCGCATGTGCTTCACGCAACGAAGCCTGCGCCGCCTGAAGCGAAGGGTTGCGTGCCAACGCCTGGGTCACTAGCCGGTTCAGCCGAGTCGACTGGAACATGCGCCACCAGTCACCAGTGGCTGTCTGGCCATATTCGAAAATCTGGGCCCCCTGCGCGGGAGGAGTCTCCGCTGCCACGTAGCGCGTAATGGCGGGCGGTGGCGGCTTGTGATAGACGGGCCCTACTGCGCATCCGGCGAGCGACGCGAGGATGGCCGCAGACCCGAGGCCACGGCAGCAGGTACGCATCCGACCAGATACGGCAAGGGTCTTATCCAAAGCGCTTCTCACGAGCATTGCCTTATTCTAAACGGTATATCGGCTTGGCCGGACTGCCTGAACACAACAACGTAGTAGGCGAATAATTAGCATTCTACTTAAATGCGCCGATGCGACTCAAGTGGCTGCTGCAACATCTGGTAAAGCGTGGATACACGGCTGTGCGCCCGTCGTGCGCCGCCGCCCCGCGTGACTTTCCCGAACCCGGGCTAATGCCGGGCAAACCGACCCCAGGATTCCGGCAGGCGCTCCGGACCACGGTCGTGCCGGTCTCACCCTGTCACAAGATGCAGCAGGCCTGCGATATAGAATCGGTAATGGTCGATCAGGAGGAGCGCGAAGAGCAGCGACAGATACTGAATCGAGTAAACGAAGGTCCGGCGTGCCAGGATATCGCTGTAGTGGCGGTATAGCCCCCAGGCAAGCCGGAGGAACCCCACATTGAGAACCAGCGCACCCAGCAGATAGAACCAGCCGCTCATGCCGACTGCAAACGGCAACACCGTGATCGCCGACAACAGTATCGTGTATAACAGGATATGTAGCCGCGTGAACTCGCTGCCGTGGGTAACGGGCAGCATGGGAATGCGCACACGCGCATATTCCGGCTGCCGGTAGAGCGCCAACGCCCAGAAGTGCGGCGGCGTCCAGACAAAGATGATCAGGAACAGGAGGAGCGCATCGGCTGTCACATGGCCGGTGACAGCGGCCCAGCCCAAAACGGGCGGTGCGGCTCCGGCAGCGCCCCCGATTACGATGTTCTGCGGAGTCGCGTACTTGAGGTATACCGTGTAGATGACTCCGTAACCGATAAGCGCGGAGCAGGTCAGCACGGCGGTGAGCAGGTTGACTCCCACTGCCAGAATCAGCATCGAAACTGCCGCCAGAATCAGCGCGAAGACGAGAGCCTGAAACGGGGTGAGCTGTCCGGTGGGCAGGGGCCGCGCGCGCGTTCGCTCCATGACAGAATCGGCAGCCTGATCGAGCAGATGGTTGATGCTGGCCGCAGAGCTGGCCGCAAGAGCGATCCCGATGGTACCGAAAGCGAGCGTGTTCCAGGGTACCAGGCCCGGAGCGGCCAGGAACATGCCAACCATCGCGGTAAAAACGATGAGCATCACGACGCGCGGCTTGCACAATTGCAAAAACTCGCGCGCCAGGCCCAGGAATCGCTGGCGGCCCGGCGGCAAGGCCGACGTCTCGGTCTGCGTAGTCATCACGGCTTCACACCTCAATATAGGGTGCGGTTATTCGGGCACCACGCCCTGTCCCCGCAACATGATATGCGTACTCCTGTCCCATAATGGGAAACGGTTCCTGCGGCGGCACCGAGAAGCTCTGCACGGATCCGCTCGGCAGCACATGTACGGCCCCCCTCACGGCAAATCCACGGCGCCGGCCGGGGCGCAGTACGCATCTTTTGCAGAATCGGCCCCCGGGTACTTGCGACCGGTCACAGGTTTCCCCGCCATCAGCCTGCACGAGACTCACGTGGCCGAAGGACATGATTGAGCGTAATCAGGCTCAACATCAGCAATACGCCAATTGCACTATGTGCGATGACAACCAGCAACGGCATGCGCAGCACGATGTCCATCACGCCAGCAACTGTTTCACCCAGAAGCAGCACAAGCACCAACATTCCATAGCGGCACAGATTGCTGTCGAAACCCACCCGCATCGTACGCAGCGCGAGCCAGCCGACATACAACAGCGTGATAAGCGCCGCTACGCGATGGATCACGTCGATCGCAGTGATTCCGGACAGGTCCAGCATGCCGCCCGGATGATTGAAGCCGACACTGCGCCACAGCGAGAAGCCGTCGACGAAATCCATCGCCGGCCACCAGCTTCCCTGGCATGTCGGAAAATCGGGGCACGCCAGCCCAGCGTCATTGGCGGCGGTCCATCCGCCGACGAGAATGACCCCCACGACCAGCAGCAACGCCACCAGCGCGCGTACCCGCAGGTGCCGGATGCGGGAATGCGGAGGCACGGTCCTCCAGAAATGCTGCTCCCGCAGCATCACCCACCATAGAAGCCCCAGGATCATTAACGCGAAAACCAGGTCGGCCATGACGACCAGGGGGCTGGGATCCTGTCCGGTAACGGCTATCGCCAGCCCCGATTGCAGAAAAGCCAGCATCGCCGCCGCCACCGGTATCAAAAACTGCTGTGTACGATAGCGCTTCCGCAGCTGCCGGCCGAGATATCCGAGCCGGATCATGAACAACCCGAAAATCCCCGGCAAATACCGGTACAGCGCATCTCGCCAGACCCGTTGCTGCACCGCATCCGGAAGTGCAGGCTGGTCGCGCCGGGCCTCGTAGATCTCCCTGGCGGTGAGCGGGGCAAACGGCTTGCCGTAACAGCCGGACCAGACCAGGCAGCCGGGGTTGGCGTCGGACAGGCGCGTGTAGACACCAAAAAGCAGCAGTGCATAGGCAAATGCCGCGCAACCCAGTGCGTACCGGAAGAACTTCACTGACGGTGAGGAGCCCCGGCTAAGCATTAGCCCACCTGCGACACCTGCAGCAGGCGCACGAGATCTTTGCGTATCCCCTCCGGATCGGCGTCCGACGGATAGCTCATCATCAGGTTTCCGAGGGGATCCACGAGGTAGATCCGATCGCGACTTTCCGGTGAGCCCCCCTTGGACATGAACTGTCCCTCCAAGGAGGAGATCGCCGCGGCCGGTCCGGTGACAACATGCATGCCCGGATAGTCCTTGAGGATGATCCGCAAACGGTCAATGGCATGTCCGCCGGTAACCACAAACAGCCGTTGCAGCCGCTCCGCGTTTTCACCCTGGGCAATGCGCACCTGGCGCATCATGTACAGATCCCGCATACAGGCACTGCCGCACGACGACGAACCGAAATAGACCATCAGCCACTTTCCACGCAACGTGCTAAGTCGAAATGCCGAACCGTCGAGCGTCCGCAGAGCGACATCCGTGATGGGCCTGGCGGGCTGGATCAGCTGCCCGTGATTGACCAGCTTATGCGGTTGCCAGCCTCCGAAATAAAGCAAAGTGGCAACAATCTGCGGCAGGAAAAAAACCGCAATAATCAGCATCAGCTTGATTCTGCCGCGACCGCCAGGCGCCGGCTGCTGCACCAGGCGTTCAGCGGGTTTCATGACTGGCCTCCTTGGGATCTGGGGTAACGCGCTTGACGTTGACCCAGACATAGATCACCAGCAGCGCAGCCGCCAGCAGGAACCATTGGCCGGCATAGGACTGATGCATCGCGATCCCGGTATCGGGCTCCTGCCACTTGCGCACAAACCCCCCTGCCGGGCTTTTCGGGTCTAGCAGAATGACGGCCGGCTGCAACGGAAACGGGACTGCCCGCCGAAACCGGCGCATATCCATGTTTTCCCATACGGTCTGCCATGGCCCGGATACCGGGCCGGGGCGCGCCAATGTGAAATAGTGCGCAGCCGGGATCGAGCCAACGCCCACAATCACCTGCTCGCCCTTGGGTACCGGGACCTGCGGGGGGTGTGCACGATCCGCACCGAGCGGTATCCAACCGCGGTTGACCAGAATCCGAGTGCCGCCACCTGCGATATGCAGCGGCGTGATGACGTCATAGCCCGCGAATCCGTTATGAACCTGGTTGTCGAGAAGGATCTGATAGCGAGGATCGTAATAACCCCTGGTGACTACATGGTAATAGCGCAACTGGTCCGCCGGCAGCAGCTGCTGGCCGACTTCCACGGGACGGCCGCGCGAGTGTGCATCGATCAGCGCCTGGATCCGGCTCGCCTCCCTGGCGCGATCGAGCTGCCAGATCCCTAGCGCGATCAGCGCCGGGAAAAGCAACAGGGTTGCAAGCGTGGGCACGAAGCCCGGACGGAAGCAGATTCTGGAAGTCGGCATCGGGAAAAAACGAATTATTGCGCAAACTGGTAATCGGGTTACACTCAGTATACTTCATTCCCTTAAAATCTATCTTGGGTGGATCCCATGTCGACTCCCCTCATCTTCCGCATCGCCATCGTCGTGATACTGCTGCTGGTCGTCGCAAGCCTGTTTTCGGCGCTGGCCTCCCTGTATAAAGACAAGGGTCAGGGAACCCGTACAGTACGGTTTCTGACCGTGCGTATTGCACTGTCCCTGGCGCTATTCTTTATGATGATCATCGGATTCCATTTTGGATTGATCACGCCGCACGGCATCCGGCCGTGACACATACCGCACTCGCGGTCCGGGACTGCAAGTGCAGTATCGGGCGGTTCCCGGCGGTGACGGACCGTCCGCCTACAGCCAGTAGACGAAGATAAACAACCCAAGCCAGACGACATCCACGAAGTGCCAGTACCAGGACACCGCCTCGAACGCGAAGTGGTGATCGGGCCGGAAATGTCCTTTGATGCTGCGGATCAGCATCACGATCAGCATGATGGTGCCGATGGTCACGTGAAGACCGTGAAATCCGGTCAGCATGAAGAAGGTTGCCCCGTAGACACCCGCCTTCAGCGTCAAACCGAAGTGCGTATAGGCCATGTAGTACTCGTGGGCCTGCATCGCAATGAAGCTGATGCCCAGCAATATCGTGAGAATCAGACCCACGATGAGCTGGGCACGGTTGTTCTTGAGCAGTCCCCAGTGAGCCCACGTCACTGTGGCTCCCGACGTCAGCAGGATGAGCGTATTGATCGCCGGGATTCCCCAGGGAGTCATCGGTGTAAATGCAGCCCCTTTGGGACCGGCGGTTGGCCACATTGCCTGGAACCCGGGCCACAGGATATGGTCTGCAGCGATCCAGGGCACCGAGAAATGGCGCTCGAAAAAAAGTGCGGCGAAGAACGCAGCAAAGAACATGACTTCCGAGAAAATAAACCATGCCATTCCCAGGCGGAACGACACGTCCACCTGCGCGTTGTACACCTCGCCTTCGCTTTCTCCGATCACCTGACCGAACCAGCGCGTCATCATGTACCCGACGATCACTGCGCCCACGAGCAGGACCCAGGGCCCGGCGCCGAGGTCGTTGATGGTGAGTACCGTGCCAAGTGCCAGCGTAAATAGCCCGGACGAGGCAATCAGCGGCCAGGGACTCGGATTAGGCAGATAGTAGTGGTCGGATGTTGCAGACATGTTCAATCCCCTTATTTCATGTTGGTTTTTACGGGCTTTCGCACCGTCAGGCAACCATCGGCGCGGCACTCGGATCCGGATCGCGCAATGCCTGCCATCCATTCGACGCCCTGCCGTCGAGATGCGCGTACACCCAAATGTCACCCTCCCCGATCAGGGTTCGACTGGACCGCGGATTGCCGGATCCCGCATCGCTCATCTGAAGAAACCTCGTACAAGCGTGTACACGAAAATCGCCAGAGCAATCGCCCCTGCAATGATCGCAGCGCGGCGGTTCGACCGGCGCAGCGCGTCGGCTCTATTCGCATGGTCGTCGTGCGCGTGCCTCATCTCGGTCATTGCGTGCTGCGGGCCACCTGAACCCTATTTGACGGTCGGTGCCGTCGCAAAGCTGTGGTAGGGAGGAGGCGAGGTAAGCGTCCATTCCAGCCCTTCCGCGCCTTCCCACACCTTGCTTGCCGCCTTCTTTCCGCCTTTCACCGTCTGGTAGATCACGTACACCCACAGAAGCTGCGACAAACCCAGACCGAAGGCGCCGATGCTGGCCACCCGGTTCAGGTCCGTAAACTGCAGCGCGTAGTCGGGAACGCGGCGCGGCATGCCGGCAAGCCCGAGGAAGTGCATCGGGAAAAATGTCAGGTTGAAGAAGATGGTTGTCAGCCAGAAATGCCATTTGCCCAGGGTTTCGTTGTACATATGGCCGGTCCACTTTGGCAGCCAGTAATAGCAACCTCCCATCATGGCCATTGCGGCGCCGGAAAACAGCACGTAGTGGAAATGGGCCACGACAAAGTAGGTGTTGTGATACTGGAAGTCGGCCGGCACGACCGCGAGCATCAGGCCCGATAATCCACCGATCGTGAACATGACCAGAAAACCGATGGCAAACAGCATCGGGGTCTCGAAGCTAAGAGAACCGCGCCACATGGTGGCGACCCAGTTGAATATCTTCACGCCCGTCGGCACTGCAATCAGCATGGTCGAGTACATGAAAAACATTTCGGCTGCGGCCGGCATTCCCACCGTGAACATGTGATGTCCCCAGACGATGAAGGACAGGAACGCGATCGATGCCGTTGCATAGACCATGGACTCATAACCGAACAGCGGCTTGCGCGAAAACGTCGGAATGATCTGGGAGATGATGCCGAACGCCGGCAAAATCATGATGTAGACTTCCGGGTGCCCGAAGAACCAGAACAGGTGCTGGTACAGCACCGGATCGCCACCTCCGGCGGCATCAAAAAAGTGGGTTCCGAAGTGGCGGTCCATCAACACCATGGTGACGGTTCCAGCGAGCACCGGCATCACCGCCACCAACAGGAAGGCGGTGATCAGCCAGGTCCACACGAACATGGGCATCTTCATCAGGGTCATTCCAGGCGCACGCATGTTGAGAATGGTGACGATGATATTGATCGCGCCCAGCACCGACGAGATGCCCAGCAGATGGATGGAAAAAATCACCATGTCCATGCCCATGCCCGCCTCGATCGACAGCGGGGCATACATGGTCCAGCCGGTTCCTGGGGCACCGCCCGGAACGAAAAACGAGCTGAGCATGAGCGTGAAGGCAAACGGCAGGATCCAGAAGCTCCAGTTGTTGAGACGCGGCAGCGCCATGTCGGGGGCACCGATCATCATCGGCAGCTGCCAGTTGGCGAAACCGACGAAGCCCGGCATGATTGCCCCGAAAATCATCACCAGGCCGTGCATCGTGGTGAGCTCGTTGAAAAAGTAGGGCTGCACGATCTGCATGCCCGGCGAGAACAGCTCGGCACGTATGACCATCGCAAAGCTGCCGGCGACGAAAAACATCAGCAGACTGAACACGAGATACATCGTGCCGATGTCCTTGTGATTGGTGGTGAACAGCCATCGCTTCAGGCCGACAGGATGTTCTTCGTGGGTTGCCGCTGCACTTGCCATCTTCTTTCTCCTCGCTCCGAACTGTTTCAGGAACCCCGACCGGCTCAGCGTACCGCTGCCACCTGGGAAGGCTCGATTACGTCTCCGGTGTGGTTGCCGAACGAATTGCGTTCATAGGTAATCACCGCGGCGACGTCGGCGTCGTTAAGCTGTCCGGCGAACGACGGCATCGGCGTACCGGGTATGCCCTGCAATACAATGCTCAGGTGGTTCTTGACCGGACCCATGACGATGCGTCCGTCTTTCGTCAGGAATCCTCGGTTGCGCAACTGCTGCAGCATGGCTGGCGCGGCCGAGAATTTCTTGCCGGCAGAAAGCGGCGGGAACGTTCCTGGGACACCCTGGCCGGTAATCTGGTGACATGCCGCGCAGTTGGCCGCAAACACGGTTTTTCCATGACTGAGCAGATCTGCTTCGGTCCAGGTCTTGTTGGACCCGGCAGCGGAGGCGACCATCAGCGCCTTCTGGGCGGTTACCCACTTCTGGAAGTCTTTCTGGCTTACCGCCTTGACGACAATCGGCATGAAGGCATGGCCCATGCCACACAGTTCGGCGCACTGGCCACGATAGGTCCCGGGTACATCGATCTCGGTCCAGGTCTGATTTATGAACCCCGGAATCGCATCGGTCTTGACCCCGAAGCTCGGGACCCACCACGAATGGATCACATCCTTGGAAGTAATCTGGAAACGGATCTTCTCTCCCACCGGCAGCACTAGGGGATGGTCCACCTGGAGCAGGTAATGCCTGCCCTTGGGCTCCTGATTCTCGATCTGTGCAACCGGAGTCGAGAGATCGCTGAAGAAGCCGATGCCCTGCGCCGGATAGGTGTAGTGCCACTTCCACTGGTAGCCGGTGATCCGGACCGTCAGGGCAGAATCGCTCGTATTTTCCATCCTGATCAACGTAGCTGTAGCAGGAACCGCCACGGCCACGAGAATCAGGAAAGGTACTGCTGTCCAGATGATCTCGATCGTCGTGCTTTGATGGAAGGTCGCCGGCTTGTGTCCTTTGCTCTTGCGGTGCGCGAAGATCGAATAAAACATCACGCCGAAGACGAGCACGAAAATCACGACGCACACGCCAAACATGATGTCCTGAAGATGGAAGATCTGGTGGGCCATGGGAGTGACAGGAGTCTGGAAGTTCCACCTTACACGCGCCGAGGCAGTACCAACACCGAACAGCAGAGCCATGGCGGCGGCGAAGCGGGCCCAGACAACGTTAAGCGGCCTGGACGGTTTCTTTTTCTTAAAACTCAAAGACATGCCAGTTTTCCCCCAATCATCCACATTTTTCTGAATCGTCACTCTTCGGGCCGTCCACTCCACCCCGTGGCTGGTCCGCCCATATCGCCGGCTGGGCGCGCAACACGCTGTTCAGCCGCTTTGACAGAGATGTCCGCTCATCGTCGGTAAGAGCCGAGCCAATCTCCACCCAACGGCCGTGCGATCCCACCAGCAGGCGCGTGGGATACCAATCATCAACCTGCTTCTCCAGGCGTATCCGCGCCCAGTAGCGCTGCAGGGCCACGCGGTGTTCGTCCCGACCCGTGATCTGGACGATTTCCATCCGGTCGCCATCGACTACCAGGATCTCCCGGTCACTGGCGTGGCGCGTGACACATACCAGCACTGCCAAGATGACCAAGGCCTCCAGCCCCACGAACGGCGCCACCGGCCAAGCTCCACCGAGGGCAAAACCGCCCGCGATACCCGTCGAGATCAGCACGTACAGGCAAAACACACACGCCATGCTGCGCCCGGAAAACGAACGGTTGGGGTGAATGACGACCCGAAATTCCGGCCTGGACTCGCTCATACGCCCTGAGTTGTCTCATGTCGCTGTACGCAGCTCCGGGAAACCGCACAGAGCCGATAACACCGCAGCTACCCAGCTTAATCGCATTCACTTGATCCAGATCAATCATGATCTGGCATTTTAATGATCCAGATCAATGACAGCCTCTGTAAAATCTACCATCTCTTGAAACATTATCATAGTGGGGGGAAGCACTGCAGATGGCGCGATGGGCCGGAGACCGGGAGCGAAACGGGAAATTTCCGTTTCCGGTCAATAGCTGCCGGGATTACTCGGACGGACTATGCAGGTTCCAGCAAACCGACATCGAAATGCCGCAGCCAGCCTGCAGGATTGCCGGTCGGGTCGTAGGGAAGGGACCCAAGAAGCGGGGCTTTGAGAAAGCCGTTCAGCGCATCGACGTAACCGTCAAGCACCGGGTCAGGATCGATACGGTTCGCGACCCAGGCGGCAAGCCGCAAACCGGAGGCGCGAATTGCCTGCGCCGTGAGCACAGCGTGATTGAGGGCGCCCAGACGCACCCCCACAACAAGAACCACTGGCAGCGCCAGCGCTACGGCGAGGTCAGCCATCGTCTGTCGAGCCGTAATCGGCACGCACCACCCACCCACACCCTCTACCACAACGTAGCGGGCTTGCCCGGCGAGCCGTGCATAGCATTGCCGGATGCAGGCAATGTCGATCTCGATACCCACGGCATCCGCGGCCAGATGGGGGGCGGTCGCGACAGCGAACGCATAGGGGTTGACGTCTTCGTAAGCTGCATGGACTGAACTCGCCGCGCGCAACGCCTCAGCGTCGGCACTGCGCAATCCCGCCGCGCCTCGTTGGCATCCGCTCGCGACCGGCTTCATGCCTACGGCTGGGAGCCCGTTCGCCGCCAATGCCTGCAGCAAAGTGCAGGAGACACGGGTCTTGCCTACGCCCGTATCGGTTCCGGTGACAAACCAGCCACTGCCCATGCGCATCTCAGCGCCGCCCCCGGCCGAGGCGGTCCAGCGCAACCGTCACTGAGCCGTCCGGTCGCCGCTGGCTCCCGCCCGTGGGTACGGCGGCCCAGGCATGTCCGTAGACCACTTCGTAGCTCGCAGGGATCCGCCCGTCAGTCCCGGCCATCGACTCGTAGGCGCTGCGAAAGCAGGCAAAGTGGCGCTTCCCAGTCAGGCCTGGATGCCGGTCGCGCGCCGCATTGTGCGCCCCGATCGCCTTCAGATCCCGCAGCACATGCAGCACGCTCGGATAGGTCAGGACCATGCGCTCCACATCCATAACCGGCTCGGCAAGGCGTGCTCGCACCAGCGCATCGCCAAGATCATGCATATCGATAAAGTTGTGTACGTGCATGGCATCGTCCACGCTCATCCACGCGAGGCGCAACTCGCGCAGCGTATCCGGTCCGAAACTCGTGAACATCAGCAATCCGCCCGGACGCAGCACTCGGGCGATCTCGGCGAACACTGCATCCGGGTTGCACCATTGCAGTGCCAGATTGGAAATCACCATATCTACCGACCCGGACACGATAGGCAAAGACTCGGCATCGCCGCATACATAGCGCTCGCGTGGATGCCACCCGGCCCAGGCAAACCGCCGGCCCCGGCGCGCCGCCATCTGCGCCATAGCCGGCGCGATATCCACGCCGATGACACGCGCGCGCGGATAGCGACGGACAAGCGCGCGTGAGCAATACCCGGTGCCGCTGCCCACATCAAGGGCACAGGCAGGCTGGTACCTGATGAGGTCCAGCCTTTCGATCAGCCGGTCCGCAATCTCGCGCTGCAGAACTGCGGCCGAATCATAGGACAACGCTGCCCGTTGGAAGGCGGCGCGCATGCGACGCTTGTCCAGGAAGGCGGCCGGATCAGTCATTCAGAAATGTGTCCAGCGCCACCCGGAATTCTTCGGGATGGGAAAGGAACGGCGCATGCCCTGCGGATGGGAGAATGTGGCAGGATGCGCCAAGGCTGCTCGCCAGAGAGCGGGCTGCAGCGAGCGGCACGAGCCGGTCGTGCGCACCGTGAATCACCTGACATGGCATCTGGATGCGCGGCAGCAGCGTACGCAGATCCGTCGTACGCAGAATCGCAAGGCCCGCGTTCAGTCCTGCGGGATCCGGTTCCCCGTGCCGGAATAGCTCAACACGCATCCGGCGTACGAGCGCACGGTCGTCTTCATCCTGCCCCAGCTGCAGGCTCAGGAAACGCTGCAGAGTGGTGCGGTACGAGACCATCAGGTCGCGGGCGAAGGCGTCGAACATCTCCGGCTCCATCCCCCAGGGCCAGCCCGGCGCGCGCACGAAGCATGGAGTCGCACCGACGAGCACAAGTCTTTCGACCTTCTGTCTGTGGCGCCAGCTCATATGCAGCAGCACCGTAGCACCCAGGGACCATCCAATCCAGGTGGCAGCCCCGGGTACGACCGCCGCCAACGCATCGGCACAGGCATCGATATCGCGTGTCCGCACCCCCGCGCTCAATCCATGCCCCGGCAGATCGACCACGGTGACATGAAACCGCGCGGCCAGCACCGGTGCCAATCCGGCCCAGACTCCCCCGTGCAGGCCCCATCCGTGAACAAGGACCAGTTCGGGGCCGCTGCCGAGCGCAGTCCGGGACAAAATATTCATAGCAAAGACTTCGGGAGATGCGACAGCACATCGAGCAGGCGTTCGACCTCGGCCGCCGTATGCGTTGCCGACAGGGTGACGCGCAGGCGCGCCGAATGCCGCGGTACGGTCGGCGGCCGAATTGCCGGTACCAGGATGTCGTGCTGTCGCAGCACGAGCGCCGCTGCCAGCGCAGCATCCGGATCGCCCAGCACCACCGGCTGAATCGGGGTCTCAGATTCCATGATGCCCAGGCCGATTGCGCGCGCCCCGCACCGGAACTGGTCGATGCGCTCGTACAAATTCTGCCGCCGCCAGGTTTCGGAACGCACTAGCCGCAGGCTGGCACGTGTTGCTTCAGCTATGGCGGCCGGAAGAGCCGTCGTATAAATGTAGGTACGCGAGCGCTGAATCAGCGTTTCGATGACTTCTTCCTCGGCAGCGACGAATGCCCCGAAGGTCCCCAGCGCCTTGCCCAGCGTCCCCATGAGAATCACTGGCGGTTTGACCGGCTGTCCGAAGTGCTCGAAAGAACCTCCGCCATGGGCACCCAGGACACCCATGCCATGGGCATCGTCTACAAGCAGACGTGCCCCGTGGGCTCGGGCAAGATCGATCAACCTAGTCAAAGGAGCTATATCACCATCCATGCTGAATACACCATCAGTAAGCACTAACTTCGATCCATCGGCAACGGTCAGCAGTGATCCAAGGCGGTTGAGGTCGGCGTGCGGGTAGCGCTTCACGGATGCCTGACAAAACCGGGCTGCATCGATCAGCGAGGCGTGATTGAGCTTGTCCTCAAAAACCGTCCCATGCCGATCCATAAGCGCCGACACGGTGCCGAGATTGGCCATGTAGCCGGTTGAAAAAAGCAGGGCGCGCGGAGCACCGACGAAGTCTGCGAGCTCCTCCTCGAGGGCATGGTGCGGCCGGCTATGCCCGCTGATGAGATGGGACGCACCGGCTCCGACGCCATACTGCGCGGCCGCCGACTGGAACGCCTTCACTACCTCTGGATGATTCGCCAGGCCGAGGTAGTCGTTGCTGCAGAAGCTGAGACATGCGCGACCGCCAATCGTTAACTGCACGCCCTGTGCGCTATCAACGATCTCGCGCCGTCGATAAAGATGTCCGACGCGCAACCGCTCGAGTTGCGCGCGCAGTTCCCGATTCGTCTGATCGCCCTGTGTCATGTCCTGTCAGACCTTCCAACAAGTGTCCTGCGGCCGGATCCGCAGGCGGTTGCCCGGAATTGTCCAACCGTCGCGCGAACAGCACACAACCCTATTGAGTTTTTTAGGTGGCAGTCTATCACCCGTTGACCATAGTCAACCTGCATAAACATGATTTATTTACAATTGCACAAATATTGTGCAGACCAGATGCGGATACGATAAACCGAGCTTTTCCAGTCGGCCTTGCCGACGACCATCCGTATCCACGGTCTCCGTCTCAACAATTTAAGCGTCCCGCAGGGTTACCCCGGTTCGTTGGGCTTTCGCGCTGGTAAACAACGAGCTTTTTCAATATGGCATCGAACTTGCATAACATTCCTTGAGAGCATCCTCGTTCCCAGGGAAGGGGCTCTGGAATGTCAACAAAGACACAAACCGTTCCGGAAGCAAAAGGAATCAGCGCTCCTTGAGCGGCCTCCATGGCCTAAAGAACGATTTCTTCATCAGGACAGCACAATGAAACTGACAGGTTGTATAGCGAAATGGCTTCTGGCGAACTTGGCGGCAGCATTATTTACGTTGCCGGCAAGCGCCTCGATCGTGACGGACAATTTCGTCTTCCTGAACAACTCGTCCGTAGTCGCCAATGGCTCGTTCAGCTACGATTCCTTAAAATCCGGCACGCTGACCTACGCAAATTTGCACTCTTTCACAGTCAATCTGGTTGCGCAGGCCCAGTCCTACAACCTGGCATTCGTACGTTCGAACAAGAACAAGAACTATAACTATTTCGGCTACAACACCAACCTGAATGCATTTGTTCCCGCTTTGGTCTCTGGAAAGCAGGGGATTTACGCCGCAATTCTGTCGGCGACCAACCGCAATTTGACCAACGGCTTTTTCTTTGACCCGCTTCTGAGCCAAAGCAATCTGGGCGTTCCTAACTCCAATGACGGCGTATTCGCGGGCTATGCGCCTTATGCTGTGAACACCGCGACGTCTTACTCCGTTTCGCCTGTTCCTCTGCCTTCCGCGGGCATCCTGATGTGCTCAGCCATTGGACTGTGGGGAGCCGTCGGCTTTCGCAAGAGGAAGCCGGTGGCCTGAATTATCCTGAGTCCTACGGCTCCCGTGTGGCCCACCGCGGCATGCCCGGCCCGGGCAGGTTACGATCGGCAGAACCCAGACACCGCCAAACCAGTCCATGCCCTAGAATCCCCGGGATGATTGACCGAGTCAAACGCGACATTCGAAACATTGTGCGGGAAAAGCGGCCCGAACTGTCGGAACCAACACGTCAGGCGCGAGAGCAGTCGCAGGGTTTCTCTCCGAGTCCCGGCAACGATTTACTTTTGAGAGATCCCGTTTGCTGGCCTGGGATTGTCACGACAGCCGACAGGCGGCAGGGCCACATCGGGATCAGGGTCATCGTATCAACCCTGCCGACGACTCAGGCCACCGGCTGTGGAATGGTCCGGCCCGGATCGATCAGCGCCGCAACAGGGCAACCGGGGTAAATCCACCGGGCAACCACGAGGCGGCCGCCAACCCCCCCTCTGCAAATACTCGCCGGCGCACGCGCCATAAATCCGCCCGGCAGGAAATAAAGCTCCCCTCGGCTGCGTCTATCCCCGTGCAAGGGTATCCGCCGTCGCCGTATTTGCGATCGGTCGGAGCGACCTATAGACTGCGGGCCGTCGCCAATTTCCGTCGTGACAGCAATGCTGTTCCCCAGAATATACCCGGCGACACCCAAAAGCCGTGTCGAATCTTGGTCGAAGCGCCGCGTGTCCATCCGCGGCACAGCATCGTTTTTGGCCGCTAACCCTTTACAGTTATGCACCGTTGTGCAGGTTTATCCATTCACTCTGAGGAGATTGTAGATGCGCAAGTCCATTTTTGCCGTACCTGCCCTGCTGTTCACGTTCGCCAGCGCGCACGCCGCAATGCCGGCGCCGGGTGTCTACACACAGCGGGTACATCACAGCATGGTTGTTACGGTGCGGGACGTTTCGAAGTCCCTGAAGATGCACCACTTCAAGATCGTGCAGGAAATCGACATCGGCAAAAAGGTGGCGATGGCGCACCGGAAACTGCACTTCAAGGATTACAACATGAACCATCTGAGCGACACGCGGGCAATCGTTTTCTGCAACCCCGTCCTGTTCAATATGGTTACCAATGCCGATCCTGACATGGCGGCAATCTGCCCGTTGCACATAACGCTCACATCCAAGGACGGCTGGACCACAATCCAGTACGCCCGCGCCAGCCACATCGCCGAAGGCACTCCGGCCGAAGGCCCCGCACGCAAGGTCGAAGCCGACGTTATCGCTGCGCTTGAGGCGGTAAAGTAGCACCGGAGCGTGTTTCGAGGCACCGGCCGCCTGGCCGGTGCCTCATTACTTTCACTTCCCACCTCTTCCGTTAGAACCGGTACCCCAAACCCCGCTGCACCATCGGCCACCACCGGTACTTGGCGGCATCGCTTTCGGCCGTCCGCTGGGCGGAAGCGACATCGGCTGCCAGCTGCGGATTGGCAAGGGTCCCACTGGCACTCAGATTGGCTTTGGGCGAACCCTGGTAAAGCGCGCCCACATCCAGCACGAACGTCCACGGACCCCCATATCGGATTGCCGAACCCCAATCCGATTAAGGGGAAGACGGATTGAAACGCACCGTCCCGGTGAGGGCCCCAACCTGGGCAGCAGCAATAAGTATTGCCGTCGACCGTATAAGGTACCACCGGCGTCCGGGAGCGCGGTGAGATCGGCCTTGTTGTCGTTGTAGTACAGGCCGGCACTCAATTTGTCGCCGGCTATCCGGAAAATCCGGCAGTTTCGGATCTACACGGCCGTTAGCGGAAGCGAAGCGCTTCCAGGCGCTCATCGGCGTATTTCACGAGCGCCGGGTCCAGCCGCGTCATCGTTGCGCGGGTGTAGGCCTCGCGTGCTGCGGCCCAGCGCTTCTGCGCTTCGAGCGAGATCCCGAGCCCGATCCACCAGTTGCCGTTGAGCGGTCTGAGGGCGAGCGCGCGACTGAACATGTTGGCGGCGTCGGCATTGCGCCCGGCGCGCTGATCGAGCGTTGCAAGCAACGCCAGATAGTCGGGGTCGGAACCCGCATACGGCAGGTTTTTCTCGAGCACCGCGATTGCCGCGGGCTCGGCGCCGCGCGCCGCATCGATGCGCGCAAGCAGGTACGCAAATGAACTCTCATGTGGCAGCACCGAAAGCCCCTGGGCCAGCAGTGTTGCGGCCGCCGAGCGCCGGCCATCCTCAAGCAGGACGCCAGCGAAGAGCTCTCTCGCCTTCACATTGCGCGGATCGCTCGCCAGCGCTGTCTTGAAGTCGGTCTCCGCATCCGCCTGACGCCCCTGTTGGAGCAGATTGACACCTTGGCGGTACGCATTTTCGGCAACCTGTCCGGCCGTCAGTGGAATAACCTTCATTTGAATCTGACCGCCGCCGGTTCCATTGTCGCTCCCCACAGACGACGCCAATAACGGGGGCACAATCCGGCTGACAGCCGCGATCCGCGCAGGACGGCTGCGGTCCGCCTGCAGCCTGCGGCTGATCCACGCCGCATGGACGCTTCCCGAACGCGTGGACTTCGCCGGCTTGATGACGCCGGGACGTTTGCCAGCGTTGACTGTCACCACGGACGGTGCCGCCGGCGGGATCGGCCGCACAGACATGATGGGCCGTGCCGGCACAGGCCCCGCCTGTGCCGGTCGGAACGGCGAAGCGACCGCAGTGTCAGCAGAGGCCGAAACAAGCCGGCGGTAACCTATGACCAGACCGGCTGCCAGGATGACCGCACCAAACAGAAGCAGTACGAATGGCACGGCGCTTCGGCGGGCGCGCTCAGCGGCCACCGGATGCAGGTCTTGGTAGATCGGCTGGGACGTCGCGCCCTTCTGTGGCGCATGTTGACGCACCTCGAGGTCTTTCAGCATCTTGTTTATCAGGCTCACACGCGAAGCCTCCACATCAGCATCCCGGCGGACATCAGCACAAGCGCGAGAACAGCGGCCGCGGCCTTGATGATCCGGACCCGTTGTGGCGTCAGCCACAGCCGCGTCGACTCGGTGTCGGCGACCGCTTCCTTCACATAGCGCATGCCGATCAGGTGCACGCCTTCGCCGAAGGCCGCTATCATGGCCTTGTGTGCCAGAACATTGACCAGCCGCGGGATCCCGCGGCTTGCGCGGTACAGCGTATGCACCGCCTCGCGCGAGAAGAGCCGCGGACCGCGGTAGCCGGCAACGCCCAGCCGGTGCGCGACATAATATTCAACGTCTTCGACGCTCATGGCGCCCAGATTGCAGGAAAAGCTGATCCGTTGCCTGAGCTGACGGATGGAGGGATCATCCAGGCGCGCATCGAGTTCGGGCTGGCCGAACAGCACCACCTGCAACAACTTGCGCCGCTCCGTCTCCAGGTTACTCAGCAGGCGCAGAGCCTCGAGCGTTTCGATCGGCATGGCCTGCGCTTCATCCAGACACACAACCACTCTCCTGCCCCGTGCGTGCACGTCGACCAGAAACGAAGTGATTGACTTGAGCAAATGGTGCTGATTGACCTGTCCGCCGTAGGCAACGCCAAGCTCGTCGGCCACGGCCAGCAGCAGCGTCATCGGTTCAAGATAGGGGTTGGGAATGTAGGCGGTGACGAAATCCTCCTCCAGGCTGGCCAGCAGCTTGCGGCACAGAAGTGTTTTGCCGGTGCCGACCTCGCCGACCACCTTGATGAAGCCCTCGCCGCTGCGCACCGACACAAGCAGCGTATTAAGCGCATCCTGGTAGCTCGAATGCCCGTAAAAGAAGCTCGTATCCGGCGTAATGCTGAAAGGGAGTTCGGTCAGGCCAAAATGCGATGCGTACATGCCTCAACTTCCCTCGATACGGATGGGCCTGCGCCGGTCAGTGGCTGCTTTCCAGATCGCGGAAATGACGGCGCGATCCCTGGATCGAATCTTCCCAGACCTCACCATTGTCCACGATGGTCGGCTTGAGCAGGATCACGAGCTCGTTCTTGACGCGCACCGCCTGCTTGTCCTTGAACAGGTTGCCCAGCAGCGGAATATCGTCGAGAAACGGCACGCCGGCATTATTGTCGGTGCTCTCCTCCTTCATCAGGCCGCCGATCACCACATACTGACCGCTCTTGGCACGCACAACATCGTCGGACTCCTGGATCGTACTTGAGGCGAGCGGCAGACTGTTGACCTGCCCGTTGAGCGTAAAGGTGTTGTCCTTCTGAACGACCTGACTTACCGAAGGATGGATGTGCAGGATGATGTCGCCCCGGGCATTGATCTCGGGAGTTACGTCCAGGGCGATGCCGGAAAAGAACGGCGTCAGTTCCACCTGACTGGAAACGGTGGTGGTCCCGCCAACGGAAGTCAGCGGCGTATTGGTCACGCCGGTGATAAAGAAGTCATCGCCGCCAACCTTGATGACGGCTTTCTGGTTGTTGATCGTCGACACCCGCGGGCTTGACAGCACGTGCACGGTTCCCTCGGTCTGCAGCAGTTCCAGGAACGAAGCGAAGTCCGCAGACTTGGTCGCGATACTGAACACGCCTCCGAACGCCGAAACGGCGGTATTGTTGATAAAGCTGCTGCCGGCCGGCGTGGCGGGATTGGCAATGTTGGGATTGAGATTGCCGGTTTGGCCTGCGATATCGCTCGTTCCCGGGCCACCGAAGATGGTGCCACCGCCGGTCTGCGCGAATACCGAAGAGCCCTGCAAAGCCGCCCAGTTGATGCCGGTCTGGAACTGATTGTTGAGCTGGACGTCGAGGATCTTCGCGTCGAGGATCACCTGGCGGTCCACCGCTACGCTGGTCTGCCTGAGGTAGCGGCGCACCATCTCCAGTTGCCGCGGCATGGCGCGCACGATGACCAGACCGGCCTGCGGGTTGACAACCACCTGGCGGCCGCCGGTGTTTCCGATTATCGCGGTCAGGCTGCTCCTGAGCGTTCCCCAGAAATCCGCCTTGGATATCGTTTTCACCCGGATGCTGGGAATCGACTGAGATGTCGAGGTTGAGGTGCCTCCGGGCACCGCACTCGAAGAACCCGCCGAAGTCTCGCTCTGTGTGAGCTCACCTGAGGTCACGCGGAGTTCCGATTCTCCGGTGCGGACCATGTTGAGGTAATTGATGTGGAAGATGCGTGTCTGCATCCCCAGGCCGTAGATGAAAAAGCGGTTGCCCTCGCGCCGGTAGTCGTAGCCATAGGCCTGACGGATCGCGTCCAGGGCTTCAGGCACCGTGACATTCTTCAGGTGGAGGGTGAGGGTCCCGGTGAGATCCGGCGACACGATTACGCTGTAGGGTGTCCCCCGCACCAGGCCCATGAACACATCGCGCGCCTGGGCGTTGTTGACGGACAGATCGAAACGCGGCTCGAGCGGCGCGCGCTGTCCGTGCGGCAAGCGGATCTCGAGCGGCGGCAGCAGCGCCTGGCTTACGGCACGGGGCACTGTGGACGCGGACGCATCGGTCTTGCCGGCACGCTCCAGGCTTGCGCCGATGTGCGTTCCGACCTCTTTGTCCCAGCGATAGGGGTTGGTCTGGCAGGCAGCCAGCCCAGTCGTGGCCAGGACCGCCAGGAGGACGCGCGCGCGGCGGTATTTATCGGATTGCTGCAGGGAGCATGCTCTCATCGCTTCGTCTCTCGATATCCAGTTTCGGCAGCAGACGCAGCAGGCGTCGCTTGCCGGCGCGGCTCAGGACCACGCCATACGAATGGATCCGCACGATCTCCGCGCCGCCGATGTGCGCGCCTACGGTAAAGGCACGGCCATTGATCACGGCCATGCGTTGCAACGGCGACACCAGCGTCGATTGCAGCACGAATCCCGCATGCCCGTGCCCCGATGCGGCATTTCCGGCATACGGCCGCGTGGGGTCGGCGAGCCCAGCCAGGGAGTCGCTGGCATGCGCCGGCGCACCGGCGCATGCCAGCAGCAGTAACATGACCACCCGATATAGATGCCCTTTGTCCATTTACCTCAGCACCGTTACAAATATCATGCCAATACAGCATCCCTGCGCGGCTACATGCCGATCCAGGCCCGGTTGAAGCCGAGCGTATAGATCACCAGCGTTACCTCGGAAACCGGGTAATGCTGGACTTTCAGGTCCAGCCTCCCCCAGAACATCTTCCAGCGCAGCGCCTGCAGCGCCTGCAGATAGCGCACGATGTCGACATAGCGGCCCTTCAGCACCACGCGCATGCCGTGAAGGTAGAGAACCGGGCCGGTGGCGGCGCCCGCAAGGCTCGCGCCGGGGGAAGCAGGGGGTTGTGCAGCCGCCGGACCGGGGGCCGCTGCTTTCGCCTGACTTGCAATGCCGGAACCACCCAGGGGAAGCGGCGGCAGGTTTTCGATAGAAACCAGCTGCAGCGCGCCGTTCTTCGCGAGCACTTCATGTACCAGCCTGGCCATCTGCTTCGGGCCTACCAGGCCGTGCGTGATGATGGAAAGCGTTCCACGGTTCGTCCGCAGCTGTTGCTTGAGCAGCGCAATCTGGGCCTGCGCAGCGGCATCCGGATGATCCGTGCGCAAGGCCAGCAGCGCGTTGCCCTGCGCGTCCAGCTCCCGTGCCTGGTGGAGCCGGCTGGCAATCTGCTGCTCCAGACGCAGTTGCTCGTTGCGCAAGGGCATGAACAGGAAATTGACCGCGATCACGATCGGCACCACCAGAATTCCGACGAACACCAGCGCACGCTCACGCAGCGACAGTGCATCGATGCGGTCAGCATACCGCTTGACTGACTGGCGCCAACCGCTAGTCATGGCCGACCCCTGCGCCGAATCCGGTACCGGCAGTCTTTACAATGAAATCGACGTACGGCTCGAGAGCCCCTTTGCCCGAGGGCCGTTGCGGGCGTGTTATACGGAAGACCGCAAAGTCGGTTCCGGCCAGGATCTTTTCTGTGGACAAGCGCTGCAGATAGCGCGGCACGAGATCGGGCAGCATGCTGCGTCCTTCCAGTGTCATGTGCTGGCCGGTGCCTGCGATATGCACCCCGGTCAACCACAGTCCAGGAACGTGCTGGCGCGCAAACGCGATCAGGTAAGCAGAGTAACCGCCGGTGCTGCCAAAGTGTTCGTGCTGAAGAATGCGGTACGCGCGCCTGCTCGCCGCCACCCGCTCCTGTAGCCGGCGCAACCGGGCAGCCAGTGCCGGCGTCGCCTGGCGCAACGGGAAATCCCTGCCTATGTCCGTAATGCGGCTGGCCGCCGCGGTCTGCTGCCGATCTACCTCGCGCACCTGCCCCCGCAGCACCTCGAGTCGCCACCAGGTAAGCGCATACATCAGCGCGATGCCGGCAAGCACCGCAACACCCGCCTGCAGCATGGCCTTGGCAGAGAATTTCTTCTGCTGCTTGCGGAAGATCGGATGAAAGAGATTGACCTGCTGGATCACAACGCCTTGACCTCCTGGCGCAGAGCCGCGCCAATGTGGGCCAGGCAGCGCAACTGCAGTCCCTCCGGCGGGGTCGTGTCGCAATCGAGCAGCTGCGACAGGTCCAGCACGGATACCTGCATGTTGAGGTTGGCGCGCAGGTGCTCGATCAGCGGCGGCAGGCCGGCCGCTGCGCCTCCGAGAACCAGATGGCGGATCGGTGCCTCGCGAAAATGGCTTTCGTAATAATCCAGCGAACGCTGGACCTCCAGAACGATATGATCATAGTAGCCTGCCTGCTCGATGGCACTTTCCAGGGTTTCGGTCCCGACGTTGAGCGTACGGCTCAGGTACATGAGGCCCTGGCGGGTCAGAGTAACGAGTCCGCTTGAAGCCTGCAGCGTCAGCATCGCCACCCCGTTTGCGTCCTCGGGCAGCAGCGATGCGACGTTGCGCTGCGCGAGCTCGGGAATGTCGATGATATCGAGATTGATGCCGGCCGCATCCAGGGTGTCGGCCCGCTCCTGGATCGCGCTGTTGCGCGCCGCCACTACATACATCTCGCGGGCACGCCCGGGCACAACATCGCCCGGCAGATCGAAGACGTCGAGACTTGCATCATTGATATGAAAGTTGATGAGATCCTTGACGCGCCAGCGCAACGCTGCTTTCAGTTCGTCGGCATGCACATCCGGCGCCTCGGTCAGCAGAAGCTGATAGTCCGCCACATCGAGCAGCGTCGTGCAGCGGGCGCGCTTGAGATCATAGTCACGAGCGAGCGCCGAGAGGACCTTGTCCTGCGACGCATCCGCGCTGACTGGCCGGAAATCCCAGTGCAGAATGCGCGGGCGCTTCCCTGATTCGCGCAGCATACGCACCAGAAATACGCCGTCACCACCCAGCCCGACCGCCGTCAGCCCAGGCAAGGTCTGTCTTTTTTTCATTAGTGCGAACAACGGCGGAATTCCGGCAAGTGGTTAATGAACCATCCGGCAGCAGACATGATCCATCCCATGCAGTTATTGTTCATAGTTGAACCATAGCAGAAAATTTACATAGTAACTCTATGTTGTCAATGGAATTTCCGGCCTGCACGAAAACCAGCGGATATCCCTGGTCGTAGCGATGAAATCGTGCAGCAGATGCCAGAAATCCTTTTTTAATAAAGTACTTATAACCATCTGTGAAATTTCGCCCCGGCGTTGCGATACGGACCTCCAGCCGCCTTGGTCCAGATCAGGTCAGGATTCGATCTCGTGCCACTGAATCACCACCGCCGAACTGCTGCCGCTTGAACCTGCTGGAAACGACACCGCATTGAGCTGCTGCCCGGTCCCCGATCTCACGGCAGACCAGGTGCGGGCGGCGGCGGTACCGCTGCCATGCAAAACCGTGCCTTTAGTGCCTACTGCCCAACATTCGCTGGAGGACAGGCAATCGACCCCATCCAGATTTCGCTTGGTTCTCAGGGTCTGTACGGCCCCGGCGCTGCCGTTCCAGTAGACGAACACCGATCGGCCGCCCCTCCTGCCGACCGTTTGCCCGGCCGCCCAGCAGTCATTCGTCGCGTCACAGGAGATCGCATCGAGGTTGGGGGCGTTGCCGCTGACACTATAACTGGATTGGCCCCCGCCGGCGGGGGTAAGCGCATCGAAATACGATGATGCGCCCTCCGTCGCCCAGCAGTCTGTGGCCCTTGCGCAGGAAACCGCGCTCAGTGGATTGGAAGAATTCGCGTAGAACCAGTTGCCACCCCCGCTCGCGCCAACCCAGAAAATGCTGCCGAACCAACCGCCGTTCGTCGTCGCATAACAGGTGGTCGTGGCTCCGCTGCCGGCACAGGAGATGGCGTTTAGCTGCCCGAAATAAACGTCGTACCCGCCCGGATACGCACCGACCCGTCTCCAGCGGGTGCCCGTCCATTGCAGCACGTACTGGTCACCCGCTTTCCCCGCCGTCCCGACAGCAAAGCAGTCGGCTCCGTTGCCCGGCTCGCAGGCGACCGAAGCAAACGACTGCCAGTGCCGGATGGGTGGAACACGCAGCCGGGTCCACTTCGATCCGTTCCATCCGAAGGCATCCCCTTTATTGCCAGCCACCGCGATGCAGTCCGTGGATGTCGGACAGGAGACGCCGACCAGGTTATCCCTACCCGGTATCCCCTTGGTGCTGGTGCAGGTGCTGCCGCCACAGCGCAGTGCGGTCCCGCCGTTGCCGACGACCATGCCATCCGATGCCGGGAGCTGCAGGATCGCCTGCACCGTGCGCTGAACCAGCCCGACGGTTCCTACGCTCTGCACACGGCATTCGCCAGCGGGCAGGTTCGTCCCGCTGAAATCGGTGGTGTAGGAAGCATTGATCGTGAACGACCCCTGACCCAGGGCATAAGGACCGTCAACCGCAAGAGTGGCGCAGGAATTGCCCGCGACATAGCGGGCGGCGGCACGCTCTATGCCGCTTTCCGCCAGCAGCAGCGCGCTCACGCCGCTTTGCCCGAGACTGGTGTCGGTGATGTCGGAACCGGACATGCTTGTCGCCACCAGCACCGCGAACGCGATCACGATGAGCAGAAACAGCACCGCCATCAGGGTGGCTGCGCCCTGTTCGCGCGCGTGCCCACGGAAACCTGTCTCGAATGACTCCTTCATGACTGGTTCCTCAGCGTCACCCAGGTCGTCTGGCTATAGGGTTCCCCGTTCTGGGTCAGTGTGAGATCGATGCGGACGAATGCCACGTCTGCAGCGCCGGTAGCCGGCGTCACGCCATCGATCTTGAGGTAGCTGAACGCAAGGCTGCTGACCTCGTCGGTAAGCACCGCCGAGGCCGGCGGCGTCGAGTAGGAAAGCATCACATCCGGAAGACTTTCGCTGATCGTCACCGTGGTGCCGTCGGTCTTGGTGAAGGAAAGCGTCGTCGCGGTCATGGTGGCAATGTCGTAATCGGCGGTATTGGCTGGATTGCGCCGGATCTCGCGGAGCTCGCGCGCCATGCGCGCGGTGGCATAGCGCAGCTTGCTCAGGGCGTCGAGGCTTGCCGACGTCGTATGGAACGTCTTGACGCCACTCAGCAGCACGGGCGTAGCGGCAACGGCGATTATGCCGATGAGCACGATCACCATGACCAGTTCGATGAGCGTGAAGCCGTCCTGAGCGCGATGCGCTGCAAGGGCGCCGACGGTGCCTGGCATTGCCCGCCGCATTAGTAGCTCGCCAGCATGAGGCTGGCGGTATCCAGGGTCTGCGTTCCCTGAGTCACCGTGATGTCCGCCAGCTTGCAGGAGGAGATGCCCCCACAGGCCGCGCCGCCATAGGGATCAGTGAACGTGACCGCCACGGTGAGGCCCTGCGGGTCCGGCAGCGTGCTGCAGATATTGGCTCCGCTCACGCCGCTGTAGCCCACGAGCGGGTTGTCGCGTCGCTGCGCAATCAGGTACTCACCGCATTCGCGTGCGAGCTGCATGCCTGCCTGCAGCTCGGCGTTGGCGCTAAGCGAGCGCGCTACCTGGCCGTAGCCGGAAATGATCGCGACCGCAGCGATCCCGAGCAGCACGATCACCATGATCAGCTCGACCAGCGTGAAGCCGCGTGCGCTGCACCTGCTCATGGCGTGGACACCGTCACGAAGCCGGTTATGGGCGCCACGCGCACCGACCAGGTCTGGGTGCCGGCACTCAGGGTGTAGACCGTCGCTGAACTGAGGACGGTTCCGGCCGATGACACCGGCCGGCCAAGGCTGTCGAGATACAGAGCCGGGCCGGTGAGCGTGACGCCATAGCTCAGCGCGACATTGAAGGGCGCGCCGCTCGCCGGGTCCGTGACCGGTGTGCCTGGACCACTGGCGCACGCGGGGGTACCGGCGCTGGCACAGGAAACACCGTAGCCACCGCCTGCTGGCGTGAGCAGTAAAGTGCTGCCCCAGGCCATGGCAAGCATCTGCGTGTGGCGGATGCTGCGTGCAAGGAGCTCTCCCTGATAGGGCGCGGTCGCACCGGTCGCGTTCCAGCGGCTGGCGGCTACCGCGGCGAGCACGCCTGCAATCACCAGGACAACCACGAGTTCGACGAAGGTAAAGCCGCGCTCGCACGCCGGGCGGGCCTTCGCATTTCGAGCGTGCTTGTTCATGGCATTCCCTCTGCGTATGGCATTGTGCTCCGGCGGGCGCCAAAAAAAGACGGGGTGCTGTATGCCAACACCCCGTTCTTATTACCTCCGCATCTGGATCGCTGCCGGACGTACCGGCTTCGACAGTGGCCGATCAACAGCCCCCGGTGGCAGTGACATAATTCGGGGTAGACGTGGCAGTGGCGGCCGTGTAGGTCGTCTTGCAGCTGGACGGAGTCGTCGCGTTGGTCATTTCGATCTCGCCGGGCGGGCCGACGACGGTCGTGAAGTCGCCCGCAGGAGAAAGGTCCATCACCTTTTCCAGGTCGGCGACCGTGGCGGCGTATCCGTAGGCCGTATTGACGGTCGCACCGTTGATGGTCACTGTCGACGTGGCACCCAGCCCACCGCTCGCTTGTGCCGCCATGGCGTAGATCTCGGCGTTCGCACCGCGCATGCTGCCTTCCACGCCCTGAATCACCGAAGTGCGCGCATCGCCCCCGAGATTGACGAACTTCGGCAGCGCGACGGCGGCCAGGATCCCAAGGATCACGATCACCATCACCAATTCAATCAGGGTAAAACCGGTCTGCTTCTTCATATCAGGACTCCTGTTTCGAAATAAGGGTTTACCATAGTCAAAATGAACACGTTCCGTCGGACCGGCTAGCAGCCGGTGATCGTGACGGCCACCACGCCGATGAGGGTGGTCCCGTTCTCTGTGTAGGTAGCATCGCAGTTGGTGCGCAGCGTGAAGGTCGCAATGCTGCCTGCGTAGTGGGTGTTATAGTTGGCAATGGGCGCAGTATTGCTCGCTGCCTGGATGGCATTGCCGATGCCGAGCGCCGTGGCCAGGGGAATGCCGCCGTCATTGGCGCCGGTCGCCACGGCCACCGTGGTGCCATCGAGCATGGTCACGGGGGAAGTAGTCTGGCCGGTCGCAATATAGCGCGACTGGACCACGGCGACCGCCGCACGCAGCCCGCCGGCCACACCATTGACGCTCGCAACGCGCGCCGACTGGCCCAGATTGACATAACGCGGCAGGGCGATTGCCGCCAGCACGCCGAGAATGATGATCACGATCACGAGCTCGATCAGGGTAAAGCCCGCCTGCTGTGATTTCATTACTGCCTCCTCGTTCAGAAACCGAAAATCCTGCCGATACTCCATGCGACGCCTTGCCTTCGTTCTGCTGCGCGCCGCGGTCCCCAGCGGTAGGGCGCCACCGCAACCAGCACTGCGCCGACCGCTTTGCCACGCGTGTGTCGCGCCTGCGCAATCCGGATCGTGAAGCCGGCCCGGGGCGGCATGCCCAGCCCGCCGCTGAAATAATCCCGGTTGCGCACCCGGTAGATCAGCATCCGGCTGCGCCGGTCGAAGTACCAGTGGCCCCCCGGAATACTGGCCGGGTTCACACCATCGAACGTGCCCAGGTAATTCTTCGGCGTCTGCGCCAGTTCCCGCATCGGGTTACTGCCCGCCAGGCGGCGCAGATCAGCGATATCATCGTTCACCAGATCACTTGCAACATTCATGCCAAGTGCGCTGCGCAGCGTACCGAGCACCTGCTCCATCGCGGTCGCCTCCGCCTCCTTCTGCAGGACCCACAAATGACCGATCGCGACCGTCAGCAGCAGTGCGATGACGGCGATGACGACCACCAGCTCCAGCAGCGTAAATCCCCGCTCCCGCCACGATCGTGCGAGAGGCCCCTCTGACGGACTTGTGCCCCCTGTAAAGCGCGGGTGCCGAGTCTCGAATTCTTTTATCAGACCGTAGGATACGGTAGGGAGTTTGTCCAGTTTCTGACAACGGATGTGACGCATGGCGTCAGTGTGCCTGTGCGGCACGCGCCAGATCCCACATGGGCAGGAACACACCGAGGGCGAGGATGAGCACGATCACACCGATGATCGAAATGAGGATCGGCTCGATCGCGGTATTCAGATTGCGCAGATCGTAGTCGACTTCGCGCTCATAATAGTCCGCCACCTCGACGAGCAGCTGATCGAGCGCGCCGGAGTCTTCGCCGACCGAGATCATCTGGAGCACCAGCGGCGGAAACAGACCGGTCGCGGTGGCGCAGCGGGTGATGCTCTCACCGCGCTCTACCCCATCGCGCATCTGGGCAATGCGGTCGCCGACAAAATCATTATCCACCGCGCGCGCGACGACCGACATGCCCTGGACCAGGGGTACGCCGGCCTTGAGCGTGACCGCCAGAGAACGCGCAAAGCGCCCGAGCGTGGCGGAATACACAATGCGCCCAACGACCGGAAGCTTCAGCTTGACCCTGTGCCAGCGGTATCGGCCGTCGGCCGTGCGCAGCCAGCTCCTCACAGCCAGGGCGGCGGCAACCACGATCACCAGGATCACCCCCCAGTAGTGCACCATGAAGTGCGAAGTGGCGATGAGCAGGCGCGTCGGCCATGGCAGCTTCGCATGAAACCCGGCGTACACCTTGGCGAACGCCGGAATGACGAAAATATTGATGATGAACAGGGCGACGGTGATGGCGAACACCACGATCGAAGGGTAGCGCAGCGCCTGCTTGATACGTTCGCGTGTGTCCTTCTCGCGTTCGAGATAGGCCGCCAGCTGCAGGAAGGCCTCGGCCAGATTCCCGGTGGTCTCGCCCACTTGCACCAGACTCGCGAAAAGATTGGAAAACACCTGCGGATGCCGCCTGACGGCGCTGGTCAGATCCATGCCCGAGTCCAACCCCTCGGCGATGCTGCCGATCACGTCAGCCAGTGCCGGATTCTGGGTCGAGTCGCGCAGTCCGCGCAGGCTCTGCATGATCGGGACGCCAGCCTTGAGCAGGGTATACATCTGCCGGCAGAAAAAGATCAGATCGGTGAGTCCGACCCGGCCCTCGTTCAGACGCCCGATCAGGCTTTTCAGATCACCGAATACGTCGCGCACGGCAGCGGCCGGCCGGATGTCGATCGGCGTGATGCCGTTGTTGAACAGCTGGTTGGCTACGCTCTCGGCGGTGACAGCCTCAATGCGGCCGGTCACGGCCTCGCCGCGGCGGTTGCGTCCGTGGTAGTGGAAGTTGGGCATGTTCGGGGCGCCGCCTTCAATCCTCCAGGCCGAAGGTGGCGCGCATCACCTGTTCCATGGTGGTCAGGCCGCGCGCGGCAAGCTCCACGGCGCTGCGCTTCAGGCTCAGAAAGCCCGGCTGCATTTTGGCGGCATGCGCGAAAGCCAGCGGGTCACCGCGGTGCAGCGCCTGGACCAGGCTGTCGTCCATCTCCAGCAGTTCGTAGATGCCGATGCGTCCGTGGTAGCCGGTGTGGTTGCAATAGGTGCACCCACGTCCGCGGCGAAAATCCAGGCCGTCTGCCGGCCTCCCGAGTTCCTGCTCTGCCACCACACGCATGCCGGGCTCCAGGGCGAGCGGCTCGGAACAGCTCTCGCAGATGCGCCGCACCAGGCGCTGCGCCAAGATGCCGCGCAGACTGGCAGCGATCAGAAACGGCGCCGCCCCCATGTCGAGCAGGCGCGAGGGCGTCGACAAGGCATCGTTCGTATGCAGCGTCGACAGCACCAGGTGCCCGGTCATGGCGGCGCGCAGCCCGATCTCCGCAGTCTCCTGATCACGCATCTCGCCGACCAGCACGATATCCGGATCCTGACGCAGCACCGAACGCAGCACGCGCCCGAAGGTCAGGTTGATCTTGCTGTTTACCTGCACCTGGTTGATGCCCGGCAGGCGGTACTCGATCGGATCCTCCACGGTGATGACCTTGGAAGTCGGCTTGTTGAGTTCACGCAATGCCCCGTACAGGGTCGTAGTCTTGCCGCTTCCTGTCGGTCCGGTGACGAGCACCATGCCGTGCGGGCTGTGGATCATCCTGCGAAACCGGGCGAGCAACACCTCGGGCATGCCGAGCTGGGCGAGATCAAGCACACCAGTAGTCTGGTTCAGCAGCCGCATGACCGCCGACTCGCCATATTGCACGGGTAGTGTCGACAGGCGCACATCCACGCTCTTGTCGCGCACCCGTACATTGAAGCGCCCGTCCTGGGGCAGCCGCTTCTCTGATATATCCAGCCCTGCCATAAGTTTCAGACGCGACAGCAGCGCACTGGCGATGCGCCGCTCGGCGGTCGTCTGCACTCGCAGCACGCCGTCCAGGCGAAATCGGATGCGCAGCTCCCTTTCGTCGGGTTCAATATGGATGTCAGAGGCGTTGACCTGAACCGCATCCTCGAACATGGTCTGCAGCAATTTGACCACGGGCGCATCGGTCAGGCCGTCGACCCCACCCAGCTGGTTTAGGTCCACGTCATAGGCGGACATCTCCTGGTCGAGCTCCTGGGCGAGTCCGCTGATCTCGTCGGTGCGCCGGTACATCAGATCAATGGCTTTCAGCAGGTCGGTCTCGCGCACTACCGCCAGGCGCAACGGCCGGCGCAACACGCGCGCCAGTTCGTCATAGGCAAAGATGTCGGTCGGATCGGCCATGCCGATGAGCAGGCTGTCGTGGCCCCCCTCCAGCGCGAGCACCCGGAAGCGGCGTGCATGCGTCTCGGGAATGAGGTGCACGACCTCGGGTTTGAGGTGATAACGCTTGAGGTCGATGCACGGAATGTTCAGCTGGCGCGCCAGGAAATCCAGCAGCTGGTCTTCAGTCAGGTAACCGTTTTCGATCAGCACACGCCCCAGCTTGCGGCCGCTCTTCTTCTGTTCCGCGAGGGCAGCATTGAGCTGCTCCTGCGAAATGATCTTGTGCTCGATCAGCAAATCCCCGATGCGGATCTTTTTGGGCTTGACCGTGACTGCGGACATGACGCCAACCTCGCTGGCCGGAGCTGGTTCGTATAGACTGCCAGCAGATGTACCTAACTGTAGTTAAGGTTTACGCGAAATCTACCAGGCTCAATGCAAAATTCGCGCCAGCTTTGCTCTGCGAACCCGTCCATGTTGCACGTCGTGCTATACCAACCCGAAATTCCGCCAAACACCGGCAATGTCATCCGCTTGTGCGCCAACACCGGGGCGCAGCTGCATCTCATCGAACCTCTGGGATTCACGCTCGACGACCGCCGACTCAAGCGCGCCGGCCTGGACTATCATGAATGGGTAACGGTGCGCAGCTACCCGGATCTGGGCGAGTTCCTGTGCCGGATCAATCCGCCGCGGATGCTGGCGTTCTCAAGCCGCGCGCGACGACGCTACTCCGAATTCGGCTATTGCCGTGGCGACGCACTGCTGTTTGGCCCGGAGACACGTGGCCTGCCGAATGAAGTGCTGCTGGGTCTGCCCCCGGAACATTGCCTGACCCTGCCCATGCGGCCCGGGGTTCGCAGCCTGAATCTGTCCAATGCTGTGGCAATTGTCGTGTACGAGGCATGGCGGCAACTCGACTTTCTGTGAACGCCGGGCGGCGCAGGCACAAGATGATGACGCGGCACCCCCCCACTGGCAGGTCGGTTGTCCCGGCCTTTTCCCGTCGCCCGATATACCGTCTGATCGCGTCCGGCGGGACGCTGCCACGTTAAGAATGCAGTCGTTACAGCCCCGGACAAACTGCGCGGGCTGCACAGAATCGACGCCAAAGCAAAAGGGAACGGCGTAATTTGTGGTTTATCCGTTTTGACGGTGCCACCCCTTGCGCTGGCGTTCGATGTCCGGCGCGTGATGCAGATGCCGTCGTGCATGGGGCGCCAGACTTTATCAGACTGGCTGCAAAGGAACTTGCTGCGGAGGAACGGGGCGGGAAGACTGGCTCAACGACGGCACGAGGAGTTTGTTGCCGGCAAAGATAATGGTGGCATTACGGCACGTCGATGTGCCGCAAGGGTCCGAAAGACCGGACGCCAAGCCTGCGAAACCGTGATGGATCAAGCAAGGCTCACTGTTTGCGGACGGCGATGGCTAAGTCCTGCACCGCTTGACCCTTTTGCAGGCGCGGCAATACCGACGTCATCAGAATATTATGATTTGGCCGGAAACATGCCCCGACCCGGTTTGATCCGACTTTCAGAAAGGCGGCTTCAGCCAAAGCATGCTTTCCGATCACAATTTTTCCTGCTTCGGCTCACGCCGCAGCAGTGCGGCCACCGCATCCCGGGGGGGCAGGCCTTCGTACAGCACACGATAGACCTCTTCGGTAATCGGCATGTCCACACCCAGACGGTGAGCGAGTGCGCGCACCTCGCGCGCTGTCCCAACACCCTCTGCCACCTGCCCGAGCTGCGCAAGCGTGGTACGCAGTGACCCTCCCTGTCCGAGCGCAAGCCCGACCTGGCGGTTGCGCGACTGGTCGTCCGTACAGGTAAGAACGAGGTCGCCCATGCCGGCCAGGCCCATGAAGGTTTCCAGCCGCCCTCCCAGCGCCTGACCGAGGCGCTGGATTTCAGCGAGCCCGCGGGTAATCAACGCGGCGCGGGCATTGGCACCGAGAGCCAGTCCATCGCTGATACCGGTGGCAATGGCCATGATATTCTTGACGGCGCCGCCGAGCTGCACCCCCACCACGTCCTGGCTCGTATACACACGCAGGTGATCATTGCGCAGCCAGGCTGCGATGGTTTCGGCCGTTGCTGGTTCCCGGGCCGCCACGGTCATCGCTGCCGGCAGACCGCGCGCCACTTCGCGGGCGAACGTCGGACCGGATATCACGCCAATGCCCCGTCCCGCTCCGAGCACGGCAACGCAGACTTCACTCAGCAACCTGCCTGACCCTGGCTCCAGACCCTTGGTGGCGCTGGCCACGATAGCCGTGGGTGCGGCATGCGGGGCCAGTGCTTCGAGTGTCGTGCGAAAGGCCTCGCTCGGCACTGCGACGAGAAACCGTCCACATTCCTGCGCCAGCGCCGCCAGGTCTTCGCGCAGGTACAGGCCATCAGGAAAAGGTATGCCGGGAAGATACAGGGCGTTGGTGCGCTCATGCGCCATGCGCGCCATGCGCGCGGGGTCGTGGCCCCACAGAAAACTGCGGTAGCCATTGCGCGCAAGCACCACCGCGAGTGCGGTGCCCCAGGAACCTGCGCCCAGGACGGCGATATCAGAATCGGTCGTCGGCTGCGCCATGCGTGGGTTCGGCACTTCCCGCGCGCCAAGCGGCGCCGGAGTGCGTCAGTGGCTGGCCGGCTGGCTGCCGGCTGGCTGCTTCTGCTGATACAGCAGCTCAAAATTCACCGGGTTGATGAGCAGCTGCGGAAACCCCCCTTTGCCGACCAGATCGTTGATGACCTCGCGCGCGAACGGCAACAGTATGTTGGGGCAGCCGATCTCGAGCACCATGGGCAGTTCACCGGCGGAGACCCCCGTGATGCGGAACAGACCGCACTGCTGGGCTTCCGCCAGGAACACGGTCTTGTCCAGGACCTTGGCGGTCACCGTCACTCCGAGAACCACCTCGTAGAGACCCTCGTCGGCGGTAAGCGGACTGTGTCCGATATGGAGCTGGATCCCCACCTCCGGCACCTTCTGCTCCAAAAAGACGTGCGGGGCATTCGGCGCCTCGTACGAGATATCCTTCACGTAGATCTTTTCCACGTTCAGGGTCGGACCCTGGGGTTCATTCGAATCTGCCATGGGCGGTTCCTATTGGTAGGATGGGAAACGTGCGGGAACGTCCCGCTGTTATATACCGTTATTGTCCACGCTGCGCGCGGCAACGGAAAGTAGCCGGCGCAGCCGCGTCGGCCGGCTTCAGGGCTGCGGTGCTAGCAGCTCGTCGAGCCTGCCGTTGCGTTCGAGCTCCGCCAGATCCGTGTAGCCGCCGACATGGGTTTGGCCGATGAAGATCTGGGGCACTGTGGTTCTGCCTGTGATCCGCACCATTTCCACGCGCTGCTCCGGCACTTCGTCAACGTGTATTTTCTCGACTTTCACGCCTTTGCGCTCAAGCAGGCGGTCCGCCATCGTACAGTAAGGGCAGATGCGTGTGCAGTACATCAGAACTTTGGCTGTCTCTCCCATTTCCACCTCACTTCTGCGTTGGCAGGTTTTCACCCTGCCAGGCAAGGATCCCGCCGGCCAGAACGTGCACCGACTGAAAATCATGTTTGCGCAGCGCCATGGCGGCTTTGGCCGAGCGCTGGCTGGTGCGACAGCTGATGATGAGCGGGCGGCTCTTGAATTTCTCGAGCTCGCCCAGCCGCCCGCCCAGAGCACTGAGTGGAATATTGATCGAGTTTGGGATGTGCCCACTCCTGAATTCATCAGGCTCGCGTACGTCGACGATCAGTGCCGACTCGTGATTGACCATGCGAACTGCCTGACCCACGGGCACCGACTTGACGCCATGGAGCGCCTGGTTCAGTGGGGCGGCGACCAGCAGGACGAGGACAACCGCCAGTGCTAGGAACAGATACCAATTGTGAATTACGAACTGCATTTAGGAGATCTCGGCAGATGCTGGGGTAGTTGTCTGAAGTCAGGAGCGGTCCGGCATGGGGTTCAAATGGCGGCTGCGGCGGCACATGCTGCACCCCGTTGCCGCGTTCGGACCCCCGAAGCACCGTGCGCGGCGCCCGGCCATCACGTTACGCTTCGTCGAATCTGCTGCAAAACGCGGCGCGCAACGCGCCGATAAGATTGATGATCCCGGGTTCGGCAATCCGGTAGTATACCTTGTTGGCGTCTTTGCGCGATGCCAGAATGCCCTTGTCCCGCAGGATAGACAGATGCTGGGAGATGTTGCTCTGGGACGTCCCCACATGTTCCACAATTTCCTGTACGCTGACTTCGTTCATGGCGCCCAGCATACACAGAATCTTCAGGCGCAACGGATGGGCCATGGCCTTCATCGAATGGGAAGCGCGGTAGATGTCCTCTTCGTTGGTGATCAGACCCACATGCTCGGCGGTTACACTCATTTCTTTAACCTCGTCTCGGTTAGAAGTTGCTGCTGGTGTCCCACAGGCCCTCCAGCCGATCGCCACATTCGATGAACGAATCCATCCTGTGGCTGTCATTGTCCTGGAAACATTATACAATATTAGCCAATTTTAAAAGACCACAGAATCATCCGGGTTAAACGAAAGGCATGCAGTCGATCCCCAAACCGCTTGTTCTGGTTATCATGGATGGCTGGGGCTGCCGCGAAAATGCCGAATACAACGCGATTGCCAGCGCCCGCAAGCCGAACTGGGATAATTTCTGGGCACGCTATTCCCATACCCTGATCCGTGCCTCGGAAGCGGCGGTGGGACTACCATCGAACCAGATGGGAAACTCGGAGGTAGGGCACCTCAACCTGGGCGCCGGCCGTGTGGTCTACCAGGAATACACACGCATCAATCGCGCCATCAGCTCGGGCTCGTTCTTTACCAACAAGACCTTTACTGATGCGGTTGACCTCGCGATCAACACGGACCGGGCGGTCCACATCCTGGGTCTACTGTCTCCCGGCGGGGTACACAGCCACGAGGACCACATTCACGCGATGGCGGAGCTCGCGGTTCGACGCGGGGCGAAAAAGTTGTTCCTGCACGCGTTCCTGGACGGCCGCGATACACCGCCACAAAGCGCACGGAGATCTATCGACGCCATGGAGCAGAAATTCCGCAGCCTCGGCCAGGGACGGATCGCTACCATGATAGGGCGCTATTATGCCATGGACCGCGATCACCGCTGGCCGCGCATCCAGGCTGCCTACGACCTGATCACACAGGGAAAAGCTGAATTCCGCGCATCCTCCGCGGCCGAAGCGCTCGAAGCCGCCTACGCGCGCGGCGAAACCGACGAATTCGTGAAGGCCACGGTGATCGCGCCACCGGGCACCGAGCCGGTGCACATTGACGACGGCGATGTGGTGCTGTTCATGAATTTCCGCTCCGATCGCGCGCGCCAGATCACGCGCCCGTTCGTCGAAGAAAATTTTGACGGCTTCAGCCGCGCGGCACGCCCGATGCTGGGCCGTTTTGTCAGCCTGACCGAATACCAGTCCGAATTTCACATTCCCGTGGCATTTCCGCCCGAGCGGCTGCGCAACGTACTGGGCGCCTATCTGGCCAGCCTCGGCAAACATCAGCTGCGGATCGCGGAGACCGAAAAATACGCGCATGTGACCTTTTTTTTCAACGGGGGCATGGAGACGCCATTCGAAGGCGAAGACCGCATTCTTGTGCCGTCGCCCACCGAAGTGGCGACCTACAACCTCAGACCGCAGATGAGCGCACTGGATGTCACGGACAAGATGGTCGCGGCCGTGAAAAGCGGAGTCTATGACGTCATCGTCTGCAATTTCGCCAATGCCGACATGGTCGGCCACACCGGCGATTTTCCGGCCACGGTGCAGGCCATCGAGACACTCGACACCTGCCTTGGGCGCCTGGTACCCGTGGTTCTCGAATCGGGCGGTGAACTGCTGATCACTGCCGACCACGGCAATGCCGAGCAGATGTACGATCCCGAGACCGGCCAGCCCCATACCGCCCACACCACGAATCCGGTGCCGCTGCTGTATATCGGCCGCCCGGCACGCCTTGCCGGCGGCGGATCGCTTGAGGATGTGGCCCCGACTATGCTGTCGCTGATGGGCCTGCGCATTCCCACGGAGATGACCGGACGTTCTTTGGTTGAACTGGAAGCCTGAAAGCAGGCGTCGCAACGCGGGTCTTTTTGCCCGTTGGTCTTTTCCGGCCAGGCGCGCCGGCAATGCACGTCTCACCCTCGTTCCCCGCAGCGCTCCGGTACCGCACCGGTTGGGCCGCGCCAGATTGGCGCTGCTCGCGGCCGGACTGGCAGCGATATTGTGCACAACGGGCGGCATCGCAGCCGCCGAGGGGGGAGCGGCAGCACAGCGGCTCACGCAGTTACGCAACCGCCTCAAGGCACTGCAGCACAGTCTCGAGCATACACGCGGCCAGCGCGACTCCCAACTTACCGCACTGCGCGACTCGGAAAAGCAGATCGGCAGGATCCTGCTCGGCCTTAGACGACTGGATACCGAGCGTCAGCGACAGGACGGGCGGCTGGTGCAGTTGCGCACCCAGGAACTGCAAGAGCGCCGCCGGATCAGTGGACAGCTTCGCGAACTCGAGGATGAGGCGCGCGCGGCCTATATCCTCGGACGCCAGGAGTACCTTAAGCTGCTCCTCAACCAGCAGGATCCGGCGACGGTCAGCCGCGTGCTCACCTACTACGGGTACCTGCAAAGGGCACGCGCAGGCCATATTGCCGCGGCGCGCAAGGCGCTCGCGAGCCTGACCGCCATCACAAACCGGATCAGGAAGCGTGAACATGCGCTTGTGCGACTGCGCGCCGACCAGGTTGCCAAACGTCAGGCGCTGCTGCGGTCCGAAGCGCGCCGCCAGGCCCTGCTCGTACGGCTGAACCGGAAAGTCATCAGCCAGTCACGGGAAATCGCCCGCCTGCGAGCCGATGAACAACGGCTGAGTCGCCTGGTCAAAGGAATTCAGAACGTCATGGTGGGCACTTCCCCGGTTCCGCTACCCGGCCCCAATAGCCGGTTCGCGGATTTTCGCGGTAGACTTCGCCTGCCGGTAGCGGGCAGAATTGTGGATCGGTTCGGTGAACCCGAAGGCTTTGGCACCCTCAAGTGGCAGGGTGTGTTTCTGGCGGCTCCAGAGGGAAGCAAGGTAGTCTCCGTGTTCAACGGCCGGGTGGCCTATGCCGACTGGTTGCGCGGCTTCGGCATGCTCATGATCATCGATCACGGCGACGGCTACATGTCCCTGTACGCCCACAATCAGAGCCTGTACGAACAGGTCGGAGACTGGGTCAGGGCCGGGCAGGTCATCGCAACGGTCGGCAATACCGGCGGGGCTGCGCAACCCGGGCTGTATTTCGAAGTCCTGCACGACGAAAAGCCCGTAAACCCGCTGAAGTGGTGCAAAATACGCTAGACTTTGAAATCTTTACGGTCAGTTTAGGATCACATGCAGCAAACCTTGCCGCGGCCTGTGCAGTCAGGCGGCAGCGCAACCCCTGTAATCCGGAGAAACCTAAATGAATCTATCGCACCGCTCCCCCGATAAGGGGCACAGGCGCCCCAAGGGCGGTCATTTCATGCGCTATGCGCTGATCCTGCTTTTGGGTGTGTTCATAGGGGCGGGAATCACGCTGGAACGCGCGGTGCAGGCGGACCGCAACGCTGCTGGCGCTCAGACTCAAGCCGGGGCCCAGGCGAGCGAGCCGCTGCCCATACAGCAGCTGCGCACGTTCACGGACGTCTTCGCACGCATCAAGTCGGACTACGTTGAACCGGAGAGCGACAGGAAACTGATCGACAACGCCATCCAGGGCATGGTGTCCTCGCTTGATCCTCATTCGGCCTTTCTCAACCGGCAAGCATTCAGGGAAATGCGCATCAGCACCGAGGGAGACTTCGGTGGACTCGGGCTGCAGGTGACGATGGTAGACGGGGTCGTGAAGGTCATTTCGCCGATAGACGATACCCCGGCAGCACATGCCGGGCTGAAGCCGGGCGATTTGATCATCAAGATCGACCAGAAGGCCGTCCAGGGCATGTCACTGGATCAGGCGGTCGACATGATGCGCGGCAAGCCGGGCAGCGAAATCACGCTCACCGTGCTGCGCCGGGGAGTAAATAAGCCGCTGACATTCAAGCTCAAGCGCGCGGTCATCAAGATCGAGAGCGTCAAGGCTCGTCTGCTCGAGCCGGGCTATGGTTACGTCCGCATCGCGCAGTTTCAGGCCAACACCGAAGGCAGCCTCATGAGAGCGCTCAAGATGCTGAAGCGCAAAAACAAGGGTGCCCTCAAAGGCCTGGTTCTGGATCTGCGCAACAACCCCGGCGGCGTGCTGAATGCCGCGGTGTCGGTCAGCAACACCTTCCTCAACAAAGGCCTGATTGTCTACACCAAGGGACGCGTGCCGGACTCCAATATGACATTCGCCGCCTCCCCCGGGGGCGACGTTCTGCACGGAGCGCCGATGGTGGTGCTCGTCAACGGCGGCTCGGCCTCTGCGTCGGAAATTGTCGCCGGAGCACTGCAGGACAACAAGCGCGCCATCATCATGGGCACCAAGACCTTCGGAAAGGGCTCGGTACAGACCATTATCCCACTGAGCGACGGCTCGGCCCTCAGGCTGACGACGGCTCGCTACTATACCCCGAGCGGCCGTTCCATCCAGGACCGCGGCATCACGCCGGACGTAATCGTCGATGAAATGAAGATCCCCAAGGTCGAGAAGGCCAACGATGGCATGCTGAAGGAAGTCGATCTCGAGGGTCACCTGAAAAACACCGGGCCGGCCGCGGCAAACGCGCCTGCTTCAAGCGCGCTACCGCCTGACACTGTCGGGTCGGATTACCAGCTGTGGGAAGCGCTCAACTTGCTCAGAGGGATCGCGGTCTTCCAGCATGAAGCGGGCGAGTGACTAGCGAGCCGGGCGCGCAGGAAGATAACGACAAACCGGTAACGTTCCTGCGGGCTGCGTTGCAGCCCGCAGTCTGGCTTCGTCCGGCTGCGGCGATTCGGCGTAGGGGGATCACGCCCTGGCTCCAGGCGACGCTCGCTGCCGTGGCACTGCTCGGGGCGAGCTGTGCGTACGGTGCCGACACCCCAAATTTTCCTCCCACATACATAAGCATCATCATTGACGACCTGGGCAACAGCCTCCCGGCGGGGAAACAGGCCGTGCGTCTCCCTGGACCAGTCGCCTGCGCGATCCTGCCGCATACGCCGTATGCCGTCGATCTTGATGAGATGGCGCACCGGCACGGCAAAGAAGTGCTGTTGCACCTGCCGATGGAACCGGTAGGCGGGCTCGATCCGGGACCCGGGGCTCTGGACACGGCGATGTCGCGGACCCTGCTCACACTTACGCTCGACAATGATCTCTCCGGCCTCCGCTACGTGGAGGGTGTCAACAATCACATGGGAAGTCTTTTGACCTCGCGGCCGGTGCCAATGGAGTGGATCATGCAGGCGCTGCACGAGCACGGCGGTCTGTTCTTCGTCGATTCGCGAACCATCGCCCAGACCGTGGCGGCCCGCGCGGCCGGCGCATATCGCATACCGAACCTGTCACGAAACGTGTTCCTCGACGACATCCCGACGGTCGATGCCGTGGAAAGACAGTTCGCTCTGCTGATCCGCATCGCCCGCAGACGCGGTCACGCGATAGCCATCGGCCATCCCCGCCCAGCGACTCTGGAGGTACTGCGACAATGGCTGCCGAGACTGGGCTTCTACCGGATCCGCCTGGTACCGCTGGCGACACTGCTTGCACTCAAGCGAAGCGAACCACTCCCGTGGCAACTGCCCGGGGCACGGCCCCCTCCTGCTATTCTGGCGCAGCCGAAACAGCTGCCCGAGCAGGACGACCCCTCGATTGCCTGGCCTTGATACCGTTCCGTGACGGCTGCCCGAACCTACCTAAATGGATTCGAAGCCGATTTCCTGCTTCACCGAGGCTGGTTTCGCCCCGGGCCTGCGCGCAGGGTCAGAGCCTTTTTCTCCATAGGCTGGACCCGTGGAACTCACGGCCATGTTCTTCAGGTTTGTTGCGGTGTTCACGCCGCAATTGCGGATGGCACCGCAGCCTGGGCACATCCAGGTACACATGGATAGCGGCAATTCATCCAGCCTGTGTCTGTTGGCGTCCATCCAGATGATCAGGAGCCTTTGACAGTCACCGCTGCGCCGCCAACACCGTGATCGGCAGTTCGGCAATAACTCAATTGCCCATCTGATCGAGCCACGAAATTCATCCGCAACCGCACAGCCAGTGCCGGATTGGTTCCTGTGCCAGGCATGTAGCAAATCGTTCGCGGAACCGAATGTCTGGATCAGACGTCTTGCAGCGCGGATTCACGCCGGGCGTCGGAACACCAGCGCTGCCAGCAGCAGGCCCGCGCCCGTGAGGCCCAGCAGCCATCCGGCGACGGGTAATCCCAGCCAAGACAGTGCCGGCTTTCCGGCCAGATAGACAACGGCAGCCCCAAGCATCAGCCCTCCGCCTCCCATCGCCAGCGCCATGCGCCGCTGGCTGCGAACCATCTCTTGGCGCAGCCGGTCGATACCGTGTTGGTCGCTGGGTGAGGCGCCTGCACTACGCTGCAGCGTGTCGTAGAACAGCACTGGAAGTTCCGGCAGGACACTCGACCATTTTGGCATCTCCCTCGCCAGATTGCGCAGAAACGCACGCGGTCCGACCTGGTCGCGCATCCAGCGCTCCAGAAAAGGCTTTGCCGTCTGCCACAGATCCAGGTCCGGATAAAGCCGCCGGCCCAGCCCCTCGATATTGAAAAGCGTCTTCTGCAGCAGTACGAGCTGCGGTTGCACTTCCATGTTAAAGCGCCGGGCGGTCTGGAACAGCCGCAGCAGCAGGCGCCCGAAGGATATGTCTTTTAGGGGACGAGCAAAGATCGGTTCACAGACCGCTCGAATGGCCGCCTCGAACTCGTCCATGCGGGTATCGCTCGCCACCCATCCTGCGCGCACATGGGATTCGGCAATGGCGCGATAGTCGCGCCGGAAGAACCCCAGGAAGTTCTCGGCAAGATAACGCTTGTCGCGGTCGGTCAACGTTCCCATGATACCGAAATCCATGGCAAGGTACTGGCCGGACGTAGACACCATGATATTGCCGGGATGCATGTCGGCGTGGAAGAAGCCGTCGCGGAACGCCTGGGTGAAAAAGATCTCGACGCCGTTGTGGGCCAGGCGACGCAGGTCGACCCCCGCTTCCTTCAAAGCCTCGATGTTGCTGACAGGAATGCCGTTAAGGCGCTCCATCACCATCACATCGGTGCGAGTGAGCTCCCAGTAGATCCTGGGTACGTACAGCAACTCGGACGCGGCAAAGTTGGCACGCAGCTGGCTCGCGTTGGAGGCTTCGCGCATCAAGTCTAGTTCAGCGTGAATCGTCTTGCTGTATTCGTCCACCACTTCGATCGGACGCAGGCGCCGGACATCCGGCCAGTAACGCTGGGCCAGACCGGCCAGAGTGTAGAGCAGCGCAAGATCGCGTTCGATGATCGACTCTATGCCCGGGCGCAGCACCTTGACTGCCACCGGAGTCCCATCGGGAAGTTCTGCGAAATGCACTTGCGCCACCGACGCCGAGGCCGCCGGTCTCGGATCGATCGCGCGCAGGCAATGATCGAGCTTTCCACCGTACGCATGCTCTATCACCTTGATCGCCTGCTCGCCGGGGAACGGGGGGACACGATCCTGCAGCCGGCTGAGTTCCTCGGCGATGTCCTCAGGCAGCAGATCCGGGCGCGTTGACAGCAGCTGACCGAACTTTACGAATACCGGACCAAGCTCTTCGAGCGCTTCGCGCAGGCGACGGGCGCGCGGTGCGGGGCTCGAGCGAAACCAGCGCCACGGCATCAGGCGCAGCAACAGCCGGTAGGGTCGGAACAGGTGCAGAGCCCGCACAAATTCGTCCAGGTCGTGACGCACGAAGACCTGCGTGATCCGCAGCAGACGTCCAATTTGTGCCGCGCGTCTCATCCGACCCCGCGTCCCGGACCGGTGCCGTGCGCCAGGCGCGCGATGCGCTGCTCCATGCGATCGGCATCCGCGCGCAGCACGTCGACGGCGCGGAGAAAGACATCGACTTCGTGCCGCGACGGCAGGTCACGCCTTTCATGCTGCAGATACTCGACCAGATCACGCATGATCACCTCGCCCGATGCGCACAACCCCGAGCTGACCGCGCGCATGAAGTTGCCCAGCTGATGGGCCAGCGGGTCTCCGAGCCAGCGCGCTGCAGCCTCCTCCCAGTCGATGTCAAACCGCCGCAGGATCTTCTGGAAGCGCTGGCCGAGCTCGATATCGCCGCTGATTTCGAGTTCGCCGGACAGAAACGCCCAGTCCTGGCGCCCGAGCGCCAGATTCAGAAGCCCGGCAGGGCGGGCGCTGAGGATCGCGTCGGGAACGCCGGCATGTTCGGTGCGAATGTATATCCCGGCCTCGGATGGAAACAGATAAAGCGATCTGCCCAGGCCGCGCAGATCGAGACGGATGACACGCCCCGAAATCCCGCCCAGTTCGCGCAGGCTATCCGGATCGAGACGCAGCAGCCGGTTGGCCACATCCTCAAGCACTCCGATTGCTGCCTGCAGCACGTCAGTCATCGATAGCGGGCCAGGATCCGGCGGGCGTCAGAGCTTGTACCCCCGGTGCAGGGCAACGATTCCTCCGCTCAGGTTGAAAAAGTGCGCCCGCTCGAAACCTGCTGCCTCCATCATGGACTTGAGGGTTTCCTGATCCGGGTGCCGGCGTATCGATTCCACCAGATAGCGGTAGCTGTCCTCATCGTTGGCAATGAACCGCCCCATCATAGGCAGCAGCGAGAATGAGTATATGTCGTACAGGGTACTCAGACCGGGCAGCACTGGATGCGAAAACTCCAGCACCAGCAGCCTACCGCCCGGCTTCAGCACGCGAAACATCGAAGCCAGTGCCGCCTCCTTGTGCGTGACATTGCGCAAACCGAAGGCGATGGTGATGCAGTCAAAGTGGTCGTCCGGAAACGGCAGCCGCTCGGCGTCGGCCCGCACGAATTCGACGTTTCCCGCAATGCCACGGTCGGCGAGCCGCCGGCGTCCAACATCCAGCATGGCGGCATTGATGTCGGCAATAACCACGATTCCGCTGGGCCCGACCCGTCCGGCGAATTTGGCCGCCAGATCGCCGGTGCCGCCCGCGACGTCGAGCACGCGCTGGCCGGTGCGCACCCCGCTCTGGCTTACTGCAAACCGCTTCCACAGGCGATGAACGCCAAAGGACATCGCGTCGTTCATCAGGTCGTACTTGTCGGCGACCGAATCAAACACTCGCCCCACCAGACCGGCCTTTTCCTCCGCCGGTACCTCGCGAAATCCGAAATGCGTCAGATTGTCGTCGGAGCCGGGATCCTGATGCTGTTTCAAGGCCTCATACTCCATCGGCGGGTTGCGGATTGCGCTTGTAACCGGCCTTCTCGAGACGCTCCAGGTACTGGTCCCACAGCTGCTGCTGGTTGACTCCAAGGCTGTGCAGCAAATCCCAGGAATAGATCCCGGTATTGTGCCCGTCGTCGAAGTACAGGCATACGGCGTAGGTACCCACAGGCTCGATATTGGTAATGTTGACGTTCTCCTTTCCCAGCTGCAGCACTTCCTGTCCGGGACCATGGCCGCGAACCTCCGCCGAGGGCGAATAGACGCGCAGGTACTCGCAGGGATACCTGAAGTGACTGCCATCGTCAAAGCTGATCTCCAGTGCCCGCGACTTCTGATGCAGCTTGATATCGGTTGGTCTGACAGCATTCTTGCGCATGGTTTGCCTGTTAAGCCCTTGTGCCTGGCGAAGTGAACGGAGATGGCGCCGGATTTCGCTGGGTCGACCGCATGGACCCAATCCAGTCAGCCCAGCGCCTCTGCCGCGCCGGACCGTCGCATCCCACCCGAACCACCCCCTTCCCGCCTCGGGGACCGGGGAATTATACCGGTTTTGCTGGGGGATACGCGCCCGGTAACCAAACTGTCATACTTATGGTATGAAATATGCGCGCAAAAAACGAGCAGCATTGGAACTCGCGGAGCCCACCGTCGACTCATGCCGGCAAAAATTCTGATAGTAGAAGACGAACAAGCGATCCGCGAAATGATCTGCGTCGCACTGCACAACGCCGGCTTTGACTGCCAGGAGGCGGCCGATGCAACCCAGGCCCAGGCCAGGATCCTGTCCGCCATGCCGGACATGGTGCTGCTCGACTGGATGCTGCCAGGGATCAGCGGCGTCGACTACGCCCGCCGCCTGCGCCAGGACAGGCTCACCCGCCACCTTCCGATCATCATACTGACGGCACGCACCCAGGAGGAGGACAAGCTCAAGGGGCTCGAAACCGGCGCCGACGACTACGTGACGAAGCCGTTCTCAACGCGCGAGCTGCTGGCGCGCATCCGGGCGCTGCTGCGCCGCAGCGCGCCGCAGGCTGCCGATATCGCCGTAGAGATCGGGGGACTACAGCTCGATCCCGTTACCCACCGGGTACAGGCAAACGGTGCCAGGCTCGCGCTCGGCCCGATGGAGTTCAGATTGCTGCATTTCTTCATGACCCATCCCGAACGCGTGCACAGCCGCGAGCGGATCCTCGACAGCGTCTGGGGCGGCAACGTGTATGTCGAAGAACGCACGGTGGATGTCCACATACGCCGTCTGCGAAAAGTGCTCGAGGCCAGTGGCCACGATGCGCTTATCCAGACTGTGCGCGGCGCAGGCTATCGCATGTCGGCCCAGGACTGACCCGGGTGCGCGAAAGCTGGGTGAGCGAGATCTGGGTGCTGGTCGGTATTCTTGCCGCCTTTTTCACGCTCGGGCTGGTCGCTGGCCACCCCATGGCGGCCGTGCTCCTGGGGCTGGGCATCTACCTGGCGCTGACCCTGCGACATCTCTTCTTGCTGCACCGCTGGCTGCAGAGCCGTCGCCGCGACGACATTCCCGAGGCATCAGGTCTGTGGGGGGACATTTTTGACAGCATACGCGCCCTAATGAAGGAGACGGAACGCCGCGAAGATCAGCTCACGCAGACGCTCACGCGTTTCCAAAGCACCAGCGCCGCAACCCCGGATGCGATGGTGGTGCTGGCGCTCAACGACGCCATCGAATGGGCCAACCCTGCGGCCGAGCGTCTTTTGGGTGTCGCGTTTTCGCGCGATTACGGTCTGCGCGTAACCAACCTGCTGCGTGATCCGGATTTCACGAACTATCTGAAAAAGGGCGATTTTACCGATGCCGTCACCGTTCCTTCGCCGGAACGTCCGGAGAAGACCCTGTCGCTTCAGATCATCCCCTTCGGCAGCAGCCAGAAACTGCTGATCGGCCGCGATATCACTCGGCTCGAGCGTCTGGAGGCAATGCGGCGCGACTTCGTGGCCAATATTTCCCATGAACTGCGAACACCCCTCACCGTCATCTCCGGATTCCTTGAGACCCTGCAGGATATGGATACCCCCCGGATCGACGAGATCCGACGGCATCTGGCCACGATGCACGAACAGGCGGTGCGGATGCAGCGGCTTGTGAACGATCTGCTGACGCTTTCCAGGCTAGAGACAGAACCGCCACTTCTGCATCAGTCGATCGTCGATGTGCCGGCGATGCTGTCCGGACTGAAGGAAATGGCCGAGATGCTGAGCGGTCAACACCGCCACCGGATCATACTCGAGGCCGATCCGGACCTGAGACTGCTGGGCAACGAGGACGAACTGCGCAGCGCCTTCTCCAATCTGATCAACAATGCAGTCCGATACACTCCGGAAGGCCGGTCCATCCGGATGACGTGGGCCGGCACACCCGAGGGGGCGAGATTCTCGGTGTCCGACACCGGCGACGGGATCGCGCCGCAGCATCTTTCGCACCTGACGGAGCGGTTCTACCGGGTGGACAGCGCGCGTTCCCGCGCCACGGGAGGCACGGGACTGGGGCTGTCCATTGTCAAGCACGTACTTCTGCGTCACGACGCAAAGCTGCTCATCGAAAGCACACTCGGGCAGGGCAGCACCTTTACATGCCAGTTTCCGCAGTCGCGCCTGCAGCGCATCGTGCGTACCGACACCGTGTAACTTCCGCGTCACCTACCGGAAACGTCTCCGTCAACAGCGGTTGTTAGCCTTGCCATCCCATGCCTTGGCCGCCTGAGGAGGCCGTGTCACGGGGCGGAAGCGTCGGTCGCGTTGATTGCGACCACAAACTGGGACACGCCGGCCGCTTGCAGGGAAGCTTTCTTTCGTGTGCGGGGGTCACACGTACCTGGACGTTGTTTCGAGCCGCTATGGCTCGAGAACCCCTCCTGAATTGCCGGGTTGCCGGGTCAGCTTGCATGGATGATTGACCATGTAGGGGTTTTCGCATATATTTTTCAAATGCTTATCGATGCAGTTGGGCGGGCTTCCGCCCGGACAAGGGCAGTGCACAGTCCCCAGATCAGGGCCCCGCGGAACGGAAGCAACCCCTGCGGGCACAAGTCCACCGACATCCCCCGCCGTAAGTGCATCCGGCGCACGGCTGCCGCGCGAAACCTGAACGCCGTCGTTGGCCGGGCGGCCACGCCGGGGATCAAGTATGGGCCGCAGATTCGCTTGCCGGCGCGGGTACGCCGCCTGGGGCACCGCTACTCTGCACGCCTGATACCGGCTGCCACGACACCCCGAAACGGCCCACGTTCCTCCCTTCCATGATTGCGACCGGATCCGGGTCGCCCGACGACAACAGCGAAGAGCTGGCGCGGATTCTGAATCGCGACTGCCATTGCATCAGCATCGATGCAGATGCATTGCGCCGCGAACTCGAACAGGATGCCGAGAACCGCGATCTCTATCACTCGATTATCGAATCCCGGCCGTACCTGTTCAGTGCTTCCGCCGTATTCATATCGCGTCCGGACGTGGAACGCATGGCGGCAATAATCCGTGCCGTGGAGAGTGTTGTCGCTCTACCCGGCTATCGCGAGACCGTCCTCGGCTGGGCCCCTGCGGTCGCCCGGCTCGATCACGGGCCACGCGGGGTATTCCTGGGATACGATTTCCATCTCGCCCCGGACGGGCCACGACTCATCGAAATAAACACCAATGCCGGCGGGGCGCTTCTCAACACGGTGCTTGCGCGCGCGCAGCGTGCATGCTGTGACCAGGTCCGGCAGCTGGCTACGGGCCCCATAGGCCTGAAATCGCTCGAACAGACATTTTTCGAGATGTTTCTTGCCGAGTGGAGCCTGCAGCGTGGTAACAGTCGCCCGGCGGTCGTCGCCATCGTCGATGACGATCCGCCGCACCAGTACCTAAATCCCGAGTTCGTGCTTTTCAAGCAGATGTTCAGCCGGCATGGACTGAAATGCGTCATCGCGGACGCCAAGGACCTTGCCTATCGCAGCGGCGCACTCTGGCATCAGGGGTTGCGCATCGATCTGGTGTACAACCGCCTGACCGATTTCTCCCTGGAGCAGCCGGTACATGAGCCGCTGCGCACCGCCTACGCCGAAGGCGCCGTCGTGCTGACACCACATCCCCGCGCCCATGCGCTGTACGCGGACAAGCGCAATCTGTCCGTGCTCATCGATGCGAACCGCCTGGCTGCTTGGGGGGTGACCGAAGATACGCAGCGAATTCTGCGCGCCGGCATCCCCCATACGACACTGATCGAGCCGGACCGCCGTGATGACCTGTGGACAGACCGTCGCCGGCTGTTTTTCAAGCCGGTGTCCGGCTATGGCGGCAAAGCGGCGTATCGCGGCGATAAACTCACCAAGCGCGCCTGGTCCGAGATCATCGCCGGGCAATTCGTGGCCCAGGAGACCATACCGCCGAGCGAACGCCGGCTGCGCGTCGGCGGCGAAGAAATCAGCCTGAAGCTCGATATGCGCAACTACGTCTATGACGGCTCCGTGCAGCTCCTGTCTGCACGCCTGTACCGCGGCCAAACGACCAATTTCCGCACCCCCGGCGGAGGCTTCGCGCCGGTTTTCCTTCCCGACCCCTCATGCGAACCCCAGGCTTGAGCAGCGCAGGGCACACCGGGCCGCTTACGCGCCTACAGGGGTTCATAAGCCCGCTTTGAGGGAGCCGGTGTACAAGCGCAGCGCACACGTATTGTTCCTCGGCACCGGAGGCCCCTGCCAGTCGCAGATGGCCGCGGGCTGGGCGAACCATCTCAGCGGCGGGCGAATTGTGGCACGCTCGACAGTAATCGGACCCCACGGCACGAATTCTTGTTCTTGCGCGGTCACCGTCATGGGCGAGGCCGGCGTCGACATCTCGCGCCAGCCCTCGCTTTGTCTGGTGCCCGGGATGCTGGCCTGGGCAGACCTGGTGGTCACAGTCTGCCGCGGCGCGGATGAGCAGTGTCCGGCGCTCCCTGCTGGCGTGCAGAAAAGGCACTGGCCGCTGGCCAATCCCATCCAGGGCAGTGAGAATGAAGCAGGCGTCCTGCAGTCCTGGCGCATGCTGCGCGATGATATCCGAAGCCGAGTCGAAGGAATGATCGGCGGTATGAAAATGCTGGAACGCATGGATGCGGACTGAGTCTAGATATCGCGCGCTGCCCGATGCACAACCACTGCCCACCGCCCGCTTCCCGCGTCCGCCCAGCGGCTCATCCTCCATCACCCTGGGTGGTCTGCTCCGGTTTCTGGATATAGCACTAATGGATTGAATCTACATAGGAATAAAAATTCACATTTCTGTCATATTTGTTCATTAAACTGTCATGTAACGCTTGGATGATACGGCCCGTTACAAATCTATCCAAAATTCCTGGAGAGCAACATGTCGAACACTGTACAACTGAAGGGCCGCTTGTCTGCAGGCAGACTCGCAGTCGCTGCCGGCACCTTGGCGTTGGCGCTGGGACTCGCTACTGCCCGTGCGGACGAAATTACCGGTGCGGGCAGCACCTGGGTGTACCCGCTGGTCGTAAAGTGGGCCGCCGCCTACCAGCAGAAGACGGGGACACGGGTCAATTACCAGGGCATCGGCTCGGGCGGAGGCATCGCCCAGATCGAGGCCGGCACGGTCGCGTTCGGAGCGAGCGACATGCCACTGACCCCCGAGTTTTTGCGTAAACACCATCTCATACAGTTTCCGACGGCCATCGCCGGCGAGGATCTGGTGATGAATGTTCCCGGAATCAAGCCGGGCGAACTCGTGCTCGACGGACCGGTCGTTGCAAAGATCTACCTCCACGAGATCACGAAGTGGAACGATCCTCAAATCCAGGCCCTGAACCCCGGCCTGAAACTGCCCGACCTGGATATCGCGGTGGTCCACCGTTCCGACGGCTCCGGCACGACCTTCACGTTCACCAACTACCTGTCGAAGGTCAGTCCTGAGTGGAAAAACAGGATCGGTGCCAATACCGTCGTCGCCTGGCCCACAGGCCTCGGCGGCAAGGGCAATCAGGGTGTCGCGGCCTATGTGCAGCGTATCCGGGGTTCAATCGGCTACGTCGAGTATGCCTACATACTGGAAAACCACATGACCTATGCCCGGATGTACAACCGCGAACACCGTCTCGTCAGCCCCAGCCTCGCGGGCTTTCAGGCGGCCGCATCCCATGTGGACTTCACCAAGGCCCATGATTTCTATGTAATCCTGACAGATCAGCCCGGTCCAACCACCTGGCCGATCTCGGGCTGTACGTGGCAGATCCTGCGTACCAACGCGCCCAAATCTTCCAACGAGAAGGTGGTCAAATTCTTCCGCTGGGGCTTCGAGCACGGCCAGAGCATGGCGCGATCCATTGCCTTCGGACCGCTGCCGCCGCCCACGATCAATGCCATCAAGGCGTACTGGAAAAAGAATCTGGGTATCTAGCCCGGTCTGGTTGGGGCTTCCGCAGCAATTGGTATTGAAACGGGGCCATTTCGGCCCCGTTCTTTTCTTGCCTCGTCCGCTTTGATATAAGTTGCCCCCTGTCTTTATCGTTCACCAGGCCGTGCCCAGGAGATCCCGTGGAGAAGCCGCCAATGTCGTCCAGGTTGACCCGTCTGTGGGACCCGCTATTCAAGGGCACAACGGCCGTTCTGGCCTACTTGGTCCTGATACTGCTGGTGGCAATCTGCCTGGCACTGCTGCATGAGGGCTGGGCCGCCTTCAAGACCTTTGGCTGGCATTTTCTCATCAGCAAGGCCTGGGATCCCGCCAACAACAAGTTTGGCGCGTTGATCCCGATCTACGGAACCCTCGTCAGTTCGCTAATTGCGGTAGTCATCGCGGTGCCCGTAAGCCTCGGCATCGCACTTTTCATCACCGAACTCGCGCCACGCTGGCTGCGCCAGCCAGTCGCCGCTGCTATTGAACTGCTTGCGGCCATTCCCAGCATCATTTTCGGAATGTGGGGATTGTTCTCGTTCGCGCCCTGGTTCTCGAATTACGAGCCGTGGATCAACGACCACCTTGGATCCATTCCGGGAATCGGCGCCCTGTTTCGCGGACCGCCGTTCGGGATAGGCATGCTGACAGCCGGAATCATTCTGGCCATCATGATAATTCCCTTCATCGCGGCCATCATGCGCGAAGTCTTCCTGCTTACACCACCGTTGCTGAAAGAGTCCGCCTACGGTGTCGGCGCAACCACATGGGAGGTAGTCCGCAACGTCGTCCTGCCCTATACGCGAACCGCTGTTTCCGGAGGCATATTCCTCGGACTGGGTCGCGCTCTGGGAGAAACGATGGCTGTGACCTTCGTAATCGGCAATGCACACAGCGTCAGTGCGTCACTGCTGAATCCCGGCTATTCGATCGCCGCAGCGCTGGCCAATGAGTTCACCGAAGCCTTTTCGCCCTTGTACAAGTCATCCCTGATTGCGCTGGGATTCATCCTATTTGTCATCACTTTCATCATCCTGGTTCTGGCCAAGCTGCTCCTGATGCGGCTGGAGCGCGCCCAGGGCGAAACCGCATAGGAGACATCCGCATCGTGGATCTGCGCTACCTCAGACGCCGTGTCACCAATGTGTTCAATCTGGGCATGGCGGTCCTCACCACCCTGCTGGGACTTTTCTGGCTCTTCTGGATCCTCTATACCACCGCTCGCTACGGCTATCACAGCCTCGGCCTGCGTCTCTTTACCCAGGACACGCCCCCGCCCGGTGCTCCCGGCGGGTTGCGAAACGCGTTCGTGGGCAGCCTGATTATGATCGGCGTCGGCATTGTGGTCGGCACGCCCATCGGCGTTCTGGCAGGCACCTACCTTGCTGAATTCGCCGGACGCAAGCGCATCGGCGAGATCGTGCGCTTTTTCAATGACATTCTCCTGAGCGCGCCCTCCATCGTACTCGGGCTGTTCGTCTATTCCGCGGTGGTGACAACTATGGGAAATTTCTCCGGGCTCGCCGGAGGGCTGGCGCTGGCCATCGTGCTGCTGCCGGTCGTGGTGCGTACCACCGACGAAATGCTGCGCCTAGTACCGTCCACCATGCGCGAAGCGGCCATGGCGCTCGGATCACCGTACTGGCGGGTGGTGCTCCAGGTCACCTACCGGGCGGCACGCTCCGGCATCCTGACCGGGGTGCTGCTCGGGGTAGCGCGCATCAGTGGTGAAACGGCGCCGCTGCTGTTTACAGCGCTTAACGATCAGTTCTGGAGCACCAATCTCGCCAGGCCCATGGCCAACGTTCCAGTCACCATCTTCCAGTTCGCTATGAGTCCGTACAGCGGATGGCAGCACCTGGCCTGGGCCGGGGCGCTTGTCGCCACTCTTGCAGTACTCGGGTTGAGCATTTTTTCCCGTTTCCTCATCAGGCAAAGGAACAATTAAATGAGCGGTACAGCTTCGCCGGAACCGAAAATCAGCGTCCGCAATCTGAATTTCCACTACGGCAAGTTTCATGCGCTGAAGGACATCAACCTGGACATTGCCACGCGCGAGGTCACGGCTTTTATCGGCCCCTCCGGCTGCGGCAAATCCACGCTGCTGCGGGTCTTCAACCGCATGTACGCCCTCTATCCGAATCAGGTGGCGACCGGGGAAGTGCTGCTCGACAAACAGAACATCCTCGATCGGCGCCAGGACCTGCACCGCCTGCGCTCGAGGGTAGGCATGGTCTTCCAGAAACCTACGCCTTTCCCGATGACGATATACGAGAACATTGCCTTCGGCGTGCGTCTGCACGAACACATGGGTAAGGGGGCCATGGACGACCGGGTCGAAGCGGCATTGCGGCAGGCGGCGCTGTGGGATGAGGTCAAGGACAAGCTCAGACAGAGCGGCATGCGTCTTTCCGGAGGCCAGCAGCAGCGTCTGTGCATCGCGCGCGCGATCGCGGTCAAGCCGGAGGTGCTGCTGCTGGACGAACCGGCTTCAGCCCTCGACCCGATCTCGACACTAAAGATTGAAGAACTGATTTATGAATTGAGGCAGAATTACACGATCGTAATCGTCACACACAACATGCAGCAGGCGGCCCGCGTGTCCGATTACACGGCATTCATGTATCTCGGAGAAATGGTGGAATTCGGCGACACGAACGCCATTTTCACGAACCCGAGCCAAAAACAGACCGAAGACTACATTACCGGCCGCTACGGCTGATCCGAGGAGCGCAGGCCATGGAACCGATTCATACGCACATTTCCCGCCAGTTCAACGCAGAACTGGAGGACATCCGCACCCGTGTTCTACAGATGGGCGGCTTGGTCGAACGGCAGATCGAGCGCGCCATCGAGTCCCTGGTGAAGGGGGACGTAAACCTGGGCGAGGCGGTGATCGTGGACGACACCAAAGTAAACGGCATGGAAGTGTCGATCGACGAGGAATGCAACCAGATTATTGCCAAGCGCCAGCCGGCAGCCAGCGATCTGCGCCTGGTCGTGGCGGTGATCAAGACGATAACGGATCTGGAGCGCATCGGCGACGAGGCCGAGAAAATCGCACGCATGGCAGTCCGTCTGGCACAGGAAGAGCGCCCGAAAAACAACTACATGGAAATCCAGGCACTCGGCAACCGCGTGCAACAGATGCTGCGCGATGCCTTGAATGCGTTTGCACGCCTGGACGCCACCGCGGCGGTACACTCTGCCCAGGAAGACATCAAGGTGGACCAGGATTACGACGGCGTCATGCGCCAGATGATCACGTTCATGATGGAGGATCCCCGAACCATAACCCGCATGCTGAACGTCATCTGGGCCGCGCGGGCACTGGAACGCATCGGTGATCATGCCAGCAACATCTGCGAGTACGTCATCTACCTGGTCAAGGGCAAGGACGTGCGGCACATCAGCCTCGAGCAGATCGAGAAGGAAGTCCTCGGAGGAAAAAATAGCTAGCGCGATCCGGCGGGCACGGCCGGCTCAGGAATTGTGAACCGGCAGACCTTCGTTCTTGAGCGTCTCCCTGATGCGGCGCCGTATGAGCACCGGCAGGTACTCCATGACCTTTGCGCCCTTCTTGAGTTTCGCGAGTTCCGATTCGTAAAGCGCCTCTACTTTACCTTCAGGCAGACCGCTTTCAAGGGAAAGTGCGTGAATCAGGTCCTGATGAACCGCACGCTCCCTCTCATTCCGGTAGAGCTTTTCTGGCATAGCGCCTCCTGATTGATTATTTTCTGGTACCAGCCCAAAAAACCGCCCTGGCCGGAATTCTACTCCGAATCACACCACACAGGCGCGTCATTTCTCATAATGACAGGCACGTACTCTGGATAAAGAAATCCGTGCGTCCGAAAAAATATTTCGTATAAATAACGGCATGTATGCTATTTCTGAAATATCACTGCAGATTATTGCTGCAACTGACGCTAGTCGGAGGTCACGGCAGACGCACCCGGTCTCCATCCTGTTCTGGTACCTGCGCCCGAGACCTGCCGTTGCCGAAATACTGAAATACTGCCGTCACATTGTCAGGGTATAATTTCAAGTGGGTATTTGTGTGTTTCATACAGGCAGTATCAGATGAGCGTGGCCGAGTCCGCCGTTGAACCAGCACAGCAATCCGCCCTCCTGCTCAATCGGGAACTGGGTCTGTTGGCATTCAACGGCAGGGTTCTCGAACAGGCCAGGGACGCGAACACGCCGCTGCTCGAGCGACTGCGTTTTTTGTGCATTTCCAGTACCAACCTCGACGAATTTTTCGAGATACGCAAGGCACGCCTGCAGGAGCAGGTCGCCTCGGGCTCGGTGGATGCCGGCCCGGACAACCGCAATCCCCAGCAGCTGCTGCAGCAGATCAGCACTGAAACACACCGCCTGGTGGACGAGCAGTACCGGGTGTTAAACGATGAACTCATTCCCGCGCTCGAGCGTGAAAACATTAGCTTTTTGCGGCGCACGGAATGGGGCCCCGCGGCTACTGAATGGGTAAAGCGTCATTTCGAAAACGAGCTGTTGCCGATGCTCACGCCCATGGGGCTCGATCCAGCACATCCGTTTCCGCGCATCCTGAACAAAAGCCTGAATTTCCTGGTAACCCTGCGGGGAAATGACGCCTTCGGCAGGCGCAGTGGCATCGCCATCGTGCAGGCCCCGCGCGCACTTCCGCGTGTGATCAGACTGCCGAAAGAGTGCTCTAACGGGCCGAATTCATTTATCTTTCTCACCTCCATTATCCATGCCCATGTCGGCGACCTGTTTCCGGGGATGGACGTCACCGGGTGTTACCAGTTTCGCGTCACGCGCAATTCCGAGCTGTTTGTAGACGAGGAAGAAGCGCAGGATCTGCTGCGTGCCCTCGAAGGCGAACTGGCCGCGCGCCGCTATGGCGACTCGGTACGGCTTGAAATCGCCGATAACTGCCCTTCCGATATGGCCGGCTATCTGCTGCGACAGTTCGAGCTGGAACCGCAGGACCTGTACCAGGTGAACGGCCCGGTGAACCTCAATCGGCTGATGGCTGTCGCCGACATGGTCGATCGCCCGGACCTCAAGTACCCGTCCTTCACTCCCGGCCTGCCGCGCCGCCTGATGCGCGCCAAAAACCTGTTCGACGCCATCCGGCAGGACGATATCCTGCTCCATCATCCCTTCGATTCGTTCGCGCCGGTTATCGATTTCGTGCGTCAGGCGGCAGCAGACCCCAGGGTGCTTGCCATAAAGCAGACACTCTATCGCACCGGGCCGGAATCGGCGCTGGTTGATGCGCTGGTGAACGCCGCGCGTGCCGGCAAGGAAGTCACGGTGGTAATTGAACTGCGTGCACGCTTTGACGAAGAGGCGAATATCGGTCTCGCCACCGTACTCCAGGAAGCTGGCGCGCACGTCGTTTACGGCGTTGTTGGCTATAAGACCCATGCCAAGATGATTTTGATCGTGCGGCGCGAACGTGGTCGCCTGCGCCATTACGTCCATCTCGGAACAGGTAATTACCACGACCGCACCGCTCGCCTGTATACGGATTTCGGCCTGTTCACCTGCGCTGACGCCATCGGCGAAGACGTGAACAAGCTGTTCCGGCAACTGACCAGCCTCGGGCGCGTGCCAAAGCTTGCCAAGCTTCTGCAGTCTCCGTTTACGCTGCATACGGAACTGCTGCGCCGCATCGAGCGCGAGGCTGAACATGCACGTCAGGGCCGCCCGGCGCGCATCGTCGCCAAATTGAATGCGATCACGGAACCTCAGATCATCCAGGCCCTGTACGATGCCTCGTCCTGCGGAGTGCATATCGATCTGATTGTGCGCGGCATCTGCTGCCTGCGTCCGGGCCTGGCAGGCGTTTCTGCGAACATCCGCGTCCGATCGGTGGTCGGTCGGTTTCTGGAACATACCCGGGTATATTGGTTCCTCAACGGGGGGCGGGGCCCCACCGGTGATGGCAGAATGCCGGATGCAGAAATCGTACCGGGCAGCGGAGAGGTTTTCTGTGCAAGCGCAGACTGGATGGACCGCAATTTTTTCAGGCGCGTCGAAGTCGCCTTCCCGGTGGAAAACCGCAAACTGCACGAGCGCGTGGTGCGCGAATCACTCAACTATTACCTGCGCGACAATACGCACGCCTGGGTCCTCGACGCCGACGGCATCTATCACCGGCTGAGTCCCAACGGCGCCGAGCCTTGGTCGGCCCAGGCGAAACTCGTACAGGAGCTGTCCGAAACACTCTAGACGTAGAAGGGCAGCGCCAGCCTAGCTGAACTCCAGCGTCATGCCGGCCGCCTTGAGCCACAGCGCTTCCTGCTTCAGATCCGCCTGCGTCAGCGGATGAAGGCGCAGCCAGCCGCGCGCAAACTTTACTTGCAGCAAACGCTTTCCTGCCCGCAGACGCAGGCCGCGAGGTGCGCTTCCGCTGCGCGATCGGTGCAGGACGACGGCCAGCCGCAGCAGAGCGCACAGATTACGGGCCGCAGAACGCTGCGGCGACGGCAATGCCTCGAATACATCCGCCGGAAATTTTCGCCGGTGGCCGCGGATTATGGCCGCAAGTTGCTGCTGTTTCTGCCAGGAAAATCCGGGAAGGTCGGATTTTTCCACAAGATACGCGCCATGCTTGTGGTACTGACTGTGCGCAACGACCAGTCCGATCTCATGCAGTTGTGCTGCCCAGATCAAAAGACGCTCGTCCTCTTCAGTCAGGCCCCAGTCGCGCGCTACCTGTTTGAATCCGAGCTTCGCGGTATGCATGACGCGCTCAGCCTGGGCACCGTCGGCGTGGAACCGGCGGGCGAGCATCGCAACCGTGTGCTCGCGAACATCTTCATGTCGCAGACGGCCGACGAGATCGTAGAGCAGTCCTTCACGCAAAGCACCATCGGCAACCTGCATGCGCCTGATGCCGAGCGTTTTGCACACAGCAAGCAGGATAGCGACTCCTCCGGGGAACACCGATGCACGGTCGGCGCTCAATCCTGGGAGCTTGAGACGCTCGATGCGCCGCGCCGCGACCAGCGCACCGCGCAGACGGTCGAGCGCGGCAGGCGTGATCGTACCGTCCGTCCAGCCCTGCGCACGGAGTACTGCGCGCAGGGCGCGTATTGTCCCGGAGGTGCCGATTGCCGTCTCCCAACCATGGCGGAACTGGGCCTGCACGGGACTCAGTTCCTGGCGCGCGGCAGTTTCCGCACGGTTCATGGCTTTCTCGCTAAGCACGCCACCACTGAAATAGGACTCGCTCAGACTGACGCACCCCATATACAGACTCTCCATGGTAATCGCGTCTAACCCCTGGCCGATGATGATCTCGGTGCTGCCACCCCCGATGTCGACGACGAGTCTGGGACGCCCGTCGTCCGGCCAGCCATGGGCCATGCCCTGGTAGATCAGGCGCGCTTCCTCGCGCCCGGCGATAATCTCAATCGGGTGACCCAGCGCACGCCCCGCAGCGGCCAGAAAATCCCCCGCGTTGCGCATACGCCGCAACGTGTTGGTTCCGACCGCCCGCACGCTGCCACGCGGAAAGCCGCGCAGACGCTGGCCAAAGCGGGCAAGACAGGCGAGTGCCCGGGCCCGGGCGGCGGGCATGAGGCGCTCGCGCGCATCGAGACCGCCGGCCAGCCGGACCATTTCTTGCAGCCTGTCGAGCACGTGCAGACGCCCGTCCTCCACCTGCGCCACAATCATGTGAAAACTGTTGGAACCAAGATCCAGCGCTGCGACCGTATCCGGCAACTGGCGCCGACCATGGCGCGATGGGCGCACGTAATCATGGTGAATGGGAGATGGGCTTCGCAGCTTCATTCAATTCCTCCGGATGCGTATACGACCAGGCGCGGGACCGCGCATGGCGCCATCGCCTCGCCGCCGGATCGATGCGGGGGCACGCTGTCTCCGCGCACCCTCATGCGCGCGATGCCGAATGTGCGCTGCGCGCAGCGAGCTTCCGGGCGAAATCCCGCAGCGTTCGCAATAGCGCCGGTGCGCGTCCAGCGAGATAGCTGCGGGCGATGTCTTTATACAACCCATCGGCTTCTAGCCGGTTCCGTAGCGCAAGCATACACAGACTTGGAAGCACATCGCCGGGTGCGCCGCTCCTCAGTGCCCGATCCAGATTCCGCGCCAACACGTGCCGGTCATGCAGAGCCCCCAGCCGGTCCTGAAGCGTCTTCAACGGCTTGAGCACGGTGGCCGCCTCCTTCCCTGTCACCAACGGCTCGACTAGGTAATGCAGGCGCTTAGCGGCAATGCGCGCCGCGTGCACCTCGGCCTCGTCATCGACCGAACCGATTCGGCCCAGATCCGCAGACAGCCTAGCGGTATTCTCTCGCAGACTGCGCCCCGCCGCCTGGGCAAATCTTATGCGGCGTCGCACATGCTTCTTGGAGGGTGCGACCTCCCCGGACTCCAGAGCGCGCCGCAGTATTCGGAAAAACCGGTCGAACTCCGGAAGCGCTTTACTGCGGATCGTGTGATAGGCGTTTTTGCGCTGTGCCGCCAGATGCGCCCGCAACCAGCGTCGCCCTGGCCGCCCCACGACCCCGACCTTGCGTCCGAGGGAATCCACCCACGCGAGCTGAACCTCGGCGTCACGCGCAACGTTGGTGACACGCGCCAGATCGCGCGCGCGTTTTCTGACCTTGTCCGGAATGGTATCGGCAACATAGGGCGCATAAGCACGTAAACTGGCACGCAAGCGCCGCAACGCCACTCGCAGGTCGTGAAGAGCCTCGGGATGTCGGCCGTTAGCGATCTGCGCGCGCGCCGTAGCCGCCGCATCCAGGTAACCGCGCACAAGCTCGCGCACGACCTCATCAGCGGGCAGATCAATATTGGCCGGACGCATGCCTCAACTCCCGATCTGGCGCAACACCGCCGGCGTCAGCAGCCAGACAAGCCTGCCTGCCCCGGTCGCCGGCTCCCCGGCCACCTCAATCATGCAGGCAGCACCCTTCTTGAATAAAAGGAACGACTTCCTGCGTTTTGCAAGGAGCCAGCTCGCCATGATTCCCAGACCGGGCTCGTGTCCCACCGCAACCACGGTTGCATCGGGTGACTGCTGCTTGAGCCAGGCCAGCATTGCGCGCGGATTGCTCCCCGGGGATAGTGCCGGCAGGCTGAGCACCTCAGCCGCGTCATACTGACGCGCCACGATCTCCGCGGTCTGACGCGCCCGCACCATCGGACTCGCAGCGACAAAGCTGACATCCGGTACCAGAGCCTTCAGTGCCCTTGCTGCCACGTGCATGCGCCGGCGCCCTTGCACGGTGAGCCGCCGCTCGTAATCGCGCCTCGCGCTTGTGCGCTCTTCAGCCGGTGCATGGCGAATCAGAATGAGCCTCATCATTGCTAGTATATCGGAATCGGCTTGCCACGGACGGGTCCAGCATCCTGGTTGCCGGGCAACAGAACTAGCATCATGACAATTTGGCCGTTTGCCACAACCGGCTGCCCATCACCACTTTGCATCCGCTGATCGTCATATCCCTTTGCAAACCATTCCGGTTATCAGTAACAGAAAAATCTTCCTACATCGTCGAATTGAAACAGCAAACGGTGTTGGCCATAGGCTTAATGCGTCAATTCGTTCTATTGACGTGAAAACTGGCCCCTGCCTAAATTGGCAACAAAGACAAGAGCCGGTCGCAGGCAGTGCGAATCAACCGACCGGCCCGCTGCTTCCGCCAGCCAATGAAGCTGACAACGCACCGTTCAGATATCTGTACGGTCCCGTTTCTGGCGACCGTCAATAGTGCACTGGTCGTCATTCAGCAACTTGCGCAGACGAAGGGCGCGATGCAGCAACCCACGAAGCATCTGGCGATGACACGCCATACGGCGGCGATGGACCATCAGGCGATGATGATCGAGCATCGCGGCGCAACTCCGTAATGTCTGCACCCAACGACGGCATGAAGCCCGGCGGCAGACCGGAGAACGTCACAGTTCCTCCGGGCCTGTCTCAAGACAAAACCCTCACCGAGGCACCCGGCTCGATAGCTCCGACGCGAGTCTTCGTCCGCAGACACGCGTGGGCAACGCGCGCGTTCCACTGGGTCAACTTCTTCTTTTTTGCCTGGGTGTTTATGTTAAACGGTTTTGCCTATGCCGCTTACAGTCTGTTCAGCGGGCATCTGCGGCGCGAACTGAAGCACATCGGCGCAACCGTCACCGATCATGCACGTCTGCGTTAGTTCAGCGTGGCTTTCGTGGATGGAGATTGCGGGCTGATGGTCTTGTGGAACGCCCCCTGCGGATTTCGCTCGACGAGCTGCAGGCAATGCCGGCACGGACTCAGATCACACGCCACGATTGCGTAGAAGGCTGGAGCTGTATCGGCGAGTGGACCAGCGTGCCGTTGCATCACGTGCTGGATCTGGCAGGACTTGCACCGGGAGCACGCTATGTCATGTTTTTCTGTGCCGATCCCATGGACGGCGGCAACTTCTGCTACGAGTAGTCCGGATCTTTCCATGGCGATGCATCCACAGACAATTCTCACCTGTCGACTCAACGGTCAGCCGCTGCCGGTTGCAAACGGTGCGCCTTTGCGACTGCGTGTCGAACGCCAGCTCGGCTACAAGATGCCTAGATACCTGATGCACGTTCAGGTGGTCGATGGCTATCGGCGCTTCGGAGGCGGCCACGGCGGCTATTGGGAAGACCAGGGATATGCGTGGTATGCGGGTATCTGAACCGGAAAATAGGTCTTTGGTAATCCCGGCAGATATGCCCGGACCGCTTCAATCAACAGCGCGTTATGCCCCGAGGGCTTCTCGAAGCCCCCTGGATGTTCCATTAGATGAAACAGACTTGGTACAGGTAATCAACATGCACGGCACCATCGGAATCGTTCGCATGCGGCGGTTCCGTGTGGCGCCCTGATGATTTCCTTTTGGGGGTTAGCAACCGGGACGCGTCGGGCTTATCGACGTGCCCTCAAACCCGGCAGCAGCTTATGCAGCCCTCCCGGGCCCCGGATCCAGTCAGTTGCCTCTTGTCCAACAGCAGAACCGGGGCGTGTTGCTCAGTCGCCACGCAGCCAGCCGGCAACACGGGATGCGAAATACGTCAGAATCGCGTCCGCTCCTGCGCGTTTGAACGCGACAAGTGATTCTATGGCAGCGGCGCGCTCATCCAGCCATCCGTTCTGGGCCGCCGCCATGAGCATTGCGTATTCGCCGCTCACCTGGTAGACGAAAGTCGGGACACCATAAGCGTCCTTGATACGCCGTACGATATCTAGGTAAGGCAGACCAGGCTTGACCATCACCATGTCAGCGCCCTCTTCCAGGTCCAGTGCGACCTCGCGCAGCGCCTCGTCGCTGTTCCCGACGTCCATCTGGTAACTGTACTTGTTCCCGCCTGCAAGATTCGCGGCGGAGCCCACCGCCTCGCGGAACGGGCCGTAGAAGCTCGATGCATACTTCGCCGAATAGGCCAGAATACGGGTATGGATATGCCCGGCCCTTTCGAGGGCATCGCGGATTGCCCCGATACGTCCGTCCATCATGTCGGAAGGCGCCACTATGTCCGCACCAGCCTCGGCATGCGACAGCGCCTGCCGCACCAACACCGCCGCGGTCTCGTCGTTCAGCACATAGCCGGCCGTGTCCACTAGGCCGTCCTGGCCGTGCGAAGTAAACGGGTCGAGCGCGACGTCGGTGATCACTCCGATGGCCGGCAGCTCCTTCTTGAGCGCACGCACCGCGCGCTGCGCCAAACCCTGCGGATTGAACGCCTCGCGCGCGTCTTCGGTTTTCAGCGCCGCGTCCACGACCGGAAACAAGGCAACCGCCGGAATGCCATCCCGAACCCAGCCCTCCGCCTGGCGCAGCAACAAATCAATCGACAGCCGGCTGATCCCGGGCATTGAGGACACCGGCTGCGACCGGTTCTTGCCATCGATGACGAAAACCGGCTGAATCAGATCATCACAGCTGAGGCGGGTTTCACGCACCAAACGGCGCGTGAAATCATCCCGTCGCAGCCTCCTCGGCCGCACGCGCGGGAAGCGACCTCCTGTCCACGAATCTGACACCACCGCAATACTCCTGCCGGTCGCAGCCTGGGCGGCATGCCGGCGCAGTCTGTTGACAAAAAGGCCCGGACTTGCCGGGCCTTGAACGCAACCGCCGCATCCAGCGGCTTACTTTTTCTTCTTGGCCTTGACAGCCTTCTTCACGGCTTTCTTGGGCGACGCCTTCTTGGCCTTGACAGCCTTCTTCACGGCTTTCTTGGGCGACGCCTTCTTGGCCTTGACAGCCTTCTTCTTCACGGCTTTCTTGGGCGACGCCTTCTTGGCCTTGACAGCCTTCTTCACGGCTTTCTTGGGCGACGCCTTGGCTGCCACAGCCACGGTCTTGGCTGATGACGCCTTCGCCGGAGCAGCCGGCTTTGCCGCGCTCATTCCGACGCCCACCGCTGCCAGGGGACGCATCTGCGCTTCGATGATATCGCTGATAGACTTGAAGATGTCGCTGATGCTTCCGACACCCCGGGCCGTGCGCAACTTGCCCTGCGCCTTGTAATAGGACACCAGTGGTGCCGTTTGTTCCTCGTACACCTTGAGGCGGTTGCGGACGGTCGTCTCATTGTCGTCCGAACGGTGCTGCAGTGCGCCCCCGCATTTGTCGCACTTCCCGGGAACCCTGGAAGGCGTGTAATAGACATTGTAGATTGCCCCACACGTGCCGCAGGTTCTGCGGCCCGTCAGGCGCTTCATCAAAACCTCGATATCCACATCCACCAACAGCGCGAGCTGCAGCGGCTGGCCCACCCGCGCCAGCATCGCGTCCAGCGCCTGCGCCTGCGGGATATTCCGCGGAAACCCATCAAGAATGAATCCGCCCTTAGCGTCGGGTGTGGCCAACCTTTCCTGGATCATCCCCAGAACCACGTCGTCAGCCACCAGTTGGCCGGCATCCATGGCCGCTTTGGCCTTTTTTCCGAGTTCGGTACCTGCCGCCACGGCTGCCCGCAAAAGGTCACCTGTGGAAAACTGCGGTATTTTATACTTTTCAACCAATAACTTAGCTTGCGTTCCCTTGCCGGAACCCGGCGCTCCCAGTAGCACAATTCGCATGACTTTTTCTCGCTTTAGGTTCTTGGATGCAAACCCACCTTGTATGATCCTCCCCCACTCGGGGTCCAGTGCTTCGGTAAACTACCTTCTGGTTTTGCTGTCGTCAATGCTTTTGGCGCCATAAATAGCACCTATCCATGGATACAATCTTTGCGGTGATCCCCTTTTGAATTTCGGTTAATCTAGCCCCCGCGTTGCCACCCGAGTCGGCCACCAATCCAGCGGCCCGGTAAACGCGGGGAAACAGACCCAGACAGCCATGAACCAGATACCGGATTTCAGCGAAACCGAGCTATGGATAATTCGCTCGGCCGTGAACCAGCGCTACGGCAAGACCGTCGAGCTTCAGCTGGCGGACAGCGACCTGAGGCTCGATCCGGCAGTTTCGGTTCTCACGACCTGCCCGACGGTGTTCTGGACGGAGCGGGACGCCAATTTTGTCATCTGCAAGGTTGCTGAAGGGCATTATCGCAGCCAGTTCTTTTACAGCATCCGTGACCAGTTCGGCACAGGTCGCGAGGTCTACGACGATCTCGCCGAATGCGTGACAATTCTTCTGCAGGTACAGTCGGATCATGAGCGCGACAGGGCGCTCGGATCCGAAACAGGTCATTCAGGCGCCAGCTAGCCGGCAAACTGAAACTCATGAAATGGGGGAGCTGTACAATATGCCAAAAAATTCGCCGAAAAATGCCTTTTATGCTCAGTCCGGCGGCGTAACCGCCGTCATCAACGCTTCGGCCTGCGGCGTCATCGAGACCGCCCGCAAACACCATAACAAGATCGGCAAGGTCTACGCGGGGCGCAATGGCATCATCGGCGCACTGACAGAAGATCTGATCGACACCAGCAAAGAGTCGGCCACTGCAATCCGGGCGCTGCGGCATACTCCGTCGGGCGCTTTCGGCTCCTGCCGCTACAAACTCAAGAGCCTGGAACAGAACCGGCGCGAGTACGAGCGCCTCATAGAGGTCTTCAAGGCCCACAATATCGGCTACTTCTTCTACAACGGGGGCGGCGATTCAGCCGACACCTGCCTGAAGATTTCGCAGCTTTCCGAGACGATGGGCTACCCGATCGTTGCGGTGCACGTTCCAAAGACGGTGGATAACGATCTGCCGATCACCGACAACTGTCCTGGTTTCGGCTCGGTCGCCAAGTACATCGCGGTATCGACTCGCGAAGCGAGTTTCGACGTTGCCTCGATGGCCAAGACGTCGACCAAGGTTTTCATCCTGGAAGTAATGGGCCGGCACGCCGGCTGGATCGCGGCCGCCGGGGGGCTCGCATCGACCCGCGATACCGAGATCCCGATAGTGATCCTGTTTCCCGAGGTGGCTTTTGACAGGGACAGGTTTCTCGCCAAAGTGGACGCTAACGTCAAGCGATTCGGCTATTGCACCGTGGTGGTATCGGAAGGCGTCAAGAGTGCCGACGGCAAGTTTCTCGCCGACCAGGGTCTGCGTGATGCTTTCGGCCATGCGCAACTGGGTGGCGTCGCGCCGGTAGTGGCCTCCATCGTCAAGGATGGTCTGGGGCTCAAGTACCACTGGGGCGTGGCCGATTACCTGCAACGCGCGGCGCGGCACATCGCCTCAAAAAACGACGTGGACCAGGCTTATGCCATGGGCAAGGCCGCGGTGGAGCTCGCCATCCGCGGCAACAACTCGGTGATGCCGACGATCGTGCGCAAGTCGAACAAGCCCTATAAGTGGGCCGTCGGTGTGGCGCCATTGAGCAAGGTCGCGAATGTCGAAAAGATGATGCCGGCCGATTACATCACGCCAGACGGATTCGGAATCACGGCCAAGTGTCGCACTTATCTCGAGCCGCTCATAAAGGGAGAAGATTATCCGCCCTACAAGGACGGCATGCCGCAATATGTGCGCATGAAGAATGTGCCGGTGAAGAAGCGACTCGAGGGCGAATTCAAGATATGAGCACGGCTGCAGAGCACGCCGGACACGAGGGTGCAATGCCCCGGACTGCTGCCGGTCGTGCGCTGCAGGCGCACCGCAAAGACAACCCGCGGGGGGCAGGGATCGCATGACACTCGATAAGGCAAGAGAGCTGCTGCAGATTCAGGCCGATTTCGGCGGGTTTTACAACGGCAATTCGGCCAAACTGATCCTGTCCGAGGTCAGTCGCGAACATGGCCAGGAAGCCGTGGATCGCCTGATCCGCGAAGTACGCCTGGATCAGGTCTTCGGCTTCGTGCCTGGCACGCGTTTTGAGGGCGGGCTTGCTGTCAAGGACAAGAATTCATGATGGCACAGTTGTCTCCATTGACCGGGATCAATGTCGTGGCGACCCGTACATGGCATTTTTAGGACTTTTGCTGACAAAGTACCTTACTGCAATCCTCGGTAAGCGGTTATTGAGGTCCATTCAACTGGGAGGAACAATATGTCTGTAAGTCTGATCTTCGCGTTCGCATGCGCGGCCGCGGCATTGCTCTATGGGATCATTTCCATCTCGTGGATCATGAAAAAATCCGCCGGCAACGAACGCATGCGAGAGATTGCGGCGGCCATTCAGCAGGGCGCCTCCGCCTACCTCAAGCGCCAATACACCACCATCGCGGTAGTAGGCGTCATCCTGTTCGCCATCATTTTCTTTGCCCTCAACAAGATGACTGCAGTCGGGTTCGCCATCGGCGCAGTCTGCTCCGGCCTCGCGGGAATCCTAGGAATGAACATCTCGGTACGGTCGAACGTCCGCACCGCCGAGGCTGCCAAGGATGGGCTAAACGCGGCGCTCAAAGTAGCGTTCCGGGGCGGCGCCATCACCGGCATGCTGGTCGTAGGGCTGGGACTGCTGGGCGTCACCGGTTACTACACGGTACTGCGCTACCTCACGCCCGCGGGCGAGAGCGTTAACCTTTCACCCCTGGTCGGACTGGCCTTCGGCGCATCGCTGATTTCGATCTTTGCCCGACTGGGCGGCGGCATCTTCACCAAAGGCGCGGATGTCGGTGCGGACCTGGTCGGCAAAGTCGAGGCAGGCATTCCGGAGGACGACCCGCGCAATCCGGCAGTCATCGCCGACAATGTCGGTGACAACGTTGGCGACTGCGCCGGCATGGCGGCGGATCTTTTCGAAACCTACGCAATCACGATCGTCGCGAGCATGCTGCTCGGCAGCCTTGTGATCAAGGGGTTCAATAACGCCGTGCTGTTTCCGCTGGTTCTGGGCGGGGTGTCCATCCTGGCATCCATCGTCGGCACGTTCTTCGTAAAAGCACGCGATGGCGGCAAGATCATGAACGCGCTGTACCGCGGTCTCATCGTGGCCGGCGTGCTCTCGGCGATCTCGTTTTATTTCGTGACCGAGAAACTGATGGCCGGCAATGGCGCATATGCTTGGCATTCTATCTACTACAGCGCGCTGATCGGACTGGCGGTGACTGCCGCACTGGTGGTAATCACCGAGTACTATACCGCCACGGAGTATGGCCCGGTGCGCTACATCGCCCAAGCCTCCACCACGGGCCATGGCACCAACGTCATTGCCGGACTCGCGGTGTCGATGAAGGCGACCGCCGCTCCGGTACTGGTGATCTGCGCCGGAATCTGGGGCGCCTATGCGCTTGCGGGTCTTTACGGGATCGCCATCGCCGCCACCGCCATGCTGTCGATGGCCGGCATCATCGTGGCGCTCGACGCATACGGTCCGATCACGGACAATGCTGGCGGCATCGCGGAGATGGCCAATTTGCCGGCCGAGATCCGCGATATCACCGACCCTCTGGACGCCGTTGGTAACACGACCAAGGCGGTGACCAAGGGCTACGCAATCGGCTCAGCCGGTCTTGCCGCGCTGGTGTTGTTTGCCGACTACACGCACGCCCTCGCCGCCCGCGGCAAGGTGCTGGCATTCGACCTCTCCAACCACATGGTGATCATAGGACTTTTCATCGGCGGGCTCGTGCCCTTCCTGTTCGCCGCCATGGCGATGGAGGCGGTCGGCCGTGCAGCAGGTTCCGTGGTAGTCGAGGTGCGCCGCCAGTTCAAGGAGATCAAGGGAATCATGGAAGGCACGGCCAAGCCCGACTACTCGAAAGCCGTCGACATGCTCACCCATGCCGCGATCAAGGAGATGATCATTCCGTCGCTGTTGCCGGTTCTGGTCCCGGTCGTCGTGGGCCTTGGGCTCGGACCACAGGCCCTGGGCGGAGTGCTGATGGGGTCGATCGTGACCGGACTGTTTGTCGCGATCTCCATGACCACTGGCGGTGGCGCCTGGGATAATGCCAAGAAATACATCGAATCGGGCCAGTTCGGTGGCAAGGGCTCCGAGGCCCACAAGGCTGCGGTCACCGGCGACACCGTCGGCGATCCCTACAAGGACACCGCCGGACCAGCGGTCAACCCGCTGATCAAGATCATCAACATCGTGGCGCTGCTTATCGTGGCGATGCTGTAGCGGCTGCTTTTCGCCCGCATCAGGAAACTGGGCGGGCGGGAACTTCTGATGTTTCGGATCAGGGGCCGGCAAATCGCCGGCCCCTGCCTTTTTCAGGTACAATACTGCCAGCAAACAGTCCCGACTGGGGTCGGAAGCTCAATGTGAACCGTGGCCACTGCATACCACGCCCCCTGCATCAAACAGCTCCAACGCGACTCCCGACAAAGTTCGGGGGATGTCGGCGCCTGCCGCATGCTGCCGGCGTATTCGCAGGCATTCCCGATCGGCTGCCACACAACGCGTGAGGCACATGCCGCGTTTGCCCCGGACCAAGCCGCACGGGATAACGCGGCAACAGACAAACATGCTTTGCGCGCCCGGGCCGCGTCCTCGGGCCGCACCGTCGCTGCGACGAATGGAGCGTCGAAATGACGAACGGGAAAAATGCATTAGGTACCCGCTGTCATTGCAAATCAGGCTTGCTAAGCAAGCCTGGCGTTTCTCCTGCGACTGTTGTCGCGGGTCTGCCTGTGGTGGAAAACTTATGAAGATCTGCATTGTCTCGGACAGCCATGATAACCGCCAACGCCTGGCTGCAGCAGTCCGGGACGCAAGGCTGCACGGGGCCGAAGCCGTCCTGCACTGCGGCGATGTCGTTGCCCCAAGCACCCTGCACGCCATCATGCCGTTTGGTCTGCCAACACACGTCATCCACGGCAACAATGCGGGTGACACATACCATATGAGCCGCCTTGCGCACGACCCGGACAGCCGGATTCATTATTATGGTCAGGACGCGAACATCACTCTGCACGGACGCCGCATCTTTCTGGTGCATTTTCCTCATTATGCCCGTGCGCTGGCCGTAGCCGGAGACTATGACCTCGTCTGCAGTGGTCACGAGCACCGCGCACATGTGGAGCGCGTCAGAACCGTGTCCGGCACCGAAACCATCTGGGTCAATCCCGGCACGGTCGGCGGCGTCGGATCTCCGGCAACTTATGTTCTCGGTGATCTTGCGAACATGGAATTCATCATCCGCAAAGTGCCCGACGACAAGGCAGTCGCCAGTGTCCCCAAGGCGGCTTCCGGTACGTAATCGCCTTGCTCCAACCGTCACCCTACAGCAAACGGGCGGCTCCGGCTTCCCCGGGCGATCGCTCCGCAAACTCCATTCACGCCGAGGATGCCGGCATGCGCGCGTCCTGGATCAAGGATGTCCTGATCCTGAGCTTCGTCATCGGCCTGCTTTTCAGCTTTATGCTGGGTAGCCGCGCCTTCTGGGAACCGGATGAAGGTCGCTACGTCGAGATTCCCCGGGAGATGGTTGTCACCGGCAACTATGTGACGCCGCGCTTGGACGGCGTTATCTACCTCGAGAAACCGGTCCTCTTCTACTGGCTGGAGAGCGCATCGATCAGGCTTTTCGGACTCAATGAATGGAGCATGCGCCTGTGGCCAGCTTTGCTCGGACTGCTCGGTTGCATCGCTGTATACCTCGCCGGCCGACGTCTGTACGGCCGCCCGGCCGGCCTCATTGCCGCAATCGTGCTGGCAACCAACGTCCTCTATTATGCACTCGCGCGCATCATCACCATCGACATGCCGATCACGGCGCTGCTCAGCATATCGATGCTTGCCTTCCTGCTCGGCACCAAGGAACCCAAGGGTGCCCGACGACGCTGGCTCATGTGGACCTTTTATGCCTTTGCTGCACTTTCGGTGCTGGCCAAGGGCTTGATAGGCATCGTGTTTCCGGGCATGGTGATCGGTGCCTGGATTCTGATCCGCAACGACTGGCGGCTGCTGCGTTCGATCTATCTGCCGAGCGGACTTTTGCTGCTGCTCGCCATCGCGGCACCCTGGCATATTCTGGTCGCGCGAGCCAACCCGACTTTCCTGCACTATTACTTCATCCGTCAGCATTTCGAACGCTACCTCACTACGGTCGCGCACCGCTATGAGCCGGTATGGTTCTTCATACCAATAACTCTGGCCGGACTGTATCCCTGGACAGTGTTTCTGTTCCAGGCATTGCGACGCAGCCTTCCGGCGTCGTGGGCAGAGCGCGAGCAGGAACGCGACGGGCTGTATCTGGTGCTGTGGGCAATCCTGATCCTGGCCTTTTTCTCGCTTTCGGACTCCAAGCTCATTCCCTACATCCTTCCGATATTTCCACCGCTGGCGATCCTGATCGGGCGCTATCTGGCACCCACCTGGCACGGGACCGAGGTACCGGGTATGCGCGTGGGTCTGTGGACACTGCTAGCGGCAAGCGCGGCACTCGCGGCATCGCTAATCGCCGCTCCCCGACTTACCGCTGCCAACCCCAAGATCGGTGTATATACCGCCATGCTCAGCCCCTACCTGTATGCCATGGCGGCGACGTTGATGGCCGGAAGCATCGCCGCGCTCATCCTGGTTTACCGCCGCCGGCCTTTGCACTCGCTGGTGGTCACCGCGGTGATGGGAGCCATTTTTCTGAGCATCCTGACGAGCGGTTTGCCTTTGATGGACAGCAAAAATTCCGTCAAGGCGCTCGCACTGGACCTCAAGCCGCTTCTGAAACCGCATACCGAGGTCATGAATTATCACACTTACTACCAGGATCTGCCTGCCTACATCGGGCGTACCGTGACCATCGTCGGCTTCAAAGGCGAGCTCGCGTATGGAACGACTCTGGAAAACGACAGTGCCTGGATCATCGGCGACCGCACTTTCTGGCGACGCTGGCAAAGTCCCAGAACCATCTATATGCTTACGACCCGCGGGCTCTACGCCCAGCTTCGCGCCAGCGGGCGTGGAAAATTCTACCTGCTGGCCAGAAGCGGTGACAATGTCCTGCTGACCAATACTGAGATCCGAAAATGACCTATCTTCCGCTGATCCTGCTGGGCGTGCTGCTCAACGCTGCCGCCCAGCTGCTGCTGAAGGAAGGAATGCGCCGCATCGGGCACTTCGCCTTTGCCTGGACGAATGTAATACCGATAGGCATGCAGGTGGCAGTCAGCCCGTTCATCCTGGCCGGCCTCTTCAGCTATGTCGTCAGCGTCATGGTGTGGATACTCGTGCTGTCGCGCGTGCAAGTCAGCTTTGCCTATCCGATGCTCAGCATCGGATACATCGTCAACGCCGTCGCGGCCTATTACCTGTTCGATGAAAGTCTCTCGCTCACACGCGTTGCCGGGATCGTGGTCATCGTGGGTGGCGTATACCTTATCACCCGCAGCTAAGGCGGTGTCTCCATGACCGACGAATTTCTTCCCTTTTCCCGCCCGACAATCAGCCGCGAAGCGATCGAAGAGGTCGTTGCCTGCCTGCAGTCGGGCTGGATCACCACTGGACCGCGCGTAAAGAAGTTCGAGGAGGCGCTCGCTGTCTATGTCGGGGCACCTCGAGTTCTGGCGCTTTCATCGGCGACCGCCGGGCTTCACCTGGCGCTGGCGGCGCTGTCGCTCGAGCCCGGCGATGAAGTAATCACGACACCCATGACTTTCGCAGCGACCCTGAACACCATCGTGCTTGCCGGCGGCAGGCCGGTGCTCATCGATGTCGAGCCTGCCACCTACAACATGGACGTAAACCGGCTTGCCGGCGCCATTACCAGCCGCACCCGCGCCATCATCCCCGTGCATTTTGCCGGATTGCCGGTCGACATGGACCCGCTGTACGCACTGGCCAAAAAACATGGTCTGCACGTGATCGAAGATGCCGCCCATGCGATCGGCACGGAGTACCGGGGCCGGCGTATCGGGAGCTTCGGCGACACGCAGGTATTCAGCTTCCATCCCAACAAGAACATAACGACCGGAGAGGGCGGCGCGGTCGCGACGCGCGATACGGAGCTCGCCGACCGTATCGCGCTGCTGCGCTTTCACGGCATGGACCGGGAAGCGTGGAACCGCTTCGGCAAAACAGGGAACCAGCACTACGAGATAGTCACGCCCGGGTTCAAATACAACATGATGGATATGCAGGCGGCGCTCGGCCTGCATCAGCTTCCTGCGCTCGAGGGGTTCATTGGCCGCCGTACCGAGATCGCCCGGCGCTACCAGACGCTGCTCGCAGACTGGCCACAATGGACCCTGCCGGGAACGCCAGCCTACCCGCATCGCCACGCATGGCACCTGTTCACGCCGCTCATCAACCCGCAGGACGCCAACATGGACCGCGACGCATTCATGCAGGGGATGAAGGAACGAAATATCGGTACCGGCCTGCACTACCGGGCGGTGCATCTCTATCCATATTATCGCGATCATTTCGGGTTCAGGCGCGGCGATTTTCCGAATGCCGAAAGCATATCCGATCGCATCGTCAGTCTGCCGCTGTTTCCGGCAATGAGCGATGCCGATCTGGAGCGCGTGATCACGGCCATGGCCGATCTGTTTCGACGGGGCTGAGCCATGACACGTCCCTACCTCAGTGTTGTCATCCCTGTCTACAACGAGGAAGCCAATCTCGAGACCCTTTTCCTGCGTCTCACTAGCGTACTGGACGCAGCCGGCAAGCCGTACGAGTTGGTGTTTACCAACGATGGCAGCCGGGACCGCTCGGCGGCGTTGCTTGAGCAGTTCCATCGCCGACGCCCGCAACAGGTTTGCATCGTCGATTTCAACGGCAACTTCGGGCAGCACATGGCAATCATGGCCGCCTTTGAGCATGTACGCGGAGACGTGATCGTGACCATGGATGCGGACCTGCAAAATCCGCCCGAGGAAATCCCGAAGTTGCTGGCCGAAATCGAGGCGGGTCACGACGTGGTGGGTGGCTACCGCAAGGATCGCCGCGACACGCTTTTTCGCCGTATTGCTTCGAAGCTCATCAATTCTCTGCGCGCGCGCATCACGCATATTCGCATGCGCGATCAGGGCTGCATGCTGCGTGCATATCGGCGCGAGGTCGTGGACAACATCAACGCGAGCAACGAGACGTCTACGTTCATACCGGCGCTGGCCTACAGTTTCGCGGCCAACCCGACAGAGATCCAAGTGGAGCATCATGCACGCGCTGCCGGAAAATCCAAATATCGTCTGTATGACCTGATCCGTCTCAACTTCGACCTGATGACCGGATTTTCAGTGGTTCCACTGCAGATGTTCACCATGTTCGGGATATTCGTTTCCATTCTGAGCACCTTGTTCGTCATATACCTATTCATCCGCCGTATCGTGATCGGACCCGAAGTGCAGGGCGTATTCACACTGTTCGCCATACTCTATTTTCTGGTGGGCGTCGGTATCATGGGCCTGGGAATCATAGGAGAGTACGTGGGCCGCATATATCAGGAAGTGCGGCGCCGGCCACGTTTTGTGATAAAAAGAATTCTGCAGCCGGACGCAGAACCTGCTACCGCCGACCGCGGCGAAGCGCTTACACACGGGACCCGCGGCGTTGACTAGACCGTCGATAGCAGTCTTTGCCTACCACGATGTGGGTTACGAGTGTCTGCAGGCGCTGATCGGACGCGGGTCACACATCGTTGCGGTATTTACCCACAACGACGATCCTGCGGAAAAGATATGGTTCAAGTCGGTTGCCGCACTTGCCCGCCAGCACGCCATTCCGGTGCATGCCCCGGACTCGGTCAACACCGCGGTCTGGATCGAGCATATTCGCGCATTGCGGCCGCAGATACTGTTCTCATTCTATTATCGCAATCTGATCTGCCAGGAAATCCTCGATATTCCTCCGCTGGGCGCATTCAATATGCACGGCTCGCTGCTCCCACGCTACCGCGGGCGGGTGCCGATAAACTGGGCCGTGCTGAACGGCGAGACCCGCACCGGGGCGACTCTGCATATGATGGTAAAGCGGCCGGACGCTGGCGATATTGTCGATCAGGAGGAGGTGCCGATCGGATCGCTCGACTCTGCGCAGCAGGTCTTCGCTCGGGTGACCGCCGCCGCACGGCGCGTACTCGAACGACAGATCGACGCGATTGAGGCCGGAAACGCGCCGCGCCGCGCTCAGGATGAGACGACAGCCAGCTATTTCGGGGGGCGCAAGCCAGAGGACGGCCGCATAAACTGGACGCTGCCGGCACAGCGCATATTCAATCTGATTCGGGCCGTGACGCACCCCTACCCGGGTGCCTTTACTGATCTGGGCGAGCGCCGGCTATTCATATGGTGGGCGTTTCCGCGCCCGGATGGACGCGCCACACCGGGCAGGGTGCTGTCGGTACAGCCGCTGACGGTCGGTACCGGCAAAGGCAGTCTGGAGATCGTCACGCTGCAATGGCGGGACGGCGAGGAGCAAGCGGCGTCGGCCGGTACGCATGGCCTGCGCCAGGGGTTGCAGTTAGGTACGGCGCACGCGTCGCCGCACCCGGACACAGCGATTTGATATCTTCAACGGAGACATGACATGAGTCTTAAGGTCCTTATTCTTGGCGTCAACGGTTTTATCGGCAACAGCCTGACCCAGCATATCCTCGAGCGCAAGGATTGGGAGGTCTATGGAATGGACATGAGCGCAGACAAGCTCGGGGACTGCCTGGGCGACAAGCGTTTCCATTTCGTGGAGGGCGACATTACCATCAATCGTGAATGGATCGAGTATCACGTGAAGAAATGCGACGTGGTGCTGCCGCTGGTTGCCATCGCCACCCCTGCTACCTACGTGACCGACCCGTTGCGGGTGTTCGAGCTCGATTTTGAGGCCAATTTGCATATCGTGCGCATGTGCGTCCGTTACGGCAAGCGCGTGCTCTTTCCATCGACGTCGGAAGTTTACGGCATGAGCCCGGATGCCGAGTTTGACGAGGAAAACACCAACCTTGTACTGGGGCCGATACACAAACAGCGCTGGATTTATTCGTGTTCGAAACAGCTCATGGACCGCGTAATTTTCGCCTATGGCGCCAAAGAGGGGCTGCGGTTCACGCTGTTTCGGCCGTTCAACTGGATAGGACCGAAGCTCGACAATATTTTTGAGCCTAAGGAGGGCAGTTCGCGTGTGCTGACCCAGTTCATAGGCAATATCTTGCGTGGCAAGGATATCCGTCTCGTCGACGGCGGCGAGCAGCGGCGCAGCTTCACCTACATAGACGATGGCGTCGATGCGCTGCTGCGCATCATCGAAAACAAGGACGGATGCGCCGATGGCCGCATTTTCAACATTGGTAATCCGAAGAACGACATGTCGATTCGACAACTGGCTGAAACCCTGGTGGCGCTCGTCAAGACCTACCCGAAATACGCCGGGCTCGCCGAAAACGTAAAGCTCGTAACAACAAGCTCGGGCGAGTACTACGGCAAGGGATACCAGGACATCCTGACGCGCGTACCCTCTATCAAGAACGCCCAGAAATTTCTTGGCTGGAGTCCGATCACGGACCTGAAGACCGCGCTGCACAAGACGCTGGACTATCACTTGGGCAGGCCGACGCAGGAGCTGGAGAGCTGACAGCGTTGGTCATGCCCGATATCGCACTTGCCATAAAGGTCGATGTCGACACAGACCGGGGGACGCGCATCGGCGTACCGAATCTTCTTGCGCTGTTCCGGGAGTTCGGAGTACCGGCCACCTTTTTGTTTTCGCTCGGACCGGACAATACCGGCCGGGCGATAAAGCGCATGTTCCGCCCCGGGTTTTTCACGAAAGTTGCACGTACCAACGTCGTTGCAATGTACGGTATCCGCACGCTACTCAACGGCGTCCTTCTGCCGGGACCTCATATTGGACGTCGCAACGATAAGGTCATGCGTGCGGCGCGCACCCAGGGACACGAGGTCGGCATCCACTGTTACGATCACATACGTTGGCAGGACGGGCTTGGAAGGATGCGGGCGACGGAGGTGGCCGAGGAGTTCGGCAGGGCACGGGACGAATTCCTGCGGATTTTCGGCGAACCCGCGGCCACCGCCGGGGCCGCGGGCTGGCAGGCGAACGCCTACAGCCTGGCGGCTTATGATGATGCCGGACTGCGTTACGCGAGCGACGCGCGCGGAACCCATCCGTTCATACCGCGAGTCGGAAACCGGGTATTCAGGACGCTGCAGATTCCGACAACGCTTCCGACGCTGGACGAGCTGCTCGGCCGCCCGGGGTATGAGGAATCGCAGATCCTGGAATTATACCTATCGCGTCTGCGCACTGGCGGACTGCATGTGCTAACCGCGCATGCCGAGATTGAGGGCATGAGCAAACTGCCACTGTTTCGCGAGCTGCTGGTGCGTACGCTGGCTTTGCCTGCGCGTCTGCGCAGGCTGTGCGACATCGCCGACGAACTGCTGCGCACGCTGCCGACCATTCCGGTATGCGATCTCGCGCAGGGCCAGGTTGACGGCCGCTCCGGCACGTTGGCCGTGCAACACTGCGCCTGAAATGCCGGACCGGCGATCAGCTGCCGGTCTTGTCTAGACCCTCTTCCGCCGCCGCTGCGACAGGCGACATGGGGCGGAGGCCGAGCTTCCCGAACAGGGCAAGGTCCCGGTCGGTTTGCGGGTTGGGCGCGGTAAGCAGGCGCTCGCCGTAGAAAATCGAATTGGCGCCGGCAAAGAAGCACAGCGCCTGCAATTCCTCCGGCATCTCGCGGCGGCCAGCGGATAGACGGATGAAACTGCGTGCGAGCACCAGCCGCGTAACCGCGATCGTACGCACGAATTCAATCGGGTCCAGCGCCGGCGTATCGCCGAGAGGGGTGCCGGGAATACGCACCAGCAGATTGATCGGCACGCTTTCCGGCTGCGGATCCAGCGCTGCGAGCTGGGCAATCAGGCCGGCGCGATCAATACGCGCCTCTCCCATGCCGACAATTCCGCCACTGCAGACCTTGATGCCGGCCTGGCGCACAAGGTTCAGGGTATCGATCCGCTCCTGCCAACGATGCGTATGGATTACCTCCGCGTAGAAATCCGGGGCGGTATCGATATTATGGTTATAGTAGTCCAGCCCGGCTTCGGCCAATTGCCGTGCCTGATCGTCACGCAACATGCCCAGGGTGACACAGGTCTCAAGCCCCAGGGAACGCACTGCGCGGATCATGTCCAACACCGGCTCAAGGTCTCGCTGTTTCGGACCGCGCCACGCGGCCCCCATGCAAAAACGGGTCGCACCGCTCGCTTTCGCGGCACGCGCCGCGTCCGAAACCTCTTCGACCGACATGAGAGGCTGGCTCTCGACCCCTGTGTGGTAGCGTGCGGCCTGCGAACAATAGCCGCAATCTTCCGAGCAGCCCCCTGTTTTGATGGACAACAGTGTGCTCACCTGGACCGCATTGGGGTCGAAGTTCTGCCGATGCATGACATGGGCACGATGCAGCAGGTCATTGAATGGCAGACCAAACAGAACATTGACTTGGTCGACAGTCATCGCGGACATGGATAGTCGCTCACGGCTTGGACGAGCTGGCGAAACTAGGCGAAGCGACAGTTATTGTCAACCCTCACCGCCTGTCCGAGTTGACAATAGCTGCCTAGACCGAAGTCTCATGCTTAATTCGCGGCCATTATCGTGCCGCCAACCGACCGGCTTACGTCAGGCGACGATGGATCGCGTCCAGGCTGGTCAGGTGTACGTACTTGCCCCGGACGGTAAGCAGACCCTCCTCCTGGAATCGGGAAAACAGACGACTTACGGTCTCCAAGGCAAGCCCCAGGTAATCGCCCATATCCTGACGGGACATGTGCAGCTTGATGTCGGTAGGTGACATACCGAGCCGCATTTGGCGCTGAGAGAAATTGAGCAGACACGCAAGCAGGCGCTCGTCGGCACTCATCTTACCGATCATGAGCAGCAGCTGGCCTTCGCGCCCAATCTCGCCGCTCATCAGGCGCAGAAGCTGATGCTGCAACCCGCTGATGTGCTGTGCAAGTTCCTCGAGCTTGTCCCAGGGAATCTCGCAAACTTCCGAAATTCCGAGCGCCTCGGCATTGCAGCGATGGCGGTCCCCATCGATCGCGTCGACGCCGAGTATCTCGCCGGGCAGCTGGAAACCAGTAATCTGGATGCGCCCGTCCCCGAGCAGCTCCGAGGTCTTCATCGCACCCGAACGTATGGCGTAGAGCATCTGCAGCGGCTCTCCCATGCGAAACAGGTGTTCGCCCTTGCGTACGGTACGCCGCCGCTTGACAATCCGGTCGAGCGCCAACATGTCGGCGTCATCGAGACCCAGCGGCAGGCACAGTTCCCGGAGCGAGCAGTCCTTGCAGGCTGCCTTGATGCTGGCGATGCTGATCACGGCAGCGCCTCGCTTGTCGCTGATGAGTGCGTCAGACACGATCCGCAAACCCCCTGTAAGAACGGATTCTCAGCCCCGCAGGAAATAGCCTTACAATTTATCGTAATTTAGGCTCGTGATGACTGCGTGCAATCCGGACACCGGACAAACCTTTCCGTGCATACACGTCAGCCGACTATATAGCGGTTTGACTCTGGTGCCAATCGGTATCCGGGTTGGGCTGCCTTGCCGCACGGGGCGCACTTTGCGGGCCATTGAACGACTGACGTCCATTGCGGACGCTGGACATCGAATCAAGCGAGCGCCCACCTCGATGTGGTGTCCGATCGGCCGGCAACAGGAATCGCACAGATGAGGGACCTAAGCCTGTCCAACGGACGCTCAGATCACTTTGGAAAAGCGTTGCTCCTTCTGGGCACGCAGGTAGCGGTCGAAGACCATGCAGATGTTCCTGATAAGCAGCTTGCCGGAAGGCAGGACTCGGATCGAATGCGAATCAACCGCCAGCAGGCCGTCGTCCTGCATGGACTGGAGTTCCGCCAGTTCCTGTGCGAAGTAATCCGAGAAGCGGATCGCAAACCGCTCGCTGATCGCATCCACGTCGAGTTCGAAGTGACAGATAAGTCTGGTAATGATCTCACGCCGCAGCACATCGTCATTGCTCAGCTCTATGCCACGCATCACGGGGAGCCGGTCTGCATCAATCGCGGAATTATATTCATCCAGCGTACGCACATTCTGGCTGTAGCTTCCACCAATCTTTCCGATCGCGCTGATCCCCAGGCCCACGAGGTCACAATCGGCATGGGTGGAATAGCCTTGGAAATTTCGATAAAGAGTGCCATTGCGCTGGGCTATGGCAAGTTCGTCGTCCGGGCGCGCGAAATGATCCATGCCGATGTATACGTAGCCCGCCGTCCCGAGCTTTTCGATGGTAAGCTGCAAAATATCGAGTTTCTCCGCCGCGCTCGGCAGATCCTCGGCTTTAATACGCCGTTGCGGCTTGAACAGTTCCGGAAGGTGTGCGTAGTTGAACACCGACAAGCGTTCCGGGCCGGCGGCGATGACGCGATCGAGCGTGCGCGCAAAACTCTCCCGGCTTTGATGGGGAAGTCCGTATATTAGGTCGATGTTGACCGACCGAAATCCGTGCTCCCGGGCAGCATCGAGGACAGCCATCGTCTCCTGCTCGGACTGCACCCGGTTTACCGCCTTCTGCACCATCGGGTCGAAGTCCTGCACCCCAAGACTGATGCGATTAAAGCCAAGCTCGCGCAGCATCCGGATCGTCGGCTCGCCGGCGGTGCGCGGGTCGATCTCGATGGAATATTCCCCGCCGTCATCACTGCGCAGGCTGAAATGCTCGCTCAGCGATGCCATGAGCGCGCGCATTTCGGCTGGCGAGATGAATGTCGGCGTACCCCCGCCCCAGTGCAGCTGGTCTACCCGCCGGGAGCGATCAAACAAAGCTCCCTGAAATGCGATCTCACGGAACAATCTCTGCAGATAAGGCGCCGCACGCGAGTGATCCTTGGTAACCACTTTGTTGCACGCGCAGTAGTAGCACACGGTGTCACAGAAAGGCAGGTGAACATAAAGCGAAAGCGGCGGCGCGCGATTGACGTCATTGCTACGCGCAGCCCAGGCGCGGTATTCCTGCTCGCCGAAACCTTGATGAAACTGGACCGCCGTCGGGTACGACGTGTAGCGCGGTCCGGCCTTGTCGTAGCGGCGCAGCAGTTCTGGTTCGAATTTGAGAGAATGGTTCATAAAATAAAGGGCAACCGGGGAGCCGACATCGCCGGTAAGCCGTGGCGGTCGGTTCGACATGCCAGAACCAGGCCCCGGCAACATCCCGCTCCCGTAAGTGACGAACTTCCGGCAGCGCCGCTGCACGGCCCTGCCGCACACATCCACACTGCCCGCCGTTCAATCTGCAGCCGGCAGCCTCGCGTGAAAGGAGGCTACCTGAAAGCGCAAGGGTACCTCAGTCCGCAGGCATGGCGCTATCTTTTCTGGCGTACCCCAGCCAGGGCAGGTCCTGTCTCGGATCCGGAAACATCCCTCAGCTTCCCGGTCTTGCGGTGTCATAAAAACACGATAATTATATGAATATAATGAATTATTATTACATACCATGGTTCTCATGCCCGGCCTACAGGTCCCTTCAGTAGCGAGCGGCGACAAAGGCTGCCCATAGCCTTCCCCTTCCCCGCACAGCCCGGTTGTGCCAATCTCCGGGGTAATGCCAGAAATGGCCCGCTCCGGTCGATTTCCGGCTGCAGGGGCCGGTAGCTGCGAAAGTCCGGTGCAGACACGGAAAACGCCAAACCCGAGACTTTCCAGGCAGCGTCGGGCGGCCCTGGCCAGACGTGGGATCCCGTCGTGTCCCGGATCTCGCGATTCGCGTTGTTGGCCCGCTGTGGCAGCCCAGGGATTTGTTGACGCGGATCAATCGTATGGTCACCTCCCCCGGGGTATTATTGACAAATATCCGTACCGCAACCGTATCAGGGACCCATTTATGCGTCTGCCCGTCCAGCCTATTCTGTTTGGCCTGCGTCTGATTCCCGAAGCTGTGCATGCACAAGTCGTCGCGCACGCTCTCAGCCGGCTGCTGCGTGGCCAAACGATCGAACGGCGACTGCCTGAACTGGAGGGAAAGCGCATCGACATCGAGATCTCCGACGCTCCCTGCACACTGAGACTCCGCGTGGCCGGATCCCAGATCCACGCCTGTACGAAGAAGGTTTCCGCCTGCGACGTGCGTATACGCGGATCGCTTGCGGACTACTGGAAGCTCGCCACCCGTACCGAAGACCCCGACACGCTGTTCTTTGCCCGCCGCCTGAGCCTGGAAGGGGATACGGAAACCGCTTTGTACATCAAGAATCTTCTGGACGCACTCGAGTTCGACTGGCAAACCCATGCGGTCTCGATGCTCGGTCCGCGCGCCGGTCTGGCAATGACCGGCTTGATCCGCAATTTCGCGGCCAGTGGCACCGTGGCTTCGCGCAGACCCAGATAGCCGTAGGATTTTGAGACACGTCGCAACCGCTGCCGGCGAAACATACCGCTCAGGGCCGAAACACCAGGCCAACCATCGGGTCAGTATTTGCTGACACTGGATAAGGGTATGCGAGCCGTCAGCTTGCGCACCAGCTCGATATTCAGCTGTGATTTCGCCTGGAAAGTACCGGCATAGGCAAGATCCTCCTGGCGCAGCTCATAGCAGTTCGACCCGCTGATATCCATCAGGACTGCCGGTATGCCGGCCTCGTCGAAGGCCACGCGCCGCTTCAGGTAGAAATTCTCGCAGCACATGCCTACATAGGCCGCCGCGCCTTCGCCGCGCAGGCGGTCCAGCGTCTGGCGCAGGTGTTCGTAGTTGCCGATCGAGACCACCTGCATGCCTCGCTCGCGCGCCAGCCGGTAGGCCTCGCCAACCTCACAACGGCCGCACTCGGTGCAGCCGTCACGGCTGCGCCATTTGCACCACAGCGGCTTGGCGCAGTACGGAACCAGCATGACGGTGGCCTGCGACAGGATGTCGCCCAGCTCCAGGTCGCGCCCCGGACTGTGCACCATGAGCATGTTGGCCGCGGCGGTCTCCAGCCCCAGATCCTCCTGCTCGTGCCGATGATTCACTGCCAGCTGCAACACGTAACGGAGATCCTCGGCGGTCGCCCCAACCATTTCCCAGTCCATCCCCTGCAAGGCCTGGTCCAGCCGTCTCCCAAACTGGTCGATACGCTGCCCGGCGAGGGCGAGCTCGATTCGACTAAACAGATCCGGCGGACTCAGCTGGATGCTTCCCGAAAGATGCACGTCCCGGACCGCCGCGCCGCCACTGCACAATGCAACCGCCGCATGCAGGACTCCCCCGGCGGTGCGATGGAACGCGCGAAACGTGTCATTCGACATGGGCCGTGGCACGACCTCCGGGGACGCTGGCAGGTCTGCGCCTCCCGGCGACGCACACATCGGCGGCGGGAACTGCACGCCCAGCACCTTCCCCAGGGCGTGTACGATGCGGTACTCAATGTCTTCCAGGAGCGGGATTCTTCCGAGCTGCTCGCGCAGAGTGGTGAATCGATCACGGGCGCTGCGCATGCCCTGGGCAGAAAGCTTCTCGGTCGGCACCCGCAGCGCCTTGAGCATGGTCTCTACGTCTACGTCCAACAGCAGACTTCCCTGAAACAGCATGCGTCGCCCGTCATCTGCCAGAAATCCACAAGCAATCTTGCGGCCATCGATCTCAACGTCGTTGAACGCCTTGAACTTCGCCGCGACACCCAGGCTGCACAAGGCATCGGCCACGGCCCGGACAAGACGCTCTAGTGCAGTCTGCAGGGTCTCACCGGCAACGCGCCCGAATGCCGACGGCATCGCCAGACTCCAGCACAGCTGGTTATTGTCCAGATACAGCGCACCACCGCCCGTCAAACGCCTGGCGACGCCGATTCCGTGCTGTGTGCAGTACTCAATTCGCGCGACACGCTCGGGATCCTCGTGCGCGCCCACGATTACGCTAGGCGTGAAACGGTGAAACCGCAGGTGTGCGAGCTCTGCAGCACCGGCATGTGCACAACTGTCTATACCGCAGTTGCGGCGACCGGACAGGATCCCGCTATCCCGCCATGTCCACTCGGCGCCGGTCACGGCACAAATTCCGACAGCCAGTCCATTCCGGCAACGCCATGCCAGAAGCCATTGCACGGGCCGGTCGACACCGCGTCTCCGAGCGCTCGGGCGGCCTCATCCAGATCGACGTTTCCGTCGATGGCGCGCCGGAACCAGTCGATGACCGTTTCCATGCCACGTGACTGCGGTGAAAGGCGTAACACGTCGACCTTGAGCGCCTGCAGTGTCGGGAGTTCGCGCACGAGATTGGCCGTGTAGCCAGACTGAACCTGTATGCCGTTCAGGGCGAGGAACTGCTGCCCGTCGCGGGTTTCCAGTTCCATTCCATCCGGATAGTCGGCGCAGCGGAACTCGCAGCTATCCTTCGGCAGACCATGGGCACGCGCCGTAAAGCAGCGCGCTGAGAAGGCAAGCGGCAGGCGGCCGAAGGCAAAGACCTCGGTCTGCATGCCGTCCGGACGCACTGCTTGCAGTGCCGCCACGGCTTCGCGACCGAGCTCGAGCGGAGGTATCCAGCGAAAAGCTCCCAGGTCGGCAAACAACCGCAGCGTTTCGCCGTTATAGATATTGATGTGCGGACCGGCAACGAAACGCTTGCCGCTACAAAGCATGTTCACCGCCGCCATGTCATTGGCTTCGACGCGGTAGAGCCCGTTGTCCACGATGCGCCGCATGCGGCTCAGTTCGGAAGCCGCTTCGACCAGAACCAGCGTCGACAGTACGACCTCCTTGCCAGCGGCGGCAAGATGAGCTGCGATGTCAAGCCAATCTGCGGCATTCAGAGCACGGCGCTTGGCACAAACCGTCTCTCCCAGATAAACGATGTCCACCGGAGACTCGGCAACACGTCCATAGAACTGCATCACCGTGTCCCGGTCCCAGAAGTACTGGATGGGCCCAAGAGACAGCTTCATGGCCACAGTGCCAGGGGTCGAGTCGGATCGAGACGGCGCGGTCATGGTAGGCCGCTATTGCCAGGCACGATCAATGGCGCCGAGCGTGTGCTGCCGCCCCTCGGCCAGCCGGTCCAGCTCAGCGACCCATTCCGGGCGCGGCGCATAGCCCGAGGGATCGCGCATGCAGGCATCCAGTGCGGCACGCAGAACACGCGTGACCTGACCGACGTAGGCGGGGCTGCGCTGCCGCCCCTCGACTTTGATGGCCGCGATGCCGGACTGGAGAAGTTCCGGCAGGATTGCAAGGACATTCAAACTCGTTGGCTCTTCCAACGCGTACGCAGGCGACGCATCCGGGCCTCCGCGGACGATAAACCGTCCCTTGCACAACGTCGGATAGCCGGCGCTTTCGCCAGGCGCATACACGTCAATGAGCACGCCGTTCAATCGCGACCGGCGGCTGCTTCCCGTTTCCTCCCAGCGCACGGCTTTCGCCGGCGAGCATACGCCGCAGGTATTTGGTGACTCTCCGGTAACATAGGACGACAGGGCACAGCGGCCTTCAACCATCACGCACAGGCTTCCGAACCCGAAAACTTCGACTTCCACCGGTGCATTGCTAATCACGTAGCGAACCTGGTTGAGCGACAGGACACGAGGCAAAACCACACGCTGCACGCCGAACTGGTGCGCATAAAATGCGATGGCCTCCGGGTTGGTGGCAGACCCCTGCACCGACAGATGAAGTCGCAACTCCGGGTGCCGCTCGCTGCAGTAGCGCATCAGACCCGGATCGGCAAGGATTACCGCATCCACGCCCAGATCCGCCGCGAGATCTGCCGCACGTGTCCAATCGCTCCACTGACCGGCGCGCGCGTAGGTATTTAGTGCGAGAAACACACGCGCGCCGCGCTCGTGCGCATATTGGATGCCGCGGCGCATCTCGCCATCGTCAAAATTGAGGCCGGCGAAGTTGCGCGCGTTGGTGGCATTGCGGAAACCAAGGTACACGGCGTCGGCACCGTGATCGACCGCTACCCTCAGCGCTGGCAGACTGCCAGCAGGACAGACAAGCTCAAGACGGCGGTTCAATTTGCCAATCCTCCGGCGACCAGGCCGCGAGCGGCGTAGCGGAGCGTGCTGCCTTGCGAGGTACCGCGGCGACGCAGTGTCGCCTCGATCCCGTTAAGTACCCGCCATTTGTGCCCGCACCAGGACGGCGCAAGCAAGATGCCCGACGCAGCCGTGCCTGTGACGCGGTGATAGATCACTTCGGCCGGCGTCATCTCGATCAGGTCGGCGACGAGCTCTATGTATTCCTCCTCGGAAAGCGGCCGGTACTCGCCGCGGCGCCATTCATTGGCAAGCTGCGTGCCTTTCACCACATGCAACGGATGCAGTTTCAGTCCGTCCACGCCCAGATCAAGAACACGAGCAAGCGTCGTGCGGCTATGGGCGGCACTCTCGCCCGGCAGACCGAGGATCAGATGGGTGCAGACCGGCATGCCGCGCGAACGCGCCTCAAGAACAGCCGCCCGGTACTCGGAAAAGCCGTGACCCCGATTTACGCGCCGTAGAGTTGCATCGAAGCTCGACTGCAACCCCAGCTCCAGCCACACCTCCAAACCGGCATCGCGGTACCCCTGCAACAGATCAAGCACCTCATGCGGAACGCAGTCCGGCCGCGTCCCGACAGACATCCCGATCACCCCGGGTTGCGCCAGCGCCTCATCATAAAGTGCCCGCAGCCGGCCAACGTCGGCATAGGTATTGGTATAAGCCTGAAAATAGGCAAGGACATACCGCGCCCCCGTCCGGCGCGCGACGACCGCGCGGCCGGCCGCGACCTGCTGGGCGATCGGCGACGGCTGGCGACCGTTGGGACTGAAGGAAACATTGTTGCAGAAAGTGCACCCGCCTCTACCCTTGCTGTCGTCGCGATTGGGGCAGGTAAAGCCCGCGTCGAGCGCGATCTTGTGCACACGCTCGCCATAGCGGCGCACCATGGCCTGCCCGAAGGTTGTGATGTAGTCCGACAGCGCCATTAGGTCGACACTAGCCGACCTCATCGAGAACGCGGCGGCGGAACTTTGCACCGATACCCGCTGCAACGCTGGCGCAGGCATCGATATCAACACCCGGCAGGCCGTCAATCGCCGTGAGCGTAACGTCCGGCACGAAGTCGTGAGCGCGCCGTGCGAAATCAAGCAAGGAGCGATAGGCGTCGGCAAGTTTCGGCCGGCAATAGCGATTGTACAGGATCTCATTCTGGGCATTGAGCGATATCGACAACGCGTCGACATTGTCTTCCAGATCCGGAGTAACATCCCTGCCATAGACCAGGTTCGCAAGGCCATCGGTATTGATGCGGACACGCGCGCCCCGCGCCCGCAGGCGCGATGCAATTTCCAGGGAAGTGTAAAGGCGCAGGGTCGGCTCCCCGAGCCCGCAGAAGACGATTTCGCTGTACCTCCGCGGGTCCCCTACTGCATCGAGTATCTCGTCGGCCGTCGGTTCGCGGCGCAGGCGCATGGCACAGCCCTGAACATCCCAGGTACCGTTGAATTTGGGACAAAAGCTGCACCGCAACGTGCAGCGGTTGGTGATATTAAGGTAGCAGTTGCCGTGGAGGACGTACGAAACCACACCTCCCGGTGCTTCGAGGCAAGATGAAAGCTGATTGCTCATACCGAAATCTAAAGGCAAACGGTAGGTGCCAGCCTTGACATAAGTCAATGAAAGCCGTCGGCCGGACGCTTCTTGGTACGGCGTCCGAGAACCGGAGCGTTCCAGTACCGCGATTTCCCCCAACTTTGCGTGCAAGCAGCCTGCAGGTACGTTGGCGTTATGCGGATCCGTACCGACACCGGCGGATACCCGTAACCGCTTGCGGCGGGTTGCCTTCCCCCGGGGGCATGGCAGGCCGGCGCTCTCTGCAATTCCACCCGTGATGCACATCACCAGAGGCAGGGTGCGGTATTGCCGCCGAGCACCTTTCCCCCGACTTTCCGCCGCATGCTGCCGGACCAGGCAAGCACAAAACCGGATCAGAAAGTGCCCTCGCACCCCCCTCGTGACGGCCAAGGGGTCGCGCATTCCCCGCAACATCGGCGCAACTTGACCCAGCAGCCCCCTGCCGGGGCATTTCCGCGAATTGGCGACCAGCCATGCGAAATGCCCGGCGGGAGCGCTGCAGGAAAAAATGGGTATACGGCCCCTAGCCGGTGCTCCACGCGCGTGGCCGGCGCATGCCGGCCACTTTGCATGCCTGCTGCATGTAGCCGTACGGGAACAGCTTGTAAAGCCTGTCGCGGCCCGAGCCGCTGCCGTATCTTTCGTTGAGAAACTTGATCACAAAACGCGCATCCGCAGCGATGTGATGCTGCAGGAAATAATCGCGCATGAAATTGAGGACTTCCCAGTGCTCCGATCCGAGGTTGATGTTTTCCCTTTTGGCCAGCTCCTCGGCGACAGTATCGCTCCAATCATCGGGGTCGACGAGAAAACCTTCATTGTCTGTGACAAGTCTGATCGTCTGCGCCTGCATAGCGGTCGTATCTCCTTGAAGAAATTGTCTGGTCATTGCCCCGCGATCGTTGCCACGGCACGCGCCGGGGCGGCTCCAAGGCGCACTTTCGCGGTTCGTCGCAACACACATATTAAAGATATATCATATGTACATCTTTCATATAGCATGGGGGTAAGATCATAATCAATATCTCCAATGCCTCTTTAAAATATCTCCGAAATCTCATTACGCCTATGCGCCTTACCGTCTTTTCCGACTACAGCCTGCGCGTCCTACTGTTCCTTGGGGTGCATCGTGAAGGCTTGGCTACGATCAGCGAGATCGCCGACGTCTACGGCATCTCCAGGAACCATCTGATGAAAGTGGTCCACACCCTCGGCCGGCACGGCTATCTCGAGACCGTACGCGGCAAAGGAGGAGGCGTCCGCCTGCGACTTGCGCCCGAGGTCATTAACTTGGGTGCGGTGGTGCGAACCACCGAAGCCGACACCGCCCTAGTCGAATGTTTCGACCCCGTGCACAATCGCTGTCCGATCGTGCCGGCCTGCATGCTGCGCGGAGTATTGGCCGAAGCACGCGAGGCATTCTTTCGCACGCTTGACCGCGCTACTCTGGCCGACCTGCTTCGAACGGACCAGCAACTTGCGCAGCTGTTGGTCGTCACGCCCCTGCGTGGCCACACCACCTCAGCATCGCCCTCGGGGCAGCCTGCCGGCACCCGTCACCGGCACTGATCCGACACCCATTAGCCGGCGCTGTTGCGGGCCTGCGACTTTCCGGCACACCACTGATTCAGGAATGGGGAGCGCGCAGCATGCGTCATACCTGCCAGCATCGTCGTATGCTGGAATGAGAAACCGAAGCCGGGAGGCCGACTGCAACCTGCAGCCCGGCGCGCACCTGCGTCAATTCAGCCTGCCCCGAAGACAATCATGGCCGGACCGACACATCGACAGCCCTGACCCTGGCGGGATTGTCCATTGCCATGACCCGGCGAACCCCGCAATTCATCTCACGACCACACTCTTTCTGCGCACAACTTGGTACGCGCGAAGCAGATAGCCGAAAGGAACGCCCGAGATATGGATAAGACGCGTAAACGGAAAAAGCAGGAACACCGTCATGCCGAAAAACAGATGCGCCTTGAATATCGCTGGTACACCAGCAATCACCGCTGGTTCGGGCTGAAAGATTGCAATACTGCGCACGTAGGTCGCGAGTGCAGGCATCACTGAAGGGTCTACATCGCGCACGTGCGCGATGGACACCGGTAAGGTCGGCAGACTCAGGGAAAAAGCGTAACCAGCGGCCAGCTGAGTATGGACATACCCATGCGCCGTCCGGCGCTGCGCACACGCGGCTGCCATGTGGGCCGTCGAGCAGGAGCGCAGGGAGCCGTGAGCCGCAGTCTCAGTGGTCGTGCGGATCCCAGCCCCGATCGGACAACACCCGGTCTATGACCGAGCCCACACCCCACAGCCACCCGCGTGCCTGACTCCAGAGCATGGTGGACGATCTGTTGCCGCGGATGATGCGCGAGGATGCGCCTGCAGTCTCAACGATCGCGATCAGCCCGTTCTGGAAATCGGAACTTTCCGGATTGAACCCCTGGTCGATGCGAACCTTGAACTCGATGTCGAGTAGAAACACGGATTCGATCCCGCGCAGCTGCAGCAGCTGCCATGTAGCGGTGCGCGTGCCCGCATTTCCTGGACCCCGAGTCTGGAAGCAACCGACCAGCACCGTACCGTCCTTGTCCGTGTAGATCACATGCGGCTCGACAACACGAATGTGCTGCTGGCCATCATAGCGCATAAGCGCGCACCGCCTTTCCTTGATGGACTGTCTGAGCCGTTTCAGAATATCCTGAGCCATGGCCGCGTTTCCCGGAGTCGGGTATCCAATATGAGGGTTCATTGATTATAGGTGCTGTGCCGCACGGGTAAGCGCCGGGACCGGGTAACGGCGACGTTCGTTTTGAAACCCCGGACGGGCGGACACACGGCGCCGGAGCAACCCGGGTGACGTTGCCGCGAAATCCGGCGAACGCAGGTCATTTGCCCCACTCGCCATGCCGATACTGGCACGATGATTGCCCGGCTTGCGGGCCCGGGGTACATTCCAGCCGGCGTTAGATGCAAAAGACATTTCTGCGGACCGGTTCCGCAAACGTCGCGGCCGGTTGCCGTTTTAATCCGGGGTGGTGCGACTTGCGCGGGGCGAAAACGACGTTTATTTATCTCCATGGCTTCAACAGCAGCGGGGCTTCGGCCAAGGCGGAGGCTTTGCGCAAGTTGCTCGAGCCAATTCCGGTGTTGGCTCCCACCTACCCGGCACATCGTGCGGCGGAGGCGGTGCATTTTCTGCGCAACTGCATTAAGGACAGCCGTCGCCTGCACGATTCTCGTTTGGTCCTGATTGGCAGCTCGCTCGGCGGTCATTACGCGCGCTACCTTGCCCGCCCGCGTGGCGCTGCGATGGTCCTGATCAATCCGGCTATGACTCCCGAAACCGATTTGCTGAGCTGCATTGGAAACAACCACAACCCGGCGACCGGCGACGAATATACGTTGAACACAGCGGACGTACAGGCATTCGGATCCCTCCGACAGGACCGCTGCGACCCCGGTGTGCCGACCCTCGTCCTGTTGGACGAGGGCGATGAGCTTCTCGACTACCGAATTGCTCGCGAATTCTATTCAGAGTGTGCCCGGGTTATCGTCTACCCCGGAGGCAGCCACCGTTTCGAGCATCTGTCAGAGGCCGCCGGCGAGATCCGTCGTCTGCACGAGACAGGCGGAAACTGAAGTGCGGCAGGGAGTGGATCGTCGCGCTCGTCCGCGCCCTTGACAATGTATCCAGCCACGATAGATCCAATCGCATGAATGGCATATCCATTTTGGGTAGTGAACAAATGGCAATCAACCCATATACTGCCTTCTGATAACCCCCTCTTGCCTCTGGGAGGGTTTTTCGAATAAAACGATGCCGGAAAGCAGTATGGGTCCTTCGGGTCCGCGCATTGCCTATCGGCGTCATAATCAGGAGGCCTGGGTAATGGCGATAGAGGTTAACGGAAAGGTGCTGGAAACCGACGAGGAAGGTTTTCTGCTCGACCCCGCCTTATGGGACCGGGCGATCGCAGAACACATCGCCCGCGACGAATCGCTGGAGATGACACACCAGCGGTGGGAAGTGGTGAATTTTGTACGGGAGTATTACGAAGTGCATCACTCGGTACCCGAGGCGCGGGTACTGCTGAAGGCCATGGGCGAGAAGATGGGCAAGGACAGGGCGACCCGTAAGTATCTGTACGAGCTTTTTCCCTACGGCTATGGCCAGCAAGCCTGCAAGATCGCCGGTATGACCAAACCGCGGAAACTGATGCTGGACGTTTGACAGGTTGTCGCAGGCGCAGCGGCATCGCCCTAGTGCTCACGCGGCGGACTCCGTCCCCATGCCGGCCGCTGTAAACCGATGCAGTAATCGGCGCACGGTGCCTGCCCCGCCCAACAGCGGATGGGAGCAGCCCGGATTCCTGTGCCACCCGTTTATCAGCTGTTCGTTGCGCGCCCCTGCCGGGCGAGGGGCGTTTGCGGGCCACTATGTCTTACACTCAGGACACCGGCTAATCATCGCACCGCAAGCGCCGCCGAATGACAGGCCGTCGCAAACCCTCGAGCGCGGCGTGTTGCGGCTTTGCCCAACATCGAATGGCGAAATTGATGCCGATACGTTACGTCGACCGAGACGTGCAAGCACGGACCGTCGTCCGAGAACTGCTTGGGACTGCATTCCTGACCACCACCCTACGGTCCACCAGCCACCGGGGTCGCTGCCACACGCTGTTTCGTGCGAAAATACTGCAACTCGATTCGTTGCAGGCGGTCCGCCCAGCATGGGTCTTCCATGATTGAACCTCTTCGAACCACGTGGACCGCACTGTACTCGCGTGCCGGAATCGTGTACCTGGGTGCGGTAATCGGCTATCTCGCACTATTCAGTTTGCTGCGTTTACGGATCACGCTGTTTTCCGTGGTGGTGTTTCCAGGAACGCTCTTTCACGAGCTGTCGCACTGGGCGGCAGGCGTTCTGTTCGGCGGCCGCCCCAAGGGTCTCAGGTTGTGGCCAAGACGCAGCGGCGCCCAGATGATTCTGGGGAGCGTTGAATGCACGAACCTGCGCTGGTACAACGGAGTCTTCATCGGCTTGGCGCCGCTGGCGTTGCTGCCGATCGCACTGACACTGATGACCTGGAGCATTGACGTCGCACCGGAGCCGCGTGCTAGTGAAGCTGGCTGGGCCTATCTTGTCGCCTGTATGGCGTACGCATCGATTCCTTCGCGACAGGACCTGCGGATCGTGGCAACATCGCGCTGGATGCTGATCAGTGCCATTGCCCTGGCGGGCTTGGTCTGGGTCCAGTTCCGGTAACCGGTGCATTAGCCGAGGCGCCCTTTCCTGCATGCTGATATGAAGAATTGGCTGCGACCATCACCGCACCACCGACCCGATATCTGGGGCCCGTGGACGACACTGGCTTTTGGGGTTGCGATTGCAGCAGTGTTCGTGCTGGTCCAGTTCGGGATCGTGTTTGCTTACGTCCTGTACCAGGGCGTCCGTGGCGCGCACATACCCTTGCATTCGGTCGCGGTCAGGTTCAGCGACAATGGCCTGGCTTTCGCACTCATAACAATCGCCAGTGCCGGCGTTTGCTCGGCGCTCACGTGGTGGGTGGCACGCCTGCGCAAAGGCGGGGGTCCATCGGATTACCTGGGCATGCGTCGTGTCCGGGTGCGTGCGCTGCTGGCATGGCTGACGGTCGCGGCAGGATTGATATTTGTATCCGACCTGGTCGAACCACTGCTCAGGCATCCGCGGGGTCCGGACTTTACGCTTTCCATATACCGGTCCGCGGCCTTTGCTCCGCTGCTTTGGTTCGCCATGGTGATTGCAGCGCCAGTATTCGAGGAACTGTTTTTTCGCGGTTTCCTGTTGCAGGGACTGCGGTACTCGAAGCTGGGGCCCGTTGTGGCGGTCGTACTGACGGCGCTCGTCTGGGCCATTAGTCACGGACAGTACAGCGGCGCCGAAATCGCCGAGATATTCGTATTCGGACTTGTTCTCGGTATGGCACGCGTGCGCACGGAATCGATCTACACACCGATCGCCATGCACGCTTTTGTGAATCTCGTGACCCTAATGCAGGCGGCACTGATTGTCAGTGGTCGCTGATTGCTTTGGACGTACGGTCCTGTCGGGTCTCAGGGCTTCCGGGAACACGCTGTTTATCTGTTCTGACGGAATCAAGCATCGGCGCAGGGGCATGGTTCCGACAGAAACTTCTAGGCGGGGCGCCATGCCACGCCGATCCCGGCACACATCGGCGTCGCCGCATCGCCCTCTGAGCGGCGTTGTCTTGGTAATCTTTAAAGTTCGGCACCGCTTCATACAGCGAAGGCCTTGGAACCGGCAGGAATGATTATGAGCCTGGCTCCGGGCTCGAATGGACGGCTGGCCCCAATCTGGTTCCGTTCGTGGATTTCGGCTACCGCTTTGCCGGCTCGCCCGCCGGCCTTGATCCGAGCAATGCGGCTACGGCGGCGGCATAATGTACCGGGTTGACCAAAGTAACTACGTCACGGGAATGTTTTCCGGGCACCAATCGATCGAACCGGGGTTCCCCGACGCCGCGGATCTGCTCGCGGCGTGGAACTATTACACTGCTCCGGGAACCGGCTTTCAGGTGTTTTTTGACAAAGGGTTCAGTAACGGAAGCCCGGATTACGGTGTAGGCATCGGTCTGCAGGCAGGCTTCTGATCGTCCGCGGAGCGGAACCGACTTTCACTGCGGCAGGCCGCGACATGGTTTTTCCGTCTGGGTCGCCGTCCGCCTCAGGATTGTGGCATCGCGGCAGAAATCGGCCTGGACTCGTTTACGACACTCCCGACCCTAATCACGACGAGAAGCGCCGGAAGGCAACATGCCGAATCGTTCCGCATCCAGGGGACGGGCATACCCCGTGCCTTCGCGACTGGCCCATGTTAGTGTTCTCCTGATGCTGAGTCCATGGCGCCAACGGTCGCGCCGCGGGGCAAACGGACACTCTCCGGGGAGGTGTGATGAAAGTGGCGGTGTTATTCGGCGGGACCAGCGCCGAACGGGATGTCTCGATCGCGAGCGGGGCACAGGTTATCAAGGCCTTACGTTCAGCCGGGCACGAGGCCATAGCAATCGACACCGCGCGCGGTGTGCTGGGCCCGCAGGAAGAACAGCGCCTCCTGGAATGGAACGTCACAGAGGCGCCGCCTACGACGATCGAGCAGTCGCCAGCGCAATCCGCTTCGGCCCTGCTGTTCACCCGCTTGACGGAAATCCGGTCAGCGGACGTTGCCTTTCTCGCACTGCATGGAGGTACCGGAGAGGATGGAACACTGCAGGCCGTGCTGGATCTGTACTCCATCCCCTACACAGGAAGCGGTCATGCGGCCAGCGCCATTGCTATGGACAAGGATATTTCGAAGCGCCTGTTTCGCAGCGCCGGCATTCCCACCGCTGACTGGCTCATGACGCCGGTGCAGACCCCGGACGTCGTAAGCACCCTGGGCTTTCCGCTGGTCGTCAAGCCCAACAAGCAGGGCTCCACCGTTGGACTGTCAGTGGTCCGGACTCCGCAGGACCTCGATGCGGCAATTCGGCTGGCGTCACGATTCGACGACGAAGTGATGCTGGAGCGTTTCATTCCTGGTCGGGAATTTACGGTCGGCATGCTCGATGGCGAGGCTCTGGCAGTGGGCGAGATCATTCCCCAAAGGGGTGAGATTTTCGATTATGCCAGCAAGTACCAGCAAGGCGGCGCCACGGAAATATTTCCTGCCCAATTATCTGCAGGACTGGCCAGGCGCGCACAGGAACTTGCACGCCGCGCGCATCGTACACTGAAACTCGAAGGCCATAGCCGGATCGATTTTCGCATGGACAACAGCGGCGAGTTCTGGTGTCTGGAGGCAAACACCAGTCCGGGCATGACTGCGACCAGTCTGCTGCCTCAGTCCGGACAGGCTGCAGGGATCGGCTTTCCGGAGCTTTGCGAACGCATATGCCGGCTTGCAATCGAGCGACATCGGCGCGTAGTCCAGCCTCGTTGACAAACTGAACCGGGCGCTACGATAATTAATCGTATGCATATTTTTGCCAAAACCGAGGCCATACCGCGTAACCGACTGTGGTGGACCATGCCCACTTCTTTCGGCCGCGATAGCACCCGTTTCCGGTAGTTCTTCATCCTGATTGGGCAACCGCGGGTTCTTGCCGCGGTTTCCGCCCGACGCTGTTAAAGACCCGCATACTTTTTGGCCTTTGCAAAGGGGTCTTTAGATATGGCACAGATAATTCAACCAGAAAATCGCGACCGCAATGTGGGCACGATCCTCGTGGTATCGTCGGCGGTCGCTTCCTCCGCAAAAGCCATATTCGTCAAGCTGGCCTATGCATACAGGGTCGACCCGATTACGCTGCTTGCGCTGCGCATGGCTTTCGCGATGCCGTTTTTTCTCGGCACCGCTCTCTGGTCACACAGGCGCACGGATACCACCCGACTCAGCCGCCGCGACCAGATCACACTGCTCATTCTGGGCTGTGTGGGATATTACCTGGCCTCCACGCTGGACTTCATCGGTCTCAAATACATCTCGGCCGGACTTGAGCGCCTGATGCTGTTCCTGTACCCCACCCTGGTAGTAGTGTTGTCGGCACTGCTGTTCCGTCGTCCTGTCAGGCGACAGGAGACGGTCGCAATGGCATTGAGTTACGCAGGCATTCTCCTGGTCTTTCTGCGCGAAGCCGGCGGCGGCGCCATATTCACCGGCGGTGCGCTCGTGTTCGCAAGCGCCCTGGCCTATGCAGTCTTTCTCGTCGGCAGTGGACACATGATCCAGCGTCTGGGCGCAACACGTTTCACTGCGCTGACGATGATCGTGGCCGGCTTGGCATGCATCGCGCAGTTTCTGGTGACCCGCCCGCTTCGTGCCCTGGCGCTGCCTGCTGCGGTATACATCCTGGCACTGGCAATGGCTCTGCTGTCGACGGTGGTTCCGGCCTTTCTGCTTTCAGCAGGCATTCGCCGCATCGGCCCGAGACGCGCCGCACTGCTTGGATTTGCTGGTCCGATTTCAACGATCCTTCTGGCATGGATCTTCCTGGGCGAACCACTGACTGCAGCCAAGATCGCCGGAACCGGCCTGGTACTCGCCGGAATGTTGCAGCTGCGCGCGGCGGACACCAATTAGCGCCAACGGTCTGGGGGCACCGCGCCCGGCTCAACTCCGGCCTGGCGGGGCAACCCATGTGGCGTCATGGGCGATGCTTCTGGAACCGCATCGTCGCCGGACACGGAAAGTGGCAGGCCAGGGTACAGCGAGAACACAATTTGAAACCGTGCGCCTTTGGGCTTCGCCGAAGCTCGGGGTACTTTCGCCGACGGGCATGTTCCTTGCCCAACCGCTAGATGTGGGTTCACACCCGCGGACGATCGAGCCTTTCCGCGCCATGAGTTCAGGCGTTGGGGTATTGCATTTTTTGCCTGGACGGCGCGGTAAGTATAATAGCCAATCCCCATTTGAATCTTTGGAACAGGCCATATTTTGCCTCATGCGCCTGGAGTTGCTATTGTGGAATTTTTTAAGGTGCAATATCTCGCTATATGATGAATACGACTATTCAGCTATACGGAAAGTCGGTACGCATTGAGCTGAGCGCAGCAGCCGAACGCGCCCTCGCAAAGCGCGACGCACCTCTATTCGTCGAGGTGCAGTTGATATTCGGCTGCATGATTGCCAAGCGGGTATGGTTCCGGGACAACGCGAATGAAGAGGCGGTGCCCGTCACTTCAAAGCTTCATGTGTGGTTCCGGCCCGCGCGCTACGACAAGACATGCAGTTTCGACGAAATCGACGGCGGCGCCGTTGCCATGGACTATCCGATGGTTGCGGGGCGCAAGAACTTTGTCCCGGACGTTGTGCACATCGATTATCGGGCCGGAAAGTGGACTGGGGATTTTACCTACTCCATGGATGTCTTTCGTGCGCAGAACCCGTTGCTGGCTCAGGGGTGACCTAGCCGCCATTAGGCGTGTCGGGTTCCCACAGGCGCAGGAGAAACAGGCCGAAGGCGCTCAGTACCGCTAGGTGCAGAATCGGCCATTTTAACAACATATTTAAAGACAACGGATTCGTTGCCTTCCAGGTCCCGAGTTTTTCCACACAGGGAATCCGTTCGATTTTTTACCATTGATTTTGCGGTGAAGTATCAGCCACTATCCCAGCACTGCCTGCGGCAATCCGTATGTACCCGAATGCCCGGGTGGTGCAAGGTTAATCGTAGTACTCGCCTCGAAGGGACGGAACCCTCCATAGGCTTTTGCGAGATGGATGGTGCAAAAAGGGCTCCGCGCCCGGGAGGACAGCCATGGCCAAGGTGGTCGACAATCTGGTCAGCGCGCAATCGGTGCTGATATCTGGCGCAGCCGGGGTCGTTACCATGGTGATTGCCAACACACTGTGGGTGGCATACCGGCTGCCGCCCCGCTGGATTGCGCTGGCCCTCAGTTTCCTGCTGGGGTTGGCGGCGTTCGTCGCAATCAGGCAGACCCTGGGACAGCGCATCCTTTGCTACCTTTGCAGCTCAAGCATCATCTTCCTGGTCGCGGTTGGCAGCAATCGCGCCGGCATGATCTTGACAGGATTAGCCGAACCCGCTGTGCAGCCATCAGGAGTATCCGGTATCGGCGGGAATTCCGGTACTCAGGGGCATGTGCTGCAGCATCTGGACATGAGCGCGCGGACCCGAACTGGCGGAACCGGTCGCCTGCGGCCCGCAATGACGGACGGAAATGCCGGCAGCCGCCCCATTTTACGCGCCCGCCAAGGCCCGGCACGCGGGTTTCCGCCACTGCAGCGGCGCGGCCTGCAGCATGGCAATCCAGCACCGCCGCCGCCCTCAGATGTGGCCCAGGCACAGAGATCGGGGCAAAAACGGCCCTTGGCAGTATCTGGGAGGAACCCTCGTTTCTTTACCCGGTGGTAACCCACGGGTTCCGTCGCCGACGGTGCAGGCCGCGCCATCGCCCGATTCGGTCCTTTTTCCGCATCGCCGAAAGTGTCACGGCAAGCACAGATGCACCACGCCGGCGAGGTGCCAGCCAGCATCGCAACCGCCCCCGGATACGAAGGGTCAACCCAAGCTGCCGTGAGGCACTGCAGCTTGCCCTTAGCCTCGCTCGACTCCGCTCACGGGACAGCCAGGAAACCCGGATTGGTGAGCAAGGCCGCAATCTGCTCAGCTGGCACCGGACGGCTAAACAGAAATCCTTGAGCCTCCTGGCAGCCGTGACGTCGCAGGAACTCCAGGTGCTCGGACTCTTCAACCCCTTCTGCCACCAAACCCATCCTGAGACTGCGGGCGAGGTCGGATATCGCCACCGTAATCGCCATGTCCTTGTCGCTGACCGTCAGGTCCTTAATAAAGGCCCGGTCAATCTTGAGATAGTCCACCGGAAAATGGCGCAGATAGCTCAACGACGAGTAGCCTGTTCCGAAATCATCGAGTGAAATGGAAACCCCGAGTTCCTTGATCTGTCGCATCATGTCGATCGCGGTGTCCGTGTTTTCCATGAGCAGGCTTTCGGTCAGCTCCAGTTCGAGCCATTTCGGCGAAAGGCCGGTTTCGTGAAGCACGCTGCGCAGCGTTCTAACCAGACTACCATTGCGGAACTGGCGCGACGAGATGTTCACGGATACACGCATTGGCGGCAGGCCCTGGGCCTGCCAAGCTGCATTCTGTATACAGGCGGTGCGCAACACCCAGGTGCCGACGGACACGATCAGCTCGGATTCTTCCAGGACCGGCAGGAACTTATCCGGCGTCAGAATGCCAGACTGCGGGTGATCCCAGCGCAATAACGCTTCAGTGCCGACGATGCCCCCGGTGGCAAGGAGAACGCGTGGCTGATAAAAGAGGATAAACTCCCCATTTCTCAGGGCGCGCTGAAGCGATGTCTCCAGCCCCAGACGCTCCATCGCCCTCACGTTCAGGTCCCTGGTGAAGAATTCATAGCGGTTTCTGCCCGATTCCTTGGCGCGGTACATCGCAGCATCCGCATCCTTGATCAGATGCTCGGCGGTCATTCCGTCCTTCGGATATACGGCAATGCCTATGCTGGCGCCAGGCGTAACCTCATGTTCCCCGAGCAGAAACGCCTCGCCGATCTGGTCGATGATGCGCTGCGCCAGCCGGGCCGCGTCCTCCACCCGTTCGAGGTTGTCCATCACGACGGCAAACTCATCACCCCCCATCCGGAAGACCGGATCGCTATCGCGCACATTGCGTCGGATACGGACCGCAGCCTCAAGCAGCAATCTATCCCCGGCCTCGTGGCCCAGGCTGTCATTGACCACCTTGAAGCGGTCAAGATCAATCAGCATGACACAGAACATCCTGACGTTGCGACCGCGGTGGATCGTCGTCTGCCGGACATGCTCGGTGAAGCTCGCGCGGTTCGGCAGCCCGGTAAGCGGATCCTGGTGTATCTGATAACGCGCACGCTGCCCAGGCCCAAGAGGCAGGCGGTTCTGCCCCAACCCTGCTGCGACGTTTCCGGATCGCTTCGTGGCCAGGACGGTAGTGACATAAAGCGCAGACAAAGTTGCAAACACCGCGAGCAGCACCCACAGTTGCTCGACACCAATGTCCCTGGAAAAACCCGCCCCCGAATCAACCTCCACCACCCCCTGCACGGGGCCGCCGGGATTCGGACGGATTGGAAAAAATGACACCATCCGGTGCGGAGCCGGGATGATGCGCGCAAGCAGTGAGTTGCGGTCATCGAAGCGACCGATGCTCGTTGCGCGGCCGACACGGGCCGCCACGAACTGTGCGCGGTAGGCTGTCAGCGGGCTGGTCTCCGCTGGTCCGGAGGAGAAGACGGTGAGTCCGTTCAATGTGAACAGCCTCACACCAGTAATATCGAGGCCGCGGATTAATGAGCGGACTTCGTGGCCCAGACGCTTGCCATGACGCTTCAGGGGAGGTTGCGCAGCGGCGCGCCCGGAATCGCGTAGGACCTCCTCATAACCCGGACCAAGGCTGTTGGCCAGGATTTTTGCCACGACCCGGTTGGCGCTGGTTGCCTGCTGTTCGGTCGTCCTGAGGACGCCGTGCCAGTAGAGCGCATACAGGCAGAATGCCGCGATCGCAATGCCCAGAGAACTTGCTACCGAAACGCGTCGAAAGGGTTTGAACATTCTGGATATATTTCCGAAAGATGCAATTTGCCCCCATGCAGGCCAAAACCAACCGCGGCTGCGCGGGCCCCTTATTGCGCTATCGGCCGGGGAATGCGTGAACTTTAGAGGTGCGGCCCGCTCCTGTCCGGTTGGTTCCGGCCAGGGCTCGAAAGAAGGGTTGTGCAAAGAACCAAGGCCTTGCGGCCCATACATGCGAATTTCTGGCGTTTAAAGAAAACTGGGCGCAACTACCCCAGAGACAGACCTTCGGAAGGGTGTATTGGCGTACCGTGGCGGGAATCATGTCCGCCGACGGTCGGAATACTCAAAGATGGACTGGAAAACAGGTCGCTGGCTAGCCCGGCATGGCAGCGGGCTGCCGGGAAACAGGGCTGGCTATCCCGGCTTGCCTTAAGGCGGGGCCTCGGCAAACGGGCCGATCTGGCGCACCAAGGCCGAAGCTTCGTCCGCCTTGCCGCTTATCGGTACGATTTTGGCAATACCCTGTTTCGCCACCTCGTCGATGCGAACGACCGCGTGCAGAGGGATGCGCGTAACCTGAACCCCGTCGAATTCGGCTTTCAGACGCTCCTCGCCCGGATCGATCACCACTGAGGATTTCTCTCCGAACGTAATGCCTTCGACCGCGATAAATCCGTACAGATCGCCCTGGCTCACGCGCTTGGCATAAAGCTCGTAAACCTTGCCCTGATTGAGAAACGTCACACGATACAAGCACTTCTTTGCCATCCGCCTTGCCTCACATTAACTTCGTACCGCATAGTACCGCCCGTCCTGCCAGTTATGGAAACCTGCCACCGATCCAGAGTTTGACATACCCGGAGCGCCGTCCCAATATGGTAAGGTGCCATTGCCCCTTTGTGGTGCAGCGGTTGAGATCCACCCGGTCCTCACTGTAATGGCGGATGGCCCCCTATGTCGAAAGCACATCCCATCGTTGCGGTTACCGGATCTGCCGGCTCAGGCACGACCACGATCCGGCACGCTTTCAGCGACATATTCCACCGTCAGGGGATCTCGGCCGCTTTTGTCGATGGCGAGAGCTTTCAGCGCTACGACCGCGAAACCATGGCGCAGGTGATCGCCCAGGCACAGGTAGCCGGCCTGGCCCTGAGCCACTTCGGGCCGGACACCAATCTGTTCGAGCAGCTTGACGCACTGTTCGCGGAATATGGCCGCAATGGCAGCGGAAGGATCAGGCAGAGCGTCACCGAGGAGAACTGCAGGGGACTTGGCCAGGAGCCGGGCACCTTTACGCCCTGGGAACCGCTGCCTCCTGGGACGGATCTGCTTTTCTACGAAGGTCTGCACGGCGGCGTCATGGCACGCACCTGGACCCGCCGGCAAATGAGCCCGTCACACAATCCGATCGTAATCGAACGACGATCGACCAGGAGCGACAGCGGCAACGGCGTGGATGTCGCTCGGCATGTCGACCTGCTGCTCGGGGTGGTTCCGGTTGTCAACCTTGAGTGGATCCAGAAAATACACCGTGATACCCGCACCAAGGGCTACTCGGCGGAGGCGGTGACCGATACGATATTGCGGCGCATGCGCGATTACGTGAATTTCATCGTGCCGCAGTTCTCCGTCACCGACATCAATTTTCAGCGTGTCCCCGTGGTGGACACGTCAAATCCCTTTATTTTCCGTGACGTTCCCACGGACAACGAGAGCGTCGTTGTCATTCGCTTTCGCGAGCCGTACCGCTTCAACTTTCCGGAGTTGCTGCGCAAGATCCACGGTTCTTTCATGTCGCGTCCCAACACGCTCGTGATACCTGGCAGCTATATCGGGCATGCGCTCGAAGTCATTTGCGCGCCGCTCATATATGAGTTGTGCGAAAAGTGAACGAACCCCGCGCGTCAAGCGCGGGGCCAGTCGCCGGCCGACATGGCGCTACATCGGGCGCAGCAACGCCACAAGGTCCGTATAGACCACCTTGCCGTATCTGCTGAAATCGAGCGCCAACCCTTGAGGTTCCACCCGGACAACACGTGCCGCTACGTAGCGCATGACTGGGACACCCTTGGGCGCGTGGCGGAAGGCGACATCGAGAAGTGTGCCGACCGGCACCGGTTCCAGGGACCCCGCGAGAAATGCCCCGTGCAGACTCAGGTTACGGATCGACCACTTTCCAAAACAGCTCAGGCACTGGCCGAGTGTGACTTCCATGGTAATGGACCTGCGCTGGCTGCGGCGCTGGTCCGGTCTGCTCGCACCTTCGGCGATGCGCGCCAACCAGATTCCACCGCCATCATCGCGCTTGCTGAACCGCTCGTAGCTCGCATTCCTTTTCATCAGATACACCTCCATGCACTATGGCTTGCTGCCGTTTTCGCACGCCGCACGCGGCGCATTAAGGTTAAGATAGAGATACCCGTTTTCACAAGCCTGCATCCCCTGGAACATCGGGCGCCGGAGACATAAACACGCCCCGCCCGCGCCAATTTCTTTCCGATCCGAATATTATGGGAGTTTGAGAACAGATGTAGTCGGGAGATTCACCGCTCGGCGCCCGATTTCGCGGTTTCGTCGCCACGACGGTCGGCATCTGGGAATTTGCAGACGGAAACCGACACACGAAACTGCGGGGACCGCGACCGGGTCCCGCACCAGAATGTCGGCTGAAGGAAAAAAAACGGTGCATCCTTGCACCGTACGCACAGAAAACCTCATCACCACCGCGCCGCTCAGCAGATCATCGTGCCTGCGTGCGCCCCGGAGTCCGGCAGCCGGGTCAGCACCAAAGAGCCCCGGCCTCTTCCGCTAGAAACGGATGTGGGTCGACGAATTCAGACTTGCACGCGAGCCACGCCAGTTGTCGATGTGGAATTTCGTGAACGGCAGACCGGTCAGCTCGAAGAAGCGCGGCCAGCCGATGCGCTCCACCCACTCGCCCATTCGTTCCCAGTCCTTGGCGTCTTCCTTGTAGACGCGCAGGATATTCTTCACGATCGCCGCGGCCTCGGGCCAGCGTGGCGGGTTGTTGGGAATGCCGGCCGCCACAAGCTTGTGGAACATCGGCTTGG
>JAJYEE010000103.1 GCA_021790335.1 Pseudomonadota bacterium | reverse complement strand
TGCATCGAACCGTCGTCGGCCGGCTGCGATTCCTGCAGAAATCCCCGCAGCGCGTCCGCAACTTCTTCCAAATGCCAGAGACACGGTATGCAGCATGATGTGTACTAATCAACGTACTGCTTAGTATGTCAGGATGCAGGAATTCTTCTGCATTACGGATGCTGGTCATCAACGCACGCCAGGACGCCGACAGAAGTGTCCGGCGCCTGTTCACTGAGGGTCGATATGATTAATGATTACTTCCAATCCGTTCCCGATCAGAACACCTCGTTTCGACGGCTTGCCATGTGTGCTGTTTTCATGCCAAAGTTTAGTTGCATCAATGGCGCAAGGATGTCGGGAGTCTCTTGCTTAGAGGGTCCGATTCCAGGGGGGCGCACTTACTGTTTACTTCCAGCCGACTTTAAAAAAAATAACAAGAAACTATGACGATAACGTCTTTTCCTATGTACAGCCCGGATGGCTGCGACACGCAGCTTCGGAACTGACATGCCGCACCAGCACCATCCATTAATCTATATCCGTTCTGACGGAAGGGATCGTTCTCCTTATTTCAGGGAGGCGCCAGTTGCTTCCGGCGGCAAGAATGGTACATATGTTTTCGAGCGTCGCGTTGTTGAGGCGGGCAGCCTGCCTTCCCACACCTTTGATGAGCATATGCTCATGCTGCCGCTCGGCACGCGTGCTGTTCGGTTTCGGAGTGTCCTTAACGGCGGCACAATTAAGGGCCTGATCGAACCCGGCCGGTTTCGCTTCCTTGCCTGCGGAGACACGCTTTCGACCGCCTGGAATGGCCCGCTCGATACATTGTTTCTGGCGCTCACTCCAGCCCTGTTTGGAAAGGTGGTCGATGAAGCCATCGAGGCCAGCGGGTGGGACCTGTTATCGAACATCTCGCCGCATGAGGATCGGACCCTCGCCCACCTGCTTCAATTGATCCAGGGCTGTGCTGAAGGCAGAAATATTGCCGGACGGCTGTTTGAGCACTCCTTGCTTACCGCAATTGCTGCCCACATCCTCGTTCGCTACGGATCCGGCCGCCGACGCTTGCCGCCGGGCCCGAGCCTGCCGCGGTGGAAGTTTCTTAGGCTGAGGGATTTTATCCAAGAACATCTCGGACAGGATCTTGGTCTATCAGATCTTGCTGCTGTGGTTGATCTCAGTCCATGGCATCTCGGGCGTGCTTTTCGTGCGACGACGGGAAGAAGCCTCTGGCAGTACGTTCTGGAGTGCCGAGTGAAAGCGGCGCAGCGTCTCATGACCGCGCAACCTGCTCTGCTGCTTTCGACGGTCGCGGATATTTGCGGGTTCCGTTCCTACTCGCAGTTTATCGCAGTTTTTCGGATACATTGCGGACAACTGCCAAGCGAGTTCCGTCGCACACTCAAGCACCGCTAGCGTATCTCCAGCGCATAAGCCGGCAGAAGGCGGGCCGCACGCACGGCGATGGGTAGCGAGCCAGTCGGCAACCGGATCCCGGTGGTGTGCGCACAGGCGATCCCAAGCGAACTCGATCGGCCGGTTCACGGTACGCGAGGATCCTCTCTGGAAATCGGCATTCGCGTCGCTGTCGTAGTTGGCATCAGGGAGAAAACCGAAGCACGCCCGTACCTGTCTTCGTGCGGGCGGGATCGAGTGGGCTGCGATCACCGAGACCTTGCACCGGGAGCAGCCTCGCTGTCTCAGTACCGGGTTTGTCCGCGCGGCGCCGGACTCCACCGCGCTCGAGTGCCCGACGCGTGGGCTTTTTTCGGGCTCCATCCCGGCGCGTGGAGCAATCGCCCGACATGATCGACATGGTAATCGACATGCAGGCGACCACGGATCAGCTCGTTAACCCGCGGACACGCCCTGAAGATCAGCGGGATATCCGAAGGCGCGCGCCCCTTTAAGCAACCAGACGGCCCGGTGTCGGTTGAGAGGCGATGCAGCGCCCCCGTCACGGCGAAATGCGGCATTCCAGCGCCGCACGCTGCGCCGATCGACGCTGATGGAACATTACTTGCGCAGTTATCAATCGCCTGACGAACGGGTGCATCGGCAATTCGATGCCCCCAACGAATCCAACTCCGGCCCCACGGACCGGGGAACTGCTCGTCCGTGGGGCCGGAAAGGCAATTACTGGGAGCTGACAACTATTGTGGCAACCGCATCGGTTGTTGCGCTGCTGTTGGCCGCCACCGTACCAGACGATGACGTAGTACTGCTACTGCCACCGCCACTGCTACCCCCGCCGCCGCAGGCGGCCAGCGCGAGCAACCCGAGCAACACCGAAATAAGGCGAAGCTTTTTGATTTGTTTCACGACAATGTCCTCCTCTTACTCGCGGATGCGGGCTCCTCTATTTAAAGAGCTTGGCAGACACCCGCCAGCGCACCACTTCCACCAGAAGTCCCCTGGACCAGCACCGTGCTGCCGCCGTTCACAGGCAGGAGATTGAGGTTTATCGTAGGGCTTCCCGTTGGCGTGAAACTGATCGTGTATGAACCCGGCAACGGTCCGGCTGCGGTCGTGAATGCCACCCCTGTCTGCGTTTGGGTCGCGTAGCTATTATTGGGGGTATTGATCGTCACCTGAGTCACGTTAAAGCTGATTGTGTTCGTGCTGAAGTCGAGCACCGCAAGAACGTTAACACCTCTTGTCGATCCGGGCGAGGCGAGCTGAAAAACACCACTATAAGCGCCAGTGCCCGTATTCATGGTGCCAGACATGTTACCAAGCGCGTAGTTATGAGGCACTGACACGATCATTCCGCAGCTTCCGCTCAACGCTGCAGACGCGCGCGGCGCGAAACCGGAAAAGAGGCCCAGAGCGGCAAGACCGGCTGCCAGAACATGAATTCGTTTGTGTTTCATCTTTTTTCTCCCATTAACTTTTTTGGAAATGTGATCTGCCAACGGTGGCACGCCGGCCGGCCGCTAATTCAGCCGTAAATGCCGGCGGTGACCTATGTGTAAGTCTATGTGACACCCTGCTCCGCATGTTTCGGTTTCTTGCGGTGACTTTCGGTTTTCGGGCATTTGATTCCCGTCCGCTGTCCAATGATCTCGGAGACGCGAAGAACCGGCGCCATCAGAAACCTGATTTCAGGGTTGGCGAGCGTGAACGAATGAGCGAGTGCGGAACATGCGGCCGGATTCCATCAGTGAGGTTTTCGCGCGGGATTGTGCGACGGCCGGGATCGAAGGGCTGACGTTCCACAACTTGCGCCACGAGACCATCGGCCGGTTCTTCGAGTGCACTGTCTGGCCGAGCGCCTGGATGGGCTGTAACGGGGCCACTTGGGGCAAGCAGTGAAGGTCGCGGCACACGCATCTCGCGGGTCGATGATGGATGAGCAGTTTAGGGGTGATGCCACCTTTCTATTGCACACATCTTGGGCGATTTTCGCTGATTGTTTGACGTTCCCAACGAAAGTGCTGGACACACGCGCGGATATTGCGTAAGGTGGCTGTCGTCGCGGCGTGCGACGAGGACAGGCG
>JAJYEE010000102.1 GCA_021790335.1 Pseudomonadota bacterium | reverse complement strand
AGCCGGTACAGCACCTTCAGGGCATTGTCGCTGATGAGCGTGCGCGAGATGGGATGCCCGGCACGCGGAATGATCACAGGAGCGTTAATCTTGTCACCTTTTCGGCACAGATCGTGACCGAAGACGTATATTCTTGTTTGTCGTCGAAACAGGTCAGGTGCGTATCATAGCACCCCTTTTTGACCGCCCGGAAAGGGTCTTCTGCCCCACCTGCATCGACCGGACCCCGGCATCGCCGCTGCCGTAGACCGGAAGACCGACTCCCGCTGCGCGCCAGCCCGCTCCCGACCCTGCCGGCCGCAAACGCCCGGGTACCCGCCATTTTCGGCAACAATTTCCGCTCGATCCTGCCCACAGGCACAGCGGGATAGTGGTCCGCCAGGCAATGTAAATGCGCCAATCTTTGGGTGATCGGCGACCCCATCATCCGGCGCGGCGGCGGGATGGCGGCATGCCGGGCAATCCGGCAGACACCGTCAGCTTCCACCAGGCGAACCGGGAGGAGGTTCCGGCACCTCAGGCAGCGAAAAAAAGATCAGATCGGCAGTAAAGCTGAACGGCAGATCGAGCCACGGCCAGGCTGGCGGTATCGTGTGAAAGCGCTGCAATGCGGCCCCATTCTGACGGATCGCCGCGACATCAAGGCGTGTGCCGCTGAAAAACAGCGGGTCACCTTGCCGGTAGCCCACCAGAGTGCGCTCGGTGGCGCAGCCACTCAGCATCAGCAGGCATGCGACACCCATGAACCATCGCACGTGCCGCAGAAACCCGGGCGTGCCGCTCGAACAAGTCCTGCCCATGGACACCTCAGCCTACCCCAGTCATTTTCTTTTTTTCTAAAGAAGCCTGGCAGTCTGCATCGGATCCGCTTCTGTCGTGCTGCCAATCCCCAGAAACACCCTGCAGCCTGGAACCGCGCTGCTCCATGCTTTTGCGCTACCCGTCCGACAGTGCTCCGGAAATACCTTCTGCATGGGCTTCGAGGTATTTGATATATAACCTTGTCTGCTTCAATCGGGCCCGGAACCAGTCCGCAACGGCTATTTCACTGCCGCAGAACGGCCGGCATCCTGAGCACGCCGGATGACATCCCGGTTCAGCAACAAGCCGGATTTCCTGCAATCCCTTCTCCTTGGCGATGCATTCTTATGAAGTATAGCCGCAAAGCCCTGCCGACCAGCACAGCGCACGTTTTAGATCCCGTGAATTGGGTTCGTTGTTAAATGTGCCCGGGTGCGTATAATACGACCCCTCTCGAAGCGCCCGGAAAGTTGCCGGTCATATCCGCTCCCTTCGTCTAGTGGCCTAGGACGTCGCCCTCTCACGGCGAAAACAGGGGTTCGAGTCCCCTAGGGAGCGCCAAATATAATCAATACGTTACCGTTTTACAGCTGGTCTAACTCCGGATTATGCGGCACTCCTGCCGCACTGAAATGGGAAAAACGCTAGACTGACGCCAGCTCACGCCGCGGATAAAGCGCAAGCATCGAACTGCCGCTCAGTTCGAAGAAGCCGACGGTGCCGGCCGCATGGGTTGCGCTTCCCTCGAATTCAGCGCCTACAATCGCCAGGCAGGCCACTAACGCTTCAGGTGAAGGGTGCATCAGTGGTCCGCAGGCTGAGGTTCAGCTCTTGGGTTCACAGCAACCTGTCTCCCGGTCGGCCAATGGCGACGTTGGGCCGGTGATGACGGACACTTTCGGAGCGAAGCGACGCAAAAAGCTTTGCTATTTACCGGACTGTCCGTCATCCTTCAATGTCGAATGGCCCTTGCGCATCGATTCGCGGACGTTGAGCTCGATGCGATGGGCGTTGTGGATGAGCCGGTCGCGGCGGCTGTCAAGGAAGTTGTCGCCTGAACTTTTCACGCGACCTCGAGTTGCACACTTTCTGCGACTCGCTCGTCCGGTCGGTGGAGACAGACTTCATGCGGCAGCGACCACCTGCGGATATGCCTGCTCCGGATGCTCTGACCGGTCCTGTTCGTAGACGGCGGTGCTGCCACGCGAAGATATTTTCTCCTCACCGCCATGGCGCTGTGCCGGACTTACGAAGTTAAGATTTCGGTGCTTATGTTCGTGGTTGTACCAGCGGACAAAGCGCGGCACTCACGCCCGGGCGGCTGTAGGATGGTTTAATCCCCTGTTGCCGTTCACCTAAAACTGACCGGGGGGGGTGGCTTTCCATGGAGACCCTCCTTTGTCCGGATTCGTTGCATGGCCAGCGCGCCTTTTTGGCAGCGCGTCTCGGCATCCACGTTACAGGCGGCCTTTCGCTATGCTGGGCCGAACCCCTATCAGCGATGACGCACTGCCTGCCCGACCCGGTGACAACACCCCCCCCGGATCATGGTCGACCGGGCGACAATCATGCCAGGCCGGGCTGGCCGATGCCCCTAGTGTGGAGGCGGGAACATGGTAGCGAGTGCGGACAATTACTTGGACTGATTGATGCTGCAAAGCCAAAGCTTTCGCTAAACGCAATTTAGGATATTCCATGGCAATTACGATCAAAGAGCTTGCCAAGGTGTGCAGCGCCGACATCCTTGGCAAAAACCCCGACCAGACTATCTATTCCGCAGCCAATCTCGAGGGAGCCGGCGCGAACCAGCTCACCTTTCTCGGCAATCGCGAGCATGCGTGCAGACTGAGGGACACGAAAGCCAGCGCCGTACTTGTGCACAAGGGAACGCCGGACGATGCCGTAAATTCCGACACTTGTCTGCTGATGGTCGACGATCCGGAACTGGCCTTCATCGCCTGCCTTTATCGACTTTATCCGAAAAAGTCGAACTGCGGTCTGCTGAGCGCCAAAGCGCACATCGATCCATCGGCTGTCATCGGCCAGGGCACGAGTGTGGAGGCATTTGTGTCCATCGGTGGTAATACAACCATCGGCAGCGACTGTTGGGTCAAGGCCGGGTGCCGTATCGGTGATGGGGTCACGCTCGGCGATAACTGCGTACTGCATCCGAACGTGGTGCTCTACGATGGCGTGCGGCTCGAGAATAACGTCATAGTTCACGCTGGCGCCGTCATAGGTTCGGACGGCTTTGGCTACAAGTTCCGTAACGGCGAGCACGTGAAGTTTCCGCAGGTAGGTACTGTGGTGATCGAGTCGAACGTGGAGATCGGCGCCAACACCTGCATCGACCGAGCCGCCCTGCTGGAGACGCGCGTGGGCGAGGGTACAAAGATCGACAACCAGGTACATATAGCACACAACGTCCAGATCGGTGCACGCTCGCTGTTGTGCGGCCAGGTCGGCGTTGGCGGTTCGACCGTAATAATGGATAACGTCACGCTGGCCTCCCAGTGCGGCGTGGTCGATCACGTCACGATCGGTTCGCAGGCAGTCGTATTCGCCCGCTCGGGAGTGACGAAGGACGTCGGGAATAAGGAACAGGTGATGGGGTTTCCGGCGGCGAGCCGCAGGGAAATGTTGCACGAGATGGCGGCGCTACGGCGCCTGGCCTGCAATCACAAGGCAATCGAGGAGCTATTGCGCCTGTTGCCGAAACTGCGGGATGGGG
>JAJYEE010000046.1 GCA_021790335.1 Pseudomonadota bacterium | reverse complement strand
CGCACGACGGCGGGGTGAGACTCATGCCGGCGTTGGCCAGCGCTGCAACGACGAGGCTCTGATCCTCGGAAGCTCCATTAAACTTCGGGATCGAAGGATCGGCGCCTACGGCGAAGGATGCCGTGCTGACGCTGGTGCCACTCCTGACACTGCCTCCGACCGCTACGCTGCCACCGTTGCTCCCATTGCTGCTGATGGCGGCGGCACCGGCACCGGAGCCACCTGAACATCCCGTCAGCAGAACCAGGACCAGGCACACGGTGCTCACCGCAAAAAGTCCCTGGCACTTACTCCTTTTCCCGCTCTCCCTGATCATCGACGGATGATTAACTCAGTGGTTTGGGTTATCAGTGATCATAGCCAGGCCGGAAGCACTTCGCATGGATTAACGGATAGTCGGCGCCGCAACTAGGATGCGCGGCGCGAGCATCGATGAAATTACCATCAATCGGTTTTCTCCGGCCGCCCAGCATCGCCCGACTGCAAAAGAATAATGACCGCACTTCAGTTGCGCGTTTCGATACGCATGGTGCAACAGTCGCGGTCGGCGACCGTGCGCAGTGCCGCAGACTTGCCGCATCGGTTGCGCACGCGCCCTGCTGGTCCGCAGATACGGAAGCGGTGGGACCGGGCTCAGCCCAATGGTCAGTGGCAGCTGATAGACGGTTGCCATACCTGGCTTCAGGCAGATTCTGGATCCACCCCAGCTGCAATATCGGTCGAAACGGTGTTAACCGCGGATCAAATCGCATGCAGTTCATATCGGTGGATACCCGCGCCCGACCGATCAGCAGAATCCGGAAGGCTTCGGATATACTCTGCTTTCCAGTCTCAGCATGCCGAGGCCTTGCCATGCGCACCTCAGGATTCCTGCTGTCCACGACCAGAGAAACTCCTGCCGACACCGAACTCGCCAGTTACCGTCTGATGCTGCGGGCCGGCTTCGTGCGAAGGCTCGCTGCGGGAATGCACGCCTGGCTACCGCTGGGACTGCGGGTGCTGAGGAAGGTGGAAAACCTGATACGCGCGGAAATGGATCGCATCGGTGCGCAGGAAGTGCTCGTACCGGCGATCCAGACAGCCGAACTGTGGCTGGAATCCGGACGCTGGGAACAGTTCGGTCCGGAACTGCTGCGGCTGCGTGACCGGCACAATCGCGAATTCTGCCTTGCACCATCGCACGAGGAAGCCATCACGGGCCTGATCCGCCACGAGATCAGGAGCTATCGACAACTCCCCGCGAGTTTCTACCAGATTCAGACAGCATTCCGGGACGAAATCCGTCCGCGTTCCGGCATACTGCGGGCGCGCGAATCCCTCGTGAAGACCGCCTGTTCGTTCCACATGGACCCGGTCTCGATGCGGCAGACCTACGATATGATGTTGCAGACCTATTCACGGATCTTCACGAGCCTCGGCCTCGAATTCTTCCTGGCCGTGGCCGACAATCGAGTCGTGAGCGGTGGAGCTTCCCACGAGTTTCACGTGCCGGCCGACGCTGGCGAGGACACCGTGGCCGTGTGCAGCCGCTGCCGCTATGCCGCGAACGCCGAGTCGGCTCCCGCCCTGCCGCCGATAGGCCGGCGCCCGCTGCCGGGCGCAGCCATGGAGACAGTGGAAACACCGGGTCAGCGCTCCATCGACGAAGTGAGCCGTTATCTCGGGACTGTACCGGTGCGGATGCTCAAGACACTGCTGGTACGGGGTTCGGGCGGAATCATTGCGTTGGTGCTGCGCGGTGATCATGAGGTCAACGCCATCAAAGCGGAGAAACTGCCGCTGATTGCCAAACCGCTCGTATTCGTCACACCAGAGGAAGTGCGGATGGCCGCCGGCTGCAGTCCCGGCTCGGTCGGCCCCGTGGGACTCGGAATCCCCGTCATCGCGGACGAGAGCGCCATACGCCTCGCCGACTTCATCTGCGGTGCCAACCACGACGGAGCGCATCTTCGGAATGTGAACTGGGGACGTGACCTGCCCGAGCCGCTTGTCGCCGACATCCGCAACGTCGTGGATGGCGATCCCTGTCCGCGCAGCGACGGGCCGACGGCGGCCTGTGACGGACGGCTGCACCTGCACCGCAGCATCGAAGTGGGACATGTCTTCGAGCTCGGCACCCGCTACAGCGCAACGCTGGGCGCCACCTGCCTCGACGAAAGCGGAAACACCGCAGCCATGACAATGGGCTGCTACGAAATCGGAATATCGCGCATCCTTGCGGCCGCCGCTGAGCGGTATCATGACGCCGGCGGAATGGTCTGGCCGCAGGCGATCGCACCGTTTCCGGTCTGCGTAGTGCCGATCGGTCTGCACCGTTCAGCCCGGGTGCGTGAGGCAGCCGAGCGGCTCTACAGCGACCTGAGCGACGCCGGGATCGAAGTTCTTCTGGACGATCGCGACGAGCGTCCCGGCGTGATGTTTGCCGACATGGACCTCATTGGCATCACGCACCGCCTGGTACTTGGCGAACGCAGCCTCGACCAGGGAGCCGTGGAATACAGGAGCCGGCGCACGGGCGAAACCCGCGACATTCCGCTGGCCGGCATCGTGCCCACGCTGCGTGCGCTGTTGGACAGCTGACGCTGGCGCGCCCGTGCTTCAGGCGATCCGGGCTTCCTTGAGCACTGCCTGTCCGATCACTTCCAAGGGCTTGCCCACGACAAAGCCCTGTGCATAATCGACACCCAGCTCGGCGAGCACCCCGAGAACTTCCGCGTCCTCGACGAACTTGGCGGCCACCGCTATGCCCAGGTCATGAGCCATCGCCACCAGCGACTTCACCAGGCCTCGTGTTTCACCATTGCCCATGATCTCGCGCAGCAATCCGGCCTCGAGCTTCAACATGCGGGGTGCGAGCTGCTGCAGATAGCGGAACGATGCGAGCCCCGCACCGAAATCGTCCATGATCAGGTCGTGATCGGCGCTGCGAATCTCGCCAGCGAGCCGGCGGGCGCGGCCGAGGTCTTCCAGCAGAATGCGTTCCGGAATCTCGAACCCCAGTTGCCGCGGATCGACTCCGGCATGCGCTACGGCAGCAGCGACGTGGCCCATGAACCCTTTATCCATCAGGGTCTTGCGCGAAATATTCACCGACAGTTTGAGCTGCGGATCGTGACCGCCCAGAACCGAAAGCTTGTGCGTAACCTTCCGTATCACCATGCGGTCTATCGGAATGCTGAGATCAAACTGCTCGGCACTCTCGAGAAACATGCCGGGAGTGATCAGGAGTCCGTCACGGTCTTCCATGCGCAGCAACGCCTCATAGAGATGCGTGGTGTTGCTACGCAGATCGAGCAGCGGCTGGTACAGAAGCAGAAACCGGTCGGTTTCTAGGGCGCGGCGGATGCGCTCCTCCCAGCCGATCTTTGCCTGCAAATGCTCGATTTCGCTGCTCGAGGCGGAATACATCCGCCAGCACCCACGGCCGCACTGCTTGGCTTCATACATGGCGGCATCCGCGAACATAAGAAGATCGTTCGCCGAGGTGGTATGCTCGGGCAGCAGCGCAACCCCGATGCTGGCGGAGATGGCCATATGCTTCCCGCCCACCGATGTCGTCGTGGCGCCGAAAAGCTGCAACAGCTTGTTGGCCACCTCCGCGACCGCTTCGCCTCGCGTCTCCGGCAGCAACACCGCGAATTCATCCCCGCCCCAGCGCGCAATGTAGTCCGTAGAGCGCAGGCCGCGCTGCAGTGCGTCCGCCGCCAGAAGCAGATAACTGTCGCCGGCGGAATGCCCGTAGGCGTCATTTATGTACTTGAGCCTGTCCAGGTCGATGAACATCACGGCCACAGCGCGCTGATAGCGTGCCGCGTGATTGGTCCAGCGCTCGAGTTCCTTCTGGAAGCGCCTGCGGTTCAGCAGGCCGGTAAGCGCATCGTGCTCGGCCATGTGGATGACCATTTCATTTGCCTTATGGGCCTCATCCAGGGCACGCTGCAGGGATTCGGTTTTCTCCGCAACCTGCTGTTCCAGACCTTCCGAAAAACGCCGGATCCGCTCCTGGCGCACACCGGCAAATCCGGCGAAGGCGCCCAGAAAAAGAGGCGCGGAGTCGACCACATAGAGCAGCGGATTCAGGGCATGTGCACGCACGATCGCCGCCACCAATCCCTGCGACAGCGAAATCTCGCCGCCAATACAGAGAAACGCGACCGAGCCGATCGGAAAACAAAGCCCGAACAGCGCACCGCAGAGCGTATATTTCGTTGATTCCGTCACTGTTAAACCTTCTCCTTCGTACAGCACCAACCTGCCCGCACACAACGTGCGCGCGCCATTGAATCACCCGGCGAGGACATTCTTGCTGTAATCAATAGCAGGCCCGACGACGAAATACGGCTTTACTATAGGATAGTATTTAGCAAAAACCATGTCGATACGCATGCTCTGCGGCACCGCAGGATTCTTCTGCGCGCAGGCAATCCGTCGGGTCCATAAGTGGTTCGCAAATCGGATCCGCCCGGACCTCGCCGGCAGTTCCGCGAACCGGACTCAAGGTGCAGCGCCACGCCCGGACCACCGGTCCTCAATGCATGCGGCGGCGCACCTCGGTGACATTCGGCAGCTGGTCGATCTGCGCAAGAATCTGACTGAGCGTGCCGATGTCGGGGATCTCGAGCGTGAGGTTCATGTGGACCATGTGCTGCTGCTTGTCCGACACGGTATTGACCGCGACGACATTGATGCGCCGGTTCGCAAGCAGCGAAGTAACGTCACGCAGCAGCCCGGGCCGCTCATAGGCCAGCACTTCGACCTCTACCGGATAGGTGGAGCCGCCAGACTCCCCCCACCCGACCTCGATAAGACGCTCATCATGCTCGTCATGATGGCGCAAGGCGTTCGGGCAGTCGCTGCGATGAATGGTGACACCCTGGCCACGCGTGATGAAGCCGACGATGGCGTCCCCGGGGACCGGATTGCAGCAGCGCCCCATGCGCGTGAGCAGGTTTCCGACACCCTGTATCGTAACACCCGCGTGCGGCTTTTGCGCCGGCTGCGGACGGGTCGCGGGCGCCGTCGCGGCAACCGTGGCGCGTGGCGGCGCCAGGTCCTGGACGGCCGCCACGATCTGTGCCGGGCGCACATCGCCCCGGCCAATGGCGGCCAGGAAATCGTCGACCTTGCCGAAATGGAAGTAGTGCATCAACTTCTCGTAGTTCACGTCGCCCATTCCGAGACGCTGGAACTCGCGTTCCAGCCCGGCACGGCCGGCCGAGACACTGCTCTCGTAATTCTGCTGCCTGAACCAGGATTGCACCTTGGTACGCGCTTTCGAGGTGTGCAGATAACCCAGATGCGGGCTGAGCCAATCGCGGCTGGGCCCCCCCTCCTTGACCGTCAGAACCTCGACCCGCTCGCCGGTCCTGAGCGCATAGGTCAGCGGCACGATGCGGCCGTTCACCTTCGCGCCGCGACAGCGGTGACCCACGTCGGTATGGATGTGGTAGGCAAAATCAAGCGGCGTCGACCCCTGCGGCAGATCGATGATGTTCCCCTTCGGCGTGAAGACATACACGCGTTCGACGAACACCTCCGACTTGAACTGATCGACGAACTCGCTCGCTTCGGCAATCTCGTCCTTCCAATCCAGCAGCTGACGCAACCACTCGATCTTGCGGTCGAACACAGTGTCCGGCCTGACCTCCTCCTTGTAGCGCCAGTGTGCCGCAATGCCCAATTCGGATTGCTGATGCATTTCGCGGGTACGCAGCTGCACTTCCACCGTCTTGCCATCAGGACCGATCACCGCGGTATGAATCGACCGATAGTTGTTCTCCTTGGGAGTCGCAATGTAGTCGTCGAACTCCCCGGGGATATAGGGCCACAGGGTATGCACAACGCCGAGCGCCGCGTAGCAGTCACGAACCTCGTTAACCAGCACTCTCACCGCACGCACGTCGAAGATCTGGTTGAAATCCTTGCCCTTGCGCTGCATCTTGCGCCAGATCCCGTAAATGTGTTTCGGCCGGCCGGTGACCTCCGCTGCGATACCCGAGCGCCGAAGCTCGGTGCTCAGCATCTCGACGAAGCGCTCTATGTACTGCTCACGGTCCACCCGGCGTTCCGCCAGCCACCCCGCGATCTCGCGGTAGGCCTGCGGCTCAAGGTGGCGAAACGCGAGATCCTCGAGTTCCCACTTCAGCTGCCAGATGCCAAGACGGTTGGCGAGCGGCGCAAAAATATCCATGGTTTCGCGTGCGACGCGGCGCTGGCTGTCGTCGGGAAGCGCGCTGAGCGTACGCATCCGGTGCAGCCGGCTGGCGAGCTTGATGAGCACCACGCTCACATCCTCGGCCATCGCCAGCAGCATCTTGCGCAGGCTTTCGGCCTGGGCATGTTCCCTTCTGCGCCTGTCGGACGGCTCCTGGATCTCATGGATCATGTCCATCCTCGCTACACCCTCCACGAGCAGGGCCACGCGCGCGCCAAACTCCTGGCGGATCACGTCGAGTCCAGGGTGGTTCATATGCACCGCATCGTGCAGCATTCCCGCTGCAATCGTCTCGTGGTCCAGATGCAAATCGGCCAGGATGCCGGCCACGGCCAGGGCACGGTGCAGATCGGGCGCGCCCCCGGCACCCTCCTGACTGCCCTGCACCTGGACAAACAGAGCCGCACGGCGGATGAACTCGCGCTCCTCGGGCCGGTAATCAAGGTGCAGGCTTTCGAGCCAGCCCGCGAGATCGATCACGTCCTTGCTGCCGACTCCGGAATATTTGCTTGTGACGTTTACCATGAGACTCCGCCGCCGGGGGATACCGGCTCCCGTTCGCATTTAAGTGATGGGGTCATCGCCACAGACATCAACGCCCGGGTTTGCCGGCACCGCCGGGAACCGATGGCCGCCAGTCCAGGTTCTGACGGTTCGCGAATGGTCAGCCACCATTGCACCGCGGCCAACCGCTCCCGGCTCAGGTTCCGCCGGCGGAACGCACCCTGGACCAGGCATTCTGCAGCCAGCTGGGACGATAAGGATAGCGTCGGACATTTAGACTGAATATAATTTTAGGCTGCATCAGTTTTTATCAGGCTCCTCGACATGGATACACAGACCATCGAACAAACGAGGAGGGTCCAAGGAGGCATTTTCCCTGGAGGGAGGAAGCTTGCAGCCGCAAGCCTTGCGGCGAGGCGCGCTGCGGAACCGGATGGAGGTCGTATGTGGTTCCGCACGGATTGGATGCCAGTTTGGAAGAAAGGGGGATGGCCAGCCCGCACGCACAGCCTGTGAAACGAGGGCGTGGAACACGTGCCGGAATGAACCATATATACCCACAGGAATTATAGATATTGACAATGATAAGCAACAGCACTTTCAGTCAGGAGCGAAGAAGAATGTTCAAGCACAGCCTTTGCGGTTTAATAACATGCGGTATCCTGGTTGCCGTCCCGGGGGCGGCGTTCGCCGCCGGCAATCCGATTGCCGGCAAGGCCAAAGCCTTCGACTGTTCCGGGTGCCACGCCATAGCCGGATACCGGTACCTGTATCCCCCCAACCGGGTGCCGAAACTCGGCGGCCAGCACGCGGCCTACATCGTGAACGCGCTCAAGGAATACAAGTCGGGAGCGCGTCCCAATCCTACGATGCATGCAAATGCTTCAACCCTGAGCACCCAGGACATGCAGGACATCGCCGCATTCTTCGCCAGCCAGAAAGGCCAATCCGGCAAGTAACAGCCCGAGGAACATGATCGTGATCAGAACAGCAATTATAATGACGGTAGCGGGCGCACTCGCCCTCGCTTCAGCAAACGTACTTGCCGAAGGCAATGCCGCGGCCGGAAAGGTGAAATCGGCGGTGTGCCAGAGCTGTCATGGCGTCGACGGCAACAGCACCAATCCCGAGTTTCCGCGACTCGCCGGCCAGTACCCGGACTATCTCGTTCACGCATTGAAGCAATACAAATCCGGAGCGCGCAAGAACGCCATCATGAATGCGTTTGCCGCGCATCTGTCGTCCCAGGACATGGAGGACATTGCTGCCTACTTCTCCAGCCAGAAGGGGCTGAAGGTGCTGCGTTACAATATGCCAAAGTAAACCGCGCCGCCTTTTTTCCCGGGCTCCGGACAGGGATTCCCTGCTTGTGCTCCGACTTCCCTCGATCGGAGCCCGGCCGGCACCGTACGGGTTCGGCGCGCCGGACCGGAGTCCGCCGACACCCTGCCAGCGGTGGTTTGGCGGGGCCTCAGGGCGCCGCCGCCGGTGTCCGCGTTCCTTGCCGGGCGCGGGATCGCCCCTGTGGCGCGCCTGCGCACCGTGAAGCTATGTGCGGCCTGCGTCTTGAAGCATTGCCCCGCAACCCTCATAGTTCTAGCAATCCGCGCCATCGAAAGCGCGTCGGGATCCCGGTCGACCGATGAAATTCAAGGACTACTACAAGATCATGGGGCTCTCGCGTGACGCCAGCGCCGACGAGATCAAGCGGGCCTATCGCAAACTCGCACGCAAGTACCACCCCGATGTGAGCAAGGAACCCCAGGCCGAGGAACGCTTTAAGGAGCTTGGCGAGGCCTACGAGGTGCTGCGTGACACGGAGAAGCGTGCTGCCTACGATCACCTTGGCTCTTCCTGGCAGCCGGGACAGGACTTCACCCCGCCACCGAACTGGCAGGGGGGCGGGTTCGAGTTCCACCAGGGCGCCGGCGGCCCGGCGGCGGACCATCATTTCAGCGACTTCTTCGAATCCCTCTTCGGGCACACATTTCACGCCGGAGCCGGAGCAACGGGCGCCGGCCCGCGCATGCGCGGGCAGGACCAGCATTCCAAAATTACGATCAGCCTCGATGACGCCTACCGCGGCGCGACGCGGATCATCCAGCTGGCTGTGCCGGAATGGGATGCCACGGGCGGCAGGGTCATGCGCAATCACGCACTTCAGGTCCAGATCCCCCGCGGCGTCGTCCAGGGACAGCAGATACGCCTTGCCGGACAGGGCGCCGCGGGAGCAGGCGGCGGCCCGCGCGGAGACCTTTACCTGGAGGTCCAGTTACAGCCCCATGCGCTTTTCAAATCCGAAGGACATGACATCTATCTCAATCTGCCGCTCACCCCCTGGGAGGCCGCCCTCGGCGCCCATCTCACGGTACCCACACTCGGCGGCAATGTCGAAGTCAAGATCCCTGCGGGTTCGCAGTCCGGGCAGAAACTGCGGCTCAAGGGGCGCGGCCTGGGCAGCAAGACCCGCGGAGATCAGTACATCGTGCTCCAGATCGTGACGCCACCGGCGATGACTCCGGCCGCCAGGGAGTTCTATGAGCGGATGTCACGGGAACTGCCGTTCAATCCGCGCAGCCACATGGGGGTGTAAGGTGCCAGACACGACCGTGACGATCACCGCCACCGTGCTCGACGAAGACGTGATGCTCTCCGTCGACCAGCTATGCGCGTCGCTCGGGCTCGAGCCGGATGATCTCATTGCATACGTGCAGGAAGGTCTGGTGGAGCCGCGCGGCACCGGCCCGCAGACCTGGAGGTTTCCCGGCCCGGCGCTGAAGCGTCTGCACACCGCGTTGCGACTCAGGCGGGAACTCGAGATCGACTTTGCCGGCACCATTCTGGCCGTCGACCTGCTGGAAGAGATCGAACGTCTGCGTGCGCGGGTGCACGCGCTCGAGCAACTGCTCGGCGATACGCGCTAGCACGCAGCGGCATCCGGTCCACTACGCCCACCTCGCATTCAGCCCCGCCGGCCGGTGGAATCCGCTCACTGCCGGAGCATGTCGGGACGTACCTCAAGCTTGCACATCGCCGCCGCGTTGCTCACACTGGCATGCAACAGAACCGAAATGACATCGATCACTGCGGGTAAGGCTGCTTGCAGGAGGCCCCATGCGTTTCTGTGAAGGCGACGCTGTCAACGCATCGATCCACGTTCGCGCACGCCGGTGCTGTCCGGACATCAGCTTTCACGAAGCAACGCTGGGCCGGGTAGCGCGTCGGATCGGCGTCCACTCGACGCTCGAGGTCCGCTCCCTGGCCGCCGCACCGCTGCGCGACCGACGGACGCGGTGCTGAAGGAGCCGCCGGCCAGTGCCTGCCCCATCCGGCATCGCGTCTAAACCGGGGTTACCCGGGCGCACCGTGCGCACCGACCGGATGCACGATGCCTCGGGAAGCAAGCGCTCGCGCGACGGGTCACTGCAACAGCCCGGCTGCCTGCTCGGCCGGACCCGCCGACAGACTATAATTCACCGTGACCTTGCGCGTGCCGGCGCACGTTCACTGCCCTGGCCGCGCGGTGATCGGGCAGCGCATGCCACCGTCGGTCCGCGGCTTGCGGACAGGGGATGCGCCGGACCTTTCAAGGCGGGCTATCCTCACCGGGGCAGCCGCACGAAAACGAATACGAGGAAATAAGCCGGTGTTCCAGCGGATAACGCGTCTCTCCGCCTTATGGGCGGTCATGGCATCACTGGTGCTGGTGGCTCCGGCCCTCGGCGCCGGTCGGCCGCCGGTGGTCGATCCGGTGCTCCGGGCGCTGCTGAAGAAGGCCGTGAGCGATCCGCGCAGTTTCCGCGACCGGTACTCCGCCGAGGTCTGGCTCATGGACATGTCGCAACGCCTCAAGTCGCGTATTCCCAACGACGCCTTCCGCATGAAACTGCTCGAGAACGTGCATTACGAGGCCATCCGCGCCGGCCTCAAGCCAGAACTGGTGCTTTCGGTAATCCAGGTGGAAAGCGATTTTCATCGCTTCGCGATTTCCGCTGCCGGCGCCCGCGGTCTCATGCAGGTGATGCCGTTCTGGCTCAAGGAAATCGGAAAACCGGGCGACGACCTGTTCCGCGTGCAGACGAATCTTCGCTACGGGTGCACCATCCTCAAGTACTACCTGGACAAGGAGCATGGCAACCTGAGTCACGCCCTCGCCCTCTACAACGGCAGCCCGGGCCGGGATCGCTATGTGGCGCAGGTATATCAGGCGTTTCAGAGGAGCTGGTTTTCGCAATGAGCAAGCGCCCGCTTCAATAGTGCACGTTGAATCCTGCGAACTGCTCGGCCGGCGCCGGAAAGCGCGCCACCTGCGTCACCCGGGCCCCGGGAGGGCCCTGCCACAACCACTCCTCGAGCTGCCTGAGCTGCTGATCCCCGCCGCAGGCAACCACCTCTACGGTCCCGTCGTCCCGGTTTCTCACCCAGCCGCGGAGTCCGAGGCGCTGTCCCTCGTGCCGGGTTGCGGCGCGGAAGAACACTCCCTGGACCCGGCCCGCCACGACAAAGCGCACGCAGGGTGACGATATCATTCCCGCTTCATGCATCAACCAGTTCGCCTTAATATCTGCAGGCGTCCGAAGACATCTGCGCCCCCCCATCATCGGGCGCAGGCGCGGACCCCGGCCAATCGCCTGAGATATAATGACGTGCCGGCCGATCTCAAGACAACCCGGACCGTTCGCTATCCGCCTATCGCCACTCAGGAGCCGATATGACCGCATCCTTCCGCACGGAAAAAGACAGCCTTGGCGAGTTTCCGGTGCCTGCCGACGCCTGGTACGGCATCCAGACCGCGCGCGCCGCAGGCAACTTTCCGATTTCCGGACGACGCCCCGACCGCGACTTCATCATCGCCCACACCCGCATCAAATATGCTGCAGCACGCGCAAATCTCGCAGCCGGATGGCTCGACGAGCGCAGCACACAAGCCATCCTGCGGTCTGCCGCAGCCATCATCGACGGGAACTACCACGAGGAATTCGTCGTTGACCGCTTCCAGGCTGGCGCCGGAACGAGCCATAACATGAACACCAATGAGGTCATTGCCAATCTGGCCAATGTGGCCCTGGGAGGAAAAAAGGGCGAATACCGGCCCGTCAATCCCAACGATCACGTCAATATGGGCCAGAGCACGAACGACACCATTCCCACGGCGATCCGCCTTGCCGCGCTTGCCAAACTGCCGCGCCTTCTGGCAGCAGTCGAGGCGATGGCTGCGGAGTACGAGCAGATCGGCCGGCGGGAGAACCAAACCGTCAAGAGCGGACGCACCCATCTGCAAGACGCCGTACCCACCACGCTCGGAAGGGAGTTCCAGGCTTACGCCTGGACCTTGCGCCGTTGCGCGGATGCGGTAGGGGCCACGCGACCGCTGCTGTGCGACATCGGGCTCGGCGGTTCAGCGGTCGGCACCGGCCTCAACACGAGTCCCGGCTATGCCGAACGTGTCGCGCAGGAACTTGCGCAGCTCACCGGCGAACCGATCCGCCCCGGCGCCGATCTGAGCGCACAGATGCAGTCGATGTCCGACCTGATGCAGCTGTCCGGCACGATCCGTGCGCTCGCGCTGGAACTCACCCGCATCAGCAACGACATGCGTTTGCTGGCGTCCGGGCCGCGCACCGGCCTGGCCGAGATCGTGCTACCTGCAGTGCAGCCCGGATCGAGCATCATGCCGGGAAAGGTCAATCCGGTGATGTTCGAGATGCTGAACCAGGTCTGCTATCAGGTCATCGGACAGGACGCCGCGATCGCACTCATGGTCCAGGCCGGGCAGCTCGAGCTGAACGTAATGATGCCGGCCCTCGGCTCGGCGCTGTTCGACGCCATGGATTGGCTTACCAATGCCATACGCGCAGCCACCGAGAAAAATCTCAAGGGCCTGACCGTCGACCGCGCACGCTGCCGCGACTATGCGCACGGCAGCGTCGGTCTCGCCACGCTGCTCAACACCGCCATCGGCTACGCCGCGGCCGCAGAGGTCGCCAAGGAATCACAGCATAGCGGGCGTCCGGTGCGTGACATCGTGGCCGCACGTGGCCTCATGAGCGCGGAGCGGTTCGAACGACTGGTGGAAGAAGCCGCAATACGCGGCAACATCGAAAAGCCGTGACTCGCGACGGGCGTGCCGCACCCCCCGCCCGGTGTTCTGCTCCAGCATACCGTGGGCGCTTCGCACCCTCCCCGACCGGTCCGCTGCACTTCGGATCCCTGGTTGCCGCAACCGGCAGCTTTCTGCAGGCTCGTAGCCGCGGCGGGGAATGGATTGTGCGCATCGAGGACCTGGATCCGCCGCGCGTCGTGGCCGGCGCAGCCGACGGAATCCTGCGCACACTCGAGGCATTCGGATTCGCCTGGGACGGCCCCGTGGGCTTCCAGAGCCGCAATGATGCGGCTTATCGCGATGCACTCGCCGCACTGCAAGCCCACGGAGCCCTGTACGGCTGCAGCTGCACGCGCAGTGAAATCGCCGATTCCAGCGTACGCGGCATAGACGGCCCGGTCTATCCAGGGACCTGCCGCGCTGCGCGCCGCAATGGCCCTGCCCTGCGGGTGCGCACCGGGGCCGAGGAGATCGCGTTCTTTGATCTCATTCAGGGCGAGGTGCGCTGTGCGCTGGCGCGCGAAATCGGTGATTTCGTGGTGCGGCGCGCGGATGGCCTGTATGCCTATCAGCTTGCCGTGGCGGTGGATGACGCGGCGCAAGGTGTCACCGAAGTGGTGCGCGGCGCCGATCTGATTTTCTCAACGCCCCGCCAGATCCATCTGCAGAAGCTGCTCGGTCTTGCCACCCCGCTGTACGCACACCTGCCGCTGGCGGTGGACGGGCACGGCGAAAAGCTCGGAAAGCAGACGTATGCTGCGGCAATCGGCGGCCGCGACCCGGTTGCGGTCCTTTTCGAAGTGCTTCGGTTTCTCGGACAGCGGCCTCCGGACGAACTGCGTGAAAGCGACCTGGACAGCTTCTGGCGCTGGGCTGTCGATCACTGGCAGGTGCAGCGGGTGCCGCCGGAAGCGCCCCCGGTCGGCGGCCCGGCTGCTGCAGCAAGTCAGCGCTAGCAGGCATCCCGCCACGCCGCAGTCGCGCGCCACGAGTGCGAGAGATGACGGCGCCCGGGACCGGCACCGGCATGACTGGCCCAACCGCACCTTCCGGTCAGGCAAGGTCAAACACCAGCAGCTCGGCGCCTCTGGCAGAATCCAGCACGAGCTGCGGTTCGCCGACAATCTTTGCGCCATCGCCCGCGCCAAGCAATCGGCCATCGATGCGTACCGTACCGCGCGCCACCTGTACATAGGCCCGCCGATCCGGTCCGAGCGTGTAACGAGCGCTGTCGCTGCCGTCAAACCGCCCTGCATACAGCGATACATCCTGATGGACGAGGACCGAACCGTCACGCCCGTCGGAAGACGCCACCAGCCTCAGCCTTCCGTCAAACTCCTGCGGCTCGAAATGACGCTGCTCGTAGCTCGGCGCCAGGCCGCTTTCACGCGGAACGATCCAGATCTGCAGAAAGTGCACGATTGCATCCGACGATGCATTGTATTCGCTGTGGCGAACACCGGTACCGGCGCTCATGCGCTGCACGTCTCCTGCACGGATTACCGAGCCGTTGCCCATGCTGTCCTTGTGCTCCAGAGAACCGTCCAGCACGTAGGTGACGATCTCCATGTCGCGATGGCCGTGGGTCGGAAATCCGGTTCCGGGATTCACCCGGTCCTCGTTGATGACGCGCAGATCGCCGAAACCCATGCGTACCGGATCGTGGTAATCGGCAAAAGAGAATGTGTGGAAGCTGTCGAGCCAACCGTGATTGGCGTGACCACGCGTTTGCGACTTGCGGATTTCAATCATGATGAATCCCCGTCAGCCTGTTTCGGCACGCAGGCGCATAAACCGTACATATATTCGGTGGCCGGGCATTCCGCGGCCAGGCATGGATGGTAACTTCATGTGGCGGCTTCGCGCCATCCTGCCGGGCAAAATGCCCTCGCACGCACCGGCATTCAACATACATTATCGTTTGCTTATACGCACGCAAATCATCTCCACAGGTCAGGTTCCAATACTGCTTGCGCGAAAACACCGGCCCTAATATCTTGTAGTTCTAATCAACAACAGCGGGAGAACGTCTCATGGCGGCGGAAGCACCGAAAATGGCAAATCCTGCACCTCTCGGTCTCGTCGGTTTCGGACTTACCACGGTAATCCTGAGTCTGGTTAACGCTGGCGTATTGCCGCCGGGCGGGGAGCAGGTGGTAATTCCGCTGGCTTTTGCGTATGGCGGTCTCATACAGATGATTGCCGGCATACTGGAATTTCGTACCGGCAATACCTTCGGCACCGTGGCATTTCTCAGCTACGGCGCATTCTGGTGGTGGTTTGCGCTTCTGGTCCTGCTCGGTGGCCATGGCATACTGGATTTGTCACAAGCCGGAAGCACGATCGGCGTCGCACTGATCGGGTGGGGTGTTTTCACGCTTTACATGTGGATTGCCACGTTCCGGCTTAGCAAGGCGCTGTGGTGGATTTTCCTGACCCTGTGGATCACTTACTTCCTGCTCGGATTCGGGGCTTTGTTCGGCAAAAACGAGATGCATGTCGCAGGAGGGTGGCTCGGCCTCGTCTGCGGCCTGCTCGCCATGTACACGAGCTTCGCCCTGGTTACGAATGCAACGTTCGGCAAGACGGTAATTCCGGTAGGTGCGCCTCCTGGTTAAGGAAGGATGGCGGGCTCCGGGGGCGGCCGCATCGCGCGGCCGCCCGCACTGGCACAGGACTGACAGAGTCTTCAAACTGCCAGCCGGGCACGTCATGAAATGAAAGTGTGCACGCGTTTCTTGGCTGCCGGTGGTACCGCAGCAACGTACGCACCCCGTAAAGAATGCGTGAATATCCACGATGCAAACCGCGTTCCGTGCCGCACCGCTAGACCAAGAAAATGCGCCATTTTCCGGGCCCGGCGGATTGCAGGTTTGGCACTCGGCACGACAGCGACGTAACCTTTGCGAACCCCTCCGCTCCATTGCGGTTCGCGAAGACAGTGAAACGAGGTAAGAGACCATGTCAAGCGAGAAGGTATATAACGTGCCGGCAGCGCTCGCAAAAACTGCCCATATTTCCGCACAGCGTTACCAGCAAATGTATGCCCGTTCGGTTTCCGACCCGGACGGCTTCTGGGACGAACAGGCCAAGGTGTTCCTCACCTGGTCCAAGCCATGGAGCAAGGTTTCCGACTGGGATTTCCAGAAGGTCGGCATCCGCTGGTTCATCGGCGCAAAACTCAATGCCTGCTACAACTGCGTAGACCGTCATCTGGAAGAGCATGGCGATCAGACCGCAATCATCTGGGAGGGAGACGACCCCTGGGCTGACCGCAAGATCAGCTACCGCGAACTGCACGAACAGGTATGTCGTCTGGCAAACGTTCTAAAGAGCCGTGGCATCAAGAAGGGAGACCGCGTCTGCATCTACATGCCGATGATCCCGGAGGCGGCATATGCCATGCTCGCCTGCGCCCGCATCGGTGCCGTGCACTCGGTGGTATTCGGAGGATTCTCTCCCGAATCCCTGAAGGACCGAATTCTCGACTCCGACTGCCGCGTGGTGATAACGGCGGACGAAGGCATTCGCGGCAGCAAGAAGATTCCGCTCAAGAACAATACCGACAAGGCTGTCATGACATGCCAGAACGTACACACCGTACTGGTCGTGAAGCGCAGCGGCGGCCCGGTACTCTGGCACGAGAACCGCGACATCTGGTACCACGAGGCGATGGCCGCGGCTGCTCGCGACTGTCCGGTCGAACAGATGGACGCCGAGGACCCGCTGTTCATCCTCTACACCTCGGGCTCCACAGGCAAGCCCAAGGGTGTCCTGCATACAACGGGCGGGTACCTGCTGTTTGCAGCGATAACCCACAAGTATGTCTTCGATTATCACGACGGAGACATCTACTGGTGTACCGCTGATGTCGGCTGGGTGACGGGACACTCGTACATTGTCTACGGTCCGCTCGCGAACAGGGCCACCACGCTCATGTTCGAGGGCATTCCGACCTACCCCACGGCATCGCGCTTCTGGGAGGTCATCGACAAACACAAGGTCAACATCTTCTATACGGCGCCCACGGCGATCCGTGCGCTTATGCGCGAAGGCGACGAACCGCTCAAGAGCACGCGGCGCACGAGTCTTCGGGTGCTCGGAACCGTCGGCGAGCCCATCAATCCCGAAGCATGGGAGTGGTATTACCGGGTGGTCGGCGATTCACGCTGTCCGGTGATGGACACGTGGTGGCAGACCGAAACCGGAGGAATTCTGATAACACCGCTGCCCGGAGCAACCCGCCTCAAGCCCGGATCCGCCACCCACCCGTTTTTCGGAATCGTGCCGGCACTGGTCGACGCCGAAGGAAAGCTCGTGGAAGGTGCCGGCAGCGGAAACCTGGTGATCACCCGCTCCTGGCCTGGCCAGATGCGCACCATCTATGGCGATCATTCGCGCTTCATAGACACCTATTTCAAGGCTTACCCGGGAATGTATTTTTCCGGAGATGGCGCACGGCGCGACTCCGACGGCTATTACTGGGTAACCGGACGCGTCGATGACGTGATCAACGTCGCCGGACATCGGCTGGGAACAGCCGAGGTGGAAAGCGCGCTGGTACTGCATGAAGCCGTGGCCGAAGCGGCGGTGGTCGGGTTTCCCCACGACATCAAGGG
>JAJYEE010000045.1 GCA_021790335.1 Pseudomonadota bacterium | reverse complement strand
TCGGGTCCGCGACTGGCAGGCCCATGGCAAGGGGGCCAACACATTCGCCTGGACCTTGCGCTGCTTTCACATGTGTTCACGGTCGCGGGTTCCGTGTGGGGCATGGAGTCATTAGGGAACCCGGTAAGATGTGCTCGGCGCGATCAACGTTCTCAGGGCGGGACACGCCTGTTGCGCCTGCGAAATGAGCGGTGCAGTAATGCCGCCAGCCGCAGGAACCCACCGAAGCGACTCATTCTGGCTCGATGCCGGGATGAGCGCCGTAGGAATCCCCGGCCTTTAGCCCAGGGAGGATGTCAACGTCATGTCAACACAGAGAACCGATACCCTTCAGCGACCGAATACAATGCAGTAATCTCTCTATGCGACTGGTACAAAAAAATCGGTTAGGTCAGATGCGTCCGAGAAAGCGGGGGTAGATCCCAAATTCAAGATCAGTAGGTATGATAGATCAATGACTTGGATAATCCGGTGTTGTTGGGCCCTTTCGGTTTAATGTTCATGATTTACGGCTTCATTTTTTTCCGTGCAGCCTTCCTGCATACTATGTTATCCGGTCCGTCGGCAAATCGTGAACATGGTCCGAGCAATGTGGCATGTAAGGTATGGTTGATCGACAAGAGTGGAAAATGGGAAGCGAGACTCAGAGCATCGGGGGCGGAGCCGCGATTACAGAGGTATGGATTTCCAGTTTTCGCTTCTTTAAAAGAGGGCATGGTCAATTTGCGGGATCTGCTCGCTCTTGAAGAAATAACGCGACCCAAAATATTGGTTTTTTGGCAGAAGAGAAGGAAGGCCATTGACATCGTGCTTTCTCGCTGCCGTGAAGCGCCAGCGGAGGAGTTGAGTACTCCTGTGGACAGAAAATCATGAATTGGACATCCAGGCTCGATTTCTTCCTTCCCTGGAACTTCTCGCCGACCGTCTTGGTAGTGGTTGTGGTCGCACTTACGCTGTTTACGTGTGGCGCTCGCAACTCGGCGCCTCCGACCACAGTCGGTCGGCGCTTTGCCTTCTACCTGGGCCTTGCGCTCATCTATGCAGCGCTTCAGACCAAGTGGGACTACTATGCGGGGCACATGTTTTTCGTACATCGCTTACAACACTTCGTGCTGCAGGACGTGGGACCCTTTCTGCTTGCCTTCTCCGCGCCGGGCTCCGCGCTCGCAAGGGGTATTCCGACGCCCGTCCGGGCCCACCTACGCAGCGTGCGGGTTGCGTTCCGCCCCCTAGGTCGGGTCATATTCGATCCCTGGACAGCGACGGCTATGTTCGTTGCAAGCTTGTGTTTCTGGTTGTTGCCGCCGGTTCAATTCGCGGCCATGCTGAGTAACTGGGTCTACACTCTGATGAACTGGAGCGTGGTGGTCGCCGATCTCCCTTTCTGGTGGCTGGTACTTGACCCTCGTCCGTATCCCGAAGCCCGCGTGGGGCAAGGCATAAGGATACTCATGCTGACGATTGTGATGGTGCCGATGATTCTGGCCGGAGCCATCATCGGCTTGTCACGGCACAATCTTTATCCGGTCTACGGAATCTGCGGGCGATTTTTCCCGATCTCGCCGCTTACCGATCAGCAGATCGGGGGCATGATCATCTGGATTCCGGGGAGTATCCTCACCATAATTGCCGCTTTGATCGCGCTAAGCCGGGCGATGTCACAGGCAGAATCACGCGAGCAGGCCAGACTCTGATAAGGCATAAGCTCAGTCGTCGCAGCACAATGCCCTCGGTCATGTAGTCGTCTGTGGGCACGTCGGTTACGCCCGGGCCGCGGCGCATCCTTTTCGATCCCCGCCAGACCCACCTCGTGATAACGATCCCGCCGCCGCCCCGATTTTTATCGCGCGATCCCCAGACGATCGACGACCTCCCCGTTCGTCTTTCCTTCTGCCGCGAGCAGCACGATCCTCGATCATTCCGCCAAGCTGACCGAAAACGGGCGGGACTGAAAAAGACGCTCCAATTCCCGACGGGCTTGCGCATTCAATTCAATTTTGACCGCCGCCGTAACAAAAGTTGAGGTGCAGCCGGCGCGGGCGAACCAGGACATCCCGCTGCAGGTCGAACTTCTGGTCGTCGGTCGAGACCCGGGCGGGTCGATGCGCTGGGTCGCAGATATGCGTGATTCCCGTAAAGGCGGGTTTGTTTCTACTAGATGTCCACAGAATTTGAGGGCACTGCCGTTTTGAGACGGAGAAACATGGACGGAGTTTTCGGACAGGGATCGCCGCTGAATGCGCATCTATTGCGGGTCTGGGCAAGGAGTCTCGGAATTACCTGTTTGTTGGAACGCCATGATCTGCCAGGACGTACGTGCAGCATAAGGGGGTGGCGTGCGGTTCGTGCCCTCCGACTCAGGATCGAGTGCGAGGCCCGGCATGTCTGGCCGATCAGATTTCGAAGAGGAAAACCCGTGCCGGTGGCAGGTTTGCCCAAACCAGATGACTGACACGGTGAATAAGTCCGTGCAGGGTGTGGTTCGGCGCACCCCGCAGGTCGTAGGTGAATTGGATCAGGCTTCCACCCGGGCGAAGTATCTGCGGCCATTGCGCGACGATGGTGCTGGCATCGGCCTGCGGCAGCGAGCGTAACGGCAAGCTGGACACGATGGCATCCACGGGTTCGCCGGGCGGTAAAAGGCTGGCCAACTGCCGGGCATCGCCTTGCAGCACGGTGACTGAGGGGAAGCGCTGGCGCAGATGCCGGACAAAGGCAGGGGAACGTTCCACGACCACTAAGCGCCTGGCGCTAAGGCCGTGTTCCAATAGTGCCTTGGTGACGGCCCCGGTGCCGCCACCCAGCTCCACCACTAGGCCTTCACTGGCCAGCGGCACAAGAGCTGCCATACGCCGGGCAAGTTGGCGGGAACTGGGCCATACTGCCCCCACTACTCCGGGACGGTTCAAAAGTTCTCGCACGAACAGCCAGGGTGCGACGAAGCTTATGGCCTCGATCATTCGTCGAATGACAGTTTTCAACTGAGTGTGTATTTCAGCGGCTCGGTCAACTGAGAAATAGGTCATTTCCATACTCGCTGTCGTTAGAATTGGCGGATGCGAGGCGAGCTACCAAAGCAGTTTCCTGAACGGGGAGAGAGCGGTGGGCCGTAAGGACCGCCCCCCCTGACGGATGGTGCAATTACAGAAGGTGAGAAGGCCTCGTTAGTTAGATGGTTGCAGTGAATTCCATGTCTCATCGGTCATCGACCTTCAGGTACCTTAGCATCGGCGCGCTTAAAAACCAAGTGCAACATTTTTGGGAGATAATCTTAAAGGGCGCATGCCTCATGCGTAAAATCACAAGGCTGCAACTTTGTAAAAGAATGTCACAGGTGCTTTGGCGGCGGGTATTACGATCGGCTGGACCGCGCGTAGCTCCAGCCGGTTGCCGAGCGCCGGCTCGTACCGGCGCGGCCGACAGCAGGAACACTAGCAGGTTGCTGAAAAACCCTCTTCCTGACGCCGCCCATCCGGTAAAATGCTGTGGCCCGATCAATGGAGCAGACGCATGCGCGGTGAACTGAACCCACAAGGCCACATGTTCAGCTATTTCTCGCCCGAACAGCGCGTACCTCGAGACCATCTGCTGCGCGCCATCAAGCGCCATGCGGACGAAGTTCTGAAGCCGCTCGCCGCCACCTTCGAGGTGATGTACAGCGACACCGGCCGCCCCTCGATCCCGCCGGAGCGGTTGCTGAAGGCGAGCCTGCTGATCGCGCTTTATTCGATCCGCTCCGACCGCCTGTTCTGCGAGCAGCTCGATTACAACATCCTGTTTCGCTGGTTCCTCGACATGAGCCTGGAGGAGGACCCCTTCGACCCCAGCACCTTCAGCAAGAACCGCGAACGCTTGATGGGGTACGACGTGGCGTTGTCCTTTTTCGATGCCGTGGTCAAGCTCGCCCGGGAGAAGGGTTTGCTCTCCGATGGCCACTTCACCGTGGACGGCACGCTGATCGAGGCCTGGGCCTCGCTGAAAAGCTTTAAGGCCAAGTCGAAGCAGAAAACGCCACCGCCCGATGACCCGGGCAACCCGAGCGTGGATTTCCACGGCGAAGCACGCTCCAGCGCCACCCACGAAAGCATCACGGATCCGCAGGCCCGGCTGGCGAAGAAGGGTGCCGGCAAGGAGTCCAGGCTCGCCTTCTCGGGCCATGCCCTGATGGAGAACCGCCACGGCCTGTGTCTCGATATCCACATCCGAACCGCCGACGGCTACGCCGAACGCGAAGCCGCCCTCAAGATGCTCGCGCGCCAGGGGCGCAAACGCATCAAGCCCAAGACCCTCGGGGCGGACAAGGGCTACCACACGAAGGACTTCGTCGCGCGCCTGCGCCGGCGCGGCATCATCCCGCACGTTGCCCGGATCGAAAGCCGCAAGACCCCGGGCCTCGATGCCCGCACCACCCGGCACGACGGCTATGCATTGAGCCAGAAGAAGCGCAAGCGCATCGAGGAAATCTTCGGCTGGATGAAGACCGTGGGCGGTCTGCGCAAGACCCGCGTTCGGGGCATCGCGCGCACCCAACTGTTGGCCCATCTCACCGGCGCCGCTTACAACCTGCTGCGTATCAGCCGGTTGTGTCCGGCTACGGGATAGCTTTATCCGGCGCGCGACCACGAGAGGAAAAACGATGAACAAAACACCCAAACGCAACATGGCCACACCGAACCCGCGGTCGAACATCACTGCTTCGACTTGCAAAGAAACATTCGGCGACGATCAGTTGTTCATTTGTGCGAGTTTTTCAGCAACCTGCTAGAAGTGCCGCGAAGCCCGAGAGAAACAGATTGCGATTCAAGATCTTGTCACCTCGCCACGAGGGACGCTCGTGGCGAAAGGGGCTACCGCAGTGGTGCGTGGCCGGGCCGAGCTCAGCAAAGGTCAGGCGACAAGCGTGATGACAGGCACCCGAGCGAATTTCAGCGATTCTGCGAAAGTCCGATACGTTGACCCGTTTGGGTGGGGAAGAGTTTGTTATGTTCCGCGATTCTTTTTCCGGAATCGCGGATGTGCATAAAGTGCCTGCAAAAATTGACAATTCAATCAGATGTCCGATAAGGCTCGAATCCGATAAATCCGTGTCGATTGGCGCCAGCATCGGCGTATCCCCATTTTTCCGGAGGTTCCCCCGAAGTGGGTCCGGAGGCCTTGCGCGGAAATGCCAACAGAGCCTTGTACGTTAGAAAATCTCTTAAGGCAAAAGATAGAACAAGTCCATGGACGATTTATGATGAACGTGCGCTGGTGTGCCAGGATTTCGCAGCGTATATCTCGCGATTCGCCGATGAGTTGACGCCAAATGACGGATTGCGGTCGAGTTGTCGCATTGCCCTGATCGTGAGTAGCCGTGCCGATCGGGCTGTCCTTCGGCAATCTGCACGGCCCGAAAGCGTACCGCATTGATGAATCTGCAATAAAGGGACGCGGTGGCGGACTGTCCGGGCGCGGAGCAGCAGCAATATCTTCACGCAGCATGATCGGGTGGCGATAGTGCTGCCCGGACGGCACCTGAGCGCGGTGCATTCAGCGAAATCTATGCCATGCTTTGTTTGAAATGGGGGCGATAGGCAGTGGCCGCTTTCCTGCAGTTCCGGCAGGGTGGGGTGCAGACAATTTTTGGTGCTTTTCCCTAAAGTGCTCCGCGTCGAAGCCGCTAACAGGGAGCGGGAGTGTTTTAGTTTCGCCGGGCTGCGCGGGTTTCCCGACAGCATGGATGGTAGACGTTCGGTGCGGCTGGAAGCGCGAAGGAGCAGCTTGGCGACCCGGCAAGCCGACCCTTGCGACTTTTGCGACCCCGGCTCCTGGGGGTCTGTCTGGAAGGTTGGGGGAAGATTTTCCAGCAGAACTGTGGGCATGATTTTGCATACCATATCCTGGGACATTGCGCACATTAGTCGTGTCTTTTTTCATGTAGTGGAAGACGATGATGAGAAACGGTCCTGATGAAGTAATTTCCAAGTCTCGGTCCTTTTTGCGCTTGAAGCTTCGAGGAAAGCTCCTTCTTATAACCGGGGTGGGCACAGTACTCCTTCTGGCCGCCGCGCTTTACGGACTTTGGACGACATGGTCTGGCACGCGGATTTTGAGCGACCAGCTACGGATGCATACTGCCGTAAACCGCGAGCTTGCCCACATGCGGTCGGGGATCATTACCAGCCTGGAACTCATGGGGATCGCTATTGCGGTGGCATTCATATGGTTCCTGTCCGTGCTGCATCGAGCCATACTGGTTCCAGCCAAGACGGTTACCGGGATCCTCGAGCGGCTAGCCGAGGGAGATTTTTCGACCACCGTGTCGGTACGCAGCAGCGATGAGTTCGGCCAGATCGCATCTTCCGCTGGCCACATTCAGGTGCAGCTCGGTGCGCTGATTGCCGGCATCCGGCAGGCCACCCGGCAGGTGAGCGATGGCATTTCAAGCATGCGCGAGAGCGCCGAACGTACTGACGACGCACTTTCGCGGCAGGACAGCGAAACCGAACAGGTGGCGGCTGCAATGCATGAGATGGCCACAACGAGCCAGGAGGTCGCACGTAACACCGCCGAGACCGCCCAGGCCACGCAGGATGCGCGCAGTCGATCCCAGGAGGGCGCACTCGCATCAGCCAACGCTATCGGTGGTATTGAGAGCCTGACCGCCAGGGTGCACGAGGCGGCGGAGGCGGTCGGACGCATGAAGGGTCGCGCCAAGAACATCGGCGAAATCCTGGCCGTGATCGCGCAGGTGAGCGAGCAAACCAAGCTTCTCGCGCTCAACGCAGCGATCGAAGCTGCACGCGCCGGCGAACAGGGGCGGGGATTCGCGGTCGTCGCCGACGAGGTACGCTCACTAGCCCAGCGCACCCAGACGTCCACCGAACAGATTCAGGAAATTATCGAGCGGTTGCAGGATGGCGTGCAGGAGACGGTTCAGGCCATGGAGCGGGTGAGTGCCGACGCTGCGACAAGTGAAGTCCAGGTTGAAACAGCCGCCAGTTCGCTTGCCGAGATCGTAGGCGCAGTCAAGCGGATTGACGAGATGAGCCTGCAGATTGCCACGGCGGCGGAAGAACAGACTGCGGTCGCGAACGAAGTTAGCCGGAACCTGACAGCAATTGCTGAAGGTTCCAGGCAGGCGGATGGATATGCCCGTACCGCGGCAGATCAAAGCCGTCAGCTCGAAAGTCTGATGGGCGAAGTCGCCACGCTGGTGAAGCGGTTCCGGATTCCGGAAAGTCATTGATCCGCATATAAACTGACAGCATTTCAGTGATGTAGCGTGTACCGGTTCGGAAAAATCCCGGGTACATCCGCACTGGAGAAATTCGTTCGCCCCTCAGGCAGCAGAAGGTTCCGCGGATTTCCGCGTCAGCTTGCAATTAACGCGATCCGCAATGGAACTGCCGGGATCGTACGACGGTTGAGAAACGGCAGGGAGAGTCGGCCCGCCGACGTGTCGCCTTCACTTGCTGTAGCATGAGCCTTTGCGTACCCATATTCCACGCTCCTCGCAGTGAAGCAGTTCCGCCGAGCTGCAGACATACTCTCCAATTTGATAACTGACGTCATTGAAATAGCAGACTCCTTCTTCGAGATCGAAGTCGTACGAGCTGACATCCTCGGCAGCATCGTCGAATATGGGCGAGGTTCTGAGCTCGGAGTCAGGTGCGCCGACTTCCGTCACATCGATATGCCGTGTCATGGTTTTTTCCTCGGGTACATGGTGCGCTGGGCTCATATTTTCCATGCCTTGCGACAACCGGGCAGTCTTTCCAAATGCTATTTGCCGAGCCGCTGGCATAAGGGTTTCCTTGTAAATGTTTATACACAATCCCGAGGTAGGCCGAATTGATCCAGATCAGAGCCTGCAGTCGATCCGATTGCCCGAGTCGAAGACCGCTTTGCAGATAAGCGGATTGTCGTTGCCGGCAGGTGGATTACCGGTGTCCCGGAACGCTGCGAGATCCTGGGTCGATATCAGTGGTCTTCCCCGCATGCGCGGACTGCATGTCCGGCGCATGCGGCGCAAGTATGACGGCGGCCCATGTCATCAAAGCAGCGGATGGACATACCCGTTACGAAAGAGCGCACGACCGGTTCAAGCAAGGCAGCGTGACCTTTGCCGCGTCTGCCCTGTATTCCACAGGTTGGCGCAGATAGTGGATTGCTGCACCATATCGGTATTGCCGCGCGGGCACAATGCCCGGTTTCTGTGCAAAGATGTATTCCGTAGTGTCAACTTTCGCAGCATACCGGCAAATTGTTCCCCATAAACTGCAGCTCCCGGACTTCCGGCCGCTAACTGGATGCTGGCTCGGAAATTGCTGTGTGATCCAGACCCGGCGGTTTTCCGAGTTGCCGAATAAACGGTGCCAGTCATTGGCAAGAAAGGCGAAGGGATCTCTTGATGAATCGAAATACCGATAGCAAAAAGCAATTGCCGTTCGACAAAAGAAAAGAAAACTTATTCGACGTCTCCAGCTGCCGGGAATCGGTAGAGACCCACCTGTGCATGCGCGATGAAAAATGCGTGGGTACCTTTATGGGTCTTACAATGACCAGTGCGTTCCAACCAATTTTCAGCCTCGCGCACCGGCGCCCGGTCGGTCACGAGGCGCTGCTCAGAGCCCGCAGCGCGAACGGCGATTCGATTTCTCCACTAGATGTCTTCGGCATGGCTGGTACCGAAGCGGAAACGACGTTGCTCGACCGCCTGCGCCGTGCATTGCACGTGCGCACTTATCTCGATCAGCGCCTGGACAACAGCTGGCTGTTTCTCAACGTCAACCCGGCAGTGGTAATGCACGGAAAGGATTACGGCATATTTTTCTCCGATCTTCTCGAGCGCTATGGATTTCCGGCCCATAGGGTTGTCGTAAAGATACTTGAGGATTCGACCCATGATGAATCTAAGCTGAGCCCAGCGGTCGGCTATTACCGAGATCTCGGATGCCTGGTTGCCATTGATGATTTCGGTTCCGGATATTCCAATTTTGAACGCATATGGGGCTTGGCGCCGGACATCGTAAAGCTGGATCGCTCTATTCTCACACAGGCGGCACCCAAGAAAAAAGTGCGCCGCGTTCTTCCCAGCTTGGTGTCGCTCCTGCATGAAGCCGGATGTCTTGTGGTGATGGAAGGTATTGAATCGGAGGATGAAGCGCTGATCGCGATGGACGCCGATGTGGATTTCGTGCAAGGGTATTATTTCGGTCGCCCGGCGGAGACCCTGAAAATAGAGAGCGTGGAGACATGCACGCTGATGCGGCTGTGCGAGCAATTCAAGAATGCATCCGCCGAGGAATCGAAAGCGCAAGAGGCGCGCATTGCCGCTCATATTTCCGAATTCCGGACATGCGTGGCTGCGTTGCAGGCAGACGTTCCATTTGAATCCGCATGCACCGAGTTCGTGCGCCGCGCCGGCGTAGCGCGGTGCTATCTGCTGGACCCCAACGCACGCCAGATCGGTCGCAAACTGACGTCGTCGGCCCATACCGCGAAGGTCGATCCCAGATTCCTGCCGCTGGAGGATGTCTCCGGTGCGCATTGGTTCAGACGCCCCTACTTCCGTCGCGCTATCGGACAGCCAGGGGTGGTGCATATGTCCCGGCCCTATCTCTCACTGACCGGTATGCACATTTGCGTCACCCTGGCCATTGCAATTGAGTACGGCAGCGGTAATAGGGTAGTACTGTGCTGTGATCTGGACTGTGAATAAATTCGGATTCAGTGGCACACCATGATGTGGTGTGCTTGCGAGGTAAAAGAGGCGCTGCGCCACACCGGGTAAAGGTGCCGGGCAACGCTGTCTGGTAGCGATACGAAGCTGCGTACGCTGATTCTCTTCAAACAGAGATCTGGCAGTCCAGATGAGAGCCGGCGGAGCAGTCCTCGTGTGCAGCGTCCGGAAAAAAGCGGTTCCGGGACCCAGATAATGCCGGTCTTCTACGTGCAGAATACACGATCCCAAATCGACATCGTGACGCCAAAGTGGCGATCGGGGAAGCGGTGATGGAGAGCGTGAATCCGCCGGCGTCGCTCGAGCCACGCGCCGTGCAAGCGGCCATGATGCACGGCGTAATGTACGATGCCGAATGCGAAGTATCCGGCGGTGACTCCCAGGGTGATTCCACATCCGATCTGGAGATTTCCGAGCAGAGTCGCTGGCAGAAATACGAATACTATGATCAGAGCTGCGCTCAAAATCGTAGGTGTGGCGAGCAGCGCCTGTGGTTGCCGGTGGTGTGCCTCGTGCAGTCTGCGAAACGGGTCGATGTGATGGAGGACGAAGCGGTGCATTGCATATTCGAGCAGGCTCCAGATCACGAGACCGGCAACGACGTACAGCGCCGTCTCGAACCAGGTGTGAGAAGGGGCAGAAAGCAGAATAAATCCGGAAAGCAGCAGGATGGCGGCCAGATAGCAGGCGGAATCGATAAAATAGCCGATGCGTGAGTGTTCGATGGCAAGGACTTTCATGTCAGAAATCCGATCGTTCTTGATTCAATCCGGGATCGAGCCCGTTCCACAGGTTCACTCCCAAGGCGCCAGTACGCAGGACTGATACCTAAATACGAACCGTTGTGCATATGGTGCAGCAGCCGCATGACCCAAATACCGCGTGTTTCGGTCGGCAGGTAATTTTCGATCGGGCGGATCATCCCAGCGAGCGCCGCGAACGCATGCAGGCCGGTTGCTGGATTGTCCGTCGACCGGGGTGGGACGGGGCGGAGCGCGATTGAAATGCAGCCTGCGACAATCTGATCATACCAGAATTGGACCGCGTGGTGGCATAAAGGCTCCGTGCCGAGTAGCCAGTTTCACAGAGCGACGGCCTTTTGTCTCCGAGGAGCGGCGCGGGTCGGGCGCGTCCCGGACGCTTGCAGCGCCGGGATGCCGGTTCGGCAATACCGCCAGCCTAGACCGACCCACCCCCTGTCACAGTGCACCGATGGCCTCGGACCGGCCCGCTGAGATGCCGGGTCAGCGTGACAAAATGCAGGGCCTGGGTGGAATGCTATTGCGATCGCGACACGGGCGGAAAAAGGGGTTTGAATACACGGCCTTCCGCGTGCAGGAATCGGACAAAGAACTCGAACAGGACCAGCCTTGTGGTCTGCACGAACACCAGCAGCGCTTCGATCGCGATCAGCAGCACATTTCCGATGACAATGACCAGCATGTAGAGCACAGGATTTGCGGCGTACCTCGCCAGCCCCTGGATCACCGCGGAGAATGCCGCATGCCCCAAAGCGAATGCCCCTACGCGCAGAACGACACTGTGTTAAGTCCCAGTCGCAGCGCGCTTTCCAGCAATGCGCCAGTTGCCGACAGCAGTGTGCTTGACGGGTGCTGGCGGTGCTGCACGAGACTGCCTGCGTAGTACCAGCCCAGCGCGGCAATTGCTATCAGGCCCGCGCTATGATCAAAAATTATCCCCAGGCTGCCCGCATATAGCACGGGTATCGCACCTTCAACGAGCAGCCAGGTCCGCCATTGTCCGCGCCAGAAAGCCTCGAGGCCGCCAAGAAGGAGGCCCAGAATGATCAGTGCGACGCCGAACACCAGCGGCGCAAACAGGACATCGAGCGGATGGGCCAGCGGCTTCACCCAGAGTGGTGCGATCGCGCCCGCGAAACCGAAGAATTCCCCGAAGACGAAGCCGAAAGAACTGCAAAGATGTCGCACGGAACCAGGAAATGCCCGTCATGCCAGTGGTGGTACAGTGCGGCGCTGACAAACACCAGCACCAGGCCGTGGCCGATGTCGGGAAACATGTAGCCGTACAGCAATGGCACGATCAGCACCAGCAGCCCGCTCGGGTCGATCTCGTTTTCCTCCGGCGTCCCGAACATGCTGGTGAACACCCGAAAGGGCTGGGTACACCACAGCTCTCTCACGCGTACGGGCGCGGCAGTGCCAGACGGCTCGGGCGGAAAACGCAGAATGGCGTGAAGCCCTGCGTTGAGCAGGATGTCCTGAAGACGCGGTTGGGTGTCGGTTGTCCAGCCGGTGACATGGCAGAACTTCCGGTTCGTGGCTGTTGCCGGGACATGCGAAATGTACCATTCGAGCAGCGCCATGTTTCCTAGAGCTTCGACCAGTCCACTATCGTCCTTCAGTGTTTCGGCCCGCTGCTGCAGTACTTTCAGCTCACCGGCGATGACCTCGAGCCGGGTATCGATGCGGGCCTGTTGCTCGGGCGTGTGTTGCGGAAGCCACTCCGGGATGGCGATGCGCTGGCAGGAGTGCGCGGCGGTGATTTTCTCGATTTCCGAAATGCGCTCCGGAAGTCCGATGACCACGAAGAAACGGTGGGCGGCACGCGGAAATTCCCCCTTCATGACGTCGCGAAAACGGACATCCAACATTTGCTCTCTGGGGCAACAGAATATGCACTTGCTTAGCAGGCCGCTGGGATGCGCCAGCGTGAAGAGATTCGGTGCACTTTCATCGCTGCCCGTGACATACTCGCGCAGCAGGGCAAGATCATCCGCTTCGCGTTGCAGTGCGGCAGTCTCGGCGAGCACGGGGTCGATGCGGGAAGCCCAGGCGTTAAGGTGGCTCAGTGCCGTGCGGGCGATTTTCTCGGGTGGCCCACTCAGACCGGTCGGGCAGAGACCGTAGTGTGGCCAATAGTTGTGATAATGGTCGGACAGAATCTTGAATTCATGAACGGCATCGCGGACTTCTGCAATATCCAGCGGAACGCTGAGTTTCGGATCGAGTTCGAGTTCCACCGTGCCCGTTTTTGCCAGAGCCTCCAGTGTCTGCACGGTCTCGTCCTGCGGCGTATAGGCTTCGAACCAGCGCGCTCTTTGAGGCCGAAAACTCGCTATGATTTTTTTGAGCTGTTCATCCGCCGTTGCCAACCACGCCACGATACACCTCCAGAGCGGGGCCGCCACCGATGCGACGAGTATAAGCAATTATCCGATGATGCGTGAACCCGTGCGAACGACCTCCGGCTGATTTGCATGCCGGCGACACGCCCGCGTGGAACCATCTGGCTGCAGGGGTCACTTTTCATTCCCAGAACGGGCCGCCGCAAGCTGCATCCGTCGGGGACCCATCAAATCAAACCGTTATTAGGGCGATCCTGCTGCCTGCAGTGTATGCCATGGATGATCGGGTACCGTCCGGTCGAACGAGCTGCAAGTGCCTGAAAATGTTAATGCTGTACAGTCAGTCGCATGTGTAGCAGCGGGCCCGTGGATCGGCCGGAGGCGGGCACGGGGGAATTTGATATACATCAAGATGCCCGGAAGAAGGGGCAGGTATAAAGAAACAGTAAGAAAAAGAACGGTGATGTATCGTCCCGGTAGCACGGAAAGGAGATGTTCTATGACAACGGCTACAGAATCGGCAAGGAGGAAGCTAGTCGATGACTTTAAGGCATTGACCGCGGATACGGAGGAATTGCTGCGCGCAACCGCGACCATTACCGGCGAGCGGGCAAGCGCGGCACGTACCCGTGTCGAGGAACGGCTTCGTGCAGCAAAGGATGCTGTGGGAGAGTTCAGTGGCGATGTCGTCGAGCGCGGCCATGCAGCGGCCGAGGCGGCCGACCGGACGGTGCGTGATCACCCCTGGGAATCCGTGGCGATCGCCGCCGGGCTCGGCTTCCTGCTGGGCATGCTGACGGCGCGTCGCTGACCGATATGGCGGGGTCCGAAGCGGGTCCGCGTCCGGTCGGACTAGTTAAGTCGTTGCGTCGGATGATATCGACCCTGATCGAGATTCTGGAGACTCGTGTCGAGCTGGCGGCGACCGAGATCGAAGAACAGGGATTGCGTGTCGCACAGCTCATCGTACTGTCTCTTCTGATTCTGTTTTTCTTCTGTCTGGCTGTCATATTCGGCACCGTGGCGGTGGTGGTAGCGTTCTGGAACCGCGATCCGGTCACGGTTTTGGGCGGATTCGCGGCGCTTTATCTGGCGCTAGCGATCGTTCTCGGTGTGATCTGGCGCGCGCGGGTAAAGGCGCGTCCACGCCTTTTGTCCGCTACGTTGGCGGAGCTTGCGCGTGATCGCGAGGAGTTGACACCACGATGAGCGCGGGAATTTCTGCTGTAGTGCGCAGGCGTCGGAATCTGATCGCGCGCGCGGCCGAGCAGCGCATCGAGTTTGCGGTTGCCGCCCGGCAGTGGCGCGAACCGATCGCGGTGGCCGATGGCGCATTTCGGTTCGGACGGACTTTGTGCCGCCACCCGGTGCCGCTGGTCGCGGTGATCGCAACGCTTCTGTGGTTACGAAGGCGGCGCGTACTCTTTTGGGCTGGGCCACTGGTCGCCGTGTGGAAGCAATTCCGGTCGCGTGGCGGACAGAGTGGTGTGTGTGGTTCCCGCCACACTGCGTCCTGATTTCCTTATGCGGAGCAAGCGCGGTTTGTGCGCACGGGGCGGGTGTCAGCCTGTGTGCAGCGCACTGACCCCCAACAGCCCGGTGAGTTTGTTCCAGACCTGCAGCGGAGGAACTGTCTGATAACAGGCCGGCGTGACCGGTGCGGGTCCGCGGTAATGGCACTTGCGCCGCAAGCATGGAGAACATGCAAAATCGGCGCAAAGGTGGTGCTGTGCGTGTCCGAGCGTACCCGTCAGGGCCGGATTGGTGGCACCGTATATGGTTACCGCCGGCACCGACAGGGCGGCGGCGCAGTGAGCAAGGCCGGTGTCGACGCCCACCACCCCCTGCGCGCCGGCGAGAACGCCGGCCAGCTGCGTGAGCGTCATGTTTGGCAGGACTTGCGCGTTGCCGGCCGTTGCCGCAATGCGATGTGCTCGTTCAGCCTCCGCGCGATTTCCGGCCGGCAAAAGCACACGCAACCCTGCGTCGTTGGCCAGTCCGACCAGTTTGCCCCAGTACTGTTCCGGCCACTGTTTCGTCGGCCAGGCGGTTCCATGCAGGAAAACGAGATAGGCTGCGTCCGCAGGGCGGAACGGGATGAGCGCGCGCGAAATTCCGTAGTCGATCTCGCTGTCGGGAAGTGCGTATCCCAGCGCGAGTGCGAACAGGCTACGCAGCCGCGTCACGGCATGGGATGTGCGGGAAACGGTGTGACGATGCCGATAGAACAGAGCAGCAAGCGGTTCGCGGGCCGATCCGAAACCGAAGCCATGGCGCGGTCCGCGTGCGCAGGCGGCTAGGACAGCGCTTTTGAGCAGGCCTTGCGCGTCTATGATCGCGTCATACCGCGGGGTGCGTAAGGTACGCAGTGCATGACGCCACTCCGCCGTATGGGACGGTGTCAGGAATCCGCGACGCCAGCGCCGCATTGCGACCGGGATGACGGAGTCGACAGCAGGGTGCCAGGCCGGAATCTCCGCGTACGTTTCCTCGATCAGCCAGTCAAACCGTGCCTGCGGCAGGGCGCGAGCGGCGTCGGTCACGGCCGGAAGCGCATGCAGCACATCGCCCAGCGAGGAAGTCTTGATGATCAGAAATCTCATGGCGATGGGAGATGGGCGTCGATGCTCTGCTCGACCAGGGAGGGCTTGAGTTGGCGCAGGCAGTTGGTATGTCCGAGCGGGCAGACCCGCTTGAAGCATGGGCTGCAGGCGAGGCCCAGAGACAGTACTGTCGCCGCGGGACTCAGCGGCGGCGTGAAGCCCGGGTCGGACGAACCATACACCGCAATCAGCCTGCGCCCGAGGCTGGCCGCCACATGCATCAGGCCAGAGTCGTTGCTGACGACCACGTGGGCGAGTGAAAGCAGATCGACCGCCTCACCGAGCGTAGTGCGTCCGGCCAGATCGGCGCAATCAGCACCGCACAGGGAGCGGATTTCGGCTGTGACCGGCATGTCCCGCTCGGAGCCGAAGAGCCAGATCTGCCAGCCACGCGCAGCATAAAGCCCTGCGATCTGTGCGTAATATTCCGCGGGCCAGCGCTTGGCCGGACCATATTCCGCGCCCGGGCAGAGCGCAAGCACCGGTTGCCCGGTATCACGGAGTGCAAGGCGCATCAGTGCCGCATCGATTCCGGACTGCGAAACCGTAAGTCTCGGTATGGGAGGCGGAGACGGAACCGGTTCGCTGCGGTCGAGTCCCAGTGCCAGGAAGCGCTGGACGGTCATGGGCAATTCGGATTCGTCGAGTCTGCGAACATCGTTGAGCAGGCCCCAGCGCATTTCTCCGAGATAGCCGGTACGCAGCGGTATCCCGGCCCAGAACGGGACCAGTGCCGATTTGAAGGAATTGGGCAGGACGATTGCCTGCTCGTAGTTCCGAGGGCGCAGACTGCGCCCCATCCGGTAACGCTGTCCAAGGCCCAACTGGCCGTGGCGCGTGCGCAGCACCCAGGTGTTGCGGATCTCCGGCATGCGGGCAAGCAGAGGTTCACTCCAGGCGGGGGCCAGGACATCGATGTCCGTTCCAGGATGGCGTTGCTTGAGCAGTTGGAACAGGCTTTGCGCCATTACCATATCGCCGACCCATGAGGGTCCCACGATGAGAATCGAAGAGGGGGAATGTTTCACGCAGTGTGAACAGTTACGGCTGAAACGGCCGGGCTCGGCAAGCGCTTCCTGTGCGGACGATTCAAGGTTGGCATGATCATAGCATCGAAAGGCGGGCGCGCCGAGAGCGAGAATGGTCTGGCAATACTTATCGGAAACAGCGCGACCCGAGGACGTCCCGAACCGCGTGAATCGCCCACAGGCCGGATGTCCTCAAGGCCGTCCCGTGTTCTTGGGGGTACGGACGGGGTGAGCGCGGAGCCTGGGGCGATCCGGATAGCCCGGGTCCGCCAGGAAAGACGGGCATGAATCGCATGGAGCAGCGGGGTCCAGAGTTCGAAAAGGGGGGCTCAATTTCTCAACGAGATCCGGCTGATTTTCAATTAGAATACCCTCTAAGTTTGCTCGGGCCGGCGCCACATCGACCAGACCGCGATGTTCGCGGTTGCGCCGGCTCTCCGCAAAGAGATATAGAAATTGGACGAAATATAATACATATTACATTGTTTTTACAAATATTTACGAGCGCAATAACAGCCCGGAATAACTATTTCCATGGATTTTCTTCCTATTTTTCTGACCGTCCGTGACCAAACCTGCCTGGTAGTTGGAGGTGGGGAGGTTGCCGCGCGCAAGGCGGGAGTGCTGCTGCAGGCCGGTGCACAGGTTCGGGTGATAGCCCCGGAGCTTGGCAGCGCCATGGCGGCACTCGCGGCGCACGGCAAGGTGGAGCACCATGCAGCCCGATTCGAAGCCGCGCAGGTGCAGGATTGCGCCATAGTGATTGCAGCCACCGATGACGAAGAGGTCAATCGCACAGTGGCGCAGGCGGCGCGGGAGCAGCATGTGCCCGTGAACGTGGTTGACCGGCCTGACCTCTGCTCATTCGTGATGCCCTCGATCATAGACCGCTCTCCTCTGGTGCTGGCCGTGTCGACTGGCGGCGCGGCGCCTGTGCTGGCACGGTTGCTGCGCGCACGCCTGGAGACACTCATTCCCGCCTCCTACGGGCGCCTGGCAGCCCT
>JAJYEE010000101.1 GCA_021790335.1 Pseudomonadota bacterium | reverse complement strand
ATGGCTCCTTGCGCGAGGAAACTCAGCCAGGCCAGGGCCTGTTGATGTTGCGGTGTTTCCTCTCGGTGCGCGTAAACCAGCACGTTCGTGTCGACGGCAATCACTGGCGGTCTTCCATGCGTTCATAGAGGGCATCGCGATCGGTCAGGTCCACGCCCGGCTGAATCCGCCCACGCACGGTTACCCATTTGAGGTGGAATGGCTTCCGTTTGAGCGATTGTTCACGCTGGAAGTTTTCTCGCAACGCTTTCTCGATGATGCGCGTAATGTTCTCACCGGTTTCCGCGGCGCGGCGCTTCACCTCGCGCATCAGTTCGTCATCCAGATTGAGCGTAGTCCTCATGCAGAAAAACATATCATATATACATAAATATGACAAACTGGGGTGCTATTCGCCGGATTGAAGCAAATCCGTTTTTTAGGAATACCCCCTGCTTACGCGGAATTGAGGTATTTTGCGGTGCGCGCGGCGTCAGGCCGGATAGACAGCCCCAAGCACGGCCGCATGGCGTGCGCCGGTAACCGACGGCAGATTGCCGGGAAGTTTCTCGATCGTCCGATGGGCCAGCCAGGCGAAGGCGGTAGCTTCAACCCAGTCGGGGTGCAGGCCCAGGTCCGTGGTGTCGCGCAGCGGGATGTTGCCGAGGTTGACCTGCAGGCAGCGCATCAGCTCGCGGTTGTGTGCGCCGCCGCCGCACACGAATACCTCGTCCGCGCCGCCGGATCCGGCGATTGCGCGGGCGATCGAGATCGCCGTAAGCTCGGTCAAAGTGGCCTGCACGTCGACGGGTTTGCGATCGCCCCGCAGATTTGCAAGATGCGATCCAAGCCACGGCAGGCTGAAGTATTCGACGCCTGTGCTCTTGGGTGGCTGGCGCGCGAAGTAGGGGTCTTCGAGCAGGCGCCTGAGCAGGTCGTGATCCACGGAGCCCGTTGCGGCCCAGCTCCCGCCGGCATCGTAGTCTTCGTTCCTGTGACTGGCGATCCAGCGGTCCAGCAAGGTGTTTCCCGGTCCCGTGTCGAAGCCGATCACGGCGGCGTGCGGATCGGCCGGCAGCGCCGTGATATTGGCAATGCCCCCGATGTTGACGATGATCCGTCTGAGCCTGGACTGCGAGAACAGCCAATGGTGAAAGCCCGGAACCAAAGGGGCGCCCTGGCCGCCCGCGGCCATGTCGCGCAACCGAAAGTCCGCGACGGTGGTGATGCCGGTCTGTTCAGCAATCACCGCAGGATTTCCCACCTGTACGGTGTACGGAGGGGTAGCCTGCGGCCCGTGGCGCAGCGTCTGACCATGACTGCCGATGGCGCGGACCTGGCTCTTGTCGAGCCCAGACATGGCCAGCGCCGTATTGGCCGCCTTGGCGAATCGTTCGCCCAGGATGCCGTCAATTAGGGCAGCGCGCTCCAGTTCGTTGTTGCCCGGATGCATCAGCGACTGGATCCGGGGGCGCAGCTCATCGTCATAGCGCTCGTGGTGGCTCGCGAGCAGTCTCAATGTCCGCGGTTCCTCGATTGCGACCACCACGGCGTCGATGCCGTCGGCGCTGGTGCCGGACATCAGCCCGATATAGTTCAATGGATGTCTCGTGTTCCGTGGCGCATGCGACAAGTGTACCCGATCGGTGGCCGCCCGGTGAGCCGGAACGCCGCATGCCTGCCGGGGTGTCCATCAAATTCAAACCCGCCCGACCCTGTGGTACCCTTGGCAGCCCTTTTCCATCATTGGCGAACTTCATCGGTCATGATCCAGGTCGACGAAACCCTGGCACTGTTGAGACGCGGGGCTGACGAGATCCTGGTCGAGGCCGAGCTTTCCGAGCGTCTGCGTTCGGGTCGGCCGCTGCGGGTGAAAGCCGGGTTTGATCCTACCGCCCCGGATCTGCACCTCGGGCATACCGTGCTCATCAACAAGCTGCGTCAGTTCCAGGAGCTCGGGCACGAGGTGCTGTTCCTTATCGGCGACTTTACCGGCATGATCGGTGATCCCACCGGCAAGAGCGCCACGCGGCCGCCGCTGACGCGCGAGCAGGTTGAAGAGAACGCGCGAACCTACGAGGCGCAGATCTTCAGAATCCTCGATCCGCAGAAAACCCAGGTCGTCTTCAATTCCAGCTGGATGGGCGAGATGCGGGCGGGCGAGCTGATCAAGCTGGCCGCCACCCACACCGTGGCGCGCATGCTGGAGCGCGATGATTTTCACAAGCGCTATGCGAGCGCACAACCGATTGCGATCCACGAATTTCTTTACCCCCTGATCCAGGGCTATGACTCGGTGATGCTCAAGGCCGACGTGGAGCTCGGTGGCACCGATCAAAAGTTCAATCTCCTGATGGGACGGGAACTGCAGAAGCACTTCGGCCAGACGCCGCAGGTGGTGCTGACGATGCCCCTGCTGGAAGGCACCGACGGGGTCCAGAAGATGTCGAAGTCGCTCAACAACTACATCGGCATCAGCGAGCATCCGAGGGAGATGTTCGGCAAGGTCATGTCGGTATCCGATCGGCTGATGTGGCGCTACTACGAGTTGTTGTCACTGCGCCGGTCGCTCGATGAGATCGCCCGCATGCGGGCAAGTGCCGAGCGAGGCGAGGCAAATCCCAAAATCTTCAAGATCGAACTGGCGCAGGAGATCGTCGGGCGTTTCCATGGAAGGGCGGCTGCCGACGAGGCCCTGGCCGACTGGGAGCTGCGCTTCAGCCAGCGACGCATGCCCGAGCAGATGCCGGAAATCAGCCTTGTCGCGGATGATGAAGGGGTCCTGGGCCTGCCCCGTTTGCTCAAAGAGGCGGGACTCACTGCCAGTACTTCCGAAGCATTGCGTCTCATCAAGCAGGGCGGTGTCCGTATCGACGGGGAACGCGCCGCAGATCCGGAAATCGGGATCCGGCGAGGCGCAAGCCATGTGCTGCAAGTCGGCAAGCGCCGCTTCGTCCGGGTCAGGGTGACTTGATTCCCGGACAGCCCGACGCGAGACCGCGGTAATTTTTACCCGGCACCGGATTTGTGCTATAGTTTCAGACCTTCCTCCACCCTGGGGCGAAGTGGCGACCGGGCAAACATTTTTTGTTACACCCCGTTGACGGACTGCAGCAGATGCGTATAATGCGCCGCTCTGTCCGGTTACCCCCGGGTAGCAGGACCGCTCTTTTACAATTCAGATCAAGTAATTTGTGTGGGCGCTTTTGTCGAGCCTAGGTCCAATGAAAGACCGGCGAAGCCCCGATCTGCCCTTACGGGCTAGTGAAGGTCTTCGCCAAAAAGTTTTGTTCCATTCACCAGAATGGGACGCCAATTTTTTAATTGGAGAGTTTGATCCTGGCTCAGATTGAACGCTGGCGGCATGCCTAACACATGCAAGTCGAACGCGAAAGGGGGCAACCCCGAGTAGAGTGGCGGACGGGTGCGTAACACGTAGGAATCTACCCAGTAGCGGGGGACAACCCGGCGAAAGCCGGGCTAATACCGCATAAGCCCTATGGGGGAAAGCAGGGGATCTTCGGACCTTGCACTATTGGATGAGCCTGCGGCGGATTAGCTAGTTGGTAGGGTAAAGGCCTACCAAGGCGACGATCCGTAGCTGGTCTGAGAGGACGACCAGCCACAC
>JAJYEE010000044.1 GCA_021790335.1 Pseudomonadota bacterium | reverse complement strand
TTAAAAGCATCTGGATCTACCCGCTCGCACGCGACTTCCGCCAACGGCTCTGCAACAGCTAGATCATCATCGCGATATTGACACCATCACGGTGTTGGTCCTCAAAAGATGTGTGTAATAGAAAGGTCCGCGTGCGTAATTGTTTGATGCTCTTGAGGATCGCCCCGCGTCTGAAAAGTCGTCACTGTTTCCGGAAATCCTTTGGCTCGTAAATTTCACTTAGTTTTCGGCATCGCGCTATCGCTGCTGTACCTGTTCCTGCTCTCGCATCTGCACCGGCTACTCCCGGGTCTTGAGTTCATCTCATCGCACCTGCCGGTTCCGGTTCCCACCAGTGGGGATCCGGCAATCCTCATCGGCGGGCCGGGTGGTGCCAGCAAGAGAGACCTCCGTCTGGGGCCGCCACCGGGGCGAGACGGTCGAAACCGTCTCGCCCCGGTCAGAACCGCGTTACGGACGGTTCAGTCCGTCACGCTTCAGGATGCGGGTAAAAGCCGGCGACATCAGGGTCTTGATGAAATCCCGCTGTGCCGTGCGCTGGCGAGCGGTGAAGGGCCCCTTGACCCTGACGAGATAGGTCGTGTCCGCCTCGTTGCCGGGCAGTGGACGCGGATCGGCCACCGTCCCGCCTAGCGGCACTAGTGTGAAAAGATGCGGGAACGACGCCTTCGTGTATTTGCCGAGCTGGTACATGATCACCGCTGCGTCTGCCTTGCCGTAGGCCACCGACCACGGTTCGTCGCGATGATGGATGCGCGCGCCGATCAGCCACTTGTTCCGTACGCGGCTGTTGAAGATCGCATTGAACAGGCGGTTCGCCGTCCAACCTTTCGGCGGATGCGGGTCGTGTTTGGCGATCTCGTAGATCGAACCCGCGTAATTCAGGAACGCTCCTGGTTCGTTGTAGGGGTTGGGGGTGACGACATGGACACCGGGACGCCCCAGATCCCAGACGCTGTGAATGTGCATCGGATTTCCGTACTTCACGAGCAGCACGTTGCCACGGCTCTTCATGAGGGCAATCGGCTTGCCTTCCGTAAGGCCATGGGCTTGAAGTTTGCGGATGAGGCGGGGTGCCGCGATCGCCACGCTTGGCCGGCAATGGAGGTAGAAGTTTCCGAAGCTCAGATCGTTGTGGTGCATGAGCTGGGGAAACGCGACCGGCGGACTCGTAGTGTAATACCAGCTGCCAATCGTCGCTCCGTAACGGGGCAGAATGACGGTGCGCCAGAGGGTGTTCAGCGCCATGTGATAATTGCCCTCGGTCGACACGACCAGGCCGACGTCACGGCAGGCGCGGCCCTGGATATTCCCATGCAGGTCGAAAAGGAGATCTGCGGTCGGGTCCGTCAGATCGGCCGGCGCCGGTTTCGCGTTGCGCGGCCACATCAGCATCTTCGGTGTGTCGACGACGGGACGCCCGTGAATGGCGGGTGCTCCGGGGACTTGGGGCATGCCTTTCCCGTAGGCGCAGGTCGTGGCGGCAGCAAGAAGTGCTCCGCTCAGGAACGCTTTCCATTTATCGTGGGGTGTCCGTTTTTTTGTTGTCATCTGTCATGCTCCATGAGATAACGAAATTATTGTGGTTTATGGGTTGGTTGATTGATTGCGAACCCTTCGCGCTGGGCGTCTTCCCTGAGGTAGTGGTTTATGGATGCGGCATACACCGTACTCCACTGCGCATCAAGGCTCTGATCCACGCTTTCGTAATCAGCGGCATGCCCGGCAACCAGCCGGCGGCCATGCGAGAATCGCTTGCGCAATCGTATCATCGCTTTTTCTCCCGCCGGGCTCAAGAGCGCGCGCACGATGGTTGCGCGCACCGACTTGGGAAGTTTGGCGCTTATTGTAAAGGCCTGATTGGGGTAGTGTGGACTCTTCTTGAGGATCGTAACCCGTTGCTGATCAGGATCGAGGTGATGGACCGTAAGCCGCGGTCCGATACCGATCATGCAGTCATGGCTGGCCACCCCGTTGAATATCCGTTTCCAGCCATGCATGTTCCGGTAATAGGGCTGTCGTGAGGGGTTCGGGAAGAGGCTGCTTAACCACAGCGTCCCGAAATTAGGCATGGGCGGCGCGCACAGGGAGACGCCGTTCGCGGCCTTGCTGACAGTTGTTACGGGTGATCCCTTCCAGGTGTAGAGGCGCCAGTCCTGGGGCTGAAGGATGCGAGGACCGAGCGTCTGGTGGAGTTTGTGCAGCCGCCAGGCCACGAATTGCGGCCCGTCGAAATAGATGTCCGCGTGGTCCTTCCAGATCCAAAGCTCGTATACAAGCCACCCGTCGGGGTGACGGTAGACCACTTTGTGGTGGAGTGCCTGCGTCAGAAATGTGGCGATAGGTCCATAGTCTCTTTGTCCGCGGGCCGTGGTTTCGCGGGGAGCGGAGACCAGGATGTAAGGCTTCACCCCGGCCACGCTTGCCGCGGGGTGTGCGGACGCTAAGGCGATCCCGGCTACCCCCAGCATGGCGGTCAGCAGGATACGGGTCTTCGGTATTCGTGCATGGTTCTTTCTTGACATCGGTCCTCCTTTACCGGTTCATCGTATGTTCATTGCTTGCCTATCCGGTTTGTTACCAGTCGACCATCATTCGGTCGGGCGCGGGCGCGTCTTCCGCGCCATCCAGGTCATAACGTCCGGCTCCCACGATCTCGCCTTGGACGATGTAGTAGCGCCACTCGCACCGCCAGGCGACCGGCTCGCAAAGCCAAACCGGCAGGTCATCCGGCAGTTCGGCGATCCGTTTCTGGTGCTCCGGATTCAGCGGGTCGAACACGAACCCGGTGAAGGCCTTGACCGCAAAGGCGGGACGAAGGAAGGTCGGGACAGCGAGTAGCCGCGCGTCACCCAGGACGTCTGTCCGGTGCGCCCGGCGCAGACAGGGGCGCAGCGCCTCGGGGTAGGCGCCGGGCTCCGGGAGTGTCACGCTCATCCGCGCGGCGCAGGCGCGGATGAATTCCACGGTGCCGACCGGCAGATCGTCAGCCGCCAGAGTTGTGCCCGCGACCCCCTCCAGCGCGAGGCGTCGCTCGCGCAGCGGGGCAGGGCGGGTCGCCGCGCCCATCCAGGCCACGCGCGTCCCGACTTCGGAGGCGTCACGCTGCAGCAGGAGCCGCGTCTCGCCTGGGTGTCCGCCGGACATCTTGCTGTTAACCATTCACACCTCTGTTTCTATGAGTGTTCGCCCCTCGAATTGGGAGTGGGCGCGGGATCTGCGTTCAGGTTGGCAAAAACATCAGGGTAAATGCCAGATCAATTACGTGGTCTGCGTTTTCTGGCCCTACTTTGGCCTACAGGCCGCTCTGAGTGTGCGGAGCTCCGTCTCGGTCACCGCGAGCTTTGTGCCGCCGTCTCGAAGCATTGCGTCGAGATCCATGTTTTGCTTGCGAACAAGTACGAGTTCCGTCTTCAGTGCATCATTATTCGCCTGCAGCCGGGCAGAGTTTTCCTCCGCGCGCATGCGTTCCGCTGTGGTATCCGCTACCTCTTTACTCAGCAGTCCGTAATAAATATAGTCTACAGACGGAGCCTGAAAGAATGATCGCCCGAGTTTCGGGTTGCGTTGCACAGCGGCCAATTCGGCATCGATGCGCTGGCTCAAGTGCTCACCCGCGTGCAGTGGTCGGCGTGCGGTGCCGGTGCGCTTCACGTGGCTCCAAACCAGTTCGTCGGGATTGAGATCGGGCGCGTAGTCGGGTAGGAAATGCAGAGTCAATCGACCATGGGTAAATTCGACGTATTCACGCACCAAAGCCTTCTTGTGCGCGGGCAATCCGTCGACAATGAGATGCACGGACTTCTTGCGTTGGTGCATCATGTGCTTGAGCAGTTCCACGAACAGTTCGGTGTTGAGCGCGCCTTGGTAGATCTGGAACCAGAAGCCGCTACGCGCATTGACCCCCGAGGCGGCCGAAATCGACTGGCGTTGGCCGGGGCGCTCCACCACCGGTGTCTGGCCACATACACCCCAGGTCCTATTGTGCAGCGAGTCGGCGCGAAAACCAGACTCATCCCAGAAAAAGACCTCGGCCCCGGCGTGCCCTGGCGGCAATAGCCGGAGAGGTTTCGCGTTGCCAGCGCTCGATAGCCTGCGGGTCGCGCTGATAGGCGCGCTGTAACGGTTTTTGCGGTGTCAGTCCAAGCTTGGCCAGCAGCGCCCCAACGGCCGTGACTCCCATACCCACGTCGAACTCTCGCCTGATCAGAGTAGAAACGATACGACGCGTCCACAACCCGAAGTCCAACCCGTATTGAAGGGGGGTTGCGGCCGTTGATCCAACGAAACACTTGCCGCTCCTGCGCGGGCGTGGGGCTTCGTGGCCGACCCGTGCCACGCGTGGAGCGCAACGCCTTCAACCCGCGTCCGCGTCCCGCGGCGGCATTGATCCACTTGTAGATCGTCGTGCGGCACAACCCGAACGAGGCGATCACATCGGCTGGCTTTTCGTCTTCGCGGACACGTTGAACCGCCATGAGGCGAATTTGCTCAAGTGTCTTGTGATCGAGCGTGCGACCGTCAAGCTTCATTTCACGTTTGACCAACATCGCGTTAATTCGCTCCACGTTTGTAGACTAAATTATAGACTTGTGAGTAACGAGGGTGTCACGTGACGTGCGGGAGATCTCAAGCGCTTAGATCAATTCTTGGATCTGTGTCCGGGATGCGCCTAGTTCCCCGCGTAACGCCCCACGGTTTCGCACGCATCGCGGATCTCGCTTTGCAGGTGAGTTTCCCGGCTTCGAAAAGCTGTTTCGCGGGCGGTGAGTGCTTTTTCGGTATGTTCCCGACCAGATCTGTGTTCCTCGTGTTGCCGTTCACCTAAAACTGACCCAGGGGGGTGCGGACAAAACTTGGACTACCTCCAAGTAGTCCAAGTTTTGTCCGCACCCCCGAGTGGGTCAATTCTGGATGGAGGGCAACAGCCGCGATCCCGAAGTCCCACGTTGGGCCGATGAGCAGTCAGAAATCCAGGAAGTACGGAACCGCCATCAACCCAATGCCCATCAAGAAGATGGCATAGGTGTTCGAGACCATGAACGTATAGGCCATCAAGGCAACGCCGCAGAACAGCGGGGCAAAGCGCTTGTGCTTCTTGCCGTAAACGAAATAGACGCCGCCGATGAGACCGAACAGGATAGACCACACTATTCCGGCCGTGGATCCAGAACCCAGTCCGGCGGCGGCGAGCAATGGACTGGTGTTGAGCGAATGGGCTGCGGGCACCATGCAAGTCTGTCTCCTTACGCTACGCGCCGGACAAAGCAAAGCGGATGTCGGCGCAACGTTTGTGGCTCACTATCTCGGGGCAAGGCATTGAAGAAGGTTTTCTTGCCCCGTTTTGCTGAGCGTGATGGCGAAATCATGTATTCCGATGCCGTTATTCTGGAATACTCCCTGCTCACGGTCGCCGCTGGCAGTGTGCAGCAGCCGCCGGCAGATGTGTGCGGGTCACCCTGTGCACCCACAGCGCCAGGAGCGTATTCATGACGAGGCCCGCCACGGCGATGATGGCCCACTGCGCCCACATCCGCTTTTCGCGCTCCGACGTCGGAATCCCGTGTGTCCGCCTGATGCGCTGGCGGCGGATCAGGAGAACGAGGAGGCCGAGTGCTGTGAACGCCATCCAGCTCGCCCTAAACCACAAGACCCCATGAAGGGGCGTAAACGCATCAAAGGCCAGAAGGTCGGTCAGAATGACAAACCAGGCCAGACCCCAGGCGGGCAGCTCCAGGGGGGTCCGGCTGATTGCGGGCCTTGAGGGCGCGATAGCGCCGCTTTTGGCGAAAACCCATGGCCATCATTGCCGAGTAGAACCAGAAATAGTCTACTGAATCCGAATGGTCCAGCAACCCGTGGCCCCGGAATGCCGCCGGGCCGCGGGCCTCATCCCAGTAGAGCAGCGCCAAGGACGCGAAGGCGAGTGTCATGCACAGATAGATCGCCCCCGAGAGCCCCCGATCGATCCAGTCTCGAACCGGAGGCGGCCTCGTTGAGCGGCGCATCGTGTTTTCTTGAGCTTCGGGCTTGCCGAATTTCCAGGTATAGCCCCACGCCGTCGCACCCAAGAGGACGAGGATCAGAACCAGCACCGCCGGGATGGGGGCCAGCGCGCTTTCCAGGGAGTGCAGCGGGAAGCGGGTCCAGAACGCGACAAGGGTCACCCACATGGCGACGACTGCGACGACGAGCAAGAGGTAGCCGAGCCACGTGGTCTGTCGCCGCAGCACAGCCTGGCAGTGTGGGCTGGTTCGCCAGGAACGCCGTTCGGCGGGATTGGTGAAGTGCTGCTTCCATTCCGAAACGCTCGCTCGGCGGCGCAAGAGCCGCAGAGCGCCCGGCAAGGGAGGTAGTGGACAGGTGCACTTCGGGCAGGTCCGGGTCATGGGCTCCTCCAGGGCGCCTTATTGAGTAATAGTGTAGCCCTTGGGGGGCGACGGGAAGGATGCAGATCACGGTCGAGCCCGCACGGGACTATTCATTCCCGCTTTGGGATCTGATGTGGCCATTCGAATAGCTGGTTCGCATCTGATACCTGCCGGGGTGTCTATGCGTACTATTCGGCCTTTGCTGACGTTCGCCGAGCTTCAGGCATTGGTCAGCTCTGTTACCGAAAGCTGCCCTCCTGTATGCTAACGGCCAGACCCACAAGTGCGCAGCGCCTTTGCGCTGGAATGCGCAGATAAGTCACGCGGTCTAGCGGAAGAACTTATCTAGAAAACGCTTTAGCCAGCCCCATGCTTGTTGCCACCACGGCCATGCAACCTTTCCGAAATAGGCGCTCTTAAGGGCGTCATCGTACGCGCGGCCTTGGCGGATCTCGGCCTTAGTCATCGGCCCTGCCCAGACGACGCGGTTATCCTTAATCCAATAATGTGACTGGCAGGGATCGTTCCAGTTGCCGATCGACGGAGTCAGAGAGACAAGACCTGCGTGTTCCGCCAATGCGTATTCGGTTTCGCGCAGCGGTGTGACGATCTTTGTACCGCAGCCGCAGCAGCACAGATGACTTGCCGTCCTAAACTTCTTGGAGATATAAAGAACTCCGTATTCAAGTGTTTTCGGGATGAACTCAACGTACATGGGTCGCACCGAGTGCGACTTCACTTTCTGTCCTCCTTTATGAGAGCCTGCGTTGAAACGGTGTACAAGGAGTGATGCTCGCGGACGTCGTCGGCATAGAAGCCTCGCATCCGCTTCCACTTGTTGACCGCCAGCGCAGCGTTCAACATGTTCAGGTCTGCGACTTGAATGTTGCGGTAAATCTCCTCGATGGGGGGCGCCGCGAAAGACACTACCTCGGCGATGTGGCCGTGGCAGTCGGGTGTGCCGACGGTGAAGCGACAGATGCCGCGGAGGCGGTTCTCCGCATCGAGTGCCACGTCCATACCGACGTCGATGAAGGCAACGTTCATGGCGATCAAACCCTCGAGAATCGCTTTGCGCACTTTCGGATCGTCGATCGCGACAAACACGAAGTCGAACCCCTGGAATTCAAATAGCCGATCGGCTGACACGCGATACGGATGACGGATGATCCCGAGGTGCATTTTGTCGTAAATGGACCCGAACCAGTCGACCTTCTTCGGCTCTTTGAGCTCCTCGATATGGGGTGCGCCGGGTGCTCTAAACGCGTTGTGGAGTACGAAGACATCGCCGTCGTAGAGGTGAATCTCGGCAACGGGCGTCTTTGCCAGCAAATCGAGTATGTACGAACCGGTTCCGCCAAGACCAATGATGGCGATGCGGCGCGCCAGCAGTTTCGCGGTGGCCGCACCGATTCCCGCTCGGGTTGTGGCCATATCCGGGTAGCGAAATATGCGAGCCTGCGCCTCGACGACCGCTGGCACCGGCTTCTCACTTCTCGGATCGCAGGTGGGATCGATGACTAGGGCTTCGTGCCAGATCATCTGGACGTAGGTCCAAATCTTCTCATGCAGATTCGAATATGCCGTCTTGTCGACACGCTTCCAAGAGAAGGCAACGGAAGTGATGATGCCGTCGCCCTTATTCTCCTCCGCGAAATTGGAAATCATTTCTTTGATCACGCGACCGCCTGAGTCGCAGGGCGGCTCCCCAATCCACCAGCACTGATGATTGTTCACTGGATTGACCGTCTTGCCATCCGCGTCGATTTCAAGTGGGCAGTAGAGTATGCCAAGGACCACCTCGCGCCTTGAATTCACGGCGGGAACGCACTCGACCAGAAGATGGTAAGCTGCACCCTGGACGACTCGGAGGCGGAAACCGTCCGCCTCCAGTCGCTGAAGGTCCGGACTACGACTTATCTGTATTCCGGACATCGAAGTTCATTCCTTCGACCACCTCGACCGACTGACCTAGCCGCAGCGCACCCTCCTGCCCGTCGGGCTTCGTCCAGGAGACGCTATAACGAATATCGCCTCCGGTGGGTCCGTGCGGGAAGGCCAGCTTCACAGCCTCTTCATACGTCATCCGGCGGCGATGCCAGACCTCGGCCACGCCGTTGATCGTGATGTCGAAAGTCACCTCATGCGAGTCATGCCCCGTAAGCATCGAGCTGTCAGTAGTTGATTCCATAGCGGTTCTCTCCGTAAAAGCACCATTGTGCACCCCGCCCGGGGTGAACTTATAAATAGTATATACTATAAAGATATAGTTTAAATATATTTCTTATATGTTCCCAGTTGACATTACGTATGCATTTGATTATTTTAGATACAAAATAGGAGGTACAACATGGAAAAGCGTGTGATGACGCTCGCCCTGAATGATCGCGAAATGCAGATACTGGAGCAGCTCGCCGAACGCCATGGTTTAACCAAGGTCGGCGTGCTGCGTCAGGCGCTACGCGCCTACCAGTTCCTCGATGAGCGTGCGAATCAGGGTCAGAAGCTCTTTATTGAGGACCCGCTGACAAAGGAAAAGACCGAACTCGCCCTAATGGTAGCGTGACAGTAAACCCATCATCCTAGAGATGACAGGCGGAATGGCCTGCCCCCGATGCTCACACAAGTCCAAGGACGGGTCTGGGGGTGCATCGATCCAATTCGTGGCCAAGTTCCATGGAGAAAGTTTGTTCGGCGATGACCGTCCTGATTGACGAAATCGAGCTGATCCGTGCCGGCGGCAATACCGTGGTATTGGCCCAGATCTACCTCGATTTGGACGAGCGCCATCTCCGCGACCACGAGCTCTCGTGGCGGCCGCCGATGCTGCAGGCAGCACGATCTTTGCGGGCAGCCTGCACGGATGCGGAAGGCAGCGTGGACGTCGCCAAATTCGGCGCCGAACTTGCCCGCCTGCGGTTAGAGGACTTCCACTGGGACTGGCGAAAGCTCCATTCGCAATTCGCGGCTCGATCTGGCTGCTCTGGGCTCGCTATCGAATGCGACGGACACACACAGGGTCTCATGATCATTGACACCGAAAACCACGCGAGCCGCTTGCAGCCGAAGGGGCAAACGATCGCTTACGTAGAATTTTTGACTTCCGCACCCTGGAATCGGGGCACTTTCATTCCCACGGTGCGCTTCGCCCTGACGGGCTATGCGCTCATAGCCACTGCGATTAGTGTCAGTCGTCGCGGCTCCCTCGGCGGTCGCGTGGGACTTCACTCGGTCAGCGGCTCTGTCGACTTCTATGCCAACAAGTGCGGCATGACATCCTTTGGACCTGACGCGATGAAGAAAGGACTAGTCTACCTGGAGATGTCGTCTCGAAAGGCCGACGCTTTTCTCGACAAGCTGGCTGAGCGCCGAGGTGCGCCATGAAATTGAATCTTCCAAAAGGTTGGGCTAGCGGGTTTCCTGTCGACGGCGATGAGCACGCCTTCGCGGGACCCCCTTCGGACGCAGCGGATATCCTCTCTGAACTCGAGATCTACGATGTCGCTGCACCGGCGTTGCGGCAATATGCCGGTGAAATGATTCGACTTGGCTGGCTATCAGGCGATGCAAATAAGGATGATAACGCGCAGTTGCAGATGATCGTAACGCTACTTCACGGCTATCCCCAGTCTTCGCCTGCGCTGCTACGTGGCTCACTTGAGGTTACAGTGGTCGAGAAACTCAAAGACCCACGTCTCACGGCTTGGTTGTCCCATTTGAACTGGCTAAGTACCCGCGAACGAATTGAGTCTCCGTACGAGCCGGGTAGCGTTAATGTTGATACGATCCGACAGATTGCCAAAATGAGCGTGTACGGGGACGGACCGGTTCGGGCTATGACACTCCTGCACAAATTGGGCGTCTCTGTGCACGTGACAAGGGCCATGCTTGGCACTCGCGTGGATGGTTGCGCTTTTTGGTGTCTTGCGAATCGTCCGTTGATCGGCCTGAGCTTGCGCTACGATCGACTGGATAATTTCTGGTTTTCTCTTCTGCACGAGTGCGCCCACGTTGCCCTTCATGTGACCGGTCCGAATCAAGCGTTCGCCGATGATTTCTCAGTACGCGATGCGCTCGAAGACGTGGAAGTCGAAGCCAACCTCGTCGCGGCAGATAGCGCCATTCCGCGCGCCATATGGAAGAGAAGTGAGGCCGCCAGATGGCCGACGCCCACAAACATTCAGCGTGTTGCGAGCGAGGCCGAAGTGCATCCAAGCATCGCAGCGGGACGGATTCGATATGAGAAGAACGATTACACGCTATTTAGCAAGCTCGTTGGCCAAGGCGAAGTGTCGAAGCTATTTGGAATCTAGCAGCAGGATATCCGGCCCCGAATCGTGTTGTACGTACCTATTATAAAATCCAAACGCGGTGAGTTCTCCGCGCTTCGCCTTCTGCATGAGGATATCAAGGCGCAGATCAGACCGTTTATGGATGTTCTGCCTCCGAATCGCTTCGCGAGCACACCGAAGACGCTTGCCGAACAGCTCACGTGGATTACAGATCACATCGCCGCAGCGTGGCGCGGATCGTTGTGGGTAGATACCTTCGACGTGGGGCCAGCGATTATCAGCGGAAGGCAGGTCGCCATCGAATTCATCTGTCGCGCCTTGCGTACGAGGGACCTAGTCCCTGTGCCGGTCACAGGTTTCCAGCGTGAGGCCGCCCATGATCAAGCCGTCGCGAGACTTCTTTCGGAAGCTGATACGGGAGTTTGTCTTCGTCTCGAAGAAGAGGATCTTCTCCTGCCGGCGAAGTTGCCAACGCTCTTAGATGGGAAGATGAAATTGCTGAATGTTGCTCCGCCCAGTATTGATCTCCTCATTGACTTACGGTATTTGGGTACAGAACCGACAGCGACGCGTGTTCAGATGTTGCTGCGCGCCTTTCAAAGTCTCCAGAATTTGGATGCGTGGCGATCGATTATCTTGGCCGGTTCTTCGATGCCAAATTCCTTAGAGGGCGTGTGTGATCGTGGCTCACACGGGTACTTAGACCGTCTGGAATCGGATATATGGTTGGCGATTCAGAGCTCGGCATTAAAAAGGGTCCCAACGTTCGGCGATTACACTACTGTGCCGCCGCTTTACGCAGAAATGGACACGCGAACGATTGCCAAGCATCTCGGGCCCAACGTTAAGTATACCCTCGATGGTCGCTGGTACGTGTCGCGAGGTCATAGTTTCCAGAAGAGCGGAAGCGCCCAGTACTTCAGCATCGCAAGAGAGATTGCATCTCTCCGGGAATTCCGGGGGCCTACTGCAAGCCTAGGTGATTGCTTCATCGCTGACCGGGCCAGAGGGGGCACGACCTGCGGTAACCCAGAACAGTGGGTCACGGCATCGGTTAATTCTCACATCACGTGGCAGGCACGATGGCTTGCGCTTGCCTAACTGCACTTAAGCGCACGGGACGCTTCTGGCGTTCACCCCAGTTGGCGCGTTGACGAATCCGCTCCAACACCAGCGCACTGAGGACATCAAGATCTACCGCAGCGGCCAACCTACTATGAAGCGTACGAGCGGGCTTACAGCGAACGCCCCGATCCAACCCAAGTGAAACAAGGGCCGCCAGAGCTTCGTCACGCCAAAGAAGGCGCGCAAGAGACTCCGGCACGCGATTTAGGTTCCTCTTCGCACATCGGTCAACACAAAACTCAATGCCCTCAGGTGCAGGTTCAGCTACGATTAAGCCCCAATGATTCGGCAGTATCCGAATCGCTGCAGCGCGGTGCTTTTCCGCAAGTACTAAATAGGAAAAGTCGACAAGTTTGTCGTAGTGGGTAACCTGTCGTTGCAGCCGTGAAAGTGAATCCAGTCTGGCCTTGATCTCGAAGCCGTGCAGGAAAGAACCTAGCGCTGCTACGTCAATACGGCTACTGCCGTGCTCAATTCCCATTTCCTCGATCAGAACGCAGTCCTCTTCAAGCGACACAATGCTGGTCAACCTTGGAAGCAGCGCCGCCCTGATGGTGTCGTCCCGGTCGACGGTCACATTACCTCCCCTAAAAATTACGCTATTGTGCCCGCAGTGTCGGCTCGTCGCTAGGACAAGTTTATGCCCAGATGATTTTCAGGACGTGCTCTGGATCATATAAAATCTTCCCAGACTAGCTCCTCTTGTACGCGCCTGAATGTTCCGGGCGAAGGGGTTCGAAACAGGTGCCATTGCGTTTTCCAAACTCGTTTTTGCTCCTTAGTAAGAGATGATCCTTTCGGGACCATCCCTTCCCATCCAGGTGTGTTCGAGTTCTTAGCGACTACAATACAGCTGAGAGGTGGGAGATCGTTGTATCGGCAGTACAGAGAAATCATGCCTAATGCTTTGGAAAGAGTGTGTCCCGCTTGTGCACCATAACCCAATAGCTTGGCTAATTCCCCATAAGTTAAGGTCTTCCCCACCCTGTGCTGTGTCCAGCCAGCCAAAGCTATCCAAACAAAGTGTGCTTGTTCGTACCTGCGCGCTCCAGTTGAGGGTAACGGTTTTATTTTAGGTATTTTCCCGGAAGTCGTTTTCATTGCGCATGCTCCAAATATGCACGATTTGTGCATATTTGCACACCTAAATGGAGAAAGTCAAGCACAACCTCCGAGGTCTTCTGGGCGCCATTGAGCGGTCGTTGTGGCCAATTACACGGCAACGGCGGGGGGGGAGTGTGAGTTGACCGGTGCTGGAGACGGCCGCTCAGTTTCCCGATATTGGCACCGGCAGCAACTAGCCCGATTGCGGACGTAACACTCGGTGCATCCCAGTGGCTGCAAAGGCCGGATACCAGACATTCAGCCGCGTCACACGAATATCCGCAGCCGGTTAGGGTATCCCGACGCGTCGAGCATCTATCCCTGCAGCTGCGGAGAAGTCCGGTCTGGCAGAAAGCCTAATCGCCACGGATCGATTATCACCTGCGGGAAGACTGCGCCAGGGAGGTCGGTGCGTAGCCCGTCAGTTCGACATAGCCTTCCCCTCCGATCGGATGTCCGGCACGATAACCCTGCACATCGACTGCGCCTTCCCAGTATCGCACTCCGACGTTCAGTTCCTGATCCGCAAGGATAGGCGTTACCTCAAGCGTCAGATGTTCGGGTTTTATGAACAAACGCCAGCGTGCCGGATAAGTGCCGCCGCGCGGGCTGTGCCAGCTCCCGAGGACCTGTACGCGCACGTCCGTCGCGGTCAGCCGCGTTACCTTCCCCTGCCGATTGACGAGACTTCCCTGGCTGAACGGGTCGGTAGTGCCGTTTTTGCGCCTCAATCGGTAAAACATAAGATCCGATCCGTCGGACAGCTGCAGCCCAAACCAATCCCAGCCGGCCTCGCTGGGTGCCAATGCGCTCGTACTCCATTCGCGATCCATCCACGACAAACCCGTTACGGAGAACGTCCGCCCGTTCACAGACAAGGTGCCGCGGGTGTCCATGCGCGGAATCGAGTAGTAATACGAGGCATTACCGGGCGCCGGACCCTTGCGACTCAGGCCGTTGTTGCCTTGCAGCACAGGCGCCATCAGCGGAGTAAGATCCAGGTTGACGGATACGCCCTTTGCGTCTGCATGCAGGTGCCATGGCCATCCGGTGCCGGCCGATGCCCGAACACCCCAGTTGTACACCCAGACCCGGAAGGGAGCAGCCTGCGCACCGGCAAGACCGATGGCAGCGCGCGCCCCTTGCTGAAAGAAGTGGAAGCGCTTGTCCGCAGGGTCAGTCACCGCAAAGTGAGCGACATACACCTGGTTGGTCGACCAGCGCGACGGGCTCTGGACAGCGTGCGGTCTCAGAGAAAAGCGGAACAGGGTGAGTTCGTAGCCGAAGCGCCGCCTGTGAGTGCTGTCGAGATTTCCGGTGAAATACCACCACTCGGTCTTGAATGCGCGATGCGGGCCGAAATCACGCGGAAACCGGAATGTGTGCAGGCGATCAGCGCGTGCGTAGCCGTTCGCAGTGCCGGTTCCTAGCACTGCTTCCGGATCCAGAGCCGGCGATGCAGTCCGCCACCGCATGTCATGGCCGAGCGTCATTGCCCCGGCGCCGAGCGCTGCCAAAGCCAGTATTGCCCAGACATGCCGCCGCCGCATGCTTATTCTTCCCTCAGGGCATCTGCCGGACTTACACGTGCCATCCGCAAGCCTGGGTAAATGCCGGCCGCCAGCGCCGCCACGACGGCAAGGATCAAGGCCTGGATCAGCACCCCGGGCATGACCAGTGTCTGCATGCTCCAGCCGAACGCGCGACGGTTTATCACCTGGATGAGCAGCAGCGCCAGCACAAGGCCGACTGGAAGCGCCAGCAATCCTGCGCAAAGCCCCATAAACCCGGTCTGGACCGTGACCAGTCCCCAGACCTGTGTCGGGGTAAACCCGGTTGCCCGCAGTACTGCCAGCTCGTGCGATCGTTCGAGCTGCAGTGCCATGAGTGCGCTCAGGATTCCGACCACGGCGATCACCACGGCCAGCATCCTCAGCACATTGGTAATTGCAAACGTACGGTCGAACACCTTGATCGAGGCAGAACGGATTGCGCGGTTGGATCTCACAAATAGCGCCTGGCTGTGTGCGGCTGCAGCGCGTACCGCACTGATGATCTTGCTCATGGATACCCCGGGCGCAAGATATAGTCCGAGAGAACTGATGCCGTGATCGCCGAAATCGCGTTCATAGAGCCGGCGGTGCATGAGCACGATGCCCTGCTCGGAACCATAATCATAGAAAACCCCGGCGACCGGCAGCGACTCGTAGCCGCGGGCGGTGCGCAGTCGCACCTGTCCGCCCACATGCAGCCGGTGGCGGTAGGCGTAGGGTTCCGAAACGAGCACGGCCCGGTCGGCATTGAACTCAGCCCAGGCCACGTGCGCGTTACCGTGCTTGAGGCGGAAGCGCGGCAGGTGGCCTGCAGCGAAATCCACCGCGAGAATCTGGGTCAGTCCTCGGGACGACTCCACGCTAACTCGTCGTCCGCGGGTTACCCCGGAGATTCCGGCAATATGCGTGATGCGCGCAATGATCTTCGGGTCGATGGTGGGCGGCGTGCCGCCGGGATCAAGCTGCGGGACGGAAACGTAGATATCCGCGCGCAGGGTCGCGGCCAGCCACTGCTGTACGGTAGCGCGAAAGCTTCCGACCATGACCCCGACACCCACCGTGGTTGCCACAGCCAGCATCAGCGCGGCGATCGCGACCCCCGTGCGGCTCAGCGAGGCCGTGATCCCGCGCAACGCATAACGGGAAACCACACCACCGGCCGGTCCTGGCGCGTAGCCAAGAAGCATCCTGGCGGCTGAACTCATCCACGCAACCGCCAGCGGCGCGACGAGCGCAAGCCCCACAATGACCATGAACAGCACGGTGAACCCGAGAATCAGACTTCTCGTCGGCAATACCAGAAGCAGTAGTGCGGCTATCGTCAGCGCACTACCCGCCAGTGCCAGGCGCGGCGCAAGAGCGTGCGCCCGCTGTTCGATCGTCGAATGGCGCATTGCAGCGCCAGGCGCAGCGCCGCAAGCCTCGAGCGCCGGGACAAGCGATGCCAGCAGGGTCGCGCTGAGCCCGAGAGCGACCCCTTCTGCGAGGGGCGCCGGGGTGATCAGCAGTCGTCTTACAGCCACGACGAAGTACAGATCGTTGATCGTGCGCGTGACCAGTTGCACAAGGGTCTCCCCCAGGCCGATGCCCAGGGCGAGCCCCGCCATCGTCCCGATGGTTCCCAGTAGCAGGGCTTCGGAAAGCACTGTGGCGAATACCTCGCGCCGCGTTACGCCCATCGCACGCAGCATGCCGATCAGCTGCCGCCGCTGTAGCACGGTGAATGTCATCGTGTTGTAGATCAGAAACATGCCCACGATCAGTGCCAGCAGGCTCATGGCGGTGAGATTGGTGCGGAATGCGCGGGTCATCTGGACCAAGGCCCCGGTACGTGCTCGCGTCGGCATGAGGTGGGTCCCCGCGGGCAGGAGTGCGGAGATCCGCGCGCGCATGTGCTGACCTGCCACGCCGTGCGGGAGCGTGAGATCAATCCAGCTCAATCGCCCGATCCGCCTGGTAATGACCTGGGCGGTCGAAATATCGGTGATTGCGAGTCCGTCTTCCGCGGCTCCGTCTTCCTTCGGGAGCAGCCCGGCCAGGATCGCAGTGTGGCTGCGGCCGGCATATCGCACAGTAAAGCGGTCGCCTACCTTCAGACCCAGACGGTGAGCGGTCGCGTGCGCCAGCAGGAGCGCCCCGGGCTGGATCAGCAGTGTCCGGATGGCGCCCGCGTTGACGCCGGAAAGCTGTCCTCCGGAGCCGCTTGCGGCGAACGGATCGATGCCGAGGACCTGCAGGGTGTCGCCGCCGGCTTCGACATAGCCGTCGACAATCGGAGCGCTTCGCTCGATACCCGCGTCCACCCGCAGGCGGGTGTACAGGCGTTCCGCCACGCCTTCCGGTCCTCCGACTATCCGGTCGGTCGCGCTGCCCGTGACCGTTTGCGAAGACAGGCGGAACGCGCGGATGGCGCTGGTATTCGCGAGGCCCACTGCGACCACCACCGCGACCCCGAGGGCAACGCCGAGAACGGCGAGAACTATCTGCCAGGGATGGCGGGACATGAAGCGGAAGTTTGCGCGCCACACCATCCCGGCCATCAATCTGGCTCCGTCCCTTTGTTTACGATGCGGCCATTCTCGAGTATCAGTACACGGTCGGCCTGGCGCGCGACATCATAAGAATGGGTGACCATCAGGAGCGCCCGGTGCGCTGTCCGGGCAAGAGACTTCATCAGCCGCAGCATCTGCTCGCCGGTGTCGCCGTCGAGATTTCCGGTCGGTTCGTCGGCCAGCAGCAGAAGCGGATCGTGCGCCAGCGCCCGCGCAATGGCCACGCGCTGCTGTTCACCGCCCGATAGCCGGTCCGGAAAGGCGGCGCTCCGGTCCTCCAGTCCTACGGCCACGAGCAGTTCGCGTGCACGCGCACGGTCCAGCTGGTTGAGTTCAATCGGCAGCAGCAGGTTTTCTTCTACGGTCAGGGTCGGGATGAGATTGAAGAACTGGTAGACGAAGCCGATGTTTCTGCGCCGGAAGAGGGTGCGCTCACGCTCTGTCATGTGCGTGATGTTGCTGCCGTTCACCTGGATGTCGCCGCGGTCGGGCTTGTCTATGCCGCTGATGAGATTCAGAAGCGTGGACTTTCCGCAGCCGCTGCGGCCGACCAGCGCAACCCATTCGCCAGGCCGCACGTCGAGGTCGAGTTTGCGCAGGACTACCCGTGTGCGGTCTCCTTCACGGTAGCTGCGTTCGACGTCACGCAGCGATACGACAGGCTGGCCGGATTCCATGGCGGTAATTGTCTCGCGCCACGGCGATGTTGTCACATGGAAGATGACCCGGTGCCGCTAGCCTGGATTTCCACGCGACAGAATTCCCCTAATTCTACTGTGTTAATAACGTTGACGCCGGATCATGTTCGTGCCACAGCAAGGACACTGTGGCAGACTTCGGGCGATCAGGCGGCCGAGACTGAAGGCCATGGTCGCGATCGAGCGGGGAACG
>JAJYEE010000043.1 GCA_021790335.1 Pseudomonadota bacterium | reverse complement strand
ATTTATAGACTACGGCGGGGAATCTGCCAACCCTTAATCTGATCCAAATCAGCAAATTCCTACACATCGCGCCCCGGAGGCAATGGGCTCGATTGCACGAAGCGACCAGCCTTTTTGCATGTCGTGTTGCGCACCTCCCGGGGGCAAATGGGCACCGTGAGGGCTATCGGCAGCGGATGTGCTGAAGCCTGTTATTGAAAGCTAAGGATGGGCGATGACCACCCCTTATCAATGTGTGGCGAACCCCAGGTTCGGCAGCATTGAGCGCGCTACGCCTGCTGCGTGAACAAAGAGTGAAGTGAACCTCCCCCAGTTTCGTAGACACCCCATGAAGGTGGACAATACCGAAACTGAAGGTCGTCAATATACCGAGGAGTTCAGGACCGAGGCGGTACGCCTGCTGAAGGAATCAGGCAAGACCATCGCGGCTGTCGCCCGGGATCTCGGCATCAACCCCAATCTGCTGTCGCGCTGGCGCCAGGAAGAGCACCATGCGGCCGCCCGTGGGACAACCCCGGGAGCGCTCACGGCCGAGACCGAGAAGCTGGCGCGTCTTAAGCGCGAGCTTGAAACGGTGAAAAAGGAGAGGGATTTTTTAAGATCTGCGGCGGCGTACTTCGCGAAGGAACGCAAATGAAATACCGGGCCATCAGGGACCACGCCGACCGCTTCCCCATCCGGCTCATGACGCGCGCCCTCAGCGTTTCTCCGGCAGGTTACTACGCCTGGCGAATGAGACCGCAAAGCGATCGCGCCCGACGCAACCAGGCGCTGCTCATCGAGATCCGCGCACTCCACGCGCAATCCCGCCACACCTACGGCAGCCCGCGCATCACGCGCGACCTTGAGGAAATGGGTCATCCGGTGGGCGAGAACCGCGTGGCAAGGCTCATGCAAGCCCACGGCATCCGGGCGAAAACCGTGAAGAAATGGAAGGCCACCACGGATTCGTCCCATCGGCTTCCGGTAGCCTCGAACACGCTCGATCGGCAGTTCATGGTCACGGCACCGAACCACGTGTGGGCAGGCGACTTCAGTTACATCTGGACCCAAGTGCCCGCAACGCCTCGACATAGCGTGCCGGCTCCGATTTCTGCAACTCCGAGACCGTTACCATCGCTCGCGTCGGTCCGGGTTCATGAGACAGGTCAGAAAACCGTCCTTCACGGTGCGCAGGTAGAGTATGAGTCCTGGCACTATGCTGCGTGTGCCACAGCGCCCCGACATCAACAATATTGCCAAGGCGGACCGTGCGAAGAGATTGCCTTGGTTTGACGCCCGCTCGAAAAGCGTGCGGGCCTTGTGGTAGTCCCTCTCTACGCCCTGGCCATCTCGATACAGTCGGCCCAGCCAGTAGACACAGCGCATGTCGTTTGCATCCGCGCCAGCGGCCAGGGCTTTGTACGCTTCCTTATACTCCTTGCGTTTCCAGTAAATGCTGGCAAGACCGTGGCACGCCTCCTTGGATCCGCCTTCCACCGCCCGCCCAAAAAGCTCTCGGGCCTTCTCGCGGTCCTTGGCCACACCCCGCCCATCTCGATACATAAGGCCAAGCGTGTGGATACAGCGCACGTCATTGACCGCAGCGCCGGCGGATATCGCCTCGTATGCCCTTTGATCGTCCCCGCGTTCCTGATAAATGCATGCCAAGTTATAGAGCGCCGAAACGGAGCCGCCTTCCCCCGCCTGGCGATACCAACGCTCGGCCTGCGTGAGATCGACGACCGTGCCGATACCATGATGATAGGCCCAGGCGAGCTGGTTCATCGCGTTGAGGGATCCTTTCTCGGTAAGTGCCCGCAACGCCTCGACGTAGTGTACGGGATCCGCATTCTCGAGCGCGCTCAGCTGATTCAATTGGGCTAAGTATGGGTCACTGTGTTCCGATGCGGAGTATTCAGTCATGAGTTAATCTCTGGCTTCCCTGTTGGCCATCGAGAATCATGTACCCGGCCCATAATCGCCTGGATACAGCGTTGCCTCTGCCGTGACGATAGATCGCGACACATCACATTGCACCCAATATCAGTACATAGGTGAGGCTTCCCCCGCACGTCAGATACAAGTCATAGAGCAGACCGTTCTCCTGCACGGTTCCGAGGTATTCGTGCTCCATACAGCCCGGACCGTGGCACATAGAACTATTTGAGTTGCCGCCGCCTCCAGAACCGCCCCCGGAATTGCCGCCATTGTCAGCGCCGTCCGAGCAACCACCTGAATTACCGGAACCTCCAGACGAACCGCCAGATGTGTTGCCGCCATCTTCTTGATCTGGACCACTAGGTTGATCGGGTTGCGGCTTTACATCAATTACCGGTGGCCAAACTGGACGCATATGCCAGTGGTGCTCCATGCCATTTCTAGAGCCACCAAGAAGACATCCCGCAAGGATCCCCGCTCTACACAGTAGACGGAGATCCTCCCCATTCGGATCACTCCAACCCAGCGGATTGTCGAGCACATAGGCATACGTGTTGAGCCCACCCGCCAACCCCATCGGATCACCCGTGATATACCGCCCCGTCCCCGGATCGTAATACCGGTTCCAGTTGTAGAAAAGCCCCGTCTCGGAATCGTAGGTCTGACCCGGATAGCGCACTGTCACGTCCACCCCGTTTGGACTGGGCAGGGTGCTCCCGAAGACCCCCTCCCAGCGCCAGAGGATGTTGCCGCTGACGGTATCACTCTGAAGGGGCGGTTTTCCGTTGTCGGACACGAATTCCGAGATATCCGCCGAATAATCCACCCGCTGCCTGGGAAGTCACGCGCAACGACACTTTCAGTACCGAAATTCCAACTAGGTGCACAGCGAGGTAATAGCATCCGAACACGACGACGTACAGCGCACTCAGCGCCCCGTTAAGCAGCTCATCATGCTTTGCGATGCGCGCCGAGACGTAGCCACCCAGAATGGAGGCGCTGATGCCGACAACCCAAGGCAGACCTTTCATCCAGGGACTCGCCTTCAACGCGGCGGTGATCGCTGCCGATCCCTGATCGAAGGACATACCCGCCACATTCGGCATGACATGGAGTGACAGAACGACGACTAGCAGAGGTAAAAGAATCATTTCTGTTAGAAGAGCCGTGATGTTACTGAGCAGCACAGCCTTGATGGAGATTCGTTTCATGTCAGTGAACCCGTGCGTGATCTTTGTGACTCGCTACTTATTGCATCCCGGAGTCGGTCTCGGGGGTTCAAGATTGCAAAAAGTGGCAAAACACAGCCCGGCATGTCCACCAGTTACAATCAAAGGCTCACAGTCGCCGCCAATGCATGCCGGTAAAGCGGGAACAAGTTCGAACGTTGTATCGCCCAAGCAGTCGGAAAGGCCACCCATGTCACAAGTCAGCTGATCGGGTGGCACCGGCGGAATCGCCGGGCTGCCCGAGTATCCGCTTAAGCCTGTGGGATCTGAGTAATGCAGCGGATTCCCTCCCACATACCCATAGGTATTCAATCCCCCAGCCAACCCCATCGGATCGCTCTGATCATACCGCCCCGTCCCCGAATCGTAATACCTCGCCCAGTTGTAGAAAAGCCCCGTCTCGGAATCGTAGGTCTGACCCGGATAGCGCAGTGTCACGTCCACCCCGTTTGGACTGGGCAGGGTACCTCCGAAGACCCCCTCCCAGCGCCAGAGGATGGTGCCGCTCTGGTTGGTGGCCATCCTCGGGGTATCGTCATAGTCGGTGTGGAGATAGGTGACCGTTTCCGTTCCGGTGGTCGGGTCTTTGGTGATCATCGCAATCGGGGTGGAATCCGCCCAGATATAGTCGCGTACGAGCGTGCCGTCTTGATGGGTTTCCTCGATCAAGTGGCCCTGGGCGTCGTAGTGGTACCAGGTGGACCCATTGGCGGAGAACTTGTTGACACGGCGGTTGTGGCTGTCGTAGCTATACTGAACCTCTCCCAGTTTCGGTATTGTCCACCTTCATGGGGTGTCTACGAAACTGGGGAGGTTCAGCAGACTGCGGAACGAATGTCCCAATACCCACCCGTTCTTGCCGATCGACGATACCAGGAGCAAGATTGAAGCGTGGCGGTCCGATGATCCTCTGCATCGGCCGCACAGTTCACCGGGCCTCCCCTGACCCGCCGGTGAATACCTTAAACGGTCAGGAACGGAAGATGCGAGACCCGCTTTTTCCAGCTGTGAACTGACCTGCAACGGGACCGATCTCAGGTATCACTGGACAGGGCACTGTCGCGGCCTATTCCAGACACTGGTCGCCGCTTGATGGATAATTCGCACCGCTCAGCAGAGAGCCAACTGGCTGTCACTATCCGCGGCAAGCAAACAGCCAAGATTTCCTACCGCTATCTTGCTGCCGTTGCCATGAACGCCTGGGCAACCAATACGGCGCACTCAGTGAGCTCGACCAGCGCGCCAGCCGTGTCGCCCGTCATCCCGTCGATTCTCCGGATCATCCAGGCCCGCAGACCAATAACTAGAAGAACCGCTGCCGAAAGAGGCCATATGGTCGCCCGACCACCCAGAAGTGCCATGACCGCCACCGCACTTGCCACGACCACGATCGTTGCGCGACGGGGCAGATTTCTGGCCAGCGCCGTGCCGATGCCACTGGGGCGGACGTATGGTGTCGTCAGGAAAAGCACGAGCACAGCGGTACGTCCGATGATCGGTGCGAGAAAGAGAACTGCCACATCGTTCTGAATGAGCAGTTCCTTAAGTGCCGCAAACTTGATGAGAAGCACCAGCACAAGGGCGACGACCGCTGCCGGGCCGCTGCATGGGTCCTTCATGATGGCAAGCGTACGTTCGCGGCTGCCCAGCCCGCCAACCCAGGCATCGGCAGTATCGGCCAGCCCATCCAGGTGAAGCGCCCCCGTGAGCACGACCCAGACTGCGAGGATCAGTGCGGCGCGCAGTTCAGAATCAACGTGACTGGTCAATCCGGTTGCGGCCCACAACAGCATGCCGATGATCAGTCCGACCACTGGATAGAACAGCACCGACCGTTCTACGTTATGCCCGGTTTCAACACCCGCTGACGGCAGCGGCAGACGCGTAAGAAATCGCACGGCGATGAGGAAAGAGCGCCACATCTATAACCGCCCGGCGTGGAAGACCAGACTCGCGATTACCGTGCCAGGTGGCTCCTTCCATACCCGCACCCGGCTGAGTGCGGCATGCGGCAGTTCCAGACGCGACTGCATCCGCGGGGCAAGATCCAGGACTCGGCCAAGGATCGCCCGTATCGGACCCCCATGCGCAATCAACAGAATGTGATTGTCCGCAACACATGCACAGAGAGATGCCCAGCTTTCCAGCACCCGGCGCTGAAAGCTCTCGAACGGTTCGCCGCCCGGCGGCGGATAAGCAGCAGGGTCTGACCAGAACTGCGGGGGAACCCCGGAATCAGCCGCGCACAGCTGCCCGGCGTCCAGCCCTTCCCATTCGCCGAAGTTCATTTCCCGCAGCCGCTCATCGATTGCGAGCGGCAGGTCATGAAGGCGCGCCAGCACGCCCGCGAATTCCGCGCATCTCCGGAGCGGTGAACTCACGATCCGTGACCAGGGATGGAAAGACCCGACCGCCGACCGCATCTGCTCCCAACCCAATGCAGACAGAGCATCGTCGCGGGAGCCACGCAGGCATGCACCACCTTCCGTTTCGCCATGACGGAGCAGATCGATCAGCATGCCAGATTCCGAGTCATGCCTGGATTTTTTCCGCAACACCGGCCTCGGTGAAGGTGGCCATGCCGTTGTGCAGCGCGCAGGCCATGCGCAGCAGAGGTACAGTCGCTGCCGCCCCGCTCCCCTCCCCCAGCCTCATGCCCAACCGCAGCAGCGGCTCGGCGTGCAGCGCTTCAAGCACGAACCTATGCCCGGGTTCTGCTGAACCGTGCGAATACACAAGCCATTGCGCTGCCTGCGGACAAAGCTCGACCACGAGTAGCGCCGCGGTGCTGGCAATGAATCCGTCAACCAGTACTGGCAGTCCGATCTGGGCACTGGCCAGGTACGCGCCCGCAAGCGCTGCAATTTCGAATCCGCCGAGGCAGCGCAAGATTTCCAGGGAATCGCGCAGGGCCTCACGATGCCGGGCCAGCGCGCGCCGGATTATGTCGGCCTTGCGACCCATACCAGCCGCATCAAGGCCGGTTCCGGGACCAACAAGGCTGTCTACGGGCAACTCGAGCACCGCACAGGCGATGGCGGTGGCTGCTGTTGTGTTTCCGATTCCCATCTCGCCGCCAATCAGGAGATCGGCCCCCTGCATCGCAGCGCGTTCTGCCGCCTGCCGACCGATTTCGAGGGCCCGCGCAAGCTGATCCGCAGTCATTGCCGGCACCCGGGTGAAATTAGCGGTGCCCGGGCCAAGCATTGCTGCCAGCACACCGTCCAGAGGACCGGGATTGGTCACCGTACCGAGATTGATGACTTCAAGGCTCGCACTGAGTTCGCGCGCAAGGACGGCAATTGCCGCCCCTCCACGGGAAAAATTGCGTATCATTTCCGTGGTTACCGACTGTGGAAACGCAGACACCCCTTCCTCCGCGACACCGTGATCGGCGGCAAATATTACGATGTGCGGTTTCGCAATTTCCGGCCGAGACCGTCCCTGCATGGCAGCGAACCGGATCGCGAGTTCTTCCAGCCGTCCGAGCGCTCCGGGGGGCTTGGTCAGGATGCCTTGCCGCGACACAGCATCCCGCTGCGCCGAATCGTTGAGCGGCGCAGCGGGAACGGTAAGCCAGTCAGCATTCATAATTGTTTTCCTTTCAATAGACAGGGTAGGCCCGATACGCAGAGAATCACGCGGTCACAGTGCGCCGCGATTGCCTGATGCAGCTGGCCGGCCTCATCGCAGAACCGCCTTGCCAGCGCCACTGCCGGAACGATCCCCATGCCGGTCTCGTTGGCGACGAAAATGACATGACCCGGAAGTTCCGGCAGATGCGCGAGCAGTGCGCTGCGCTGCGCAGCGAGCACATTCGGGTTTTCGTCCAGCAGCAGATTGGTGAGCCACAGGGTCAGGCATTCGACCACAAGACACCGGCCAGGAGCCGCGTGCGCCGAAAGCACTGCTGCCAGCGCACGCGGCTCCTCGATAACCTTCCAGGAGTCCGGGCGGCGCATCCGATGGGCAGCGATGCGCGCCCGCATCTCCTCGTCTGCCGCGACCGCAGTGGCAATGTAGGTGACAGGATGGCCGGTTTCACGCGCACGCCGCTCGGCAAGACGGCTCTTGCCGGAACGTATGCCACCCAGTATCAGCTCCTTCATGGCGCGGACCCTTCAATTGCTGATTCGAGCAGGCCCTCAATGGCAACCACATCAAGATGGCGCTCGATCTCGTCCGCGAGCCGGTCAATCTCTGCTTCCCGATGCCGCTGGTAATCGGGGCTTTCCGGCCCGCGCAGACCGGCCCAGAGCAGCAGCGCGTCACAGGCGGCTGCTGACTCGAACAGCCCGTGCACATAAGTGCCCAGGATCTGCCCGTCCGAGGAGATCGCTCCGTCGCTGCGTCCTTCCAGATCGAGTACCGGATGCGCGAGTCCCGGTCCCGTCGTGACGCCCGCATGAATTTCGTAGCCCGTGACTTCCGCCGGAGCGGACACGAGCATGCCGCGTACGATGCGCAGCTGCTTGTCCGGCCGGAGCACGGTTTCGGTGTCGAGCAGCCCGAAGCCTGCCGAAGAACCCGCCTCTCCTTCCAGGCCCAGGGGATCGTGTATGGCACGCCCCAGCATCTGAAATCCGCCGCACAGACCAATGACGCGCCCTCCATACCGCAGATGCCTGCGAATTTCACGTTCCCATCCGTGGGCACGAAGCCACGCGAGGTCAGAGCGCACGCTTTTACTTCCCGGAAGGATGATCAAATCTGCTCCCGGAATCGATTCGCCCCCTCCGACGAAGCGCAGATCCACCTGCGGGTGCAACCGCAACGGATCGAAATCGGTATGATTGCTGAGTCGCGGCAGAACCGGAACGACAGCCCGGAGCGCCGTAGCTGGCTTGGTCTGGGTCTGCGCCTGCACGGCATCCTCGGCTTCGAGATGCAGTTTGGGCAAAAAGGGAAGTACCCCGAGCACCGGAAGCCCGGTGTGGTCCGTGAGCCAGGAAAGCCCTGGCGCGAGCAGGTCAGGATCGCCGCGGAAGCGGTTGATCACGACTCCCTTGATCCGTTCCCGCTCGCCCGGCTGCAGCAGTGCCAAGGTTCCAACAATCTGGGCAAAGACGCCGCCGCGGTCGATGTCGCCGACGAGGATGACCGGGCAGTCCGCAGCTTCGGCGAATCCCATATTGGCAATATCGTGATGGCGCAGGTTGATCTCGGCCGGGCTCCCCGCCCCCTCGACGAGCACGACCTCATACTGGGTACACAGTCTCCGGTAAGATTCCAGTACCGCTGTGCGCGCGATTGACTTGTATTTCTGGTAAGTGCGGGCATCCTGGGTGGCAACGGCGTGCCCCTGGATGATCACCTGGGCGCCAATATCGCTGCTGGGTTTGAGCAGGACCGGATTCATGTCGCTGTGCGGTGCCAGACCACAGGCCATGGCCTGCACCGCCTGCGCGCGGCCGATCTCTCCACCATCCACGGTTACGGCGCTGTTCAGAGCCATGTTCTGGGGCTTGAAGGGCGCAACACGAACACCCTTGCGGTACATCACGCGGCAAAGGCCGGTGACAAGGGTGCTCTTGCCGGCATCCGACATGGTTCCCTGGATCATGAGGGATCGCGCCGTCATGGCACCGCCCGTACCGGAAGCGCGGCCTGGCTCATTGCCAGCGCCTGTTCGAGACGCAGCCAGTCTGCGTCCGTCCCAGGCAAACCGAATCGCAGGCTGTCCGGGCGTGAAAAGCGGCGGGTCAATATGCCACGCTGCGCAAGCTCGCTGTGAAACCGTGCCGCGCACCCGGTCTGCACCCACTGGAACAGGCCGGTACCACCCCGTGGCGGCAGATCATGCAGCGCAAGCAGCCGCGCAAGTCGCTGTGAAGCCGCACGGAGCCCCCAGCGCGTGCGCTTCTGCCAGACCACATCGCCCAGCGCGAGCATCGCGACATGCGCCGAGGGACCCGCGAGCGTCCAGGGACCAAGCCGCTCGGCCAGACGCCGAAGCAGGCGTTCTTCGGCAATCACAAAGCCGATGCGCGCACCCGCCAGGCCGAAAAATTTTCCAAAGGAGCGCAGCACGATCAGGCCGGGCATCGCCGCTGTTGCCGCCAGACTTTCGTCGGGGGTCGGATCCATGAATGCCTCGTCGACGATCAGCCAGCCTTCGCGGCTGGCGAGGCGGGCATGCCATTGCAGCAGGAGGTCTCGCGGCACGCGCAGACCGGTTGGATTGCCGGGATTGATCACGACCAGCACATCGATCGGGCCATTCGGATGGTCGATGTCTATGTGGTCGAGCAACGAGACCCGATGCCCGCCCCGGCGCCACGCCCGGGCATGTTCGGCATAGGCAGGTGCCAGTATTCCCACATGGCATCGGCGCCGCAGGGCAGGCAACGCCTGGATCGCGGCCTGAGACCCGGCCACGGGCAGCACGTGGGAAGATCCGTAATAGGTGTGCGCGGCCTCGATCAAACCCTCTTCTGGCCCCGAAAGCCGGGACCAGCAGACCAACGGCTGCTCCGGCACGGGCCAGGGGTGCGGATTGATGCCGGTGGACAGATCCAGCCAGCCGCCAGGCGGGTCGCCGAAGATCCGCGCTGCGCGACGAAGATCTCCACCGTGCTTAAGCATGGACCAGGACACCCGCGGTGATCATGGCAAGCCAGAGCAGAATCCCGCGCCGGACAAGCGTAAGCGCGCGTGCGATGTCTCGCGGTTGCGGGCAAGTTCCCTGCCCCAATACCGGCCGATTGTGCAACTGCCCCTGATAGACAGCGGGTCCACCCAGACACAGCTGCAAGGCGCCCGCCCCGGACGCCATGACCGCCCCGGCGTTCCGGCTGTCCCATTGGCGCGCCTGTCCCCACCAGCATCGGATAGCGTCAGCGGGTCGTCCGACAAGCGCATAGGTCAGCGCCGTGAGCCGTGCAGGAATGAAATTGAGCAGATCATCCAGTCGTGCGGCAGCCCACCCGAACTGCAGATAGCGCGGTGAACGGTATCCCCACATCGCGTCGAGCGTATTGGCGAGGCGGTAAAGCACGGCACCCGGTGCTCCCGCCAGCAGGAACCAGAACAGGGCTCCGAAGACCGCGTCGTTGCCGTTTTCAAGCACGGATTCCACGGCTGCCCGTGATACATCGGTCGGCATCATGTCTGCGGTATCCCGGCTGACGACCCGGGATACCTGGATGCGCGCCTCGCGGAGATCCTCCGCGACAAGCGCCGTCTGCACCCGCGCTGCGTGCTCCACCAGGCTGCGGCCACCCAGAGCGAGATAAAGCAGCACGACCGCAGCCGCCATGCCAGCCGGTGACGGTCCTGTCAGCACCGCGGCAACCAGGGTAAACGGCACGAGCAGTACTGTGACAGCCAGTACTCCACGAAACCATCGCCAGAAATCACCCTTGTCGCCGTAAAGATGCCGTTCCACCCGCTGCGCCATACGGCCGAAGGCAACCAGCGGATGCGCCCTGCGCGGTTCGCCCAGAACGGCGTCCAGACCCAGCGCCAGCGCGAGGATCAGGACCCTATTCATGCGCAGCCATCGCGGCCCAGCCTGCAATGATTGCATGCAGCTTCGCCAGGCCGTCGCTGAGGGCGCCAGGCCCGGGCTGCAGGATGTCAGCAGACGCAATCTCATGAACCTGTCCGGACCGAACTGCCGGGATAGCCTCCCAGCCGGGGCGCTGGCAGACCCGTTCCGAACGGAATTTCTTGCCACACCAGGAACCGATGATGATGTCCGGCCGGCGGCGCAGCACTTCGTCCGGATCGTTGACCCGGCGGTCGCGAGCCAGCGGTTGCCGAGCCAGTTCAGCGAAACAATCCTCGCCGCCCGCTATGCCGATCAGCTCCGAGACCCATCCGATGCCGCAGATCATCGGCTCATCCCATTCTTCAAAATAAATCTGTGGACGGGCCGGCAGGCAGCGGGCGCGTTCCCGGACCCGATCCATCCCATCCTGCAGTTGCGCCACCAGCATCGCCGCACGGTCCGGCGTACCAACGAGCGCGCCCAGCGTCATGATCATCGACAGGATCCCGGCGACGCTGCGCTGGTTGAAGATGTGCACTTCCAGTCCGCTTTTCACCAGCTGCGCGGCAATGTCTGCCTGCAAGTTCGAGAAACCGACCACGAGGTCCGGTTTCAGGGCGAGAATCCGGTCAATCTTCGCACCGGTGAACGCGGAAACCTTGGGTTTTTCCTTGCGGGCACGCGGCGGACGCACGGTGAATCCGGAAATCCCCACGATCCGGTGCTCCGCTCCAAGCAGGTACAGGGTTTCTGTGGTCTCCGTGCTCAGGCAGACGATGCGCTGCGCAGCAGGCACTGCTGCCGGAACCGAACCCTCCTCTGTCCGTCCGGACTGGCTGGAAATAGCATCGGTCATGGCAGAAAAAGCCCCGCGACCGCCTGCGGATCCGACGGAAAGTAAGCGTGGAAATAGGCTGCGTGCAGCCTCCCGATCCGGTACACAGGTTCCCCGCGCCCCCCGTGGTGGTCCGCGGTCATGAGCAAAGGCGCCACGGGGGTTGTCATGCGCGAGTGATGGAAGGTATGCCCGCGCAGCATCCCCTCAGGCAGATTGACGCTCTGCATGCCCAGATTCGCCAGACGTTCCTGCATGACACCGTGGCCAGGCAACAGGCCGACCAACGCCGCACGCTCTCCGTGCACATCGGTCAGAGACTCGAGCAGGTACAGCATGCCACCGCACTCGGCGACCACCGGCTTGCCCTGAAAGTGGTGTGCGCGGATGGCGTTGCACATCGCTCGGTTGGCAGCAAGGCGTTCAAGATGCAATTCCGGATATCCGCCCGGCAGATACAGGCTGTCGGCCTCCGGCAGCGCACTGTCGTCGAGGGGCGAGAAGTAGACGAGCGTGGCACCCAGAGATCGCAGCACGTCAAGATTGGCCGTGTACAGGAAGGAAAAGGCCGCGTCGTACGCCACCGCGATGCGCACGCCGGCAAGCCGCGACTGCAGTGGCGCGGCCGGGGCGGCCGCAAAAGCAACGGGCGGCGGCAACTGCGCCATCTTCGTGCCCGCCACTGCTGCGGCAACGCGTTCCAGCCGCGCTTCGAGATCGGCGATTTCCCCGGCTTGCAGCAGACCCAGATGGCGGTGTGGCAATGCCACTGCGTCATCGCGCTTGAGCGCACCCAGAAAGGGCGTCACCGGCAAAACGCTACGCCCGAGCATGGCGGCGTGGCCTTCACCCGCGACCCGATTGGCCACCACCCCGGCCATGGGCAACTCCGGACGGTAGGTGCACAAGCCAAGCGCCACCGCACCAAAGCTGCCGGCCATGGCGGCCGCGTCGATGACTGCCAGCACCGGGACACCGAAGCGCATAGCCAGATCGGCGGTAGAAGGGCTGCTATCGAAAAGCCCCATAACTCCCTCGATGAGAATCAGATCCGCCTCCGAGGCCGCCTCGTAGAGAAGTCTGCGGCAGTGATCTTCGCCACCCATCCAGAGGTCGAGCTGATAGACCCGGCCGCCGGCCGCCTGTTCGAGGATCATGGGATCCAGGAAGTCCGGACCCGCCTTGAAAACCCGGACTCGCCGTCCCTGGTTGCGGTGATGGCGGGCGAGCGCAGCAGTCAGCGTAGTCTTGCCCTGACCCGATGCCGGGGCACTGATGAGCAACGCCGGGCAATGGCGCAGACCGGTTGCCGTCATTCCAGGCTCCCCCCGGTGCCACTGTCTGGTACAGGCCAGCAGTTTTCCGAAATGAGATCGGACAGCAACCGGCGATCCTCCCAGCCAGCCGCTTCGAGCATGGGCCTTTTATAGAAATTCTTGACCCGTCCTATGCAAAGAATCGCGATCGGATGCGCCCCCGGGGGAATGTGCAGCAGCTGCGCCAGCGCCGCGGGGTCGAAAAGCGACACCCAGCCAACGCCGAGTCCCTCCGCGCGTGCGGCAAGCCACAGGTTTTCGATGGCACAGGCCGCAGAGGCGATGTCCATCTCGGGCAGCGTGCGGCGCCCGAATACGTGGCCATCCCGCCCGTCCATGAGGGCTACGACCATCAGTTCCCCGCACTCGCGGATGCCCTCGACCTTAAGACGAAGGAACTCGTCGCGCCGATCTCCGAGCGCTTCGGCCGTGCGCAGCCGCTCTTCCTCGACCAGGGCATGCATGGCCTCGCGCAACCCTGGGTCGGTGACGCGGATGAAACGCCAGGGCTGCATGAATCCGACGCTCGGAGCAGCGTGCGCCGCGCCGAGCAGGCGACGCAGCACTTCGGCATCGACTGGTCCCGGCAGAAAGTGGCGCATGTCACGACGCTCCGCGATCACCCGGTAGATGGCGTCCCGTTCTGCGTCACTATAGCGATGCGTGTTCATAGCTCGATGCCCTTCTGTGCCCGGATTCCTGCGCGATAGGCATGCTTGACCTCGCGCATCTCGGTCACCGTGTCGGCAAACGCAATCAGCTCCCCGGGCGCTCCGCGCCCGGTGATGATCACGTGCTGCGCCGGAGGACGTGCTCCCAACGTCCGCAGCACCTCTTCCAGCGCGAGATAGCGGTGTTTGAGCACGATGTTCAGTTCATCCAGCAGAACCATGTCGTATGCGGGATCCTCCAGCCACTGAACTGCGGTGGTCCAGGCAGCTCTGGCCGTCTGGATGTCGCGGTCCCGGTCCTGCGTCTCCCAGGTGTAGCCGTCACCCATCACGCAGTAGGAGACCTCCGGAAAGCGTCGGAAAAACGCCTCTTCTCCGGTGGAATGCCGTCCCTTGATGAATTGCAGCACGCCGACGCGCATTCCGTGACCGAGCGCCCGTGCGACCATACCGAATCCCGCACTGCTTTTGCCTTTGCCGTTTCCGGAATGGACCACTACGACGCCCCGCTCCCGCGTTGCACGCTCGATTCCTTGGTCGATCACGGCTTTCTTGTGCCGCATGCGATCCCGGTGGCGCACGGCCCGGACCGCTTCCGTAGCACTATCGTCATCGTTTGCTTTCACCGCGGCGTACCGCCGCGAAAAGACACATCCGCTGCAACCCGAAGACGTACGGCCGTCACTACAGTCTCGACCCCAAGGCCGATGGCGACATAGGCGAACGCGCTGCCGACGTAATACTGAAAATAGGATTCACTGTGCAGGAGATAGCCGATCAGGGTCCCACTCGAAACACGTCCCGAGAACAGATAAAAACTTCCAGTCGAAATCACAAAGGCCGCCACAGCCGCAATCACTGCCGCGCCCAGCCGAATGAACCACCCGCGCCAGCCGGACACAGACCGTGACGCCAGGCTTCGGCCCGCATACCAGACCACGCCATAGGCCGGAATCAGAAACGCGTAGGCCGGCGATACACACCAGGCGCTCACTCCGCCATAGGTGATGGCCAGATAGTCGATAAGCGCCGCTTCAGCCAGGTACACCGGGAAGAACCAGGATGCCGGAAGGAACAGTCCCGCCAGGAAAAAGACGGCAACGGATGCATCGGGAATGCTGAACGCCACCTCGAGATGATGAAATCTCGTCGCGGCCATGAGCAGCGCCAGCACACCGGCAATGGCATAGGTGCGAGCGTTTTGGTGTATGGCGGGCATGGCAGATTCCTCCGTGTGATGGGTTTTGGTACCAATGGCACGAAAAATCACGTCCTCGTCTGGACACCGCGTGGTGTCCGCCGGAACCAGTCCGGGTGGGCATGGCATATCTTTACCCGCCCACGTAGCGCAGTGACACAAAGGCCGTGCGCCCGGGTTCAACGTAGGTGTAGGCCGTCTGATACTGCTTGGCGAAAACGTTGTCCAACCGGGTGTCGAGCGTCAGCGTGCGGCTAAGCCGGTAGCTGGCACGAAGATCGAACAGGGAAAATCCTCCGAGCCGGATGGTATTGGCCGTGTCGTCGTAACTGTAGCTCTGGCCGTAGACCGTGGTGCCGAAACGGAATTCTCCGACCTTGCGATCAATGTCGATGCGCCCGCTCTCCCGGCTTCTTCTCGGCAACAGCGTTCCAGTCTGCTGATCCCGTGGATCGAGCACAGTCAGTGCCGCATGCATGCGCCACGGCCCCTGGTGGAAAAGGTATGATGATTCAAGGCCGTCGATTTGCGCCTGTGCGGCGTTTTCCGGAAAAAATCCGGGACCGACAAAGACGATCAGATCGCTGATGTCGGTACGAAAGGCATGAACCTCCCACTCACCACGCACCAAGCGCCCGTGCAGACCCACGTCGGTGCTGTGCGACCGCTCGGGACTGAGATTCGGGTTGCCGAAACCGGGATAATAGAGATCATCGAAGGTGGGCGCGTCGAAGGCGGTACCGTAGCTGGCGGTCAACCTCAGTGCCTGGGTAAACCGGTATCCCCAGGCAAGCGCACCGGTCCCGTGGCTGCCGTAACTCGAGTTGTCATCACGCCGCGCGCTCAGCTGCACGCGGTTTCTTCCCAGATGGATCTGGTCCATCGCGAACACACCAGTGTCGTGACGATGGGTGAGCGTGAACGCCGCATTGCTCGAGACACGCTCTGCACTGTAGTCGCTTCCGACCATCAGGTCCTGATGGCTGCTCAGGACCAGATCATTCTGCCAGGAAACGGTGTCGAGATTGCTGTCGAAGGTCGATACGTGAACGCCATTGTAAAGATCATTGTCGTCATCAGCACTCGTACCGAGCGCAAATTTTGACAGCCAGCGCCCGGTGACGGGAACCAGCAACGAGGTACCGGCCGCCTGCCGCACGAAATCCGTCGCGTTACTGGAGAATCCGGCATACTGCGTCTGGCCCTGCGCCCGGAAAAAATGGGCGCTGGCGCGCGTGCTGCCGTCAAAGGCACGCGTCAAGGATGCGGATACGGCAGTATTGTGATAACCGTCATTGCCGGGCTGGTCGGGCGTGTTATAGCCGTACCCGCTCGGTACGTTGTTCTGCTGCACGTCGTAGCCGTTTGTCTGCAGGCGGGAGACTGCCAGGCTGTAACCCGTCGTTCCGGCCATCCCGGTGACACCAGCACTTGCTTCTCCGGTACCGTAGGTACCCCCGCCGGCGTCCGCAGTAACATGGGTCTTCCGCGTCGGATGCCGTGTGAAGATCTGGATGACACCACCCACAGCATCAGAACCGTACAGACTCGACAGGGGGCCGCGGACGATCTCGATGCGCTCAATCTGTGCAAGCGGAATCAGCGACCACGATACATCACCGGTCGTGGACGATCCAACACGTACCCCGTCAATCAGCACCAGGACTTGGTTGGAGTTCGTCCCTCGCAGATACAAGCTTGTGGTCTTGCCGAAGGCCCCATTGCTGCTGAGCTGAACACCAGGAAGCCCCGCCAGTAGCTGCGGAAGACTTGTGGCCTGAGAGCGCTCGATCTGGGCGCGCGTGATCACGGTTACCGGCACGAGCGCGGAATCTGCCGTCTCGGGCGTGCGTGTCGCCGTCACGATAATCGGAGAAGGTGCTACAACTTCCTGGGCGCGGGCATCGCATGCCGTCATCACGGCATACAACACCAAACCAGATGATAGGATCCGCCTGCAAAACATGATGTTCCCCCGTAGCGTTGGCGCTCACCCGCGCCCATACCAGTGATGGGTGCAGAAGAGACACTACGGCGGGGAAGCAATACACGAACGCCCCGTCCGTGTTGCCCTCCGCAACACCCGACTCATTCCGCGCCAGGCCGGTCTCCGGGCTGATGAGTGTGGTCGACAGGACCCGGTGCCGCCGCCTTCCCGTGTCCCGATGGACACAGTGGCGTGCTGGCAGCACCTCTACTCAATCACCGTTGCGGGGGCAGCGCCGGCTTTAGACCCTTCAGGGTCTGCACCGGCTTCCCGTTTCATTCCCGGACATGGACATGTCCGGAAACACCTGATGCGATACAAGGCGAAACGATACTGGGCAATTTCTCGTTCGTCAAGGAACAGAAATGACCTGTATAGCTGGCAAATAGACTGTCTGGACTTCTGGCACGTAATCGGTCCAGGGAATCCAGCACCACCAGCACATCGCGCGAAAGCGGCACGCTGCGAGCGCTACCATTTTCCGTCACCGACAGATGCGTGGACCTGGGCTCAATACTCACCCGATTCCAGATCAACCCAGCGATCTCGCCTGGCCTCATCGCGGTCGCAAGCGCCCGGCAGATCACATGCGCCATCACGAAATCACTCCACGGCGCTGGAATACGCTATTCGCTGAGCATCCAATGCGCTTTCCCTTGCGCAGTGTGCGGACGTCGACAAGAACGCCACGTAGTTACCGGTTACGTTTTTCGCCACCTCATTTCGCTCAACCTCTGCCGGAGATGCCCAGCGTCGGATTTATTCTGGACAACAGTGGTCTAATTTTTTACCCCGCGGAATGGGCGCAGTTGCCATGAGACGGTGTCTATGCACCGTTCTCACCATGCGGTGGTGAATATGCGCACGGAGGGACAAGATGAAGAGGACTGCGATCCACGGGCAGTTGATTCAACTCTCAAACATTTGGACCGACTGTTTGGAACACAGCGCTAGCGTCGTTGATAGCCAGACTGGAGTACACGATCATGGATAACATCTGCAAGGACAGCATCTACCGCCAGCGCGAAGAATTGGCGCGCAAGCTGCGCGAACCGATCGAACGGGTGGCCGATGAACTTAATCCCGCGTGGCCGGACAAGCCACGGATGGAAGATATCCTGCTACGTAGCTATTCCTGCATACCCTACTGCTCCAGCTTGTACGTGCTCGAGGCTAGCGGCATTCAGCTCACCGAGAACATCGGCCCCTCGGGATTGGTTTCGGGGCATTACCGGCGCGATCGCTCACAGCGTCCATACATGCGGGAAACCATACCCCCTTGGGGCTTCCTGCTGTCCGACGCCTATATCAGCCTGAACGCGCATCGCCCCTCCTTGACTGCCGTACAATCTATCCAACGAGACGGGTCGGTGCTCGGTTACCTCGGTGCCGATTTCGACCTGCGAGATCTGCCTGTGACGTCCGCACTTTATAAGGAACCCGAAGAGTGGCGACAGATCAAGGGCGATCCGGCCATACGTGGGCTGCTGTTTCAGCAGATCCGGGCAGAGAGCCCCATGGACCGGAACATAGGTCAAGCGCTCGCCATACTCGAGGAAATGCTCACAGAACGCGGCGTATTTCAGACACAAATCCATTTCTCGAGCAGCCAAGCCACAATCTGGATGAACAATGATCCGCATCGCTACCGCATTCTGGATATAGAAGCCCTGACCGATCCGGACATCTGTTTGG
>JAJYEE010000011.1 GCA_021790335.1 Pseudomonadota bacterium | reverse complement strand
ACCACCGAGGGCCGTTCGCAGATATTGGCCACGAGATCGTGATTGATCTTCGGCGGCTTGGTGTGCTGGATGTTGATGGCGATATCGCCCTGGCCGCCGCAGTTGATCTGGCAGCACGAGGTCGTGATATGCACCCGGTTCGGCATTTCCTCGTGAATGAACTCCTCATAGAGCTCGTCCATCAGCGACTTCACCACCCCCGAGGCATCGGTGCCGGGAATATCGCAGTGCAGCCAGCCCTGGGTGTGGGAAATCATGGTCACGGAATTGCCGGTGCCGCCGACCGGATAGCCGGCGTCGGTCAGCGCCTGGATCAGCGGCTCGACCTTTTCGGGCTTGTCGACCATGACTTCGATGTTGCTGCGGATGGTAAAGCGTACGTAGCCGTCCGCGTACTTGTCGATGATGTCACACAGCAGGTTGATCTCGTAAGGCCCGAGCTGGCGCTGGGTGCCGGCACGCACCGTCCAGATCTCGTCGCCGCCGTGCGCCACGTGGTGCAGAACGCCGGGGCGCGGGCGATCGTGATATTTCCAGTTGCCGTAGTTCTTGATCATGAGCGGGTGCATGTACTGGAACCCGTCCGGGCATCCGCTTTCGATCGGTTGACGCATTGCGGCCTGTTCAGCCATGGAACCTCCAATCTGTCACTTTCAGCATGTCGTTCGGTTCAAGCCCGTCGCGCGGGCATGTGCCATCTGTGCCTGACGCCGTATCAGCCGGCTGCCTGTTTCTTGCGTTCGAACCACTTTTCAGCTTCCTTGTCCCACTCGTCCGTGCGGATGTACGAGATCGTGCGCGGATGGTTGATCATGTTGGGATCGACATCCAATCCGATGCCTTCGAGGAAGTTGACGAGTCCGATGCGTTCGATCATCTCGCCGCAGCGCTCGTGTTCCAGGCCGTTCTCAGCCCAGAAATCGATCGTGTTGACGGCGATTTCCTTGAGCTTTTCGTAGTCGTCGTCGTTCTCGAGTTTCATGAACGGAACGATTACGGTGCCCATGGTGTCGCCGATCTTCAGCGTGCGCTTGCCGCCGATCAGAACGGTGACGCCCTTGTCCTTGCCGGGCGAGAGCGCCTTGGTCATGACGTTGATGCAATGCATGCAGCGAACGCAGTTGCGGTTGTCCACGTCGAGCGTATCGTTGTCGTTAAGCGACAAAGCCTGCGTGGGGCAGCGGCTGACGACGTTGTCAATGACATACTTGCGGCCCCTGCTGGCCACGAATGCCTGGACCTCTTTCTGGTCCACCTGCATGTCGTCACGCCAGGTGCCGATTACCGCCATGTCCGAGCGCTGGATCGAGTTCATGCAGTCGTTCGGGCAGCCCGAGACTTTGAACTTGAACTTGTACGGCAGCGCCGGGCGATGCATGTCATCGATGAAGTTGTTGACCAGCAGACGGTGGATCTTCTGCTCGTTGCAGTTGGACTGCTCGCAGCGGGCAGCACCCACGCACGACATCGCCGTGCGCACGCACGGGCCGGCGCCGCCGAGATCGAATCCGTATTCGTTGATCTCGTCGAAAAAGTGCTGCACGTTGTCGCTCGTGGATCCGATGAACATGATGTTGCCAGTCTGTCCATGGAACGCGATCAGACCGGAACCCCATTTGTTCCAGGAATCGGAGAGCTGGCGCAGGATCTTGGTCGTGTAATGATTGCCGGCGGGCGGCTGGACGCGGAGCGTGTGGAATTCCTTCGATTCGGGAAACATCTTCGCGACTTCGGAGAAGCGCGGAATGATGCCGCCGCCGTAGCCGAATACGCTCACGGTTCCGCCCTTCCAGTAGCCCGTCCGCGTCTTATAGGAATGTTCCAACTGCCCCAGCAGATCCACCATCATGTTGTTTTCATGGGCTAACCGCTTGAGGCCGGTAACGAAACTGGGCCATGGACCGCTCTCGAGCTGATCGAGCATCGGTGTTTCGTGGAACGGCTTGGTCGACTTTTTTTCCTTGGGAACAAAAGTCGCATGCTTCTCAGGGTTTTTGGGTGTGTTTTGCATCGTTGACTGCCTCCTGTGCGTACGGCAAGGACTTGCATTGGCTGGCCAGCTTTTTGCGATGCTGGCTCAGCATCATTTCACTCGTCTCGCGACAACGGTTCTCTCACGGGCAGGTGCCGCATTTCGGTGTCCGGGTTCCCGAATCGGATGTCCTGCACGCCCGATCCGCGATCTGAGTTCAGCATGGGCCATTCCGTGGCTTCCATGGCGCAAGCTCAGTTCGGGGAGCGAGTCTAGTTGGGGGACTTGTTTCAAATACATCCTTCATTGGGGGGGTAAAAGAACCTGAATTACTTACCAATAGGGATAGGGAAATGATGCAGCGTTGCCTTGAACAAAGGCAGGCCACAAGGGTTTATTCACTTAAACAATACCTTATATAAAATTACGAATTTTATGTACCTATCCATAAGAGATATAGGATCGTCGCAGGCAGTCACCATTTGTTGCGGGAGGGGCGCCCGCGAAGCCCGGATTTCTCGTAGAATGCCGCCCAAGCTCTGCTGGCGGCCTGCTGGGCAGGCCCGTGTTTCCAGCTTTGGAGCCCAGGAGTTCCCTTGAATAATTCATTCCAGCCGTCCAACGCCGGTCATGGCGGGACGCTTACGCGCTCCGGACCGTTTTCATTTGACGACGAGGCGGCCTACCAGCGATGGCGGGCATGGAAGCTCGAGGGCTACCCCGCCAGTGCCGATGCGCTGGTTGTCGAAGTCGGAGATCCGCGCGCACTGACGCGGGCCGAGGAGGGCGAGTTGCGGCGTGTATGTGCCAAAACCAATATGGTGATCTACGCCAGCCGCGTAGACGAAGAGGCCGATAAGGCTATCCCCAGGGCGCTCGGTGAAAGGTTCGGTATGCGGCGCTTGGATGCCAACTCCCTGGCCGATGACGACGGTATCAGCTCGCTGCAGGTTGTGCCCGGGAAATCCGGCCGCGGTTACATACCGTATTCCGACCGCCGGTTGCTGTGGCATACCGACGGCTATTACAATCCGCCCGCGCGGGCAATCGAAGGGATGGTCTTGCACTGTGTTCGCCCCGCAGCGACCGGAGGCGAAAATGCCCTGCTCGATCACGAAATTGTCTACATCCTGATGCGTGACGCGGCACCGCAATACGTGCGCGCCCTCATGGCGGACGATGCCATGACCATCCCCGCGAATACCGAAGGCGGCAGCGAGGTGCGGCCGGTCCAGAGCGGACCCGTGTTTGCGGTCAGCAGCCGAAGCGCGAGCCTGCTCATGCGCTACACGGCGAGGACGCGCAGCATCGTCTGGAAGCAGGATTCCGTCACCCGGGATGCGGTGCAGTTCCTGGAGCGGCTTTTGGAGGACGGATCGCCGTATGTTTTTCGCCACCGGCTCGCTGCCGGCCAGGGCCTGCTGTGCAACAACGTGCTGCATAATCGCAGCGGCTTTACAGATTGCGCGGACGGCAGTAAAAGTAGGCTGCTATACCGGGCGCGGTTTTTTGACCGGGTTGCCGGCACCGAACTCGACACGATCTATTGTTAAGGCGGCACCATGCTTTATCTGAGCGAGATTCTGATCCAGAACCATGACATAGACAGCTTTGAGGAACTACTGGGTGTGGTGTCTCAGCGTGCCCAGGGCGGGGAAATTTTCTTCCGGATCGACGTGAAACCCCAGTTTTCCGATACCCCTCCGAACTGGGAAGACCGGTTGGAGGGAGCGTTCGTCGGTGTCAACTCCGTTACGCGCTGAGCGCCGCGCAGACCGGAATGTATCCATCGACAGGCATCATTTGCTGTCCCCGCGGAGAGCAGTGCGGATGAAATATCTAAAGGATCAAATGGGCGTTATGGACGCCGACGGCAGCGAAGACACGCTCGGTTCGATGCTGCTGGTAGAGCAACGCCTGAGCGAGGTCCTGGAACGATTGCGGATGCTGAAGGCGGGAGACGTTGACGTGCTCGCCCGCGCCGATCTGCTGCTCGATGCGGGGCGCCTGCTGGTGGAGCTCGGCCGGGGCGAGGAGGCCTGGGAAAGGAGCCGCGCGGCCTTTGACCTGTACGCATCGGAGGAGTCCTGGGAAGGGGCGGTCCAGGCCTGCGATGTCATGTTCCAGGCCGACCGGCCGGAATCCCTGGCCGCACTCGGGCAGGGGCTGTGGCTGACCATCACTTTCCCGATGGATCCGGAGCTGTCGGTAGCGATGCTGCAGCACGTGATCGATGAGACGCCGCCTGATTCCGACGGCGCCGCGGTGGCGGCCGTGGTGGCGCGCTACCTGGTTGACATGCGCGCGCAGGACCGCCAGCGCGAGGACCTCGAATTCTATACCAACCAGATGCTTGCTACCGTGGCACGGCGTCACAGCGACGTCGACGACCAGCAGGCCTTCGATGCCTGGTTCCGGCGCCTGGAGCTGAATGATCCGGCCCTGTTCCTGCCGCGGATGCGCAATGTCGTCGATGTGCTGGTGCAGGATGAGTGGTGGATCGATCGCGAGGAACTGCAGAAAAAGCTTCCTATTCACTGAACCATGTATTGGAGCGAACACAATCCGGCCGAGAGCTTCCGTATTACCGACGATGTCGTGGATGTGGCGTACGCGATTGCTTGCCGCTGCCTGCCCGTAGATCATGCCCACGCCCTGCGCCACGCCCTGCAGGAGGCATTGCCGTGGCTCGCGGACGAAGAGAGCGCCGGGATCCATCCGGTGCACGGTGCCGAATCAGGCAACGGCTGGATGCGTCCGGAAAATCCCGATGACCTGCTGTACCTGTCGCGCCGCACAAAATTGACCCTGCGTCTGCCCCGACATCGCCTTGACGATGCCGGGGCACTGAACGGCAGAGTCATCGAGATAGCCGGACATCGGCTTTCGGTCGGTGACAGCACGATACGTCTGCTCAGCCCGATCACCACCATCTTCGCACGTCATGTTGTCATTGGCGTGCAGGCCGACGAGCAGGCGTTTCTGGCCGCGATGGTGAAGCGGCTCGGTGACATGGATATCCACCCGAAAAAGGCACTGTGCGGCATGGAGAAGACGATTGCCACGCCGCAGGGAGGAGTGCGCACGCGCAGCCTGATGCTGGCCGACCTGACGGTTGAAGAATCGGTGCGGCTTCAGCAGCGCGGTCTGGGGCCGGCGCGTCTGCTCGGGTGCGGACTGTTCATTCCGCACAAGGATGTCGACGAGGTGAGGGGGGCTGAGCGTTGACCGCTGCATCCGCCGCATAAGCGCCTCGGTGCCGCATGCGAGCGCCCGATGGCGATCGAAATCATGACCGTTGGTTTTGTTGTGAAACTCTGAAAATAAAGGGGGAAACCTTATGAGCTATGAGGTAAATGGAAAGTCACTGGAAGCAACTGCGACCGGATTTCTGGTCAACCAGGACGACTGGGACAAAAGTGTGGCCGAGGTGATTGCTGCGTCTGAGGGTTTGACGCTGACCCAGGATCATTGGGACGTGATCGAGTATCTGCGCGACCAGTACTTCAATCATAACGGCGAATTGCCGAACAATCGCCATATAGTAAAGGGGATGCAGGAGATATGGTCGGACCGCAAGGTCGACTCGAAGACGCTGTTCGATCTGTTTCCGGGCAATCCCTCCAAACAGGCGGGCATGATCGCAGGTCTGCCTGAAAGCATGCGAAAGGGCGGATATTGAGAAGCAGCCGGTACGGCATGCGCTCCCGACCCGGACCGGGTCGGGAGCATTATGCTACCGCCGCCTCGGGCTGGCTCCAGAAGCAATGTTCAAAACCTTAATCGATACTGCGACGCTGTCCGGATTCCTGGATGATCCGCAGTGGGTCATCGTGGACTGCCGGTTCACGCTCACCGATACCGATGCCGGGGTGCGCGCCTATGCCGCGGGGCACATCCCGGGGGCGTGCTACGCACACCTCGACCGGGATTTGGCCGCGCCCGTCGCGCCGGGTACCGGTCGTCATCCGTTGCCGGACCCCGCGGTGCTGGCTCGGACCCTCGGGGGTTGGGGCATAGGGCGAGGCAAGCAGGTTGTGGTTTACGACGACCGCTTCGGTGCCATCGCAGCGCGTCTCTGGTGGATGCTGCGCTGGCTCGGGCACGACGCGGTGGCACTGCTCGACGGCGGCCTGCCGAAATGGCGGCGCGAGGGACGTCCCCTGACCTCAGTCACCGCCGCTCCCCGGCCCGTTGTGTTCGAAGCGCATCCCGACGACCGCCTGTGGGTCGGAAGCGAGTTCGTGCGCGATGCGGTGGCGCGGCGTGAATGCCTGCTGATGGACGCGCGCTCCGAGGAGCGGTTCTGCGGAGATGTCGAACCGCTCGACCCGGTTGCCGGTCATATTCCTGGGGCGGTGAACCTGCCGTTCGAGGACAACCTTGGCATGAGTGGGGAATTCCTGCCGCCCGAGGACCTGCGTTCGCTGTACCTCGGATTTCTCAGGGACGTGCCGCCCGAGCGCATCATCCAGATGTGCGGGTCAGGGGTTACAGCCTGCCATAACCTGCTTGCCATGGAGCATGCCGGCCTGCGCGGAGCAGGGCTCTACGCGGGCTCCTGGAGCGAGTGGATCACGGACCCGCTGCGGCCGGTGGCCGTAAACGGGGACGAGGGGGCGCCCGGCGCCGGCCGCTAGGCCGCGCCCCCGGCGCCGCGGACGCCACCGCACGGGCGCTCCCGGTGCCGGCGAGACTGATCCTTCTCCGGCAGCAGGATCGTGATGACCGGCTCTTGCCCTGGGCCGCCGGGTCTGCGCAGACCATCTTCAAGGTGGTCGCGGCTTCACGCCCCGGCCAGCGCGGGGCACGCGATCGCGTCGATAGTGCAGCCCGCTCCGTAGCGAGGCCGAGGCAAGTGCCATGATCGTGGATGCAACGGATAGCCCGGGTGGAGAGGAAACGGCGGACAGTATGGCCATGACGCACACCGCCACCGGCAGGAAGCCAGGTGGCCGGCGTAGCCTGCCGCCGGAACTGCCGCGCATCATCGTGACCCGCGATTTGCCGGAATCCGAACGGACCTGCCGCAGGGACGGTAGCGCGCTTTATCGCACTGGCGAGATGGTGAGCGAGTAGCTCGACATCGTCCCGATGCAAATCCGAGTGATCCGCGGTGCGCGGCATGCCTACGGCTGCCGGTGTTGCGGCGAGACGGCATGGCCCATGCCCGGCGCAGGTTCGTCGAGACCGCACAGAGTTTACCGAACGCTGCCCAGACACAGAGCGAGGCCAGCCACGCCATCCTGCTCATCGGCAAACTCTATGACATCGGGCGGGAAACGAAGGACGCCGGTGATGAGGCACGGCGAACCGCACGCCAAAAGCGAAGCCGGCCGATCCCGAATGAACTCCACACCAGGCTGGAAGCCACCGCCCCCCGACGTTCCGCCGGGCAGCCTCTTCGGCAAGGCGCTTCACTATCTCCACGCCCGGTGGCCGAAGCTCATCCGCTATATCGAGGACGGCCGCATCTCGATCGACACGAACCTCGTCGAGATCGCCATCCGGCCCTTTGCCCCGGGAAGAAGAAACTGGCTCGTCGGCGCGAGCCCGAAAGGCGCGACAGCGTCCGCCAAGCTCTTCAGCCTGATCGAAACCGCCAAGGCCAGCCGGATCGAGCCGTACCGGTACCCGGACGACGTGTTCACGACGCTGCCGCGAGCCGGGAACCTCGATGACTGCGGGCAGCTCCTGCCGTGGAAACGGCTTGAGACCGCCGGCACCGGATCGATGTCGAGGAAAACAGCAGCGTAGGGCGTGATAGGGATGCGCTTACCCATGTTCGAAATCCGGCGCGCCCGGCGATCAGATGCCCAGGCCATCTGGGACGTTCGCAATCAGGCCATTCTGGCCCAGTGCCTGTCCGCCTACCCGCGGGAACTGATCGATCAATGGACCGGCAATTCCACGCCTCCAGATGACTTCCCGCAAAACGCGGAGGACAAGTTCTTTGTGGCACTCGCAGACAGCCTGATCGTCGGGACGGGAATGATTGATCTTGAAACGGGCAGAATCGATGCGATATTTGTTCGCCCTTCCCACATGAGGATGGGTGTGGGAAAGAGAATGGTGTTGCACCTCGAGTCTCTTGCAACGCGGCATGGCCTGCAAGTAGTCACGCTTGATGCTTCATTAAACGCGGCCTCTTTCTATCGAGCCATGGGCTATGCCGGAGAGCAAACTTCCATCTACAAATCGTCGCGGGGCATTGAAATTCCCTGCATCCCAATGACGAAAACGCTAACCCCATGACATCTCCGGACTAACGGGGCAAACTGCATGCCTGGTTTTTCTGCAAGCAAGCGCACCTGAAGTCTGAAGTGCCGCGTTTTATCCTGGTCCGACTGCCCGCCGCCCACCGCTTCCTGCACCCGCTGCAGTGTTGGCGTCCAGAGGCGCTCCACACCGCCCCGATACCCAGTGAACGAGTATCGGGAAAGGCGCGTGGCGAAGCGATCCGGTCACGTCTCCCCGTATCGACCCGCACCACTTTGAAAACGGGGTTGGAGACACGCCGGGCAACCGAGGCGGTTTGGTACATGCATTCCGGTTTCATTTGCTGGACTTCCTCCGTTTTAGTGGACACGTGGACGTGCGATGGCCATCAACACTTGGATTCGCGTCAATGTGGCCTTCCGCACCACACCCGGTGTGTGCGACAAAGCGCTCGGGTTAGACAAGGCCGGGCCAGTCTGAGCTGGCGGGCAAGCGCGCCAGCGGATGCGTCGGAGTGCGATAAGCCGAAGGGGGACTTTCAAGGCGCATGGCTGGGCGTCCCCGATTGATGGGCCATTTTGCATCAGCAAAAGTGAATGGAGGGTCCGGCGTCAGCTGTAACATGTTGTTAGGCGAGATTGCTCGATGTTTCCACGTCGCTCCGGGGGTGCGTGCCGCCAGCTTTCTTCATTGCCGGCCGGGACGGGAAGGCCAGCTCGCCTCCCGCAGCTGTTCCTCGTCGAGTTCCCGCAGCCGTGCCGCCAGTATGTTCGGGCGCCCCAGATAGCCCACGAGTTGCTGCGGAGCATCGCGGTTTACGACGGGTAGCCGTCCGACATTGCGCCGCAGCATGCGGGCGGTGGCGCTGCCCAGCGTCTCGTCCGCATAGGCAACGATGAGTTCGCGACTGCCGGCCTCCAGCACTGTGCGCCCGGCGGCGGCGTCCAAAGAGCGCAGGATGTCGCTGCGCGTGATGATGCCCGCCAGACTCCCATCCTCGTCCGTGATTGGCAGGGCATGATGATGGGTGAGCGCCGGGTCGCCGCGCGCGATTCCGCCGGCCAGGTCGGCTACCAGCATGCTCGCTGGAACGGTCGCGGGATTTGCGTCCATGACATCGCGAACGCGCAGCCTTTCCAGGGCGTCGACGCTGTATTCGCGCGCTATGTGGTGACCGCGCCGCGCGATCTTCTCGGTCAGGATGGAGCGGCGCATGAGCAGCACGGTGACCGCATGGGATGCGATGCAGCCGACCAGCAGTGCTGGCATGACGTTCAGATCGTGGGTCAACTCCACCACGAACACGATGGCCGTGAAGGGGGCGCGCATGGTTCCGCCCATGATGGCGGCCATGCTGATCATTGCCCACAGGCCCGGATCGCCGATCGGGATCCAGTGCGCCTCAAGGGCACCCAGCGCGCCGCCGATGATGAGCAGCGGCGCCAGAACGCCTCCGGATGTGCCGGAGCCGAGCGCGATGCCCCAGACGAGGGTTTTTCCGACCAGCAGTTCCAGCAGGGCCCGGCCGACGAGAGTTCCGCCGAGCAGCGCGCGAATCGTGTCGTAGCCGACCCCGAGGACCTGCGGATCGAACGCGCCGCCGATGCCGACGAACAGACCGCCGATCGCGGGCCACCACATCCAGTGGAGCGGAATGTGGGCAAACAGGTCTTCCACCGCGTATACGAGGAGGGTCAGGAGGCTTGAGGCGAGGCCCGCGCCGATGCCGACGGCGAAAGCGGCCAGCATGCCGTGCAGTCCGAGAGCCGGATGGGACGCTACCGGAAACATGGGGCCGCTGCCGAGCAGGAAGGGACGCAGCGATGCCGCAACTACGGCGGCTATCGCCACTGGAATGAAGCTGCGCGGCTTCCACTCGAACAGCAGCAGTTCGACCGCGATGAGCACGGCCGCGACGGGTGTGGCGAAGATTGCCGCCATGCCGGCAGCGGCGCCAGCGACGAGCAGGGTTTTGCGCTCTGCCGCAGAAAGCCGGAATAGCTGCGCGAACAGCGAACCGAACGCTCCCCCGGTCATGATGATCGGTCCTTCCGCGCCGAATGGGCCGCCCGTGCCGATGGATATCGCGGAGGCCAGGGGCTTGAGCAACGCCACCTTGGCTTCCATGCGGCTGCCGCCGGTCAATATCGCCTCCAGTGCCTCGGGGATGCCGTGTCCGCGAATCTTTTCCGAACCATAGCGTGCCATAAGTCCGACGATCAGCCCACCCGCCACCGGAACCAGCACGATCCAGAGGCCGAAGACGCTTGCGGTCGGGGAAACGAAGGCGGACGAAAAGCGCGCATAAAAAGCGATATTGGTGATCACGCCGATGAGCTTGATCAGGACGTAGGCGGTTCCCGCGCCCACCGCCCCGATCACCATCGCCATCGCCGCGAGCAGCAGTACGCGGACATCGCGGGTGAAGTCGGACAGTTCGTCCTTTCTCGAAGTGATTCTTTCGGCATTCGTTGCCATGTCAGGGATGGTCCATATGTCGGAGACAAGCCCGCGCCTGGACGGGGTACGGATGTCGTCCCTCGCCGCCTTGTCCGCAGGGCGGACACGCGCACAGGCGGCGCGAATGTGCGGGCAGCGCTGGAATGGTCATCGGATCAGGGTCCGGGCGAACTGGACGGCGCGCACTCCGGATGGGTTCATGGCACGGAATTTCCGCTTTCAGCATCTGAACACGCGCTAAACAATATCGTAAGACGATATATAAGTATACAGGCATGCATGCAGTTGCTCGCAACCGCCGGGAAGGGAGGAAGTGCTACTTCGCGAACAGCTGATCGGGATCGGCGAAGGCCTTGAATTCCAGGGCGTTGCCGCTCGGATCCAGCAGGAACAGAGTTGCCTGCTCTCCGACCAGTCCGCGGAAACGGACCCCGGGCTCGATGAGGAATTTCACGTCGGCTGCGCGCAGACGTCCGGCGAGTTCCTGCCACTGCGCCATGGAGAGCACGATCCCGAAATGCGGCACCGGGACGTCATGGCCGTCGACTGCGTTGTGTACCTGCACGGCGTCGGCGCAGGGATCGAGATGGGCGACGATCTGGTGCCCGTAGAGATTGAAGTCCACCCAGGTCCGGTCGCTGCGTCCCTCGGGGCACCCGAGCACGCCCCCATAGAAGGCGCGCGCGGCACCAAGATCGTGTACCGGGAAGGCGTAATGGAACGGGTTGTGCATGTCCGCGTCAGCCCGGCGGCTAGCGTTTCCGGTCGAGACGCAGCGAGGCGGAGTTGATGCAGTAGCGCAGGCCGGTCGGTGCGGGACCGTCTTCGAACAGGTGACCGAGATGCGCCTGGCAGTGGCTGCAGTGGACCTCGACGCGTTTCATGAACAGGCTCCGGTCCTCTTCGGTTGCGACATTCCCCTGGGCGAACGGCTGCCAGAAGCTCGGCCAGCCGGTGCCGGAGTCGAACTTGGCCTGCGAATCGAACAACGCTGCGCCACAGCAGACGCAGCGGTAGATGCCGTCGTCCTTGCAGGCGTGGTACTGTCCGGTGAAGGCGCGTTCCGTGCCTTTTTCGCGGGTCACGCGGTACTGCTCGGGTGTGAGCTGCTCCTGCCATTCGGCATCGCTTCTGACCACTTTTGTATCCATGGCATCCTCCCTTGCGCGAGACGTGTCGTGCACTGTCAGAATTCACTCCACATGCGCACCAGGTTGACGTAGGCCGTATTGACGCGTGCCGTCTCGGGCGCGTCCGGGGATTTCTCCAGCAGGGCTTCGCGCGCCTGATTGAGTTCATACAACAGCTCGCGCCTCGCCGGGTCGCGCACCAGGCTTTGCGCCCAGGTCACGGCCACCAGGCGCTCACCGCACGTCACCGGTGCGACGCGGTGCAGACTGGACGCGGGGTACAGCACGGCATCGCCCGCCGGCAGCTTGACGCTGTTGCTTCCGAAGGATGTGCGAATTTCGAGTTCGCCGCCATCATAGCGCGCCGGGTCATTGAGAAAAATCGTGATGGCGATGTCCGAACGGTACAGCGTTCCGTCCGCGCCCATCACCGGGTCGTCCACGTGATCGCCGTAGGCCCGTCCCGGCAGGTAGCGGGCATAGTAGGGCGCGGCGACCCTCAGGGGCAGTGCGCCGTTGCGGTATATGGGATGCTGTACGAGTTTTCCCATCACCAGATTGTCGAGCTGGGTCAGTTCGCGCGAAGCTCTGTCGGCTTCCTCGTTGTTCTTCACCCGGCGCGCGGCCGAACCGGCCGACAGGCGGCCATCGACGAAGCGCGCCGCGGCGAGGATGCCGGTGGCAGCAGCGAGTTCATCCGGGGCGAGGACCGATGGGATGCGAAGCATCATGGGCGTGGCCTCAGGGCTGCAGACGTGCGCGTGCGGTGCCCGAGTCGAGCACATGCCGCACTTGCTGTGCGGCGGCGGCAAGGGAATCGTGGCGCCCCAGGTGCCACAGGCAGATCGACGCCGCATAGATCAGGCTGTCGCGCACCGGCCCAGCCGCACCACCGAGCGCTGCAGCACCGGCGTGCGCTGCGGCCGCGGCTACTGCGGCGGTGTCGAGCCGCGCATTCTCGGCACCTTCCGGCAAAGCGAGTTCGGGCGGCAGAGGTGCGGCGCGCTGCGCCTGGTCGATGCCGAGTGCGAGCGGATCAAGGTCCAGGGACTGCTCTTCGCCGCGGTCATGATAAAAATAGAGCTTTCCGGCCTGGCGCAGAGAGGGGATGACGCCGCCCTCGACGCCGCGCACGAGCAGCGCCGTATCGAAGCCGGAATGGCGTGCGAGCATGGCATAGACGCGCGCGTAGGGCTTGTGCACGTAGCCGGTCATCAGATGCGTGCTCCGCCGGCCGCGGATGGGTCCGAGAAGCGTTTCGATGGTCGTGAGTACCGGACGCTTGACGATCAGGCGGCGCAAGCCGGTGAGATCGTACAACGATGGACAGAACGCGCTCTGATCCACATACGACCAGCCGATCGCCGGATCCGCCACGCGCGCTGCCGCCTGCTCGGGCGTGAGGTCAACCGGGACGCCGGCAGCACGCAGAACCTGATGATGGGTCACGCCGTACTTGGGGCCGATGCTCTCCACGCCGTGCGAGACCGCAGGTACGCCGCAGGCAGCAAGGAGCGCTGGCAGAAAGGGCGATGCCGGCAGCGAGCGTGCGTAGCCGTCGTAGGGATCGCCAATGTCCACGACTTCATCAACCGCCGCGGTGACCGTCAGGGTCTTCTCGCGCAGCGCATCGAGGATGCCCAGGTTCTCATCGTCGGTCTCGCGCTTCATGCGCAGCGCGATGAGGAACACCCCGGCCTGAACCGGATCCGCACGCTTCTCGAGAATCTGGCGCATGGCGCTGTGCGCCTCTTCCTGCGAAATGTCCTTGCTGAGCTCCGGACCGGTGGCGATGCGCTGGATCACGGAGCTGAGGGACGTTTCGTGGCTAGGTACGGCGTTGGCAGGTTTGGTCATGAGAAAAACTCCTGGAGTGGTCCCGGTCTAGCGGATGGTCCGATTATACAATTGTGGCGCTAGTGCCATACAGGGCCGGCACCGACTTGTGCTGGCGGCAGCTGCCGTTCAGCCGAGACCAACCAGAATGTCATCACCCTCCACGCGGACCGCGTAGGTGCGCAGGTTCTGCTGCGCCGGTTCCTCCATCACCTCGCCGGTACGCACATTGAAGCGGCTGCCATGCAAGGGGCATTTCACGAGCTCGCCTTTGAGCGATCCGGTGGCGAGCGAGGCATCTTCGTGCGAACAGGTATCATCCACCGCGTAGTAGCTGCCGTCGACGTTGGCGATAAGGATCCTGCTGCCGTCCAGATCGATCCGCTGCATCGTTCCGGGCCGGATGGTGCGTGCCGAAGCCGCCTTGATGAACTTGGTTTTCATGGTTACTCGCAGATGTTGTAACGACCGGATTATACATTGGGATCCGGCACAGCCAAGTTGCCGCCGGTTCAGTGAAAGAACATCGACAATCCGCTGGCCAGAATGATCCACGCCACCACGCGGCGAAACAGCGTCTCATTGACCCGGAAGTGCAGGTGGTTGCTGAACCAAAGTGTCACCGCAACGAACGGCCCGGAATCAAGCATAAGCCGGCCGATCTGAGGGGTGATCGTGTGGGCGAGCAGGTAGCCGGTTGCGCGCAGGATGTTGAGCGCCAGGAAGAACGCAAGCGCATAATTGCGCACGGTGGTTTTGTCGCTGAAGGTACCGAGCAGCCGGGTTATGGCGATCGGGCCGCTGATGCCGAACAGCGCCTGCGACATCCCTGCCAGGGTGTCCAGTACGCGCCCGCCGGCCGCGTGCAGGCGCAGGCGACGGGGGCCTGTGACCAGATGAAGGCCGGCCAGGGTGATGATCGTCGCGAGGAGATAGCGGAAGACATGCACCGGGACGCGGTAGAAGAGAAAGAAGCCGATGCCGCCCCCGAGGGTGGCGAAGGCAAGCATGCCGCCGAGGAAACCGATGCGCACGGTGCGTGGCGAGCGCGCGAGGCCGATGATGCCGACCAGGATCTGCGGCAGGACCGAGTAGACCACCAGGGTCTTGGCGCTGTAGAACAAGGTGAGCACGGCGAGCATCAGAATGGTTCCGGCGAGCCCGAAGACGATCTCGAAGGAATAGGTGAGCGCGCAGACCAGCGTGACGATGAACGGGACGGGGGCGGCGGTCACGAGATGACGGTGCAGGGCAATGGGTCAGGCGAAGCAGACCCAGGTGGTCGCGATGTACTTGACGCCTTGCTGCAGGGTGACGCCGCGATGACCGTGGGTCCAGAAGGGCGGAAACAGAAGCAACTTGCCTTCCTCGGGCCGAATTCTGACGTCCTGGGATAGAAACTCGGTTTCGCCCCCGGGGCCGGGAACATCATTGAGATACCAGATTGCCACCAGCTGGCGCTGGCTGAACTCGCCTGGTCCTCCGTCGACGTGCCAGTGGTAGTACTCCCCGGGCAGGGTGCGCTGCAGGTTGTAACCCATATCCTTGAAGGAATTGGCGGCGAAAAATGGATACCGGGTCGCCAGGATCCGGAAGTTCTGCATCAGTGAGCGCACCAGTATGCCGTCGATGTCCTTCCAGTCCGCGCGGCCGCTGATGCGCAGGTCGGTGGATTTCTTTATCGACTGTTCCAGACCGGCAATCTGCCCGATGCGTCCGGCGTACTGCTGTTCCGGACTGGCTTCGAAGCGCAGGACCATCTCCCGGCACACGTCGCCGGCGAGCGCGCCTCGGATTTCGTAGATGAAGCTGTGCGGTTTGACTTCGATCATTTCTGTCGGAGGCGGGCACCAGTCCGCCCGTGGTGGATTATCGCTGCCGCTGCGCGGCCTTCAGCGTGTGCAGCCCGTCAGTTTCTCGAATCGCTCATCGAAGGCTTCCATCCGCTGCTGCTGTGCTTCTTCAAGGCTCGACATGAGGGGCGACTCGATCCACCGGCCTGTCCCGGGATCGCGCGCGGCGAAGCGGTATGCCTGTCCGACACGGTATACCTGGGTTACTTCCTTTTCGGCGAGGGCGCTGGCGTCGGCGCGCGCCATGCCGGTGGAGGCGGTCTTTTCGCCCGAAGCTGCGCCGGTATGCGGCGGTTCGCCGGAGCCATCGGATCCGAAGATGAGTTCGGTGCCGAGCGGCTCTCCGCCGGTGTCGATGCGCACGCCGGTAACGCCTGGCCGGCGTTTGAGGATGTATCCGGCCATCAGCATGGCCAGGCTGGAGTTGCCGGTGCTGATAGACGCGAGCAGCTTGTCGGCGGCGATCTGGCAGCGGTTGGTTTGGTCGGGGTTGTCGATGAATTCGGGACCCATGCGCCAGCCGCGGTCCATGTCTCTGTCCATCTTCCGGAAAAAGTCTTCCGCGCTCGCCAGCAGGTCCTGCGGCACGTCGATTTCCCGCACACTGTCGTCGATGATGATCTTGAGCTTCATGCCTGCCTCGCGTCGACGCCGGCGCATACACGCGCCCTGCGGGCGCCGGCTGGCGGTCACATTATCAGGACTGGCCGGCAGCGGGAAGTCCGGGCCCGTGTTTCAGTAGGGAGCCGCTTCCAGAAGGTTTTCGATGGCATCACCGGCCAGCGACCCGGTGCGGCGATAGAGATCGAGTATCGCCTGGGCAGCCGTCAGCCAGCGATCCGCGCCGTCGGCGATCGCACGCCGCAGTGGCTGCGGATCGTGGTCCGATGCCCACAGACGGTAGGCTTCGAGCGCCTCGGGATACAGATGCCTGCGCATGCCGGAGAAGGTCGCGAAATAGAAGTGCAGGGCGGCCACGCTGCCGTCGTCCAGCAGGACGGGCAAGGTCGAGAGGCAGTCAGCGAGCAGGTCGCGCACGGCGCGCGCCATGATCTCCGCCTTGGAACGCGAGAGCGTGAGCAGCATCGCGTTCCAGTCCTCGCCGAGCAGGGCTCCCGCCATGCCCTCGCCAAGCTCGTGAAGGATCATCGATTCGGTCTGTTCGTCCGTCATGCGCTCGAGCCCGCGGTGTAGCTCGGTGTCGAAGCCGGATTCGGCGAGCGCTCGCCCCATGGCTTCGTTCTTTCGGTTCCAGCGCCATTCCTCGATTTTCTCCCACAGGAAGCGCCGCACTGATTCCCGGCACACGAAGATGTTGCGGCCCTGCAGCATCGCCGGCGGCGCCACGAGGTCGCGGGCATATTCGCAGGATGAGGTATAGACCGCGAAGCCCGAGCGCGTCTCGGCACGGGCGAGCGCGCCGAGAAAGAAATGAGGCTTGTTGTAGCGTCCGTAGCCGGCACTGTAGATATAGCCGCGCGGTGCAAGCTCTCGGTTGATCGCGGCCGAATCGAAGGGATCCGTCAGGGTGTCGCCGAGAGGGAGCGCTTCGTAGGAACTGGATGCCAGCTGATCCCACAGGCGTTCCCGCTCCTCGAGCCAGGCACCCACTTCATCGTTGGGCAGCGGGCCAGAAAGCGGGATCTCGTGTTCCCAGCGATAGAACTCACGCATTCTCAGCAGATATATGCACAGTGTGAAGTCGTCGGCGTGCTGTGCATCGGAGATGTGGCAGTTGTGCTGAACAGTGCTCGTGAGTTTGCCGAGGTTCCACATGGAGGTTCAGCCCTGGTCGCCGATCTGGTTGGTCACTATCGTTAGTATAGGCGCGGGCATCCGCGGGGGAACCAGTTCCGCGATGCTTTGTATCCACAGTATTCGTGGTGTCTGTGGAGCAGGGTGGGGGCTCGTGCGTCGCTGAAGTGCCGGTGCCAGCATCTGCGCGGTTGCGGCGATCATAGCATATGGGGAGAGAAATATGGACCCAGCCACGTCGATGCCGGAGATTACGCGCGTGAAAATGAAGTTTGTCACGAAAGGCGAATTCTGTTGTTTATGTCTGGGGCGGCCAACATAATTTTGGCGGCATCGATGACAATGTCGGCTTGCAGATTCTGCAGACAATCGCTGAGGCTCCGCACGTGACGCTCACAGCCTTCCTCTCGGCAGGGCACACATTCGCCTGACCCTTGAAGCAGGAACACATTTCCGACTCGCTGACTGCCATGCATCGAGTAAGGGTTACGCTGATCACGATAATGCGCGGGCCATGGCCCCCATTTCACCGGATTGGACGGGCCATATAAGGCGACGGTTGGGGTGCCAAGCGCTGCGGCAATGTGGGTCAGCGCGGTGTCCGGGCCGACATAGAGTCTAGCCCTGTTGGTCAGACACGCCACCTGGCTGAGGCTCAGCTTCCCAGCAATATTCACCGTGTCTGGAGGCAGGTGAGCAGCAAGTGTCTGAACGTAGGCGAGTTCTTCGGTGTCGCTGCTGCAAGACAGAACAATCCGCAGGCCTTGTGCGTGCAACCAGTTCACGAGTTCGATCCAACCTTGCTGGGTCCACATCTTGTAAGGAAACTTGGGATAGACATGGAGCAATGCAAAAGCCTGTGTGCGGCTGTCGAACGGCAGTTGGGCGTCAAGTGAAATCTCATCTGTGGTGGTCCAGGAAACCACCACCTTGTAGCGGCGTGGGATCGCCAGCAGGTCAGCGATTGCCAGATTCATCAACACTGTATGCGTGTTCAGATTGTCGAGCGGGGTTGAGTATGTCAGCAGCCGCGCCTTCCACTGCTCCTTCTCGCGCAGTGCGCGCAGACCGGCCCGTTGTCTTCCGGCTAGGCACGTGTACAGAACCGGCCGGTCGCCGGTCTGGGTGGTTACCGCCAGATCGTATTTACGGAACAAGCTGATGAGCAGGCGCAAGTGGCTCCAGAACTTGCGCCGTATCGGTACGGTAATCACGTGGTGAATGTCGAGGTTGCCACTCAATATGCTCTCGGTGCTCTTGAAAACCAGCACATCGATGCGTGCTTCCGGCCAGGCGCAGTGCAGAGAACGGATCAGCGGTGTCGCAAGCAGCACATCGCCGATACGTTGGGTAACGACCACCAGAATTGTTTTTGGGGGTTGTGTCATGTGAGCTACGGTTTGTGCTTGCAAGGCGCGGCGGGCGTTTTCGAAGGCGACGCCTGCTGTAATTCCAGCGTCTTGGCGTATTTCATGAATGAGCCCAAGGCAGTGGTGAGAGCAATGCCGGCACCATCGTTGCCATCCAAGAATCCGAGGCGCAAGACATATCCTTTAAGAAAAGCTGCGAACGCGTGCAGGATGGGTTCATGCCGACCTACAGTGCGGCCGCGTGCCAGCAGGCTGCGCGCATTCAGGTCAGAGTAGCGATCTAGCTTGGCTAGCATGGACTGATAATTTTCAAAGGAATAGTGACCGATTGGGGCATTGAGCCGGCGGACCGGTCCGTCAGTGATCCAGTGCTCATGGACTGCATCGTCCGAAAACCGACCGCGCCGCTGGTCGACAAGGCGCAGTACCCTGTCTTTGCCCCAGTCGCCGAAGCGAATGCGCTTACCGTGAAAGAAATTGTACCGCGGCAGCAGAAAGCCGGCGGGCAAGTCGTCTGCGAGAAACGCCTGTTTGATTGCCGTAACGGCCTGGGGCAGCAATATTTCATCGGCGTCCAGAACCAATACCCAGCCATGGCGCGCCTGCTCGGCAGCAAATTGTTTCTGCGGCCCGAAACCCGGCCATTCGCGCACCTGAGTGCGCGCACTGTACTGGGCAGCGATGGCAAGCGTGTCGTCGGTGCTGCCGGAATCCACGACCACGATGTCGTCGGTCAGACCGGCAATGCTCGCCAAGCTGTCGGCAAAACAACGGGCGGCATTATAGGTGATATAGGCGACGCTCAGGTCTGTCATGGCAGTGGTTCCGCTTTGCTATCAGGGAGAATGGGCAAGTTTAGACCAAGCTGTGGCTGTCTGAGCAGGTCACTAAAAAGTCCCAGTTCTCTCGAGCCTCCGTCCGGAAATTATCAAAAATAGCTTGATATCGCGACAAGTTTTGAAACGTTGGGTGGCACTGTCACCAGATATGATGATTCATCTCGTGCGTATCGCCAGAATATCGTATTCCGGATTATCACCCGCTGCATGAGTTACGCCGTCATCGGTGATGAGATGGATTTCCATGCGTCCCATCCGCCGATGGGACGGTCCTCGACCGATCTGGAGAAATTGGTGTGCGCTGTTGATTCAAATCTCTGTTGCCGTGCGTGGTTTCCGGACGCTGTTGGAGCAATTCGAACGTAATCTGCCATTTTGCAGGCTGGTCGGGCATTCGGCCGATGCATCAATAGAATGACGTAAGGGTCACCGATTCAATCTAGTCTGTGTGTGTTCAGCGATCTGTCAGGCGCGGGCACTTATCCGGTAACCCCCAATCTTTGGGCCGGCCGAGACCATGCCAAAGCACGATGCGCCAGTAGCCGAGCGCGCGGGTACGCTGGCGACGCAGCAGGCACAAGGTAAAAATGCAGGCCAGGCTGTTGGAGACCGCATTTACCAGCGCCTTGATCGGCAGAACCACCGAAACGATAAGGTAAGCCGCCCGGCCTTGTGTTTTTCGGAAAAAAGTCAGTTTTGAGCGCTGAAACTCGATTCGGGCTGCGCTGTGAAAGCGATTGGCAGTTTGCCCCTGTGCGTGCAAGGCGTGCGCCGCCGGCACGTGGTAGACCTGATAACCGAGTCGCCTGGCGCGTTGGCACCACTCGGTTTCTTCCAGAAAAAAGAAATAGTCCTCGTCTAATTTCCCCAGGTGCGCGAGCTCGGTGCGGCGCAGTGCCAAGCAGGCGCCGATGACGCTCTCTACTGGTGCCGGGCGGTTCGATTGCGACTTGCCGTATAACTGCTGCGGCATGAGCCATTTCAGCAGGAATTTCGGCAGCAGCTCACCAGTAAGGCTCGGTATCGCCGCGATCGCGTTTTGTGGGCGCCCGTCCGGGTAATACAGCTGGCCTCCGGCGATGAGGAGCGCGGGAATTTGGTCGAAGACCTCGGCGAAGGCGCATAGACTGTTCGCCACTAGCTGCGCATCGTTGTTGAGCAGCAACACAAATTCGCCACTGGCTAGGTCCAGCCCCTGATTGACGGCGCGGGCAAATCCTGCGTTGCAAGTGTTGCCGATTAAACGTATGCCAGGCGCCGCCTGTTCTGCAAGGTTCAGGGAATCATCATGGCTGCCGTTGTCGACAATCACGATTCTTCCTGCAGGTATGCCTTGTTCCAGAACTGAGCGCAGACATGCCGCCAACATTCCGCCGCCGTTGTAATTGACGACGATAACTGAAAAGCGGTTGGCGCAGTCAGCTCCGGTCAGGGTTCGTAGCGACATGGGAGTTCAGGGTGCATTGTTGCTTTCGGGGCGGTTACCAGGACCTTTGCCAAGTCCGAGTTCCAGAGTAAAGGCAATACTAGCCCTGGCCGTTCGACGACGAAATAAAGTCAATAACGCTACTATCATTCGACTTTCGTTTTTTCAGCGGCGCGCTGTCTCCAGTGCAGTGCGGCAATGAGGCGGCCGTGGACACGAGTCCTCCGTACAATAGTGCGCTGAGCAGTTCGAAGAACAAGCGTTCTGTCTGGTCGATGAGCAGCGAGTTCACCAGGCTGCCAGATGCAATTGTCAGGATTAGGGCACGAGCGAGCACGCGGTCCCGGGGAGTCAGCATCCGTGCGGCATGCCATTGCGTATAGAATAGGTACAACAACAGCACGAGGCCTATTACCCCGAGCTCGATGGCAGTGAGTAGGAACTGGTTGTGGGGGTTTGTCGTCATCGGAAAGCTGGTTCCCTTGACCTGTTTCGCATAAGCGTGCACGAAGCCGCCGGTACCTACACCGAAGACCGGATGCTTACGGATGATGGCGAGGCTGTTCTGATAGAAGCCCATGCGCAGACCGATGGGTGTCCCCTTGTCGTGACCGTGACGCCAGCCGATATATTCATTCACCGCCTCGTTCACGCGGACGTGCATCGTGGTGGAGGCGAGATAGCCGACACTCCCGAGCAGAACAGTGACCACAGCGGCAATGGCGAGTCCCTGCCATCGCCGCCATTCATAAAGAAAGTAGGGGATCAGCAGCGCGAGGACGAGGTACCCGCTGCGTCCCTGGACCAGGAACAGTACGTCGAAGACTGCCAGGGCCACGAGCGTCCACCAGATGATTCGCGCGCGCAGCGTCGGTGCCGCTCTCGCGTTCATAGCGCACACGAACGCCAGGTAGGCCATGAGGATATTTTGTGTAATGTGGTCCTTGAATATCGCCGCGTCGGTCGGTGTGCCCCACATCCAGTTGCCGACAGGCAGCAGCCGCAATGCCAACAGATAGGACAGAGCCAGCGTCAGCAGCATCGCAGCGATGAATGCCGCCATCCCATGGCGGCGAGTCCGCTCGTCGCGAAACAGTGGGATCAACAGGATTAGGTATAGTAGGCTGGCGTATTTACCGCCGTAATTCAGCGTTTCGGTAAGCGAACCGCTGCCATAGAGAGTGCCGATAGCGATCATGGCGAGCAAGGCTAGTGCTGCGCGCGCCACCGGATTGTGGCGGATGTTGTGCAGCTTCTCCCGGTATCCGGCACTCGCTAGCCACAGCAGCAGGATCAGCGCAAGCAGGACCCCATCCAAGGCCGTGGAGATGGGAATGGCGAATACCAAGGCCACGGCCAGCCATCGGACTGTCCGGTCGGCCTGCTCGCTGATGATGCGGTAGCGCACGCTATCGGCTGGTTTCTGTGATCAGGTCGGGAACGGCAGGGGCTGCTGCGACGGGTTCATTTCGTCTGCAATCGGATTTCGAGCCAGCTGCGAGACTCGGGCGATTCGCACCGCAACGGTCCTTCGTCTCGCAGAGTATGGATGCAGCGTGCCATGATCTCGCGAAGCTGCGGAACAATGCCGCCAGCATGCATCGGAAATTGAACGAGCTGCACAAAACATGGTGTATTAACTCCTGAATTCGTTTATTCCGTTTCGAAACTCGGGCGGGCGCGGCCGTTCTCGCCATTTTGCACGTTGCTGAATCAGGCCATCGGTTGCCGGTTCTGTACGCCGGTGCCGGGGTGGGGACATTCAGCGGCGGTATTGTATGCAAAAAATCGATGACGTGCACCTTGGAACCTTGGCGTTCACTGTCGCGGGCGCGCACAATCGGCGCGCATTGAGGTGCATCTGTGTACTGCGGCCGGCAATCACGGGCCCTGTGCACTGCGGCCGGCAATCACGGGCCCTGTGCGCACGGCTCATAGCGGCCGTAGTCCCGGCGCAGTCGACGGGGCGACCATGGGCGCTCCATGTCTCTCTTGCGTCTGCGCTGTGCAATGGTTTTCCGCGATGTTGCGTCGCCCGCCGCAGGCTGAACGACGTCCAAATCCGCGCGGGTGCGAAGGCGCATGCTAGCGAGGCCCGCGTAGCGCTGCGAAGCGGGCACGGATCCGGAGGAGTCAAGTATTCTGCCGTTACTGGGCAAGGCCAGGGATCGAATCCCATTCGCTGGCGGTTGAAAACCCGGCCCGCCTGAGTAATATATCGGCCCAGGCTCGCTATGGTGGCCGCGATTAACCACACTTTTTGAAAGAGGATCAGAGATTCATGGCTAACGTCTACTACGATACCCTCACCAAGATGGAGAAGACCGGTGTGGACAAGGAATACGTCAATGGCTGGGCATGTGGCTATCTGCACAATCCCAAGCGCGAAGAACAGCGCGTCAATGAGGCCTACGATGCCGGTTACAATGACGGCGTTGCCCAGAAAACCGACGGCTTCAAGGCCTGGGTAAAGAAGTAACGGTTGCGGCGCCAGGTTGCCCAAGGACGGGCAGGCCTGGGACAGCATAGCAGCGGGGGCCGGTCAGCGTGCGGCTGCTTCCGCCATCTGGTACCACCGACGGGCCTGCGCCTCATCCTTCTCGACGCCCAGCCCCTGTTCGTAGATCATCCCGAGCGTCATCTGTGACCCCGTCATTCCCTGCTCGGCTGCGCGGCGCAGCCATTCGATGGCTTTGAGCGGATCCTTTTCGACGCATTCGCCGTAGAGATACATGAAGCCGAGACCGTGCTGCGCCAGGGCGTAGCCCTGATCGGCAGCGGCCTGCATCCATTTGAACGCCATCATGTCGTTCTTGACCATTCCGAGCCCGTTCTGGCACATGATGGCCATGCGATGCTGCGCCTGCGCGTCGCCCTGTTCGGCAATCGGCTTGAGCAGCTGCCACGCACGTGCAAATTCCTTGGCCTCGAATGCCGCCATTCCGCTTGCCATTTCGATATCGAGTCCCGACATGGATCAATCCTGCCCGCTGTGATTTTGCCAAACAACCGTTACTCTATCAGAGCGGCCGGCCGGCGGCGAATCGCAAACCGGTTGTCGTCGGCTGCTTTGAGGTTTCTGCTCCGACGACTATCCCTCTATAATGGCGGTTTGCAAGTTCGCGGAGGTTCGATGGCGATACGAGTCAACACGCGGTGGCGATCGAAAGGCCCGAAAAGCCTGGCGGATCGTGCCAGCGTCGTGGGTGTGACCATCTGGCGTGTGGCGCACGAAGTGGGCCGGCACATGGAGAAGGAGGAATTCCGGATCAGCTCGGATGCCCAGTACACGGCGCTGCTTACGGAGCTCATCGCGTTCTTACTCCAGATCACGGACCGGATCGTGTATGGTCAACTCAACGAGCAGGACCGCGCGACATTCATGAATGCACTGGGCCAGCACCTGGCCAAAACCATGGATTCGAATCTGGCCGACTTTCTGGGTCCCGGCGATCATGTCGGGCCGTTCATCGCCACGCTCAACGAACGTGCCCGCGACTACGCAGAGTTTGAGTTCGGGGACGGCGGTCCAGGTTACGGTTTTCTGCGCTATCTCGGCGAGAAGGCAGCGGAAGTGATGGCGGTTACCGATAACCGCTGGGTCATCGAACACATCATGGAGATCGAAGCGCCGGAGGCGATTAAGACGGTCAAGCGCGTGATCGGCGAGGTCCTCGGCGTGCACGTGCCTGGAAATTCAGGTAAGACCTAAATTATAATATATAATTGTTTGTTTTTAAAACATTAAATTGCCATTTTCCCTGCTGACTGAATGATCAGGGCGGAAGGCTCGAGACCGTATGGAAGACATCAATCCGCTGTTGCATAAACTCGACGATCTCCGCCAGCGTGCTGATGCGCTCAGGGGGTATCTTTGACTTCGCTGCCAAGCAGGAACGTCTGGCGGAGGTGGTGAGGGAGCTCGAGCAGCCGAACATCTGGTCCAGTCCGGAACGCGCGCAGGAACTCGGTCGTGAACGGGCACGCCTGGAAAACGTGGTCGCCACCCTGCTGCGCCTCGACGCAGGACTCAACGAGGCGGATGAGCTGCTGCAGCTCGCACGCGAAGAGCGCGATGAGGCGGTGCTTGCATCGGTTGCGCACGATATCGAGGGGCTCGATCGGCGGCTGGCCGAGCTTGAGTTCGAGCGGATGTTCTCCGGTGAGATGGATCATGCCAACGCGTATCTCGACATCCAGGCCGGTTCGGGCGGAACCGAGGCCCAGGACTGGGCGGCGATGCTGCTGCGCATGTACCTGCGCTGGGGCGAGCGGCGGGGTTTTCGTACCGAGCTGATCGAACAGTCCGACGGTGAAGTGGCCGGAATCAAGAGTGCAACCGTTAAATTCAGCGCCGACCACGCTTACGGCTGGCTTCGCACGGAGACCGGTGTCCACCGCCTGGTGCGCAAGTCCCCGTTCGATTCCGGCAACCGGCGGCATACCTCGTTCGCCTCTGTGTTCGTGTATCCGGAGGTGGACGAAGACATCGACATCGATATCAATCCTGCAGATCTGCGCGTAGACACCTACCGTGCCAGCGGTGCCGGCGGCCAGCACGTGAATCGCACCGAATCGGCCATACGCATTACCCATGTTCCTACCGGCATCGTGGTCCAGTGCCAGAGCGACCGGTCCCAGCACAAGAACCGTTCGGCCGCGATGGCCATGCTCAAGGCACGCCTGTATGAGGCGGAGCTGCGCCGCAAACGCGAGACTCAGCAGAAACTGGAGGAGACCAAGTCCGACATCAGCTGGGGCAGCCAGATCCGCTCCTACGTGCTCGACCAGTCGCGCATCAAGGACTTGCGCACCGGTGTGGAGATCGCGAATACTCAGGCGGTGCTCGACGGTGACCTCGACCGCTTCATCGAAGCCAGCCTGAAGAGCGGACTCTAGGACATGCAACCACACCCTGCTTGCGGTGCGCGCCGCACACGCCCGCTGCCGGGCTGTCCCATAACATCAGCCGCCGGCACATGACCATGACCGCGATTCCCGAAGACGATACGCCCCGACCCCTGTCGGACGAGAACACCCAGATCGCCCAGCGCCGTGCCAAGCTTGCGGAGCTGCGTGAACGCGGGCTGGCGTTTCCCAACGATTTCCGCCGCAACGTCGTCGCGGGCGAGCTGCACGCCGAGTACGGCGGGCACGACGCCGCGGCGCTCGAAGCGCAGCCGCTGCGCGTGCGGGTGGCGGGCCGCCTCATGACGCGCCGCATCATGGGCAAGGCGAGCTTTGCGCATCTGCAGGACATGTCGGGCCGCATCCAGCTCTATGTGCAGCGCGACGTGCTTGGGCAGGCGGCGTACGACGAATTCAAGAAATGGGACATCGGCGACATCCTCGGGGCCGAGGGGGTGCTGTTCAAGACCAAGTCCGGGGAGCTCTCTGTCAGGGTCGACGGAGTGAGACTTCTTACCAAGGCGCTGCGGCCGCTGCCGGAGAAGTTTCACGGCCTGGCCGATCAGGAAACACGCTACCGGCGGCGCTACCTCGACCTGATCATGAACGAGGTGGCGCGCAAGACCTTCCGGGTGCGCTCCGATGTCGTCGGCTTCCTGCGCCGCTTTCTGATCGAGCGCGACTTCATGGAGGTCGAGACACCGATGATGCAGGCGATACCGGGCGGCGCCACGGCGCGGCCGTTCGTCACCCATCATCACGCCCTCGACATGCAGCTGTTTTTGCGCATCGCGCCGGAGCTCTATCTCAAGCGCCTGGTTGTGGGCGGATTCGAGAAGGTCTTCGAGATCAACCGCAATTTCCGCAACGAGGGACTGTCCACGCGACACAACCCGGAGTTCACGATGCTGGAGTTCTACCAGGCCTATGCGGATTACCACGACCTGATGAACCTGACCGAAGAGATGCTGCGTGCGCTGGCTCACGAAGTCATCGGTGCGAGCACGTTGTCCTACCAGGGCGAGGAGTACGATTTTGCCAGACCGTTTGCGCGCATGACCGTCAAGGAGTCGATTCTGCACTTCAATCCCGGGGTCGCACCCGCGGATCTCGAGACGCTGGAGGCCGCGCGGTGCGTCGCGGCGGGCCTGCACCTACCGCTCAAGGACAGTTACGGGCTCGGCAAGGTCCAGATCGAGATCTTCGAGAAAACGGTCGAGCCGAGGCTCAGGAACCCGACGTTCATCACGGCCTATCCGACCGAGGTCTCACCGCTGGCGCGGCGCAACGACCGTGATCCGTCCGTGACCGACCGCTTCGAATTCTTTGTGGGCGGACGCGAGATCGCCAACGGCTTCTCGGAGCTGAACGACGCCGAGGACCAGGCCGAGCGTTTCCGCAAACAGGTCCAGGAGAAGGAGGCCGGCGACGAGGAAGCCATGCATTTCGACGCCGACTACATACGTGCGCTCGAGCACGGAATGCCGCCGACGGCCGGCGAGGGCATAGGGGTCGACCGGCTGGTGATGCTGTTCACGGATTCACCGAGCATACGCGACGTGATCCTGTTCCCGCACATGCGTCCGGAATCCGGGGGAAGCTGAGGCGCCGCAGGGCCCTATGCGGCCAGCAGATTCTTCATTTCGTTGACGTCGGCGCGCGCCTCTTCCAGCGCTGCGATACTCTGATCCGGGGTAAGGCCGAGGATGGTGAAAGCCGGGATCGTTCTCCAGTCGATTCGGGTAAGGCGGTGGTCGGTACCGAGGTAGCTGTGCAGATTGGCCACGAGCACGACGTCGACATACGCGATCTTGTCGGGAATGCGCATCAGGTCTTCGTGCTGGGCGGCGACGTCCACCAGCTCGGGCGGAAACTTCCACGCCTCCAGTATGACCCGCCCCACCGACGCATGCAGCTTGTCAATGACTTCGTCGAGGGCGCGTGGATCGCCGGCAAGCTCGGGAACGTGCTCGGCGCGCGCCAGGATGGGGAGGGCGCCGATGTCGTGGACCAGGCCGGCAAGCAGCGCCTCGTCGGGCTTGAGCGTCGTGAATTTGCGCGCCAGCGCGTGACTGATTGCGGCCACGTCGGTGCTGTGCTCCCACAGCTGCTTCATGCGTTGCCTGAGAGTCGGCACCTGGGTCCGGTACATCTGCTGCATGATCAGGCTGGTGACGAGGCTGCGTACCTGCGGTACCCCAAGGCGTGCGATCGCAGTCTGTACGCTCTCGATGCGGTTGGTGCCGCGGAACAGCGGGCTGTTCGCCACCTGGATCAGGCGTGCGCTCAGTGCCGTATCGGCGCTGACGATCTTGGCGATGCGGGCGGCGGGGGCATTTGCATCGGAAACCGCTTCGCGGACCTTGAGGGCAACCTCCGGAAGGATCGGCAGCTTGAGCCGGTTGTGGCGAATGTCGTCCAGCAGAGTGGACACGAAGTGATCGATGGATGTCTGCACGTTATCCTTTGCCTCTTGGTAGTGTCAGTCCGGTTCGCCGCTTGCGTACGGCCGCCCGGCCGTGTTCGGATGCCGGGGGCCTCTATGAAGCATAGACGATTGCCGGCCAGCCGGCAGTGCGGTTGTGAAACCGGCCATGCATGGCATAATTTTTCCCATGAGTTATGAGACCTTGCCGCCGGCAATCTTTCTTATGGGGCCGACCGCAGCCGGCAAGACCGGGCTCGCGCTGGCCCTGCACGACTGGCTGCCGCTGGAAATCATCAGCGTCGATTCCTCCCAGGTGTACCGCGGCATGGATATCGGTACCGCCAAGCCGAGTCGTGAGGAGCAGGCGCGCGCCGCCCATCGGCTGATTGACATCCGTGATCCGGCGCAGCCCTATTCGGCGGCGGAGTTCCGCGCTGACGCTTTGCGGGAAATGGCCGAAGTCACCGCTGCCGGCCGCATACCGCTGCTTGCCGGTGGCACGATGTTCTACTTTCGGGCGCTGGAGGCGGGATTGTCGCCGCTGCCCTCGGCCGATCCGGCGGTGCGCCGCCGGCTTGCCGGCGAGGCCACGCGTGCCGGTTGGCCGGCACTGCATGAGCGTTTGCGCCAGTGCGATCCGGTCGCCGCCCGACGCATCGATCCGCACGACGCGCAGCGCATTCAGCGGGCCCTGGAGGTGATCGAAGTCAGCGGCCGGCCCCTGAGCGAATTCGCGACGAGCCCGCTCCCGCGCTTCCCCTATCGTGCGATCAGGCTGGTTGCTTGTCCGGCGGAGCGCACCGAGCTGCATCGGCGCATTGCCGCGCGCTTTCATAATATGTTGCAACAGGGATTCGTCGCCGAGGTCGAAGCACTGTGGCGGCGTGGGGACTTGTCGCCGGAACTGCCTTCGGTGCGCACGGTGGGCTATCGCCAGGTCTGGGGATACCTGAGCGGGAATGTCAACTACCAAGAAATGACTGAAAGGGGTATTATCTCCACACGTCAGCTTGCGAAGCGCCAGCTGACGTGGTTGCGTGCCATCCGGGATATAAAGTGGTTTGACAGCAGTCAAAACGGATTCGAACGTGCAGTCGCCGATCATTTGTCCGGAAGTTTGTGGCCTTAAAGGGTATAATTTCATTGGGCCCGGCGCGGATCCCCGGGATTATCCGAACCAGAGTGCCGAAGTTGGCACGCATGATAAGAACAGGAGAACTGTCATGAGTCAGCAGAGAGGGCAGGCGCTACAAGACCCTTACTTAAATGTACTGAGAAAGGAACGGGTTCCAGTGTCGATTTTTCTGGTCAATGGGATCAAGCTGCAGGGACAAATCGAATCTTTCGATCAGTTTGTTGTGTTGCTGAAGAATTCCGTCAGTCAGATGATCTACAAGCATGCTATTTCCACTGTTGTGCCCAGCCGGCCGGTGAAGTTTTCCATTGAGCATTCCGACGACAACGAAAAAACCCCAGGAAACGAATAGTCCGGCGCGGCAGCACGCAGCACGGCGCGGCGCAGAGCGCGCCGTGCTGGTACATCTGTGTTTCCCCGGCAGCGATGCGGAAAACGAGGTAGGGGAGCTGAAACTGCTGGCTCAATCCGCGGGTGCCGAGGTGTGCGAGGTGGTGCTGGGCAATCGCCAGCGGCCGGACGCCGCCACCTACCTCGGCAAGGGCAAGGCGGATGAGGTCCGTGCCGCCGTGGCGCGCCAGGAGGCAGATCTGGTTCTGGTCAACCACGATCTTTCACCGGCCCAGGAGCGCAATCTCGAGAAAATCACGGACTCCCGCGTACTCGACCGCACCGGGCTGATTCTCGATATCTTTGCGCAACGCGCCCGCAGCCACGAGGGCAAGCTGCAGGTCGAGCTGGCGCAGCTCGACCATCTCGCCAGCCGTCTTGTGCGCGGCTGGACGCATCTGGAGCGGCAAAAGGGCGGCATCGGCCTGCGTGGTCCCGGCGAGACCCAGCTTGAGTCAGACCGGCGGCTGATCCGCGAGCGTGTAAAGCACCTCAACCGGCGGCTGGATAAGGTACGCGGCCAAAGGGAGGGACGGCGCAGGGCACGCAACAAGATCCCCATACCGACGGTGTCGTTGGTGGGTTATACCAATGCCGGCAAGTCCTCGCTGTTCAACCGGCTGACCGGAGCCCAGGTGTACGCTGCCGACCAGCTGTTTGCGACGCTTGACCCGACCATGCGCCGGATCGAGCTTCCCGGTCGCGCCAGCATCATTCTTGCGGATACCGTCGGGTTCATCCGGCATCTTCCCCACAAGCTGGTCGAGGCTTTCAAGTCCACGCTCGAGGAGGTGGCGGAAGCCGACCTGTTGCTGCACGTGGTCGATACGGCCCACCCCGAACGGCGTGACCAGGCACAGCAGGTAGACGAGGTTCTTGCAGAAATTCACGCCGAGCACGTGGAGCGGATCACGGTTTTCAACAAGATCGACGTGGTGAACGAGCTGCCGCGTGTGGAGCGGGATGCGAGCGGCGCGGTCAGGAAGGTTTGGCTGTCGGCAGCCACCGGCGCCGGCGTGCCGCTGTTGCTGGAAGCGCTCGCCGAGCACTACCGTCGTCACCGCATCACGCGCCGGCTGCTGCTGCCTACGGCCGCAGGCAGGCTTCATGCCCTCATCCACGCCAGATTGCATGTCGCCGATGAGTCGGTGTTGCCCGGCGGGCAGTGGCAGATGGAGGTGGAACTCGGCCAGTCGGATTTCGACTGGCTCATGCAGCAGGCCGATTTCTGCCCCGAGTATCTCGTGCGGGCCCAGTCCGGGGAACCGGCAGAGACTGCACTCTGAACGGCGGTTCCGGTCCGGCAAGGCGGTGCATCGGGATAATCCCATGCCCAGAGTGAAGTTTTCTTGCGTCCTGCTAAAATGCTGCAGGCACGTGCATCCGGTGCACGACGCATAACAATGAGGGGTAGATCGTGGCTTGGAACGAACCCGGCGGCTCGGGGGGGAAAGATCCCTGGGGGCAGCGCAAGAGAGACCAGGGACCACCTGACCTGGATCAGATTGTCAGGAATATCCAGCGGCGGCTCGGCAAGGTTTTCGGGGGTGGTTCCGGGGGCGCGGGTGCCGGACACATGGGCCGGTTCAGTTTCAGCGCCATTCTGATTGCCGCGGCTGTCCTGTGGTTGGTCAGCGGTTTCTACATGATCCGGCAAGGCGAGCGCGGTGTGGTGCTCGAATTCGGACGCAGTGTGCAAGTGACCCAGGCCGGCCTTCACTGGCATATTCCGTTTCCCGTTGAAAAGGTGGACAAAGTCAATGTCCAGCGGGTGTATGTCGTGCAGATCGGATACCGCAGCAGTGACCGTGCCGGGGGGTCGCGCAAGGTCCCGGACGAGTCGCAGATGCTCACTTCGGACGAGAATATCGTCGATATAGAACTCGCCATCCAGTACAAGATCAAGGATCCTGCCGATTACCTGTTCAATGTCCGCGATCCGACCGAGACCATCATCCAGGGCGCACAGTCCGCGGTGCGCGAGGTGGTGGGCCAGAACAAGATGAATTTTGTGCTTACCGACGGACGCAACGTCGTTGCCCAGGACGCGCAGACGCTGCTGCAAAAGATCCTGGACAAATACCATACGGGCATTCACATCGTGACCGTGCGGATGCAGGATGCGAGGCCGCCGCAGCAGGTGACCGCCGCGTTCGAGGATGCGGTCAAGGCGCGTGAGGACGAGCAGCGGTTGAAGGACGAGGCGCAGGCCTATGCGAACGACGTCATTCCGCGTGCCAAGGGCGCTGCGGCGCGCCTGGTGCTCGAGGCCCAGGGCTACCAGGCAAGCGTTATCGCCCGGGCCGAGGGCGATGCCAGTCGCTTCGGTCAGATTGTGACCCAGTACGACAAGGCGCCGGAGGTCACGCGCGAACGGCTGTATCTGCAGACCATGCAGAAGGTTCTCGGCAGCACCACCAAGGTGTTTGTCGATCTTCCGCACGGGAACAACGTGATTTATCTGCCGCTTGACAAAATCGTGGGCAAATCCGGCGCCGCCGCCGGGCCGGCCGGAACGCCGCAGCCTCTGCCGGAGCCAGGTACCTCGATTCCGCCGGGAAGCCCCGGCCAAAGCAGCATCAACGATTCGCTGCGCGGCAGGGGGAGGTAGACATGACTCACAACAAAGTGCTCGCGCTGGTCGGCATTGTTGTTCTGCTGTTCATCGTCGCGAATGGGTCGGTCTACACCGTCACCGAGGGCCAGAAGGCGATCGTGACCCGGTTTGGCCAGGTGATCCGGTACAGCGATCAGCCGGGCCTGCATTTCAAGACGCCGTTTGTCGAGGTCGTGCATTACTACGACGGACGGGTACAGACGCTTGACACCGAACCGGAGACGTTCCTGACGGTGGAGAAGAAAAGCGTCGTCGTCGATTCCTATGTCAAGTGGCAGATCGCGGATCTTCTGAGATTCTATGTCTCGGTTGGTGGCAACGAGCTTCAGGCGCGCGAGCGCCTCGCTCAGCTGGTCAACAGTGGCCTGCGCAACCAGTTCGGCAAGCATACGGTGCAGGAGGTCGTCTCCAGCGACCGCAGCAAGATCATGCACGTCATTACCACCGCTACCGACAAGGAAGCGGGCGAGTATGGCATCAAGGTGCTGGACGTGCGCATCGACCGCGTAGATCTCCCCAAGCAGGTGAGCGAGTCCGTATATCAGAGGATGCGGGCGGAGCGCACGCGCATTGCCGCGCAGCTGCGGGCCAAGGGCGCAGAGGCGGCGGAGAAGATCCGTGCCAAAGCCGACCGCGAGCGCGAGATCATCCTGGCCGATGCCTACCGCGATGCGCAGCGCATACGCGGCGAAGGCGATGCCAAGGCGGCGGAAATCTACGCGCGTGCGTACCGCGTGAACCCGCGGTTCTACTCGTTCTACGGGAGCATGAATGCGTACCGCAAGAGCTTCAAGAGCAAGCATGACGTGATGGTCGTCGATCCGAGCGCGGCCTTCTTCAAGTACCTGAAAAACCCGCGGCAGTGAACCGGGTGGTGTGTTCCATCGACCGTGGACGGAGCCTGCGGCGGGCATGATGATAAGATGGCATGACCTGGGCGCGGCGCTTGCCCTGCTGCTGGTGTTGGAGGGGATCCTGCCGTTTCTCAGTCCTGAGCGCCTGCGCAGGATCCTGCGGCTGGTTGACAACATGGGGGACCAGCAATTGCGATTCATCGGCATAACCAGCATGTTGCTCGGGCTGGTGTTGCTGTATATCGTGAACCGCTGACCATCAACCTTATCCGGATCCAGGGCGAATCGATCATGTCGGACAAAGACCGCTGGCTGCTGCCGGAAGGCATCGAGGAGATACTCCCTGCAGAGGCGTTCCGTCTCGAGGCTCTGCGGCGCGGCCTGCTCGACCTGTTTTTCAGCTGGGGCTACGAACTCGTCATGCCGCCGGCGATAGAATTTCTGGAGTCGCTGCTGACCGGAACCGGCCGGGACCTGGACCTGCAGACCTTCAAGCTCACCGACCAACTCAGCGGGCGGATGATGGGCGTGCGTGCCGACATGACCCCGCAGGCGGCACGCATCGATGCGCATTATCTCAAGCGCGACTTCCCGGTGCGGCTTTGCTACGTAGGAACCGTGCTTCACACGCGTCCCGATGAATTCGCCGGTTCGCGCGAGCTGCTGCAGGTAGGTGCCGAGCTCTTTGGTCATCCCGGCCCGGAAAGTGACATCGAGATCGTCGGTCTGATGCTGGCGGCTCTGCGAACGGCTGGCCTGGCACAAATCCACATGGATCTTGGCCATGTGGGCGTATTCCGGCATCTGGCAGCTGCGGCGCAGCTCGACGCGGGCGTGGAAAGCGAACTATTCGAGGCGTTGCAGCGTAAGTCGCGGCCGGAAGTCGAGGCGCTACTCGATCGATGCGACATCGCCGCGGACATGAGGCGCTGTCTCGCCGCTCTGGTCGACCTCAACGGCGGTGACGAAGTGCTGGAGGAGGCGCGCGCGCTCTTCAGCCATGCCCCCGTGCAGGTAGGTCAGGCGCTGGATATGCTGCAGATGGTCGCGGCGTCGATTCGTCGCGACGACCCTGCATTGCCCGTGTATTTTGACCTGGCGGAACTGCGCGGTTATCGCTACTACACGGGCGCCGTGTTTTCAGCTTTTGTACCCGGTTACGGACATGCGGTAGCCCAGGGCGGGCGCTATGATGGCATCGGTCGGGCTTTCGGACGCGCGCGTGCGGCAACGGGGTTCAGCGCCGATCTGCGTTCGCTGTCGAAGCTTGCGCCGGCCAGTACCGCGAATGGTCGCGGGATCCTTGCGCCATTCGCCGGCGGAGATGCCCTGCGTCAGCGCATCAGTAGCCTGCGCACGGCCGGTGAGCGCGTTGTGGTGCGCCTGCCGGGCACCGATGCGGACGCTGCCGCTCTCGGCTGTGACCGGGAACTCGTCGAACGCGACGGCGCATGGGCGATCGTCGGCGTGCGGCAACCATAAACCATCAACCATTCAAGTCAGGTGCTATGGGTAAGAACGTCGTGATTATCGGTGCCCAGTGGGGCGATGAGGGCAAGGGCAAGATCGTCGATCTGCTCACCGACCGGGCGCACGCGGTGGCGCGGTTCCAGGGCGGGCACAATGCCGGCCACACGCTCGTTATAGACGGGAAGAAAACGGTTCTGCACCTGATTCCCTCGGGCATACTGCGCAGCGGCGTGAACTGCCTGATCGGCAATGGTGTAGTGCTTTCGCCACAGGCGCTGTTTGAGGAAGTGGAGGAGCTCGAACGCAACGGGGTGCCGGTGCGCGAGCGCTTGCGCGTGAGCGATGCCTGTCCGCTGATCCTGCGCCATCACATTGCACTCGACGTGGCGCGCGAGAAGGCGCGCGGCAAGTTGGCCATCGGCACCACTGGTCGCGGGATAGGACCCGCGTACGAGGACAAGGTCGCCCGCCGCGGCCTGCGCGTCGCCGATCTGCTGAATGCCGCGCGGTTCTCGAGCAAGCTCCAGGAGGTAATGGAATATCACAACTTTGCGCTCACCCATTACTTCAAATGTGAGCCTGTCGACTTTGCGCAGACGCTCGACGAGAACCTGAAACTCGGCGAGCGGTTGCGCCCGCTTGTGGCGGACATTCCCGACATGCTCGAGCGTCTGGGGAAGGAAGGCAAGTCAGTGCTGTTCGAAGGGGCGCAGGGAACCCTGCTCGATATCGATCATGGCACCTATCCGTATGTAACTTCGTCCAATACCAGTGCCGGTGCGGCCAGTTGCGGCACAGGAATCGGACCGTTGCGCCTGGATTACGTACTGGGTATCACCAAAGCCTATACGACACGTGTGGGCGCCGGTCCTTTCCCGACCGAACTCTTCGATGCTGCGGGTGATCGTCTGGGTGAGCGCGGGCAGGAGTTCGGGGCGACGACCGGACGCAAGCGCCGGTGCGGCTGGTTCGATGGTGCGGTCATGCGCCGGGCCCAGCAGATCAACGGATTCAGCGGGCTGTGCATCACCAAGCTCGACGTACTTGACGGTTTCGACACGGTTCGTGTCTGCACCGGCTACCGTTGTGGCGACGAGGTTCACCTTACGTCACCGAGCGGCGCTGAGGCGCTCGAGCGCTGCGAGCCGTTATACGAGGAGTTGCCGGGCTGGAAGGAATCGACGGTCGGAATCCGCGAGTTCGACCGGCTGCCGGCGAACGCCCGGCGCTATCTGAAGCGCATCGAGGAGCTGGTCGGAGCGCCGGTCGACATCGTTTCGACGGGGGCGGAACGCGAGGATACCATCGTCCTGCGGCACCCGTTCGGCTAGAGCCAGGTGAGATTGTCGCTGGGCCGGCTGTTAGCGATGGTCATTGACTGCGATAACCGGCCAGATCCGGGGAGTCGCAGGCCGGTATGATATAATATTGCTTGGAAAGGTCATGATTCTCGGAGGTCCGGGGATGAGCGTGAAAGCCCGCCGCCGCATGACCGCCCAGATGGACAGGGCGGCGCGGGTATGCGCACGGCAGGGTGCGCAACTCACCCCATTGCGCCGGCATGTCCTCGGCCTGATTCTGGAGGTTGGCGCCCCTCTGACCGCCTACCAGCTCCTCGACAGGCTCAAGCTGACCCACAAAGGCGCTGCACCGCCGACGATCTATCGCGCACTCGATTTTCTGATGGAGCAGCACCTGGTCCACAAGATCGAGCGCCTGAATGCATTCGTTCCGTGCGTGGAAGCGGGCCACAGGCATCCAGCACAATTCCTGATTTGCTGCCAGTGCGGTGTCGTCTCGGAGATAGAAAACCGTGCGGCTGCAAATGCACTGGAACATGCAGCCGAACAGGAAGGATTCCGCCCGCGCAATACTGTCGTCGAGATCGAGGGAGTCTGCGCGGCCTGCTTCCGTCCGTCCTAGGGTAAGCCTGCCGCGCAGGCCGCGTTGCGGCAGCTATCGACGAGCGCGCCCAGTGCGGACAGCCCGCCGGATGAACACATCGCACTGGCATCCAGACCAGGGTGACGCAGCCCGAAGTCTGCCTCTTCTATAGACTCCTCGCAAGGAAACTCGCGATTTCAGTCGCGGGAGAAATTGCGGGTGCGTGAAGCGCACCATGCAGTGTACGTTTTCTCGCATGGTCGATATCGTCACGAATCGCAATCGTGTCTGTCAGACGGCATACCCTGCGATCTGGTGCCTGAAGTGCCGGCATGACGTACTGGCCGAAGTTGTAGCAGAAGAGGCTGAAACGATGTTGGATGCGATCGGCATGGAACGTTGATGGACGGTGATTGCCAGGGACATAGTTACCGAAGACTGCCAGCAGGTCGCACAGCTCGTGCCCGTCGTCCTTGTACGGGTTCGGATAGTTCCAGAGTTTCAGGAAGGACTTCTCGCAGAACTCCGCGAGCATCCTCTCGGTCGCCGTGACACCACTCGATTTTCCCGTCATAAGATCGTTGCTCCCATGGACTCGGCTGCCTCGCGTGTTGCCTCGGCGACCTCCTGCAGGAAAGCGTTGCGGTCCGGCGAAGGAGTTACGTCGGGGATGGGTGCGGCGTGATCATAGATTTGCCCTGCGATCAGTTCCGCGCGGCGGAAGGTCGAGCGAGGTCCGATTTCGCCGAACGCATTGCGCCACTCCGCCAGGCGTTCGGTGCGCACACGTTTGGCATTTGGGGCCACGAAGATTTTAGATAAAACGGCTCGCTCGATGTCGAGGGCGGAAAACCCGACCAGGGTGCCGTTTGATTCCGCCACCATGACAGCGTGGTTCTTCAAAATGTTTTCCCAACGATTTCTCCATTCGGCCAGCGGTTTGGAGTGCCGGAAGCTGGCTGAGGAGTGCCAAGAGTCCCACCGAAGCAGAAGGAGGGGTTCGATATCTGTTGCTCGGTAGTGTCTGAGCTTCATGCGTTATAATGTTCAAGCTCAGCCGACCGCGGAGGCGGGCAAAGACCACTGTAGCGGTCGGCTGGAGCGTCTTGTTGGGCAGCACAGCCAACATACCTGAATTCAGCCTGCATAGTGCGCTGATGACCTGACAACCTTGCCGTCAGGGCTGAATTCAAACCACTCCGAGGCAATGCGCTCATCGTTCCGGTGATAGTGAAGGACGATGCTTTTGACGCCCCAATGCGCTGCATCGAGCGTGAACACGGGATTGGGATGACCCGCCAGCGCCGTTGCCCAATAAGTACCAACGGTTTGTTTGCCGCACAGGATGTTAGACGGCTCTCCCACGACCTTGACGATGAACGGCGAGGAAAACTCAAAATCATCGGTGTAGTGCGCCAGAACACGGTCGAGGTTGCGACTGTTCCAGGCTGCGATCCATTCAGCCGCGAAGTATTCTGCAAAGGACTTGTCAATCATGGTGCTCCCCGTTTTGTGATGCCCAACGCTGCGCGTGAGCGGCGAGCGGAGGCGGCGCGAAGCGTCGAGGTGGCAAGTCCGACTCGACGTGCTTGTTAGGGCTCAATGTTTTCCCAGTTGTCATGCCGCTGCCGGCGCTCCTGGCGATAGTTTGTAATTTCCAGCCGCACCCCATCGGGGTCTGAGAAGAACGCTGCGAAATAGTCCGGTGCATACTCAGGATACCGCTTGGGTTCGCTCACTGAAATGTTTTGTTCTTTCAGTCTTCGCGCTGCTTCTTTCACTTCTTTTTCGCCCTCAACTCTCAAGCAGAAATGATGGAGCCCGGGAGCATAGGGGTTATGTGGGTCTTTGGACCGAGCGGGCCGCAGCACATACCCGAAGTGTCGGTTGTAGTATTGAATATGTTTCTCGCCATCAATTTGAAATTGATTCTTTCGGAAGCCAAGAACCTTCATGACCACATCATAGAATTTCTCCGACCTCTCCAGATTTGAGGTTGTAACGTAGATGTGATCGATTCCGATGACTTCAGGCATGTGCGTTTTGAGCCCAACGTTCAAATTGAGGGATGACACCGCGTTTTCGCGGCGTCCCTTTCGAATGCAGAGTTAGACCGGTTGTGCCGTAAGCCATGCGATGACCTCACCCGCATTATTATTGGGCGGAAATACGGGATAGAAAACCTTCCGAATAAGGCCACCCGTTGCAATGATCGTTAACCGCTTCATCAGACGTGTGCCCCGATACTCAAATGTTGGCAGCTTCAGCGCTTTAGCTAAAGCAAGTTGTCCATCATTGAGCAACACAAAGGGGAGGTGTAGCCTGGCATGGGCTTCTTGTTGGTCTTCCAAATGCTGCGCGCTCACACCAAACACCTCGACACCAAGCTGCTTCAACTCGGCGTGTAAATCGCGAAAGGCGCATGTTTGCGGTGTGCATCCTCTGGCACCGGGTATGTCATTCCAGCCGATGAGAGGTGGGCTATCGGGACGACCCAGCATGGGGTAGAAATAAATAACCAGTGTGCCCGCATATGCGCTGAGATCAACGGCCTTCCCTGCGATGCTAGTCAGTGAAACCGAAGGTAAGGTGCTTCCCAGTAAATGGTCGCATGCACCGTCATCGACTGGAACCGGTAAATTAGCGGGTAACGTGTGGAGGTCTTTTATCATTTTCCTATCCGGGGGCATTGTTTTAGGTCTAACAGATGTTATGCCGACGATTCTGTCAGTATATCCTCCACCACGTCGCCGGTTGTAATTCGTTCCCGACTGTATATTCAAGCAGACATTTCCTGTTGTCCGGTCCGCATATCATTGACCATGATATACGGACCAGGGAGATGGGCGGCACGGGTCATGCCCTCATCGCGAATGACCGGAATGCGATAAATTGGACCGCGCTTGCGAGTGTCCGAGATGAGTCGAAAGCAGATGCTCAGGTGCGAGCTCGCCGGCCTACGCCTCGAGGCCACAAGAACAACACTATCCGGTCCGTTAACCCCACATTCCATTCGTCACCGCAGCCTGCGGTAGGCTGTGCGCACCCTGCGCTTGCGCGATGCCGGACTTAATCTGGCCGCTGATTGTGACGATGCCTTTGTCTGCGTTGTTGCGACCAAGTCCATGATGGCGCGCCGGCACCCAGAAAGAATATTGTCCTTCAGTATCGAGTCAGTCACCGCGGTGCTCACGGCCACGCCACCCACCATGAGCACGGCAATGGCGAGCGTGCGCTCTTCGGTTTTCGGTCCGCTTGCATGTGAGCCTATCGCACCGACCAGTGAAAGGAACGCGGTGGTATAGGTGCTGCGCACCCGGTGTTCGCGCACCCCCACGTCGGTAGAGAAAAACGCCAGCGGGCACGGGGCCATTTTCCCGTCCACGTGCCCGCGGCTCAGGTAACTGTCCACTATGTTCTGCAATGTCTTGAGACCCTTTGGGCCGCCAGCCAAGGCAGCAATCGCGCTGGTGCGAATGCCATGATCGATGGCTTCGGCGTAGAGATGCTCCTTGGAAGTGAAGTGGGCATAGAACGCACCACGCGTGAGACCAGCATGGGCCATCACCTCGTCGATGGTGACTTGCGCAAAGCCGCGCTCCGAAAACAGGCGCAGGGCGCCGGCCAGCACGCGCTCGCGCGTCCGGACCTTGTGCTCACGGGAATAGGGCATGGGACCCCCTCAATATATGTTGTTGAACATATATTACTTTACCGTATTGTGTGGCGCCGCACCCAAACCAATATGGAGGCGTTGCAATGCATCAGAACGCAAAAAACTACGCGGTCGCGCATCTGGGGAAGCTCAACGACTGGGTTAAACACAGCTTCATCCACTCCGCGTTTCCCCGGCCTGTGCCGGGCAAGGCATTTGTAAAGAATGATCTGGGCCTGAGCAGTATGGAGGTGAGTGTCAACAATGTGCCTGCGAACGCCGCCATTCCTTTTTATCACCGGCATAACGCCAACGAGGAGTTGTATCTTTTCCTTTCCGGCCACGGAGAAATGCAGGTGGATGGCGAAGTGATTGCCGTGACCGAGGGCAGCGCCGTGCGTGTAGCGCCCAACGGCAAGCGCGCCTGGCGCAATACCGGCAAGGACGCACTGGTGTTTCTTGTGATTCAGGCTCGCGCCGGATCGCTCGCACAAAGCGACATCAGCGACGGCAAGATCGTACCTGGCGAGGTCGTCTGGACCTAAGCAGCTACGCCCTTAACGCAAAGTGCATTGCACGCCATGATCGGTACCCGGCGTGATGAACGTTTTATCACGCCGGGTAGCGCGGGTGGTTCGTATGCCAGGGACCAGACCAACCTTAAGGTCGGGAATGACCAATTTTGGGAAAACCGGACAGCGGATCTGAGAGACTGTTGAAGGTCGGGTACGGTCCTTCACCGCGGACGATAGCGGCCATTCACGCAGCGCACCGCGTCAACGTCGGCAAGCTGCCGCGACACCGGTCTTTCCGCTGAGTCAACGCCACCGGCCGCAATGGCCGAGGTGTACGCATACGCTATACGGCAGCTCGCAGATTTTCGGGCATTGACACACTACGCTGCCTCGGTGATCCGTCAGCGGTGATTTACCGTGTCTGACCCGAAAGAGACGTTCGCTCATCGCTCAATTTATGAATAACATCACTGCCGCCCAAAACAGCGGCCAAACAGCCCTGTTCATGTGCTAAGCCATTGATTTTTCATGACGCCATTCTTGATCTGCCGATCCTGCCCCGTGTCTCGGAATATGCCGTCCAAGACGACGGCTTGCACCTCCGAGCGGCAGGGACAAGCCATACCTGTTGCAGAATGGGCATTTTTGGAACCCTTTGCGCTTCCCGATGCTCATCACGCAGCCCGCGGAACCCGTCAGATGCTGTCCAAGACAGGTTTCTCAGAGATTTGTTTTGGACAAGAGTGGAATAACATCAACTGGGACGATTTTGGTGCGCGCTCTGAGCGACTGGCGCATCTTAATAGTTGACCAAATCACTCACCAATTGCATAATCGCATGCATGTTCAATTTCAGCGAGACCTTTACCATGGAAATTCCTCAACGCGACGGCGATGGATATCTCATTGACCGTGGCTTATGGACATCGGAAATTGCCAGGGCCATGGCGCAAGCCGACGGTTTTGCGCTGGATGAGTTGAAATGGTCGCACATCGTTAAGGCGCGTGAATATTATGACGAGTTCGGCGTCGTTCCGCCGATTCGCAAATTCGCCAAGTTTGTCGAGGTCGATCAGAAGGATATGTTCAAGCTTTGGCTGACGGGGCCGATGAAGCCTATCACCAAGTACGGCGGCTTGCCCAAACCTACAGGCTGCGTGTAGTTCTTCATCCGGCGTTTGCCGTCCAATTTAGCGCAAACGACAGATGGCCAGAGTGGGTGTTTTAGATCTAGGCGCCCGGCCGAATGCATCGGGCCGTTCGGGGCGTGTCAGCAGTCGTTGACGACTCAATGCTCGGCTGGCCGGTTAGGGCGAGTAGCTGATCTCCGCAATCGTACACTGGTGGAGCTGATTCTGGCCGGATGTTGCCATTAACCCCTCGATCTGACCAACATCGGCTTTTACACCCGGTCGGAACCATAACGTAGCGAAACGCGCAAGATTATGCTTCTAGACACACTAGCGCGGTGCCGCGGATGCGAATCTGCCCATCGGCCGGGGAAGGGTCGCGATGAGATAGACAGCCGCACTCAGCGCGGTGATCCAGAAGCTGCTCGGCCAATCGGTGTAGTAGGCGAGCGCGATGCCGGACCACGCTTCGAGCAGCGCGAGCACGGCGGAAAGCAGGACGCCTGCCGCCATGGCGCTCGTGAGGCGTTGAGCTGCTGCGGCCGGCCCCACCATGAGCGCAAAAACCAGCAGTACGCCGACGATCTGTGCGCATTCCGCCGTCGCGAGCGCTACGATGGCCAGAAACAGTACCGAATAGAGCCGCAGCGACACCCCCTTTGCCTCGGCCAGCTCCGGATGCAGGCTAGCGAACAGCAGCGGACGGGAGATGACCGCCAGGGTCGCGAGGCTTACCGAGCCCAGAGCCAGCAGCACCCAGACGGTGCGCATATCGACCGCGAGCACGTTGCCGAACAGCAAAGTCGTTGCCTGGGTCGCGAATGCCGTGAAGAAATGCAGAAACAGCAATCCGAGACCGAGCGCGAGCGCCAGTACGAGCCCGATAGCGACATCCCGCTGCGCCAGCCGTTCGCCCATGAAGCCCATACCGATTCCCGCGGCCACGGTGGCGAGCACCATGCCCCAGATCGGGGCAATGCCGAGAAGCACGGCGCCCGTGGCGCCGGTGAAACCGACATGCGCCAGGGCGTGGCCGGCAAAGGTCTGGCCGCGCAGAACCAGGAAGTAGCCGACCGTGCCGGCAACGATCGCAACGACTGCTGCTGCGGCGAAGGCGTTGCGCATGAAGTCATACTGGAGCATCTCAAGCATGACCTGAGTGCCTCGGCTGCCGGTCCGCTGGTGCGGGCTCGTGCCGATGTTCCTCGGTCTCCGCACAACAGCTGCCGGACATAACGAAAATGCGGCCACCTACACGCACGACGTCGATGTGCGATCCGTACAGGCGTGACAGGACCGGCCCGGTGATGACTTCGTCAATTGTCCCGAGCGCCGCCTGGCCGCTCCCGAGGTAGAGCACCTTGTCGATGGCGCCGAGCAGAGAGTTCACATCGTGGGCGCTGAACAGCACGGCGATTCCGAGATCGGCCTTCAAGGTTTTCACCAGATCAACGACTTCCTGCTGACGGTGCGGGTCGAGACTGATCAGCGGTTCATCGAGCAGCAGCAGTTGTGGCTTGCCGATGAGCGCCTGGGCCAGCAGCAGGCGCTGGCGCTCACCGCCCGAGAGCTCGGCAAGCGGGCGGCGGGCAAGTTCCTGTGCCCCGACCAGCCGGAGCGCTTGCTCCATCTCCGCGCGGGCGATCCGGCCCCGAACGGGGAGGCCGAGGCGATGGCCATTGGATACGCTTGCCACGAAATCGCGTCCGCTCAGTCGCAGATCCGAAGCGAAATGACGGGCCTGCGGCATGTAACCGATGGCGGGATTGCCGCGCGTGGCCGGCTGCCCCAGAACATGAATGCTGCCGCGGCTCGGTGGCACCAGACCGAGGATGGCGCGCATCAGCGTGGTCTTGCCGGAGCCGTTCGGGCCGAGCACGCCGACGAATTCGCCCATCGCGATATCGAGGCCGATGCCGGCCAGGATAGTCCGGCCGCCCAGGGTCAGCGAGACGTCTCGAAGTTCGACTGCATTCACCGGTGACTGGCTCCCAGCGCCCGGTCGACCGCATCCAGTTCGCCCATCATCCACGTCTGGTATGTCGTGCCCGGTGGTTCGGTCTCGCTGACCGCCAGCACCGGGATACCCGATGCCTTTGCCAGACGGCGCATGCGGTCGGTCAGCGGGTCCGACGTCTGGCTATTATAAACCAGCAACCGTACCCGGCGCTTCCTGAGGTCATTCTCGAAGGCAGCGACTTCGGACGCGCCCGGTTCCGTGCCGTTCATGACGGCAAGCTGAAATGAGCGATTGCGCACCGGCATTCCGAGCGCTTCGAACATGTAGCCGAAGACCGGCTCGGTCGCCGTGACTGGCGTGCCAGCCAGGCGCGTGCGCAGAGCGGAGATCTTTGCCTCGATCGGCTGCATGGAGTCCTGAAATTGCGCCAGACGCCGCAGGTATTCGGCTTGGTGAGCAGGGTCGGCTCTGGCGAGGGTCTGCGCCAGCGTCTTGGCCATGGCGAGCATCGTTTTCGTATCGTACCAGATGTGCGGATTGTCGCCCGGGCGCTTGCCTGCAAGCGCGGCAACGTCGATGGCCGTGCGGCGGGCATTCTGGGCGGCGGCCAGCAGTTTCGGCATCCAGGGGTCATAGTCAATTCCGTTGTAGATGACGATCCGCGCGCGCGAGACGGCGCGTGCCACCGACGGGCTCACTTCGAAAAGGTGTGGATTCATGGCGGGGTTGTTGAGAACGCTCGACACTTCGACCTGCGGGCCGCCGATCTGCCCGGCGACACCACCGTAGAAATTCTCGGCGGCGACAATGTCAATCCGCCCCGCAGCAGCAGCCAGCGCCGGGGTGGCGAGAATCAGGGCGACAGCGAGCAGTAGTCGCTTCATGCGGGTTTTTCCCGAGCCGGCTTTTCTTGGGGATTCGACGGTCTCCGTTTCCGGAACCCGGAGACGCGTGCGCCCTGCGATGCGCGCGCCATCGTACATTCTTGTCCGCCCTGATGCAATGTTATAACATTGAAAAAAATCTGCGGTGCCGTCGGTTCCCGATAGGCGACCGCGTGCCTACCCTGAACGCTGATCAATTCTTCCGACCACTACGCGAGAATCCCGATGATGAGTTGGCATGGCAATAAGCGATGGTTGGTCTGGGTGCTGAATGGATTTCTTCTTCTCAGTGAGCGCACTGTCCTGGCGCAGAGCACGTCTGCGGTCTCCGATCCCTGTTCGGGACGTTCGGGGCTGCTGGCTGAGCTCGACCGACCCACGGTTTCCGACAGTGCCTGCGTAGTACCGCAGGGGCGGGTGATCGCGGAAGCCGGTTACGCGCATGCAGCGCTCAGCGGGGCGGGCGGTTCCGCTGACAATCTTCCCGAACTGGAATTGCGGTTCGGTCTGCCCGGACACAACGAGCTGGTTTTGCTTCCCCCGAATTTCACTCGTCAGTACGGTGCGGTGGACACACTCAGCGGATGGTCGTCCACGACCGTGGGGATCAAGCACGAACTCGGTTATACGCGACGTTGGCTGGGCGCAGTCGAGGGCCTGGTCACGCCCTCATCGGGCAGCGCCGCCTACGGCAGCGCACGTACCGGTGCCGCTGTGAACGGTATCGTCGCCTATGCCCCCAGCAGCACGACCGGGATCTCCCTTCAGGCCGGAGTCAGCACCCAGACCAATCCCTCTCTGGCAGGCGGGGCCCGGTATACGAGCTTCAATCCGCTGCTCACGTTCACCTGGGATCCGCGCTGGAATCTGCAGTATTACCTCGAGGTGTACGGGCAAAGCCGTATCGGACCCGGTCAGGGAGCCGGCTTCAATGCGGACGGGGGACTGCAGTACCTGATCACGCCGCAGTGGGAAGTGGATGTGGAGGAGGGGGTGCGGCTGCACGGGCAGCTCGGAGGGTTTACCCATTATACCGGAGTTGGTCTGGGTCTGCTCTTTTGAACGCCAAAGTGACCCCCATAAAGTGTAGAGGGCGGATGCTGCGATGCGGCGTATCCACACGGTGTCGCGCGTGCTACGAATGAAAGACTGATAGAGCAATGTGCCGCGACCAGTGACCAGACCGGGTCGGCACAGCCTCCGCGCAATCCAGGCATGGATCAAGTGGGGTGGATAGCCCCGGAGGTCATCATGGCAACATCCTTAACCGACGCGGCAAAAAAAGAGGTGCGCACACACCTTGCCGGCATGAACAGGCCGGTGCGGCTCGTGTGCTTCACACAGAAGAATGCCTGCGGTGTATGCCGCGAGCAGCAGCAGCTGCTGGAAGAGCTCACCGCACTCTCGCCCAAGCTGGCCCTGGAAGTTCGGGAGCTCATTGCCGACGCCGCCGAGGCAAAGCGTTACGGCATCGACAAGGTGCCGGCGACCATCGTTCTCGGGGATCGGGACTACGGCATCCGTTTCTACGGACTGACCGGGGGATACGAATTCGGCTCGCTGCTCGAGGCGGTCTTGATGGTGTCGACCGGCGAGTCCGGACTCGATCGGCAAGTCGAGGCGCTCGCGCAGCGCATCGCCGTGCCGGTACATCTCGAGATCATGGTGACCCTCACCTGCCCGTACTGCCCGAACATGGTGCGCCTCGCGCATCAGCTGTCGTTTGTCAACGCCGGGATTCGCGCCGACATGATCGATGCTGCGGAATTTCCGGCGTTGACGCAGCGCTACCAAGTGCAGGGCGTTCCTCGCACCGTAGTCAACGAACGACCTGCGTTCGAAGGGGCCTTGCCCCCGCCGGCGGCGGTCATGGAAATCCTCAAGCTGGCCGACCCGCAAACCTACGAAGTGGTCGATGCGGCACTGCGCACGGCGCAGGGGCAGCGCAAAGCGACCGAGGCAGGAGCCGAGCACGAGTATGACCTGTTGGTCGTGGGTGCCGGACCGGCAGCCATGGCCGCGGCGCTTTATGCGGTGCGCAAGGGGCGGCGGGTTGCAGTCCTTGGAGCGCATCCGGGCGGGCAGATCACCGACACGGCCATCGTCGAGAATTATCTCGGCATGATGGAAATCGGCGGCAGCGATCTTGCCGAGATGTTTCGCCATCACCTCGAGAGTTATCCGGTCGCCGAGCGCATGCATGCGCGCGTGACCGAGGTGCGCAGGTCGGGTGTCGCATTCGAGGTTCAGGCGGACGACGGAGCCATCTACCATGCCCGCAGCGTGGTTTACGCGGCCGGCAAGCAGTATCGGCGACTGAATGTTCCAGGGGAATCGCGCTTCATCGGCCACGGCATCGCGTTTTGCGCCACCTGCGACGCGCCGCTTTTCAAGGACAAGCCGGTGGCGGTGGTCGGCGGCGGCAATTCCGCCCTCACCGCTGTGCGCGACCTGCGCGCGTACGCGCGCGAAATCCATCTCATACACATGCTGGATCAGCTCCAGGCCGACCAGGTCCTGGTCGATGAAGTGCGCGCAGCGCCCAATGTGACTGTGCATATGCACATGGAAGTGCGGGAATTTCTGGGCAAGGAGGCGCTCTCCGGGGTGCGTCTGGCGTCGGTCGATGGAAAGGAACGGTATGACCTGCGGGTGGACGGTGTATTCCTCGAAGTGGGTCTGGTACCGAATACCAAGCCGGTAAGCCGACTGCTCGACTTGAACAGTGCCGGAGAAATTCCGGTGGGCCGGGATCAGTCGACTGTCGTGCCAGGACTGTTTGCGGCCGGAGATGTCACCGACCAGCGCGACAAGCAGATCACCATTGCCGTCGGGGATGGCGCCCAGGCGGCGCTGTCTGCGGACCGTTTTCTTGCCCAGCAGCAGACTGCAGGGAAATGAGTGGCGCGCGCACCGCATTGGTGTCAGGCGGGAATGCGGTCTCTGCGGGACGCAAGCCGCCTGGTGGCGGGTGCCCAGCGTGTTGCGACCCGCGTGACGCAAAGGCGGCGGAGAGAATAATCCCGCGGATATCGCGTTTTGATGCGCGTCAATGTCTGCTGCGGCATCCGCGTGCTATGAAATAGGCGTGCCGCACGGCTGTGCCAGTGCCGGGTGCAATGGCGTATAGCCGTTTTCAGGCTTGCGATGGACCCGGGTAACGTGCGTCGCCGTCGGAAATTCCGAATTCACGTCGGCGCGGTATCAGGTGCCCAGGGGATCGTCGATGCAACGTAAACTCGCACGGCAGTTTTTTTACGACATGACGCTTGCGCGTCAGTTCGAGCAGGCTGCTGCAGATCAGTACATGCAGGGAAATATCGGCGGGTTTCTGCATCTGTATCCCGGAGAGGAGGCGGTGGCAGTCGGCAGCCTGCATGCCGCCGAGCCCGGCGATTACGTGGTCAGCACCTATCGCGAGCATGTGCACGCTATGGTCTGGGGCGTGAGTCCCTCGGCGGTGATGGCGGAACTGTTCGGACGGGCCACCGGCTGCTCCGGCGGCTACGGCGGCTCCATGCATCTCTACGATGTCAGCCGCAGGTTTCTCGGGGGCTATGCCATCGTCGGGGAGACGTTCGCGATCGCGGCCGGTGTCGGGTACTGGCTGCACCTGAACGATTCCACGCAGATTGTATTGTGTTATTTCGGCGACGGTGCTGCCAACCAGGGAACGTTCCACGAGACGCTCAACATGGCGGCACTATGGAAACTGCCGGTGCTGTTTATCTGCGAAAATAATCACTACCAGATCGGAACTGAAATCCATCGGCATTCGGCGGTGCCAGATATCTACCGTCATGCGTCCGCGTATGGCATAGACGGCCGCCATGTCGACGGCATGGATGTGGTGGCGGTTCACGAAGCGACCCGTGCCGCGGTGCAGCATGTGCGGTCGGGCAACGGACCGTATCTGATCGAGTGCGAGACCTATCGCTATCGCGGGCACTCCATGGCGGACTCCGGGGCCTATCGCTCGGCACTGGAGCTCGCGGAACTGCGGGCGCGAGATCCGCTGGAGATCTTTCGCGAGCGTGCTCTCGGGCAGGGGTGGCTCAACGAGGCCGACTGCCAGGAAGTTGAAAAGACGGTCGAAGGAGTGGTTGCAGAGGCCGTGCGCTTCGCTGCCGAAAGCCCGCAGCCGACGGATCTCGGAAAGGACGTTTACAGCGAACCTCTGGATCTGTACGGCGGTCGGCCATGACCCGGCAGCGCAACGACAATGTCGGTATCATCGGGACGGCACGCCCGGCGCCGGAACTGGAGGTCTGGCAGGCGCTGAACATAGCGCTGGACCGGGCCATGGAGCGCGACAGCGGTGTGTTCATTCTTGGTGAGGACGTGGGTCTGTTCGGCGGAAGCTATCGCGTGACCCAGGGTCTTTACGCGAAATACGGTGAATGGCGCGTGCGCGACACGCCGATCTCTGAAAACAGTTTCGTCGGCATCGGGGTGGGGGCGGCATTGGCCGGCGGACGGCCCGTAGTCGAAATCATGACCATCAACTTCGCGCTGCTGGCCATGGATTCCATCATCAACATGGCGGCCAAGCTGCGCTACATGTCCGGCGGGCAGCTGCAGGTACCCCTGGTGATACGCGTGCCGGGAGGGGTGGCGAAGCAGCTCGGAGCCCAGCATTCACAGCGGCTGGAACATACTTTGGTCAACGTTCCGGGTTTGCGCGTTGTTGCGCCCGCAACGCCGCAGGACTCCTACTGGCAGCTGTCACAGGCGATCGTTGCCGATGACCCGATCATCGTACTGGAACACGAACTGCTGTACTTCGCCAAGGGACCGTTCGACCCGGGTGCCGCACCGCTGCCCATGCACGCCGCGGCGGTGCGGCGGGAAGGGCGTGACGTGACTCTGATTGCCTGGCACCGGATGGTAGCTCTTGCTATGGAAGCCGCAGCACAGCTTTCCACGCGCGGCATCGATGTGGAAATCATCGATCTGCGCAGTCTGCGCCCGATCGATTTGCCGTTGCTGCGCGAATCGGTACGCAAGACGCGCCACGCGATCGTGGTCGAAGAGGACTGCCGGTTTGGTGGTGTCGGTGCTGAAATCGCCGCGACGCTGGGCGAGGTCGCGCACTCGGACCTGGCATCGCCGGTGCGCAGACTGGCTGCCAGCGACGTGCCGACCCCGTACAACGCAGAGCTGGAGCGCGCGTCCATTCCCGGGACAAAGAGCATAATCCAGGCTGTCGAAGAGTTAACTGGGCCGCGCACCGACTGATCCCGCGTGGCGTCCTGACCCCGCCCGCCTGTGGGTCGGCCGGACCGGTTCCGCGGGATGGTTGCGTCGCGATTCACGCTTCTGGGCGGGAATTGCTGCAGCCGGTATGACTCAGGCGTGACTTCCAGGCGAAAGGTTTTGCAGCCGGGGAGCGAAGGCGGAGAGATTCCGGTAAAGGATGTACAGCGCCACGAGTGCCACCACGGCAGAGAAGATCAAGTTGAGTGTGCCCTTGCTGCTGCGGCCGAGGCGGGTGGCCAGCCGCGAGCCGATCCAGCCGCCGACAGCGCCACCAGCAAGGTAAAGCCCTGCCACCCGCCAATCCAGCAGGCCGGAAAGGGCATAGTTCAGCGCTGTGACCAGTCCGAAAGTGCCCACGGACACCAGCGAGGATCCGATGGCGGAGATCATCGACATTCCTGTCGGAAACACCAGGCCCGGAACGATCAGGAACCCGCCGCCTATTCCAAAAAATCCCGACAGCAGCCCAACGGCACAGGCGGCAACGACCAGCTTCAGCGTTTTGCGTTTCTTTTCCGACGGGGGAGTCGTGATCGGCACCTGGTGATCGGCGGGTCTGCCGCGGCGCAACATCAGGCCAGCGATCACGAGCATCAGGATGGCGAACAGAAAAAGCAGTTTCTCCGATCCCACCGCCTTGCCGGCCGTGGAGCCAGCGAACGCCGCGATGGCGCCGACGATCGCGAACAGTATCGCTTCCTTCCAGCGCACGTTGCCCGCGTACGCGTGTGGCACCAGGTTGAGGAATGCGTTTGCCGATACCGCCAGCGCGGTGGTGCCGATGACGACGTGTGGCTTGGGATAGCCGACCAGATACAGCAGCAGCGGCACGGCCAGGATGGATCCTCCGCCGCCGATGAGGCTAAGGGAAAAGCCGACCGCGAAACCCGAAATCACCGACAGCACATGCTGTCCGGTGCTCAGTGCGACGTGCGTCGCGGCAAACTCAGGAGACATCGGCTGGCTCAGTTAGGTGCCGGCTGCCGCCCGGCTGTGTGTGGTGCGGTGGGTCGATCTCGTCCGCAGCCCGTGCCGGCCCGCAGCCAGCAGACCGGGCAACCGCAAGACGGTTCCGTCCTGGCAAGGGGCAGGGTGTCCGACCTATGCCCGGCAATTCGATGACCACTGCGATGACCTCTATTTTTTACGCCTGCGCATCTGTGGTCAAGACTGCCGGATCGAGCTTCCCGTTAAAAAAGGCTCTTCAGGGTTCTGTGTGGGTCAGGGTGATCTTGCCTAAACCCCGCCGCCTTGCGAGTATCGCGCCCCTATGCGCGATATCGAACTCTATCAAATGCTTCTGGGTCTGACGGCCCCCTGGGAGGTGAGTGCGGTGAGGGGGCGGTTGGGCACTTACGTTTGGGCGGCTTGTTCAGGATGTTGACGGTCTTATGGACCCAGCAGCGCTGGGTGCGCGTCTCGCCATACACCTGGGGCAGCGCCTTCCAGAAACCCAAGGCCCCATCGCCGACGGCCAGCCTCGGGTCGACGGTCAAGCCCCGGCGCTTCATGTCCCGGAGCAGACCCTTCCAGGATTCCTCGGATTCCCGGAATCCGTCACTCAACGCCACGAGCTCCTTTTTGCCGTCTACGGTGGCGCCGATCACGACGAGGAGGCACTGGTTGGCCTCCTCTTGGTCGAGGTCGGCAAGTTCGTCTCCATTACGGCGACAAATCGCATGGCTGACCGTTACCGCGTCAGAACCGCCGCTGCCCGCTCTCGCAGATAAGAGCGTGCGGATGAGGCGGTTCGTTCAAGACCACTTGCAAGGTAAGAACCCCAGTATATCGGTTCAGGCTGAATGCATCTGTGAGACCGTCATTGGGGAAAATCCCGCTGTCGAGATGTCCGGCAACGGCCCCGGCGGAAACGAAGGTGATGTCGCCGGGCCGAAATATGGTGTGGCTTCCGTTGGGGTAGACCTGGGTCTCGTTGACCGTCTTCGCGTCTAGATCGAGCGTGACGAGATACTGGGTTCCCGCATACCCTGCCAGCGCGCCGTGGTGTTACAGGCCAGATTCAGGATTTGGTTGGCCCATGCGCGCGAATGCAGGCATGGAAGAACAAGCGCCGACAGCGTGAGCGCGACGACGGCCCGCGATATCCGTATCCGCCCGGCACACGCTGGTCGGCCAGCGATACCGCCCCATGGCCCTACTGAGACAGAGAACCTTGACTGCGGAGAGCGCGTAACCGGAGGTGCGAGCCGCCGCACCAAAGTGCGAAAGATTCTGGACACAACCGGATCGTCCGTCTTGTGGCAAGTTTGCACAGTTTGAACACGCATAATGGGATCTGTGAACACCAGTCTCGTAGTCATGCGAAATGTCGCAAGACAGAGCATTTTCTTCACCAAAGTTGCGCCTGCTTTCGCGGAGACAGTTCTAGAATTTTCCCACCGGCAATGGCGCATCGTTTTTTACGCAGTTATAGTTGGCCGTCAATGGTTCGTGATTCTGTGGAACAAACATAACCGAATTATAATATTGCCCTATCCCGGTCATGCGATTAATGATGATTGCGATCAGAAAGCCGCCATTTCCCACATCCACCTTATAAAACCCGGTTGATATCCGCACAGGATGCGGTGCAGGCGCAGGATCCCAGCCATACCCATCGAGGTAGCGCTGCACGTCGGCTACCGACTTACTGGTATGAACCCAAATGTTTATGGCCCGTGGAAAACTACCGTCATAGCCATCACCGACGAGAGACTGGCTGAAGGTGCATTGCAGAGAAACTATCGCCGCCATCGCGGGTGTTGATGTCATGGCCACCAGAGCACCCGCGCCGGCCGCAAGTAAATGGATGAGTTTTATTTTCCGCCTCCCAATAGTGGTCATTTTCCGATCAAAAAATCTTGCACGTGAGACCGGTGGCTGTCAAGGGAGCGAATTGACTCATTGAAAATGATCGAAAATCACCCACACAAAAGTCCGAAGAGCCTTAAAAAAAGGTCTTCCGGCTAGTCTTTAAAGATGGGCAGCTAAGCTGCACTTCGACCAGTTGCGATTCTGGAGCGTGTCGTGAGAATTGGCGCAACAAGGGTATGTCACGGGTACCGCCGAGCGTAACTGGAACAGCTGCGGCAGTAAACCACTCCGGCCTAACGGTCATGGCGGTTGTGTCACCCCAGGGCATGAAAGAGGCTTCGGGGCGGTAGGGAGACGGGTAGAAGTCGTGATAGTTTCTTGGCGGTTCGGCCCTGTGCCTAATGGTGCCACGCATGCTGGGTTGGCCAAGATGACAGTGTGCTGATGGCGGGGTGAGACCGGGAAGCGCATTGATTAAGAGTCCAGCATCCCCGGTTACGCGCCCGCACCGCGGGATTCGGGCAGGGTCTCGCCGGCGGCCTATTTTCTGAAGGCGCAGTCAATTTGATGCCGACCGGCGTTCTTTAATATCAAGAGCGTGTTCTGGCCCGGGGCTCGAACGCTGCCTTTGCGTCAGGCGGCGAAGCCGGACTGGCCGGGCCGACGCACAGCGCCAGCCAAAGGCCCAACCCTCATTGCGCAGGTGCGCAAGGACAGGCCTGCCTGCAGTCCGGGCTTCCCGTAGTCCGACTCTGGCTGCGTAGTGCTTTCTCCCGTGCCACCAGACGGGAGTGGCATGTTTTATTATTAATAATAAATACTTGCAATGTATTTATAAGGTCGATTCGACATTATAACGGGACATGCCACAGAGATGGTCCGTATACCGCATATGCCGAATCGTAATGTTGCCAGCGGGTATTTTGATTTGAATCAAGGCTGCCGGTTTCGGCTTGTGTTGCCGTGTTGGCATTGAAATCCGGACCGGAATCATGACCCGGCGCTCAGACTGCGGAGAAGATCATCGCAACCGCGCAAGACATCGAAGGACGGATACGCATTCGCGTTTCCGTCGATTCAGACAGGGTAGCGGCAGTCAGGGTAGAGTCGACCAGGCGGACGAATGCCAGCCGCATCCTGGAAGGCAGGCCGGTGAACGAGGCGCTGCAGGCGTTGCCCCTGCTGTTCAGCATTTGCGGTGTCGCCCAGGCGAGCGCCGGCATGGCGGCGTGCGAGGAAGCCCAGGGTATTGCGGCAACGGGGGCTGAGCGTGCGCGGCGCAGCCTTCTGGTCGCCGCCGAAGCCGTTCGGGAGCATGCCGGCCGGCTGCTGCTCGACTGGCCGAGGCTGTTCATCGATGCCCCGCCCGGGCTCGAGGATCTCGCTGTTCTGCACCGGAGCGTGGTCGCTCTGCGGTGCGCGCTCGGTGGAGGAATATGGCAGGCTACGGCTGGCGGAGTGCCGCCAGATATGGACCTGAGCGTTGCCAGCGAACAATTGTCCGAGATCGACGCGGCGCTTGCGCACGGCGTCTTTGCCATGTCCGCGGACGATTGGCTGCAGATTCGCGACAGGGCGGCATTGCGGCAATGGTATCGCCGCGCGCCAACCGTCGCTGCACGCACTTTGGGAGCGGTTGAGGACTGTCGGCTGGCAGAACTCGGTCGCAGCAGTGTCGGAGTTTTGCCGCGCATCACTTCGGGCACGTTTTCCGCGGTCCTGGATGCGGATACGGCCGACAGGTTCACCGCCCGTCCGGTATGGGACGGGCGGGCCTGTGAGACGGGTCCTCTTGCGCGCCAGAGCCGACGCAGCCTGGTAGCCGAGATGCAGCGGCTGCAGGGAAATGGTTTGATGACGCGGTTTGTGGCGCGCCTGACGGAGCTCGCTTCTTTGCCGCGCAGAATGGGGCGCTATCTGCAGGTGATGCACGGTGGCACCGGACGGCGTACGCTGCGCGGCAGCGGCGGCGGGGCATCGGCCACGCAATCCGGCACCGGCATCGTCGAGACTGCGCGCGGTTGCCTGGTGCATCGTGTGAATCTGCGCGGCGGTATCGTTGAGCGTTACCGGATCGTGGCGCCGACAGAGTGGAATTTTCATCCCGAAGGCGCGCTGGTGCACGCGCTCTTGGCCCTGCCGGTCACGGGTGTGCAGGAACTTCGGCGCCGCGTGGCCATGCTGGTCGTCGCACTGGATCCCTGCGTGGAGCACGAGGTGATTGTCGAACCGGCCCCTACGGAGGAACTGTAGAAATGTGTCTGGCCATACCTGCCCGGGTAGTCCGGCTTCTGGATGACGACAAGGCGCTGATCGACATTGGCGGCGTGCACAATGAAATCTCGCTGGGACTGGTCGAGGATGTCGCTGTGGGCGACTACGTTATCGTTCACGTCGGCTATGCGATCGCGCGTCTGGACGCGGACGAGGCGGACCGGACGCTCGCCCTGTTTGCACAGATGGTGAGCGAGCACGAGGGATCATCCGGTGAAATACATTAGCGAGTTTCGCGACGGGCGTGTTGCTTCGGCCATCGCCGCTGCCATCGCGCGCGAAGCTGATCCGGCACGCGACTACCACTTGATGGAGTTCTGTGGTGGGCACACGCATGCGATTTTCCGCTACGGCATCCAGGATCTGCTGCCGGCCAACATCCGGCTGGTTCATGGTCCTGGCTGCCCGGTGTGCGTGCTGCCCATAGGTCGCCTGGACAGCGCGATCGAACTGGCTGGGATCCCGAACGTCATGCTGTGCAGCTATGGCGATATGCTGCGGGTGCCAGGCTCGCGCAAGCGCAGTCTGCTCAAGGCCAGGGCCGAGGGGCGCGACGTTCGCATGGTCTATTCGTGCGCCGAGGCCATCCGGCTCGCGGTCGATAATCCGGGGAAGGAAGTAGTGTTTTTCGCAATCGGCTTTGAGACAACCACGCCGCCCACGGCGGTGGCGATCAGGGAGGCGCATCGCCTGGGTTTGTCGAATTTCAGCGTGTTCTGTAATCACGTGCTGACGCCGTCGGCGATCCAGAGCATCCTGAATTCGCCCGATGTGCGCCAGATCGGCAGTGTGCGCGTGGACGGATTCATCGGCCCCTCGCACGTGAGCACGATCATAGGCAGTCGTGCCTACGAATACTTTGCGCGCGAATACCAGCGTCCGGTGGTCATATCCGGGTTCGAGCCACTGGATGTGCTGCAGGGGATACTCATGTTGGTGCGTCAGCTGAATGAGCACCGCGCCGAGGTCGAAAACCAGTTCAGCCGCGGGGTGACCCGTACTGGCAATACCAAGGCCCAGGCGCTGGTGGCCGATGTGTTCGAGTTGCGTCGCACGTTCGAGTGGCGTGGACTGGGAGTGGTTCCGTACAGCGGACTGCGCATCAAGAAGCAGTATGCCCGGTACGATGCCGAGGCGCGTTTTGCGGTGCAGCCGCGTCCGGTCGCCGAGAACAAAGCCTGCGAATGCGGCGCGATACTGCGCGGGGTCAAGAAGCCGCTTGACTGCAGGATCTTCGGTACCGTCTGCACGCCGCGCAATCCGATCGGATCGTGCATGGTTTCCTCGGAAGGCGCCTGCGCGGCCTACTACAAGTTCCGGCGGCGTAACGATGCACCCACGCTGCAGGCGGGCAGTAATGAGTAGACCGCTCCGGATCCTGTTCCTGAGCCACAGCTTCAACAGCCTGACCCAGCGGTTGTACGTCGAACTGTCGGAACGCGGCCACGAGGTCTCAGTCGAATTCGACATCAACGACGCGGTTACCGCTGAGGCCGTGAGGCTCTACCGGCCGGATCTGGTCGTCGCGCCTTATCTGCGGCGTGCCATACCGGAGGAGGTCTGGCGGCAGCATGTGTGTCTGGTGGTGCATCCGGGAATCCGGGGTGACCGCGGCCCTTCCGCGCTTGATTGGGCGATAATCGATGGCGAAGCGAAGTGGGGTGTCACGGTCCTGCAGGCGAACGCCCAGCTTGATGGTGGCGACATCTGGGCATCGGCAGACTTTCCGATGCGCGTGGCGCGCAAGAGCAGTCTTTATCGCAACGAAGTGACCGAGGCGGCGGCGGCCGCGCTTCTTTCCGCCGTAGAGCGTTTCACTTCCAGGTCATTCGTGCCGCAGGTGCTGGACGACCGGGATCCGGCCGTGCACGGCCGTGCACGGCCGCTCATGTCCCAGGCGCAGCGCCGGATAGATTGGCTGAATGACGACAGCGCCGCAATCCTGCGGAAAATCAGATCGGCCGACGGAGCCCCGGGGGTCGAGGATGAAATCCTCGGCCAGCCGTACCTGCTGTTCGATGCTTGTGGCGAGGCGGATTTGAGTGGCCGCCCCGGTGAAATAATCGCCCGGCGCGATGGCGCGATCTGCCGCGCCACAATCGACGGCGCGGTGTGGATCGGGCATCTGCGCAGGATCGATACGCACGAGAAGACCTTCAAGCTTCCCGCCGTCACCGCTCTTGGCCCTCAGGCGGGCAGCGTGCCCGAGTCGCCGCTGTCCCTCGATGGGCCGGAAGATGTGACGACATACCGGGAGATTCGGTATGCGGAGGAGGGGCGTGTCGGCTACCTGTATTTTGATTTCTACAACGGGGCGATGAGCACAGAGCAGTGTCGGCGCCTGTTGCACGCCTACCGCCATGCCTGCGCACGCCCGACACGCGTCATCGTGCTTCTGGGCGGCAGGGATTTCTGGTCGAACGGTATCCATCTCAATATCATCGAATCGGCAGAAAGCCCGGCTGACGAGTCCTGGCGCAACATCAACGCGATGAACGATCTGGCGCATGCAATCATCACGACCCAGACGCACCTAACGGTGGCGGCCGTGCGCGGCAATGCCGGGGCCGGGGGTGTATTCCTGGCACTGGCGGCGGACCGTGTCTGCGCACGCACCGGCGTCATCCTGAATCCGCACTACAAGGGCATGGGCAATCTTTTTGGTTCCGAATACTGGACTTACCTGCTGCCGAGGCGCGTCGGCGGGGAGCGGGCCGAGACGATCACGGAAAACCGCCTGCCGATCGGGGTGCACGCGGCCAAGCGCCTCGGACTCATCGACGATCATTTCGGGACCACCGTGGAGGAGTTTGAGCTACGCGTGCGGATGCTGGCGCGCGATCTGGCGGGCGACGATGCGTTCCGCCGCGCGCTGGATGAGAAGAACCGGTGCCGCATTCGGGAAGAAGCTGAGCGGCCGCTGCAGTCCTACAGGGATGAGGAACTCGAGCGGCTGCGGATGAATTTCTACGGATTCGACCCGAGCTACCATGTCGCCCGCTACCACTTCGTACACCGCATTCCGCATTCCTGGACGCCACTGCACCTGGCACTCCACCGCCGTCTGGAATGGGGCCGGAAATCCGCGGTCCGTTGAGCTGCCGCGCGGCGGCCTGTCAGTCTCGCGGCGGTCACGCGCCTGGGCTACACTGTCGGCGATGGGTCAGGGGCGCACACCCGCCCGGTGAACGGGGACCGGCAGCAGGGACGGGCCCGGTTATGGAGAAGCTCGGACGGCGATATGCGTTGCGGGTCAGGTTCAGCGGGTTGTCCGATGCGGATCGACCCGTCATGGGTGCAAGACATGTTTCAGTTGATCAGGCGGCTGCAATCGGTGCTGTGCTGGCTTACGGCGATCGTGCTGATCGCCGTAAGCGGTGCAGCCGTCGCGCGTCGACCGCACTACCTGCGCTTCGGCGTGCTTCCTCTGCAGAGCCCGACCATGCTGGCCGGAATGTTTCTGCCGCTGACCGACGCCCTGCAGCATGCGCTGCACCGGCCGGTGCAGTTCGTGACCGCACCCAATTTCGCGGCCTTCATGCGTCGTGTCCAACGCCGCGAGTATGACATCATCTACCTGAATCCGCTGCTGTACACCCGCGCCCGCCGCTGGGGCTACCATGTCATCGTTAAGGTTGCGGGCGAGCCCTTTGCCGGCATTCTGGTCGTGCGCCGCAACAGTCCGATCCACGCGCTCGGACCGCATGTCCTGCCTCCGGGTCTGCGTGTCGGCTTCCCGGATCCCAATGCCTACGCCGCCACGATCATGACCCGGCAGTACATGGAGACGCTCGGCATTCACGTTAACCGGGACCTGAAGGTGAAGTATTTTGGGTCTCAGGACTCGGCGCTGATGGCGGTGTATTACGGGATGGTAGGCATGGCGGGCACCTGGTTGCCGTCGCTGCGCTCCATGCCGCCGCGCGTTCAGCGGGAACTGCGGGTGATTGCCCAGACGCCGCCTCAGCCGCAGATGCCGATTGCGGTTCTCGACGACATGCCGGCACATGAAACTGACCGCATCAGGAAGATGCTGACGCACCTCACTGCGACGGCCGGCGGACGCATGGTGCTCAGGCATCTCGGATTCAGCCGGGGTTTCGTGGTCGCACACAACAGCGAGTACGACGGTGTGAAACCATGAGTGTCATCGAACTCGATCGAGGACAGACTGTCGCCGCGGAGCAGCGGTCGCCGCGACTGTCTTTCTTCCGGACGCTGCGGTTCCGGCTGGTACTGTCAGTCGCACTTGTGCATGCCGTGCTGATGGGGGCGTTCGTCTGGTCGGCAGTGAACAAGCAGTCCGAGGCGATCCGCGCGGAGCTCCATAACCGTGCGCACTCGCTCATTACGCTCATGGCGGTGGCCAGCACCAACGCCCTGCTGGCCGAAGACCTGGGTTCGCTGGCCGAGGTTACCGAGCGCGTGAAGCAACAGCCCGACGTTACCGAGGGGGCGATCGTGGACGTGCGCGGCGACGTGCTGGCGAGCACCGACCCACATCAGGTTGGCCATCGATTGCCGGCGCCGCCGGATGGAGTTGCGGTGCCTAGACGCAACAGACTGCGCCTGCACGAACAGATCCGGGTGGCAGGTCAGCGTGTTGGCACGGTGTTTCTGGAAATGTCCACACGGCATCTGAAATCCGAGTTGGCCGCCACGCGCAATGAGGGTCTGCTGTTCATTCTGTTGGCCCTGGTGGTGGGCAGCGTCGCCGCATGGGTACTGTCGGTCCTCATTACGCGCAATCTGTACACGCTGATGGCGGCGGTGCGCAAGATCGGCGGCGGCAATCTGGGCGTGCGGGTAGACCTGCAAGCGCGCGACGAGGTGGGTCTGCTGGGTGGGGCATTCAACGCCATGGCCGAGTCGCTGCAGCGAATCTCCGATCAGGTACGCAGCGAACACGAGAAACGTACCGACGCCGAGCGGCTGGCCTGTGTGGGCGAGCTATCGGCCAGCATCGCCCACGAGATACGCAATCCGCTGTCGGCGGTGATCAACTCAGTGAAGCTGCTCGACCGGTCGAACCTTCCGGTAAGCGATCGTGCCCAGGCGATCGCGATTCTTAATACCGAGTCGCTGCGCTTGCAGCGCATCCTGAACGATTTCCTGGATTTCGCGCGGATACGCGAGTCGCGGCTGCTGGAAGACGATGTATGCGCGCTGATCGAGGAGGTCGCAAGCTTGATTCGCCAGAACCCGCAGGCGGTAGCGGTGCGGGTCGAGGTGGAGTGCGATGTATGTCCGTGCCGTGCGCGTCATGATCCCGATCATTTGCGTCAGGTGGTATGGAACCTGATGCTCAACGCGGTTCAGGCCATGCCCGAGGGTGGCAACCTTCACGTGCGGGTCGAGCGTGCCGGGCGCATTGTCAGAATCAGTATTGCCGACAACGGATGCGGCATTCCCGATCACCTGCTCGACAAGATCGTGCGGCCGTTCGTGACCGGCCGCAAACATGGTACCGGCCTGGGACTCTCGATCGCGCAGCGGATTCTGATGCAGCATGGCACCTCGCTGTCGATCGTCAGCCACGTGAACGTGGGTACCGAGATCAGTTTCGATCTGGAGGCGGTCTGATTCCGATGGCTACAATTCTGATCGTCGACGATGAACCCTCGATCCGCAAGACGCTGAGCATGTTGCTGCGCTCAGAGGGCCATGTGGCGCTCGAAGCGGACGGGCTGGAAGCTGCCGGGGCCGCGCTCGAGCGCAACCAGGTGGATCTGGTCGTTCTCGACCTGCGTCTGGGTGATGCCAATGGCATGTCGCTGCTCGCACAGCTCGGCGCGAGCGCGAATCCTGCGGAAAGCATCGTGATGACCGCTTTTGCATCGATAGAAACTGCGGTCGAGGCGATGCGGCTGGGCGCCTATGACTACCTGACGAAGCCGATCAATCCCGACGAGCTGATGCTGCGCATCAACAAGGTGCTTGAAAAGAAATCGCTGCGCGAGGAGGTGACTCGCTTGCGCGAGAAGCTTTCGGGGCGCGACCAGCTGTCCAAAATCATCGCGGGCAGTCCAGCGATGTGCGGGATTCTCGATCTGGTCGAACGCATCCGCAATCAGGACATCCCGGTTCTGGTTACGGGTGAGACCGGCACCGGGAAAGAGGTCGTTGCCCGCGCCATCCATTCAACCAGCCGGCGCGCGCGCGGGCCGTTCATCGCCGTCAACTGCTGCGCTCTGCCTGAGGAACTGCTCGATTCCGAGTTGTTCGGTCACGTCAAAGGAGCATTTACCGGCGCCACCGCGAACATGCGCGGTCTGTTCCAGCGGGCCCACGGGGGCACGTTGTTCCTGGACGAGATCGGCGACATCAGTCCACGGCTGCAGGCGAAGCTCTTGCGGGTACTGCAGGAGGGTGAAGTGCGGCCGGTAGGAGGCGAAACGGAGGTAAAGGTGGACGTGCGTGTGATCGTCGCGACCAACCGCGACCTCGATGCCATGGTGGCGGAGGGCAGCTTCCGCAACGACCTCCTGTTCCGGCTCAACGTGCTGCCGATCGCTCTTCCGCCGCTGCGCGAACGGCGCGAGGACATCGCGCTGCTGGTAGAGCACTTTCTGAAGCAGTTGCGCAAGAGTCGCGGCCGCGACGATCTTTCCCTGACAGAGGCGGCGCGCCGCAAGCTGGTCGAGTACGACTGGCCGGGAAACGTGCGTCAGCTCGAGAACATCATCGAGCGCAGCTTCGCGCTTCACGCCAAACCCGTACTGGACGTCGACGAGATCGCCTTCGGGCCGATCCCGGCAGGCGCTGCGGGCAAGGAGGACGAGACACGCCTCAGCCTTACGGAAGTAGAGTCGCGCCACATCCACCGGGTGCTCGCGGCCCATGGTGGTAACCAGGTCGTGGCAGCGCGAGTGCTTGGCATCAGCCGATCCACTCTGCGGCGCAAGCTCGAGGAATCGGGTTGAATCAGTTTGCTACAGATCTGTCGCAAAATCGGCCAGCGCGAGTTGGTCTAACCTGCCATGTCATATCGTAAATTACTGTCGTAAATACGAAACATATCTTTGTCGATGCGGTTTTGCCACTGGCATCGAAATTGCTCTATGAACGGAAGCGGGTGCACAAGCCCGTTATGCGCTAAGTCGCTCACTGCCCGGGAGAGCATGCATGGATCTGTTTAAGAAGACCCTCGACCCAATCATCGCGCTTGCCATCATCGCGCTGCTCGACGTGTTCTTGTTCGTGATCGTCGGAGCCTGGACCGTGGGCGGGGGCGAAACCATGCTCGCTGGTCTGGTCGCGAAATACGTGCTCGGCGCCAAGACCCTGGCGCGCATCCCGTTCTGGACCCTGGTATTCACGCCGACCTGGGCCTACTGGAAGATCTACATCAGCCTTGGTATGGGCTTCGGCGCGTTTGTGGCCGCGGTGCTCAGCAAAGAATTCTACTGGCGTGTTCCGCGCCATCTGTCGGAATGGGTGATGATCACCATAGGCGGACTGCTCATGGGGATAGGCATACGCCTGTCCTTCGTCTGCAACGTAAGCACGTTCTTCGGGCTGACTCCCGAGATGAATCTCGGCGGGTATCTTGCTGTGAGCGGCATCGTGGCGGGCGCCTGGGTCGGAAGTTTTATCTACAAGAAGGTTCTGGAGGCATGAACATATGATTACGGTGACGGGCCAATGCGTCGCGGCGTTCATATTCGGCAGCACTGTGGGTCTGCTGGTACAGCGCTCGCGCTGGTGCAACACGTCGGCGTTGCGCGACGCCATGCTGTTCAAGAACTATCGCAATACCAAGGCGCTGCTGGTGGCCATGATGATCCTCACGCTCGGGTTCACGGGTTTCATCAGCGTCGGCAACGGCAATCCCATGCGCTTCGACGTCGGGATCAATCAATTCATCGGGCTTTTTCTGTTCGGCATCGGCATGGTGCTGGCTGGTGCCTGCACCGTATCGTCCTGGGTGAAGACCGGAGAAGGCAATATCGGGGCGCTGTGGGCGCTGCTGTTTCTGATCATCGGACTGTTCGTATCTTCGTTGTTGTGGTCGTTCACGTACTGGCCTCCGGCCCCGGCGACCATGACCGGTCAGCCGAATCTGGCAGCACTGCAGTTCGGTTTTGCCGATGCCTTGACGCTGCAACAGAAGACCGGGATTCCCGCGATCGTATTCGGCCTGATCCAGTTCGCCGCACTGTTCGGACTGTATCGCCTGATTCTGCGCAAGGAGCGTGCGCTACAGACCGCGCGCGGGCAAGTTCAACCTGAAGCCGCGAAGTCCTCGCCGCAAGTGGACGCTGCCATGCCGGAGCCGGCAATCGGCGCGGTCATGGCCGGTGCGGCGGGCGCGAGCGGTTCTTACCAAGAGGAGGCATGATCCATGGGCCTATTCGGCAGCAAAAAAAGCGAGGAACCGAGCGCGCAGGCAACTGGCACGATTACCCTCGGTGATCAGCGCTATACCGTGAGCCAGGTGGTTGATGTCTTGGGCGACTCCTGCCCGAGGCCGCAGCTCATGACGAAGAAGGCACTCAGCAAGGCGGCCCCGGGGGCGATCATCGAGGTTATGGTGGACAATCCGACTTCTATGGAGGCTATTCCGCCGATGATGCCGGAACTCAACGGCTCGCATTTGGGCACGCTCAAGGCGGAACGCTACTGGCGCGTGTTCGTGCGCAAGAACTAGGAGGCTATGATGCCCAGAGCTCAGATACAGATGATGATCCTCGCGCTGGTCGCTGCTGCGACCACTGTGGGTTCATTTGTATATCTATTCGCAAAACCACCAGCCGTTCTGCGTGCCACGCGGGACGGTGTGCCATACTTCACGCCGCCGGTGATCAATCCGGTCGATGGCAAGCCACTCAACGTGAACACGCTGGTGCGCGACTATAAGGGGTCCGCCGGCCCCGGCGCAGTTGCCGGCGTCGACTGACCGAATCCACACCTCAGGAGGCAATCATGCATCTGGACCTACAAACCTGGCTACAGATCATCATGTTCGTGGTCATGTTCTATATCCTGTATGTCGCGCTGACGAAGGACGTCTTCTGACGGGGGTCGCGATGAACACAAGACAGATCCTGCTGTACTGCGTTATGTCCTTGGTGGTGACGCTGATCGGGCTGACCGTGATGTTCCGGTATGCCGCGATATCGCCGCAGGCGCTAGCGCACGCCCAGACGGCGCAACCCATGGGTTCGTTTTCTGACATCAACCTGGGCAGCACCTATGGCACGGTATCGATGACCGACCTGGTCGGCTACTACCTGCAACACCCGCCCAAGGCTGCGGCTGCCGGTACCGCGTCGGCGGCAGTGGTCCGAATCGGGGGCTGCTGACCCGCCATGCTGCGATCGGCCGTGTTTGCCCTGACCCTGCTGCTGGTCAGCGGCGTCGCGGCAGCGACGCCAGGCACACGCAATTTTTTCTATTTGTCGCGATTCGGGGATCCGCGCGTGCACAATGCGGTGGTGGTCGATACCAGGCCACGTGCCGACTGCATTGCGCGCTCGCTGCCCGGGGCTCGCTGCCTGCCGCCGCGGGAATTTCTGGGACCGCACGATCGGCTCGCAAGCTTCCGCGACATCGTCTGGGTGCTGGGGGCGACCGGCCTCTCTGGCCGGGAGACCGTTCTGGTGGCGGGCGACGACGCGGTGCGGCGCGATTTCGTGGCGGGCTTGCTGTATTTGGCCGGACAGTCCCGGGTGGCAGTGCTCACGGCGCCACTCACACCTTTGCTCGCGCACACTCCCTCGGCACCGGGTACTCCGCGCGGGATGTTCCGCAACCCGGTGTACCAGGGCCAGCCGCGTGCCGGGCTGATCGTGCTGCGCGAAGATCTGGCACGGGCACTGCAGTCGCCGCATCCGCCCTATCTGCTCGACGGGCGCAGTCGGGCATCCTACTGGGGGCGGCGCATCCGCGCGCTGCGTGGCGGGCACTTACCCGGGGCGCAGCCGCTGCCAATGGCAGCGCTGCGAATCGACGTGGCGCAGCACGACGTTGAACTTCCGCTGGTGGCTTCGGCTGTGGTGTATGCGAACAATGCCTACGATTCGATCGCCTATTTCACGCTGCTGCGTGCCGGTGCGGGCTTTGATGCCAGGGTCTATCCCGGCGGCTGGGAAGACTGGGCATACCATACCGGGCTGCCGGTAGATGCCGAAACCTATCGCGAGCGGCCGCGAGCGCTTGCTGCATTCACGGGCGCAGACAGGCCCGATTCCGACAAGTCCATTATGTCGGTGTTCGCGGGATTGGTGCTTGCCGCTGTTACCGGCTATTACCTAGGGAGGCGGCGCGCGTGACCGATCTGATGTTTCTCGTTTCCAGACCTGATTCGGGTCAGACGCTGGCGGCGCTGATGCGCGCATGCCGGCGACGAGGCACAACCTGGTCGTGCTTTTTCACCAGTGCAGGTGTGCGCACTTTGGCCGACCGCGGCGTGGTGGACCTGCTGGCCTGTGCATCCAAAGCCGTGGCCTGCGAATACTCCTGGGTGCGCCACATGGGTCATGCGCAGTGCCCGGTGGAGCTCGGAAGCCAGACCGGCAACAGCGCACTTGCGGCTGAGGCCGCGAAGATAATCAGTCTATAGGGAACGGAAATGCAAGGGCACAAATCCATTCTGTTGCTGGGGCGTGAGGACCACACCGAGGCCATGCGTGTAGCGGCCGGGCTGACCATCTTCGGGCACCGGGTGCGGCTGGTTTTTATGACCGGTCCGGTGGCCGAGACTCCGGATAACGCACGCCAGGCAGAACTTCTCGAGCTTTCAGACATCCAGCCGGAGAGCACGGTGGAAGGGCAGGGGCTGCCGCATTTGAGTGCTGCGGGCCTGTCCATGGCCATGATCGAAGCCGATGCCGTCATCAGCCTGTAGGAGGGAAGAGGGCATGAACATCGCGGTGCTGAACACGGGCTTGTTTCCGGACAGAAAAATGATGGAAGACGCGCTGTCCGAGCTCGAGGCATTTCACAACGTTTATAGATGTGATGTGACTGGAACGGCGATGTCCGATGGGGAGTGGAATCAGGTGCTGGATGAATTGTTGGCATCCGATGTTGTAGTTACCCTTTAACGAGGTGAGGAGACGTGCGATGAAAAAACCGTTATTGTTTGGAATTGCGCTGTTGGCCAGTGGGGCTGCCTACGCCTCGTCTTCAGCTCCGCCGTTGGTGGATGCCAGCTGGGTGGCGACACATGCGTGCAAGCCAGGAGTCGTGCTGCTCGACATTAGAAACCCGATTGGTGGCGGTGGAGACCTGACTGCCTATCTGCGTGGCCATATTCCGTGTGCGGTGTACAGCAACTATGCGAGTGGCGGCTGGCGCATCAAGGTCGACGGTGCGCCTGGCCTGGTGCCGCCGGTGCCGGCACTGGAGAAACTGATCGGCGGACTGGGGATAGGAAACGACGCACATGTGGTCATCTATACGGATGGCAACAATGCGACCGACATGGGCGGTGCAGCGCGTGTGTTCTGGACCTTCAAGTACCTCGGTGACAACAACGTGTCTATTCTGAACGGTGGTTACACCGCCTATGTCGCCGCGAAGCATCCGATCCAGGCCGGGTTCAACAAACCCCGCGCGACGACCTTCGTGGCGCACCTGCGTCCGGAACTGCTCGCCAGTGAGCAGAACGTGCAAAGTGCCATGAAGAGCGGCATTTCACTGGTGGACAACCGGCCGTCGGCCCAGTATTTGGGCATCAACCGCAATATCGTCGATGTGCGAAGCGGTACCATTCCGGGTGCCCGCAATCTGCCCGAGAACTGGATTACCCGCAACGATGGCGGTATGTTCCGTTCGCCGCAGAAGCTGCGGGCTCTGTACAAGGTCGCCAAAGTACCGACGAAAGGCAAGCAAATCACGTTCTGCAATACGGGGCACTGGGCAGCGCTCGGATGGTTTACGAGCTATGAGCTGCTCGGCAACAAGCAGGCGCGGATGTACGCGGGTTCCATGTCTCAGTGGTCGCGTAACAAGTCGCTGCCGGTCGTGAAGAAGGTGAGTGACTGACGCTGCTGTTGAACCGTTGTCGCTGTGTGGCCGTGGCGATCCTGTTGGTCGCCACGGCCGTCTGTTCCAGTGCCATCGCCGCGGGGGAGCGCACCCAGCGTTTCGCTGTTGAACTCGCGGTCCTGGCCATCCGCAGCCACCGGCTTCTCGGCGCCGGGCTCACACCCGCGCAGCGCGTTCGGTTGCGTGCCAAGATAGGCAGTGCGATCGGCGTGCTGCCGCTGCTGGCACGCGGCTATTTCGAAGAGCAGCGGCACGCGAACGACCGGCAGCTGCTGGCGCAGTTGCGACAGTTGCAGGTTATGTACGCGCATGGACATCTCGCTGCGCTCGCGACTGATATCGATCACCTCTCGCAACATTATCCCCTGGATACGCGCGGCCTGCTGCCGCTGCCAGCGACCCCACTGGCGTTGAACACCGGACGCACGCTGTACAGGAATCTGTGCATGGCCTGTCACGCTTATCCCGATCCCAAGTCACCCGCCCCCGCACCTGATCTGTTCACGATGGCGCGCACCCTTCCGCCGCTACAGCTGGTCGCCAGTCTGCTGGGTGGCGTGCGTGGCACATCGTCGACGACGCTGGTCAATCCGCTCAGCAATCAGAACATTGCCGATCTGGCGGCCTATCTCAAGGACGGCATGGTGCTCAAGCCCTGATTCAACATTTCGAGGCGGATGATCCGGATTGGCCGCCGTAGAGCCGTCGGCGCATGCCCAGGGGTCGTGGCAGCCTTGAGCCGAAAGCGGGTTGCTGCCGGATAGGGACACGGCCCGATCGAAATTCGCTGCAGTCGAGGCGCACGCGCTTGTCGCTGATGATCTGGCGCGGAGCATTGTGACCTGCTATCTGGCGGCCTGTGGTTCCACGGCCTGCGCCGAACGCTTTTCCCCGCGCTTGCCTGGAATGCTCGGAAATTGGCCGGGTGTGCGGCGCCGCAGCAACGCTGATGCCGTCGCTTTGGCGAGCAGGCGGAAATTTCCCCGGGAGCCTTGGGTCATCGGGAGACAATCGCGCGACCTGCGTATTTCACCGGCATCGTTTCCCTGGCGATACGTGAATATTCGACAGCGCGTTGGTCGCGGGTATATATTTCAAAAAAGAGGCTGGCAGGGTGTTCTGCGTCATCATGCGCGAAGTCCCAGGGGCGGGAGGCGTGATCGGCCATTGTGGCGCGGGCAGGTCGCATTTTTCCCCGGAATTTGGGGTTCCACCGTTATTGGGTGATGCGATGTTCGGGCGCCGCTTTCCGGTCGTTGCGATCGCGAGAGCCGGGATCGGGGTTAAGGTGCGTGACGGTTCGCAGGCTTCCCGCAGGGCCGGCACGGTCGATCATTCAGTCGGTCCCAAATTGTTATTAACACTATTATTACAAGGTGGGCGCCCGCACCAGGCGGAGCTCGAACGCGAATGTGAGGAAGGAGTGAAGGACGCTGTCACCCGGTCCGTATCGCCAGGCTCGGCGGAGACGGTGAGGGTGTGGACAGCGGCTTGTTCTCTCCGGACCGATCCAGGGCATGGCTGACAGTGGGCGCCTCGCGCGCTGCCCCGATTTCTCTGTCCGGCCCGGGGCTCGGTTTTCGTTTTGCAGCCGTTGCATCATCGTGTGGCGGGAATTTTTGTGCGGTGTGGCGCGTCTGTTCCCGTACGGATGCGTCGCTGGTGAACGGCGTGAAACTGCTGCTCGATCGGTGTGTACCGGGTGTGCTTGCCGAACCGTCCTGGACTGCATACGCAGTATCCGAAGGCAGTGTCTGCGACAGGCGCGTGTTGCCGGCCTTTTCCACGTTTCGCGGGGCCCCGCAAGAAAAATGGTCATTCGGCTCGTGATTCGCCACCGGGTGTACGCCACCGGGAGATTCCGCTGGCCTCCATCCAGGCGGGCGCGCCCATGAGTATTGCCTCCGAACAGGTCGCGCCGACGGCTCTTGGCGGTGAGCGGCTTGCGCGCATCGGAGTTTTCATGCGGCACCATCAGGCCCTGATTGTTCTCGTGCAGTGGGTGATGGTGATTGGCTATGCAGTGCTTTTGGTCGTTCCGGTATTCCTGCCTCTTCCTCCGAATGACGCTCGTATCCTGGGCAATTTCACGCGCTTCGCACAGTTCATGTTCTGGGCCATCTGGTGGCCTTTTGTCATCGTCTCGATCATGGCATTCGGGCGCGTGTGGTGCGGATTGCTCTGTCCGGAAGGGGCGCTCAGCGAATGGGTTTCGCATTACGGTCTGGGTCTGGGCATTCCACGCTGGATGAAGTGGGCCGGCTGGCCGTTCGTAACGTTCATGGTCGTCGCGCTGTACGGTCAGATGATCAGCCTGCATCGGTACCCTGACCCTGCGCTGCTTATCTTGGGCGGCTCCACAGTGGCGGCCATCGCCGTCGGATTGTTATACGGACGCGGAAAGCGGGTTTGGTGTCGGCACCTATGTCCGGTCTGCGGGGTGTTCGCGCTCCTGGCGAAGGTTGCACCAGTTCATTTCAAGGTAAATCGAGTTGCCTGGGACGCGGCGCCGGCCGGGTCGCGGACGAGTCTCCAGCATCCGGTGAACTGTGCACCGCTGATCGACATCCGGCGCATGGAAAGCGCCTCTGCCTGCCACATGTGCGGGCGCTGCGCCGATGAGCGGGGAGCGGTTCAGCTTACTCTGCGGACGCCGAGCACCGAGATTCTTGGCGTTTCTGCCCAGAAAGCCGTGTGGAAAGTTGATGCATCGGACCGCTGGCTGGCGCGGCTGCTGGTCTTCGGCATGATCGGCGCCGCGCTCGGCGCTTTCCAGTGGGGGGTGTCGCCCTGGTTTTCGACCATGCAGCGGGCTGCAGCCGGATGGCTTGTCGCGCACCAGATCCTCTGGCCGCTCAGTCAGCCTGGCCACTGGTGGCTCTTTGCCTCCTATCCCGTGGCGGGCCACGCTTTCACCTGGCTCGATGGCGGGATGCTGATCGCCTATATCGTGACCGAGGCGACGGTTCTGGGTGCGTGGCTCGGTGGCTGGATGCGCCTGGCCGGCGCAGCGGCAGGGCTGCCCTGGCAGCGCCTTGCCGATGTTCTTGTCATTTTTGCAGGGACAAACCTGTTCGTCGGTTCGGGTTTGCTTGCCCTTTCACAAGATGCCGGAAATGTCATGCTGCCGCCCTGGGTCGGCGCAGCTTCTATGGCGCTGCTTTCACTTGGCACAGCGTGGGGTGTGGTGCTCGCCTGGCGTCTGGCGCGGCGACAGCGGGCCGTCGTGGCGTTGATGGTGCTGATCGCTGCCGCATTGCCCCTGGCCGCATGGGCGGTGGAGTTTTTCGTATGGCGTCGGCTGTAACATCCGCCGGGCAGGCCGCGGGTTGTAGCGGCTGAAGTCAAATCTTCTCGCCTGTTTTCCGGGTTCCCTAATCCGAAAAGGAACGGTTGCTGCCTGATTCATAACAACAAGTTGCTGGCAGAGGGTCTGCCGACACCGGCAGCCGGTGAACTGTGGACCGGCCCAGCTGTCTGCATAGTACATCCGGTATAGATCGGGTTTTGCCACCGGCACATACCCGAAGGGCACTGTCAAAAAGCGGAGCAAACCCCGGCTGAGAGGTCGGAGAACGTGACCTGCCGTCAGGATCGGACTTCGGATCGCACCGGCCGACGTCTCCGATCGCTACAGAAAGTGTTGATCTCGGGGGAGCGGAGGCCCTATGTTGTGTGCGGCGATGCGATGCGGTATGCCATGCAGGTGCAAAGCCCAGGACGGGATCGAAATCAATGATGCGGCAGCGCAGGGCGCTTCGATTGTTCCCGCGGTTTTCAAATTGCAGCGCCTGCCGGCACGGACGCAGCCGCTGAGACGGTGTGATGGGCATGGCTACAAGAACGAAGGAGACGGAGATGGGCAAGACCACGGTAGGCCCGGAACCATCCGGCGCGCTGGTGCTTTTCGGAGTGACCGGAGACCTGGCGCACAAGATGATCTTTCCGGCGCTTTATGCGATGGTGAAGCGCGGTGTCCT
>JAJYEE010000042.1:9688-18483 GCA_021790335.1 Pseudomonadota bacterium | reverse complement strand
GACGCCTGCCACCCTGCATGAGCTTGCGGGTGGCGGTGTCTATTGCCGCGATATGATCGGCGTCGAAGGCATGACGCAGGCCGAATGAATAGGCCAGCACTGCGGTTCCAAGCAGTACCGGATTGCCATGAAGTACAATCAGCGCCCAGGTCCATGCTGCCACGTTGAAAGCCACGAGCAACAGCATCACGGTTGACACCTTGCTCCTCATGCCGCTGTTATTTTTCAGAAATATTCTCAGCTGTGCATACATGCCCTGGCCTCCCGTTTTTCCGTGTTGATGAGCCGGTGCCGTCTGCCCGGGCACACTGGTTCGCGCCCTCTGCCGGATCCCGACTGAGCGGCAAAAGCAGCGCGAAAAATCGCCGCGCAGCCCGTCAATCCGGCTGCTGTTGCCAGTCTCCCACAGCTGATCATGCCTGTATCCACGCGCCCCACATTGATCTCTGTCAGTTAGCTCTGGTCCTGCATGGCAGGATCCGGCTGATTCTGTTGTCCAGGTCTGTCCGTCACGCCACCGCTTCGCAGGAGGCTATCGTCGACGCCGAGGCAGGCTGGACCGCTGGTTGACGCCGGGATTCGTATTTCCAACATATCCTATTTCTTCAATGTGTTATGTAGAATAAAAAGCCCCGTTTTTTCCGCCTGTAACGACTGCTCGCCAGACCAGCGCCATTGGTTAAACCCGGATTGTCTATTAGCTTGATGGCACGGAAGCAAAAATGACGGGAAACTCAGCAGGCAACATGAATCTCACCGACTGCTCCCGCCACCCGGTAAACCGGGGCACGTCGATTCATCACCAAGGCGGGTCTTAGAATCTGTTCTTGGCCTTTCTGGGTGAGATAACCGGCCACACCCTATACAGGTAATAGAGTCCTGATTTCCGGCACGCAGGTCCCGCAGTTGGTACCGGCCTTCAGGCACTGGCCGATGGCTTCAACGCTGACGCAGCCGCCCGCGACGGCCGCGCGGATAGAGCCTTCGCCGACGCCGAAACAGGCGCAGATCTGGCGACCGGCGTCAGCATTGCCGTTGCCAGGAATACCGCTCAGCAGGCCGGCGCGGGTAAGCGTATCGAGGGCATCCAGCCCGAACAGTGATACGAGCCAGTCACGCGGCGGGAGCACGGGGTCGGGGCCAATGAAGATGCAGCTTTCGAGTTTTCCTCCAGCTAGGCGCGCAGCACGGTAACGATGTGCCGCCTTGTCGAAATATTCGATCCACTCGACCTCTGCTTCTTGGGCGCACAGCACCGCGCGCGCAGCGCTCGCCCAGTCCTGGGGAAGCTCATGGCCGGCAATCTCGTAACGCCAGAGGCCGGGGCCGCGCGCCACTGCCCAGTAGGTCGCATTACCGGGCGTCAGCCTGCGCCGCGACAGCAGAAACCCGTACCATGCCGTGGCAAGCGGCGCGACGCTGACCGGCGTGTGCTTGAACTCAGGCTCACCCGAAAGCGGATCGGTGGCTGGGTTCACCACCGCGTCGATGCAGCCGGCATTGGTGAATTCATCGTTCCAGTGCATGGGAACGAACACCGAACCGCGCCGCGCGAAATCAGTCACGCGCACCCGCGCCACCGCACTGCCCCAGCGCGAAGCAATACGTGCAAGTTGGCACTCGACCAGTCCGAGTTCTGCGGCGTCGTGTGCACTGATTTCGACACAAGGCTCAATCGTATGCGCGGCAAGGCGCGGCGAGAACCCAGTGCGGGTAAGCGTGTGCCAGTGGTCGCGCACGCGACCGGTGTTAAGGGTGAGTGGATATTCCGCGTCGATCACATGGACGGGCGCGCGTGGCGTCACCGGCACGAACCGCGCACGGCCGTTCGGGGTGAAGAAACTGCCATTGCCGAAAAGACGCGCCGTACCCTTTGGGTGATCCTTTGTCACTGGCCACTGCACCGGCGCGAGCACATCGTAGTCCCCGTCACTGATCCCGACAAAACCGGAAAGATCAAAGTCGCGCGTTCCGCCGTTTTTAAGGCCCGAGAGAGCCACATGCTCGCGGAAGATGGCGCCCGCGTTCGGGTAGTCGAAAGCCGCCGCAAAGCCCAGACGCTTCGCCACTTCGGCCAACATCCACCAGTCGGCGCGCGCCTCGCCGGGTGAAGGCAGAAACACCCGCTGACGCGAGATGCATCGCTCCGAATTGGTGACCGTGCCTTCCTTCTCGCCCCAGGCAAGGGCCGGCAGCAGCACATGCGCGTACCGGGTCGTGTCCGTGTGGCGCACGCAGTCGGATACGATGACGAGTTCGCACTTGGCGAGCGCATGCCGAACCCGGCCGGCGTCCGGCAGGCTCACCGCCGGGTTCGTGGCCATGATCCACAGCACCTTGATGCGGCTGTCCTCCACCGCGCGAAACAGATCGACCGCTTTCGGGCCTGGCCGGGTAGCGATCGTTGGTGCCTTCCAGAATTGCTGCACCAGGGCGCGGTGCGACGGATAGTCGAGATCAAAGTGCGCGGCCAGCTGGTTAGCAAGTCCGCCAACTTCGCGCCCGCCCATGGCATTAGGCTGACCGGTTAGCGAGAACGGTCCCATGCCGGGACGGCCAATGCGCCCGGTGAGCAAGTGGCAGTTTATGATGGCGTTGACCTTGTCACTGCCGCTTGACGACTGGTTCACGCCCTGCGAAAACAACGTCACCACACGCTCGTTTCGGGCGAACAGCTCGTAAAACTGCAACAGCTGTGCAGCGCCGAGGCCGCAGCGGGCGGCGACTTCCTCAACATCCCCCGCGCCGGCACGCGCCGCGGCGAGCGCATCTTCGAGTCCTTCGGTGTGCTCGTCAACAAACAGCGAGTGAATTTCGTCGCGATCATACAGCCACACCAGCAGGCCATTGAACAACGCGACGTCGGTACCAGGTCTGAGGGCCAGGTGCACGTCGGCAATATCGGCGCTCGCAGTGCGGCGCGGATCGATCGTTATGACACGTAGCTCGGGGTGGTCACTTTTTGCCTTGACTAGGCGCTGAAAGAGCACCGGGTGACACCAGGCGGCATTCGACCCGACCAGCACCACTAGCTGGGCACGCTCGATGTCTTCATAGCAGCCAGGAACGGTGTCGGCGCCAAAGGCGCGCTTGTGCCCGACCACCGCCGACGCCATGCACAGTCGTGAGTTGGTGTCGATGTTAGCGCTTCCGAGAAAACCTTTCATGAGCTTGTTGGCGACGTAATAGTCCTCGGTGAGCAGCTGGCCAGAAACGTAGAAGGCCACTGATTCCGGACCGTGCCTGTCGAGTGCTGCGCAAATGCTAGACGCCACAGTGTCGAGCGCGGTGTCCCAAGCAACACGCGCTCCGCGCACCTCGGGATAAAGCAGTCGCGGTGCGAGATCGAGCGTCTCGGCCAACGCCGCGCCCTTGGAGCACAGCTGCCCGTGGTTGGCTGGATGCTCGGGGTCGCCGCGGACTTCGACTCTGCCGTCGGGCTCGACGCGCGCCAGCACGCCGCAGCCGACACCACAGTAAGGACAGGTCGTGCGTACTTCGCCGTGTATCATCTCTGTACTCGCACTTGTGTTTTTTGACGGCGAGATGAGCAGATCAGGGTGACGTACTCGTTCCGGCCACCTGCGCGGTAAGCGAAAGGAATACACGTCCGCTCTTGACCCGTACCGGATAGCGTGCCGCGCAGCCCTCGTCCGGAGCCACCGCGATCCCGGTATCAAGATGGATCTTCCAGTCGTGCAGGGGGCAGGTGACCTCGCGGCCATGGACCATCCCCTGCGACAGCGGCCCTCCTTGGTGCGGACAACAATCGCGTAGCGCAAATACTTCATCATTCAGGGTGCGGAAGACGGCAATATCTCCGCTTGCACACTTGACGACCCGTGCACCCTGACGCGGGATCTCGTCGAGTGCGCCGATTTCCGTCCAGTCGTCCGCAATTTGCATCACTTTTTTGATCGTATTCACGATCCGCGTCCTCTCAATTCACTGAGCGTATGCCCTTTCCGGCCCGGACTCGCTTGATTTTCGAACACCCATTCCGGAGTTGCGGGGCAACGGCACTATCCTTAAATCCGCGTCTTGCCTGGCCGCTCTTTAGCCAACCCGTTTGAGCGGGATGAATTCGTGCCGGTCCACGCCCTTGGCGCGCTCGGCCCAGGGGTCGACCTGAGCGAACTGCTGCGAGTACCGGAAGCGCGCGGCCAGGATTTTGCGACCGGATTCGTCCTCCACTACCCTCTGCCTCACATAGGCCAGGCCTACGCGCTCCACCCAGGGCGCGGTGCGTTCCAGGTAGTGCGCCTCTTCGCGATAGCACTGCAGGAAGGCAGCGCAGTACTCAAGCACCTCGTGCGGCGTTTTCACGCCGCACAGGAAATCAGTGACACGCACTTTTACGCCACCATTACCACCGATATGCAGCTCGTAACCGGAATCAACACACACCACGCCGAAATCCTTGATCGTCGCCTCGGCGCAGTTACGCGGACAGCCGGACACAGCAAGTTTGACCTTGTGAGGCATCCACGCACCCCATGCCATTTTTTCGAGATCGATACCCACTGCGGTTGAGTCCTGGGTGCCAAAACGGCACCAGTTTCTGCCTACACAGGTCTTGACGGTGCGGATTGCCTTGCCGTAGGCGTGCCCCGATACGAACCCGGCGGCGGAGAGATCGCCCCACATCGCCGGTAGATTCTCTTTTACCACGCCCAGCAGGTCGATACGCTGGCCACCGGTGATATGCACCGTAGGCACCCTGTACTTCTCGGCGATCTCGGCGATCGCCTTGAGTTGCGCCGGCGTGGTCTCGCCGCCCCAGATGCGCGGCACGACCGAGTAGCTACCATCCCTCTGGATGTTGGCGTGGGCGCGTTCATTGATGAAGCGCGCCTGATTGTCGTCCACGTACTCCCCTGGCCACGCGGTGAGCAGGTAGAAATTGAGCGCCGGACGACACTTGTTGCAGCCATCCGGGCTTTTCCATTCGAGCCGGTCCATCACGGCACGAATGCTCTTCATCTCGAGATCGAGGATCGCGCTCCGGATCTCGTCGTGGGCGTGATCGGTACAGGTGCACATGGGTCTTTTTTTTGGCGTCATCGAGTAGTCGCCACCAAGCGTCGAAGCAAGCAGTGCCTCCACCAGGCCGGTGCACGAGCCGCAGGAGCTCGACGCCTTGGTGTGTGCCCGCACCTCGTCCAGCGTAAACAGTTTCTTGTCTCCGATCGCCTTCACGATGGCACCCTTGCACACGCCGTTGCAGCCGCAGATTTCGGTGCTATCCAGCATCGAAGCCACCCGGCTCCTGATGTTGCCGTGGCCGGCATCGCCGAGATGCGCCTGGCCGAAGAGCAGCTTCTCACGCAGATTCGCGACGTCGGTACTGTCACGCATAAGCTGAAAGTACCAGGAACCGTCCAGGGTATCCCCGTACATGACGGCACCGCAGATGCGATTGTTCTTGAGCACGACTTTTTTGTAGACGCCGCGGCCCGCGTCCTTGAGCACGATTTCCTCGCAGCCCTCCGCACTCTGAAAATCACCGGCGGAGAAAAGATCAATGCCGGTCACTTTGAGTTTGGTCGAGCTCATCGAGCCGGTGTAGCGTGCGAAGCCGAGTTCGGCCAGGTGATTGGCGCAAACCTTGGCCTGCTCGAATAGCGGCGCCACGAGGCCATAGGTCTGGCCGCGATGCTGCACGCACTCGCCCAGTGCATAGATACGCGGGTCATAGGTCTGCATGGTGTCGCTGACCACCACCCCGCGCTCACAATAAAGGCCGGCACTTTTGGCAAGTGCAATATTGGGGCGGATGCCGACCGCCATGACCACGAGATCGGCCGCAATCTCGGTGCCATCCCGGAACCGCACCGCGCGCACCCGCGCATCACCGAGAATCGCCTCGGTCTGGACCTGCATGAGGAAGCGCAGACCGCGCTCCTCGAGCGCAGCCTTGAGCAGGTCGGCCGCAGCCCGATCGAGCTGTCTTTCCATCAACGTGTCGAGGAGGTGCACGACCGTGACGTCCATGCCTTGCCGGAGCAAGCCGTTGGCGGCCTCGAGGCCAAGCAGGCCACCGCCTATCACCACAGCGCGCTTGTGATGGTGCGCCGCGCCGAGCATGGCTTCCACGTCATTAATGTCGCGAAAGGTGACCACGCCAGGCAAGTCCTTTCCTGGCACCGGAATAATAAACGGCACCGACCCGGTAGCCAGCAGCAACCTGTCGTAATTCGCGCTGGTGCCGTCCCTGGCCACCACCTTCCTCGAACCACGCTCGATGCGCTCCACCTCTTTGCCCGCATGCAGGGTAATGCCGTTTTCCGCATACCAAGCAATGTCGTTCAGCATAATGTCTGGAAACTTCTTCTCGCCGGTCAGTACTGGCGACAGCATTATGCGGTTGTAGTTTCCGTGGGGCTCGGCCCCGAATACAGCAATGTCGTATATGTCGGACGAGATCTTGAGCAGTTCCTCGATGGCGCGCATGCCAGCCATGCCGTTGCCGACCAAAACAAGCCTTTCCTTCATACACCGATCCTCCTTTCTCTGCGCCATTTTCACGCCGCCGCAACACCTTGGCATTCGTGCAGGAACGCAAGCAGCGCCGCGCGGCGCGCGTTGTAATCCGTGTCGCTGGCCAGTTCGAGGCGTACGCGCGGGCGCTGCAGATCTATATCGAGCACCGCGCCAATGGTCGCACCGGGCCCGTTGGTCATCATGACCACGCGGTCGGAGAGCAGTACCGCCTCGTCCACATCGTGCGTCACCATGATCGTTGTGCATCCGCTCGCCGCCACGATTCGCAGAAGCTCGTCCTGCAGGTGGGCGCGCGTGAGCGCGTCGAGTGCGCCAAGCGGCTCGTCGAGCAACAGCACTTCGGGCTGCATCGATAGTGCACGCGCGATGCCGACGCGCTGTTTCATGCCGCCTGATATTTCGTGCGGCAGCTTGTGTGCTGCATGCGCCAACCCAACGAGATCGAGCGCTGCTTGCGTGCGACGCTTGAGCTCCGCCTTGCCGTCTGCGCGCCCGAACACGCGCTCGACTGCGAGGTAGACGTTCTCGAAGCAGCTCATCCAGGGCAGCAGTGAGTGATTCTGAAACACGACCGCCCGGTCTGGTCCTGGTCCGGCAATCTCGCGGCCGGCGCATAGCAGGATTCCGCTTGTAGCCTGCGTAAGGCCGGCAACGAGATTGAGCAGCGTTGACTTTCCGCAACCGGAGTGACCGATTATCGAGACAAACTCACCCCTGCGAACGGAGAGATTCACTGCTTGCAAGGCGACGAACGGCCCCTTCCTGGTATCGAACACCTTGCTCAGATTTTCAATCAGGACGTAATGGTTCATGACCCATCCCCGTAGTAGTTGAAGCGTTTTGCCACCAGAAGCAACGCCTCCTCGAGTAGAAATCCGACTATGCCAATCACGAAAATGGCGATGATGATGTGCGCGACATTTAGGTTATTCCACTCGTCCCATACCCAGAATCCGATACCCACGCCCCCGGTCAGCATTTCAGCGGCGACGATCACGAGCCACGCAATGCCCATGGACAGGCGCATGCCGGTCATCATGTACGGCAATACCGCCGGAAACAGGATCTTGGTGAACACTTTCCATTCGGACAGTTTGAGCACGCGCGCCACGTTGAGATAATCCTGCGGCACGCGGGTTACGCCGGTGGCCGTGTTTATAATCATCGGCCAGATGCTCGAGATGAAGATCACCCAGATCGCCGCCAGCTGCGCCTGCTTGAATACGTACAGTCCGATCGGCAACCATGCGAGCGGCGATACCGGACGCAGCAGGCTGATGATCGGTCTGCTCATGCGGCTAATAAACGAGAAACGGCCGATCACGAAGCCGAGCGGAATACCGACGATCACCGCCAGGCCGAAGCCGACTGCGACGCGCAGCAGCGAGCGCAGCACATTCCAGCCGATGCCCTGATCGTTCGGACCGTTGCTGTAGAACGGGTGCGCGAAGACCTTGAGTGCCGACTTCCAGGTCTCGATCGGCCCCGGCACAGCAGTATGTCCTGCCACCAGCGCCCAACCGAGAATGAACAAAGCCAGGCCCAGCAACGGCGGTACCGCAAAGCGGAACGCGGCCGCCGCAGGCCGCGCGAACCGCGCGTGTCGCTTCAACGGTTGCGGCACCGACGCCGGCCGGCCCACCCGCATCCCGTTTTCCGATGGCTCGTGCGCCGGATAATCGCGCACCGCCACCCGCTTCCACGTCTTATCGATTCTCATCACGCCCATAACTTAGCCCCTCTCACATGCTGATCCGGGACACCGCAGACTTGCATACCTGGTCCCGGCCGCTTCAAACCGCGCTGCCAATGCGTCCGGCGCCGATCATCGAAATGGCCCGCCAAGGCGCCGCCGACTCATTGCGCTTGCCGCCAGACCTGACGACGGTCGCTGGCAAGTTGCGCTCCGCGCTGCCGATTCACGCGTTTACTCTTGCCATTGCAGTGAGATTCACTTTGAGGTTTTTCACCCGGAAGCCATCGACGTACCCGATCGGGTCGGCGGGATCGTACACCATGCCGTCGAAGAATTTGTCCGGTCCCATGAGAATCGGCTTGCTGGCCTGGGTCAACGTCCAGTGACCGGCATGCCTGCCTTCAATCTTGTAATTAATGGTCGGAACCGGAATACCAAGCGCATTGGCGGCTTCGCGGTAGATATCCGGACGGTATACCGCGGCTGCAGTCTTCTTGATGTCGAGCGGCTCTTTGATTTGACCCCAACGAATCATCTGGGTAATGAACCACTCGGCGTGCGAAAGCCACGGAAAAGTCGCAGCGTAGCGATAGAA
>JAJYEE010000042.1:0-9588 GCA_021790335.1 Pseudomonadota bacterium | reverse complement strand
AGGGCGCGCGCTGTGATCGGACGCTCCTTCATCGCCGCCGGATCAGCCTTGACCATGCGTTGGTAGAGCGCATTGGAGACGGTGATGCCATTGCCGTTGAGATCCATGCTGTAGGCAGTCACGGTCGCTTTCGGCATTGCTCCGATTCCGAGCGTGGCGGCGATCGGCATACCGGCCAGCATATGTGCACCATCCAGCACACCGAGCGCCACCTTGTCGCGGATGTTAGCCCACGAAGCTTCCTTCAAAACGGCGCTGTTTAGCCCGTACTTCTTGAAGTAGCCCTTTTCGTGCGCCACGACGATCACGGCGCAATCTGTGAGCGGTATGATGCCAAAGCTCACGTTCGGCTTTTCAGGTCCGGTCGTCTCGCTGGCGTAGGCGGCACTCCTCAACCCAGTCGGTATCATGCTCAGGATTCCGGCGGCCGCGATGCCGCCGGTAATGCCGGTCTTGAGAAAATCACGGCGTGATACACCGGCGCTATCGCTGGTCGGAAACTGCACCTCGTCCACCTGCTCATCGTGCTGCATGTTTACCTCCCCAGTGTAAAAAAAACGGCATCCTGCCTGCCGCCAAAGCGACAGACGAGGACGCCGTTGTCCGATATGCAGGCCATCACGACCTGCCGAATCTTTACCTAGCACCGCCAGCCCGCCGTTGGGCACGGGCGCTGCTGCAATTTCCTGTTACGTCAACAACTCCGCCATGGCAACCACGCTTTCCGCCACCTGCGACAGCCGCACGTTCCTATCCATCGCGGTCTTGCGCATCAGCCGGTAGGCCTCCTCCTCGCTGCAACTACGCTGCTTCATGACAATGCCCTTGGCACGCTCGATCACCTTGCGCTCCGCCAGGTTCGCCTGCGCTTGGTCCAGCTCCTGACGCAATGCCTGCCACTGTTCGAAGCGCGCTAGGGCCACTTCCACGATCGGCCGCACGCGTTCCGCCGACAGTCCGTCGACAACGTAGGCGCTGACCCCGGCCTTCAGGGCTTCGTGCATCATTGCCTGATCCCTGTCCTGCGTAAACATTACAATCGGTCGCGGATCGTCACGCGTGATCATGCACAGGTGCTCAAGCGTATCGCGATCTGGCGAGTCACGGTCAATGATGATGACGTCCGGCTTCGTTGCGCGCACGCGCGCCATTAGTTCCACCGCCGACCGCACTTCCCCGATCACCTTATAGCCGGCAGCCCGCAATGCCGCCCGCAGGGTGGTCGCACGCTCAGTATCATCATCGACCAGCAGCACATGCAATCCCATTCCGATGTTTCCCGTGCATCCGATCGTTGCGGAAAGCAATCGCCATGCCAAGCAGGGAAGTTACATCTGATCATAATGTTACATCATTACCGTCATTCTGCCGGAACAGAAACCGCACCAAGATAATGCATAACCGCTTCGTCCATGCCACATCCTGACGCAGAAGCACGCGACAACCTCAACAAGCTATTTAGATTTCGCGGCGAGCGACTTCAGCGAGTCGCAGTTCTTCGTCGAACTTGCCCGGTGCAGCGGCTGCGGCTTACTGCTCGACGTCAACAACCTGATGGTAAACGCCCTCAACGCCGCGGAACATGGCCCACTGCTAGCAGTATGCGGCCGGATCGTTGAGGCGGTACGGTCCCGCACGGCGCTTGTGAACAGTTGCATGGGTTGCCAGGCGAGTACGACATCGTGGTAGGGGTCGTCTCAGAAAATGGAATTTAAAGTACGTTAAGGCTTTAGAAGCGGCTGTAGCGGCCTGCACTTCCCCGCACCGCACTTGGTGCTGCTGCGCCAGAAGTAATCGCCGGCCAGATTGATGTGCTCCCAGCCCAGCGGCGACAGGTATTGTAAATAGTGCATCGCCGACGCCATTGCCGTGATGGCTGCTATCACCAGTTGGCGCAGCCACACCAGCCAAGTCGCTTTGCTGCCCTCCTTGCGCTTGAGGAGTTCGTCCAGGCGCTGATGGTGAACGCTCGTCAGGGTGTCGGTCAGTGCGGCGTGAATGCGCCGGTTGGCGCGAGTGATCGCCTCGGCGCAGATACGTTCCATCACGCCAACCGCTGGCAGCAAAACGTTCTTGTGGTGCAATCCATCGGCCAACTCGCGTGCCAGCACAATACCCTTGTCGGTTTGCCAGACCAGATCGTCCAGGCTATGCACGGCAGCGCGATAATGGCTCAGAGTCGTAAATGATTGGAAGCCATAGGCTGACTGCAACTCCAACGGATGTTCGAGCTCCGTTTCGGCGCGTTGACCGTAGTCGTCCCAGATGTCACCAGGCGGCTTGAGCTGGTCGGCTACCATGCGCAGCAGTGGCGCGTCTGGTTCCGCGTCGGCAGCGAGTACGATACCTGTATAGCGCATGCAAAAAAGTTGCACAACAAAGCCCTGCCGATTTGCCGAGCCACGATGCTGCCGAATGCGGGACAAGTCGGCGCCGTTGAAGGTGTAGAGCCGGATCAGCTCATCTTTGGCATCGGACAGTGCCAACAGGATTTAGCGCTCTATGACGGACAGGATTTAACGGCGTGGCATGAGCGGCGAATTCCTCTCGAAACAGATTGCCTACATCTTTGGCGGCCAGTTGTTGGTTTCCTTTTGGCAGTGCTGGCACCAGGAATAGAGCGCGTCGTACATCACCACACCGTGCTTGAGCATTTCATGATCGTCGACAAAGGTCTGCGACAGGCCGAGCGAAATCGCATATAGACCCGCTGACTGCGGTGTGAGGTCGAGCCGGGAGGTGTCGGCACCGCGCACGATGACTGCCAGTTGCTTCAACGCCGGATCATTCAACCCGTACTTTCCCAGGAACGCATCGAAGCTACACAGATCGCCAACGTGAGAGAGTTCCACTCCGGGAATGTCGTAGGGGATTGCGCCCGTTTCATGTGCGATGCGCAGTACGTCACCTGCCGGGACGTAGAGAAATTCGGCTCTATCGTCAATGAATCGAGCCACCAGCCACGGGCAGGCAATGCGGTCGATTTTCGGGTGTGCACGGGTAACCCATCTCATGATTCTCCTTCGCTTCAAAGTCACTGAAACAATTGGCAATGATTCACGCCACACCGGGATTGTTGTTCATGCCGATCAGGCGAGGCGAATTCAATTTGCGTGGCGTGACGACTTTTTTATCGCGCAACCAGGTTACTACTACGTCCCGAATCGGTTCGCCAGATACACCTTCGGCCACCGGAGCCCAACCCGCCCCTTTATAGATTTTGGCTGTTTCTATAGGTTTGCCGTGGAGACGCATTTCCCCGATACGTTTGCGTATTTTCGCCTTTGGCTCGCAGGTGCGAGTCATATCGCCTACGCGAACCATGTCGCCCCCTTGCTGTAAATATGGATCGGGGTTGAACATGTTGTCGCAAACGTCTTCGAGGAAGACATATGACTTTCTCCTCATTAGTTATCGATCGCCCGCAATATCAGGCGCTTTAAATGAAAAAACCTAGAGAACCGACTTGACCACCGTTTCTCCACCGGCCGCTTTCCATCCCTCGATACCGCCTTCGATATAGCGGGCTTTGAATCCCTCTTTCAACAAGTGATCCAGTACGGAATTACTGACCGTGGCCCCATGGACGCAATAAAGGATGATCTCTTTATCTTTGGGAAGGTCTTGACTCCAGTGCATTATTGAGTTTGGATCACGCCAAATGGCACGCGGCATGATGCCGTCGTCGGTTTCGTAATCAGCTTTGCGCCGCACATCCAAGATCAACATGTTGACATCCTTGGCCAGATCATTCTTGAGTGCGCTGACGGTAATCGCCCGGTCTCTGAAGTGCTGAATAGCAGATGCACGAAAATAGAGTCGCGCAACATTTTCCCAGCGGATATTGCGCATAAAGGCTTCCACATAAGCCGCCGCCTTTGCGCCGTAATCCAGATGATAAGAATGTTCATACATATCCAGGGCCAGCAGGGGTAGCGCATCTGCCAACAGATTGGTATGATCCGCCGCCCATTGATTGATGAGTTTATTTTCACGCCCTGAATACGTCAGTAATACCCAACCAGAACCGCCGGCTTGAGCTTTGCCCATGGCCATGAACTGGGCGTGCCAGCGCGCATAACTACCGAAGTCGCGCACCAGTGCTTCATAGAGCTTACCGCTCGGACCTACCCCACAGCCCAGGCTATCGAAATAGAGTTCATGAAGTACCATGGAGTTGTAGGCGATCAATTCCTCGCGCTTGAGTCCGTTAATTACGAATACCGGCTCGGTGGCACAATCCAATCCTGCCCACTGCTCAGCGATGGCGTTGAGGCGCTTCACCGCGCCGCCGTAGTTATTCTCGTAATGGCTGACGATGATTTTCTCGGACAGGCCGTTCAGCCTCGATGGGTCGCACGACAAGGGTTTCATTTCGTAAGACATTTAAGCTCTCCTTCAGAAGAGGTCACCAGTCTTCAGCGAGGGGCTGTCACTATTTCCTAAGCATTGGAATGCGCCTGGGGTCAAGGCATTACGAGTCGCATGACTCGCAGCAGCGGATGACCATTTACATCGGCGAGTGGGAAATAAGTGAAACCGGATGCGGTATCCACCACCACGCTATGCGCATCGGAGCCGACCCAGCCGTGCCACAAGTCCTTGATTTTCCCTGTTTCGACGGCGAATACGCTAACCACGCCGCTTTCGCTGGCGACATACAGAATCTGGCGCTCGGTGTCGAGCGCCAGCACATCCGGATCGTTGCCTACGCTGTCGACCTGCACGGTCTGCAGACCCGGCAGCGTCAGTGTTAGCAGACGGGCATTGCCATCGCAGGCGACGAAGGCCAAGCGCGCGCGATCATCCACCAGCAAACCATGGTTGTGCACACAACTCGGCGGTAGTGTGATGCGTCGAGTGATCACGAGCGCCTGCGGGTCAATCTCCATCAGTTCACGCCGGGTCTGCACATTGACTAGAACGCGATGGTCACCATGGTCATAGGCGCTGTTGCCGGCTTCGCCACCTAGTGGCAGAGTCTTGAGCACCCGCAGCGGATCGCTGCCGATAATGGTCTCAACGCCACCGCGTTCATTGGACACGAACAATCGGCCCAGCGGAGCTACCCAGGCACTGCCATCGGGAAATTCCCCGGTTGGCAGACTGGCGATGGTCTTGAGGTCGGCAAGCCGTAACACCCGCAAACGGCCATGGCTGAGGAGGGAATTGAAAATACCGCCGGGGGTGCTTACAAAGGCCAGCCCGCGTTGCGCTGCCAGCGTAATGCCGGTGGCGCTGGGGAAACCGGGCAAGGCGGCAACCAGGCGCCGCGCCCGCACGTCGTAGACCAGCACCTGATTGGCCCCCATTTGATTGATGTAGAGTCGCCCGCTAGCCGGGTCGAGCGCCTCATAGTCGAACCGCGCAGGCGCACCGGGCAGCGGCAGATCAACCACCTTCTCGAATAGAGCGGCATAGGCCGAGAGCGCCGGAGCGCAGCCCAGCGCAGCCAGGATCAACAAACTGTGCAGCCGTTTCGTGGGCAATCCTCTCTCGTCGCGTGCACGCGCCTTATGGCAAAAAAACTTTCAACGCCAGCCCGATCACGGCACAGGCGGCGATGACCTGGATCACACTGCGCTTGAAGTACATCAGCGCCACTGCGGCACCCAGCGCGATCAAAGCTGAAACCCAGTCGAAGCGGCCGTGTAGACCCTGCGGCCACAAAACATGTTCGCCGAAGAACAGCGCGAGATTCAGGATCACCCCGACCACAGCGGCCGTAATCGCGATCAATGGCGCGGTGAAGCCGAGGTTGCCGCGCGTGGCCTCCACCAGCGGGCCGCCGGAGAGAATGAAAATGAAACAGGGCAGGAAAGTGAACCAGGTCACCAGTACTGCCGCCAGAGCTCCGCCCAGAAACATCTCGTCCGCACCCAGCGCGGCATGGGTATAGCCACCGACGAAGGCGACGAAGGCAACTATCATGATGAGCGGACCGGGAGTAGTTTCACCCAACCCGAGCCCGTCGATCATCTGCGTCGGCAAGATCCAGCCGTAATGATTCACTGCGCCCTGCACTACATAGGGCAGCACAGCGTAGGCGCCGCCGAAGGTGAGTAACGCCGCTTTGGTAAAGAACCAGCCCATTTGCGTGAGCATGCCCGTCCATCCAAATCGGGTCATCAGCGCACCCATCGGAATCAGCCACAGCGCAGCGCCCACCGTTGCCACCCGAATCAGGCCCGACCAGTGAAAACGCGCATGTTCCGGTGTCGGGGTATCGTCGTCGATCAGGGCTGGGCCAAACGATTTGGCGGCGGAGCCATGGCTGCCGCCCGTCGTGAACTTGTCCGGCGCCAAGCGTCCGCCGAGATAGCCAATCAGTGCCGCGCCGGCGACAATGGCCGGAAAAGGCACGTTCAACCCGAATATCGCCACGAAAGAGGCTGCGGCAATAGCCCATAGCGCACTGTTGCGGAGTGCGCGCGAGCCGATACGAAATACGGCCTGCACGACGATGGCCGTGACCGCAGGTTTGATGCCATAGAACAGCCCTGCTACCAGTGGCGTGTTCCCAAAGGCAATGTAAATCCAGGACAATGAAATCAGGATCAGCAGCGACGGCAGCACGAACAGCGTACCCGCCACAATCCCGCCGCGGGCGCGGTGCAACAACCAGCCGATGTAGACCGCCAACTGCTGCGCTTCCGGGCCGGGCAACATCATGCAGAAGTTCAGTGCGTGCAGAAAGCGCCGCTCGGAAATCCAGCGCCGATTCTCGACCAGTTCCTGGTGCATGATCGCAATCTGCCCGGCTGGGCCACCGAAGCTGATAAAACCAAGCTTGAGCCAGAAGCGCAAGGCTTCCCGGAAACTGATGGGCGATGGTCGGGATTGCGTGTCCTGGATGGGTGGCGCTATGCTCTGCTTCATAGTGCTGTTATTTCCTTCTCGAAAGTTTCGAGCAATCCATCGAACACGCTGCTGGCTGCTGCCAGCAGTTGATCGTCTTCGACGATCGCCTCACGCAGGCCAGCCAGGACACTTTCCACACCAGCTGTCTCGGGCGGTTGCACACCGCCGACGTCGAGGTAATGAACCAGCGTGCCAAGCCGCCGGAACGCGGGTGCTTCAAGGCTAAAACTTGCTAGCAACACCTCGAAGGTGACGCGTGCACCGATATGGCTGAATGTTGCGCCATCGAAGTCGAAGCCCAGGGCATCGGCCGGGCAATCAGCCGGGGACGCCAGCCATAACAGCCGGGCTTGGGGGTCGATGAAACGCCGAATCAACCACGCACAGGCTAGCCGATCCACCCATGGACGACGGCGGGTCGCCCATGTCCGCCCCTGGTAATCGCTGAGTTGCAGGCATGCAATTGTGCCCTCGACCGGATGTGGCTCATCCGGGGACAGCACGCGCGCGGCTGCCAGTTCCAGGTCTTGCAATGCCGCATCGGCTTGCTTGTGCGCTTCTCCGGGAAAGAAATCGATTTCGGCCAGGCTGGCAAAGACTTTACGCAGCTTGCGGGTCTGCTTGAGCGTGGTCAGTGCCGTGTCGGATGTCAACGCTTCGCGCACCCGGGCAACGTCGGCCAGTAGCACTGCGTAGTCCTCGCTGCGATCGAACAGTGCGACGAAGTTTTCGCCTTCCAGTTCTTCGATACGAACCACGTAGGCGGTGCCGCCAGCTGCCTGCACATCGGTAGCCACGGCTTCCAGCGTGGCGTGGCAAGTGTCGAACTCGGGCATCAGGTAAACGCCATCGCGCAGCACCGCCGCGCCGGAAGCCTTGAGCGCCCGCCAGATACGTTGTCGGGCTGTGGCGTTCGCGGTCGGCAACGAAAGAATAATGGATAGCATAATTATAAGTAGATAATACTACATATATGAATGTATATCTACTATATATTAACAGGTGCTAATTGCGTAAACGTTCGTTTGTGCAACCTCAATAGCTACAACCCGCTTCCGAGGGATTACGCGTTGCGAAAACATATTGCAAAATAAAACAAAATGGCAATAGGATTTTGCAATCATGCGCATCGGCTACACCCGTGTTTCAACCCAGGACCAAGACACACAGGCCCAGATTTCCGCCTTGATGGCGGCTGGGTGCGAAATTGTCTTTCAGGAGAAGGCTTCTGGCGGCCGCTGGGATCGCCCGGAACTGTATCGTCTTCTGAGCCAACTGCACCATGGCGATGTGGTCGTAGTGTGGAAGCTGGATCGTTTGTCGCGGTCGCTGAAAGACCTGTTACTGACTCTTGAAAAAATCGGGGAGGCCGGAGCGGACTTCCAGAGCCTGACAGAAGCCATCGACACGGCTAGCCCAGCCGGACGCATGATGATGCAGATCGTCGGCTCGTTCGCCGAATTCGAGCGGGCGATGCTGCGTGAGCGCACCAAGAGCGGCCTAGATGCTGCGCGTAAAGATGGCCGTGTCGGCGGACGCCGTCCAAAGCTGACACCACAACAACAGAAAGAAATCGTGGCATTGGTTGCGTCAGGTCAAAAAACTGGCGCGGATGCTGCTCGCCTGTTCCGTATTCACCCGTCAACAGTGGTACGACTGCTGGCGAAGCATCGTCAAGACCAAGCCAATCCGGCTTAGTGTACTTTTAAATTCCGTTTTCTGAGACGACCCCAACACAGAAAAACACGAGTGACGGGGTATGACAGGTGTCGGCAAGACTGTATAGATAACTTGAATATATTTATACAAGTATTTATTTTTATGGTATAAAATAGCTGTTCCGCAGCGCCACGGCTGGGCCCCATCCTGTCGGCGACAGAATGTCCGATAGCGATCCGTGGCGTTTGGCTATTATGCCGTTCCGGGTGCTGGCGGGCAGGTTCAGGGTGGCCGATGACCCCGGCCAACCGGATCAGCAGTAATTCGAAACAATTTCCGGAACGTCACGACCTCCAGCCGGTCGAACCAAGGAATGTGGCTGCATGACGCTGCGACGCCTGTGTGCGGGCGCTGCGTCACCGTCCCGTGCTACATAACGCGGAAACCGCGCGTGGCGGCCCTGCCGGAATGGAAGGGTTATCTCCCTGACCACAGAAGCCGCCGCAGGGGATTCTATATACATCTATCAGGCATCGCTGCTGTCCAGATGGCCCGGTTGCCGCTTCGGGAAACCGGGCGCGGTATCGGACTGCGGTCTACGGGCCACCGGGGAATAGGTCAGACGTCGTTTCACGCGACCCGCCAGGCTTTGCGGTCCGCACGGCAGGTTCAGGGCGCCGGGTAACCGGCAGATTTTCCCCATCAGGAGCAACTTAATGCACGCACCAGGCCATCCTGGAATTTCCCCGACATGGACGACCAGCGCCAAGGACATGGTAGGCACGGCGCTTGGACCCTCACGCATCTGGTTCACGGCCAGCCATGGCATTCTCAATGAGATCTACTATCCGCGTGCCGACATTCCCCAGACAAGGGACCTCGGATTCATCGTCGCCGATGGCAGCGGGTTCTGGGTCGAGGTGAAGCGGCTGGAAGGCTGCAAAATCTGTCTCCCCGGCCCGGGCATCGCAGCGATGGAAATCGAGCACACCCATCCGCGTTTCAGGCTGCGGCTGCGGTTAACCCCTGATCCGCTGCGGGATGTGATGCTGGTCGAGGTAAGCTTGA
>JAJYEE010000010.1 GCA_021790335.1 Pseudomonadota bacterium | reverse complement strand
GGGCAAGCGGCAAATCCAGGCGCGTAAGCATCTCACGCAAGTTGCCATGGGCCACGACGCGCCCCGGTTCAAGATTTACCAGGTAGTCAGCGAGCCGGGCCACTTCGTCGATGGCGTGGCTGACATAGAGCACGGGGATCGGCAGTTCGTCACGCAGGCGCTCGAGAAACGGCAGTAATTCGGTCCGCGAACGGGCATCCAGTGCGGCAAGCGGTTCATCCATCAGCAGCATGACCGGATCCCTCAGCAGTGCGCAGGCCATTGCCACGCGGCTGCGTTCCCCGCCGGACAGTCCCTGGGTCCGGCGTCCGAGCAGCGGGCCGATGCCGGCCCACTCCACCGTCCGGGAAAAGGCGGCCCCGGAGCGCATGAGCAGCGCGCGCTTCATCCCGTACTCAAGATTGCCGCGCACGCTGAGGTGGGCCAGGAGCCCCGCGTCCTGGAATACGTATCCCACCCGGCGGCGGTGAGCAGGCACAAAGACGCGCAACTCGCTGTCCTGCCAGAGTTCATCGTTGATCCGCAGCGTGCCGCGCGCGGCCGGCTCCAAGCCGGCTATGCAATTCAGCAACGTGGACTTCCCGCATCCCGACGGACCGAACAGTGCGGTAACACCGCGCGCCGGCGCCTGGAACGTTGCCTCGAGCACGAAATCGCCGCGACGCAGCGTGAAGTGCCCGTCGATACCGCTCATAGGCCGCGCGCCTGCAGGCGCCGGTTGGTTAGGTGGACGATGAACATAACGAGGAAGGAAAAGACCAGCAATCCTGCCGAAAGCTCATGGGCGCGTGTGTACTCGAGCGCTTCGACATGGTCATAGATAGCGATCGATAGCACCTGGGTCTTTCCGGGAATATTGCCGCCGATCATGAGCACAACCCCGAACTCGCCCACGGTATGGGCAAAACCGAGGGTGAGTGCCGTGACCAGTCCACGCCGCGCGAGCGGCAGGGCGACGGTAAAGAACCGATCCAGGGGTCCAGCGCCGAGCATTGTCGCAACCCTGAGCGGACGTTCGCCGATCGCCTCGAAGGCGTTCTGCAACGGTTGCACGACGAACGGCAGTGAATACAGGACCGACCCGATGACCAGGCCGGAGAAACTGAATGCCAGCGAACCGCCACTGATAGCATGCCAGGCTTTGCCCAGCGGTCCGGCAGGGGCCAGCCAGAGCAGCAGGTAGAAGCCGAGCACGGTCGGTGGAAGCACCAGCGGCAGGGCGACAACGGACTCGACTGGCAGCTTGAGGAACGAGCGGGTGCGCGCAAGCCACCACGCGACCGGTGTCCCGATGACGAACAGAAATGACGTCGATATCAAGGCAAGCCGCAATGTGAGCCAGACAGGTATAAGATCGATCGCCAATGCATTCATGCTTTAATCCTGTACCCAGAACGAAGCTGGCGCCCCGGACGGCCGGCTGCGCGTGTTCAGTTAGCGTCGTAGCCATAGCGGCGGATGATCGCTCGCGCCGCCGGGCTGTGCAGAAACTTCATGAATGCAACCGCCGCCGCGTCGTGTCTGGCGCGTTCGAGAAGTACCGCCTGTTGATCGATGGGCGCGTATAGTCCCTGAGGTACGATCCAGTAGGACCCACCAGGCGCGAACGCCGGATCTTTAAGCTGCGCCAGAGCCACGAATGCGAGTCCGGCGTTGCCGCTGACGGCGAACTGGAAGGTTTGCCCGACGTCCTCTCCACGGACGATACGGGGCTGCAGGGTCCGCCAAAGTCCCAGATGTCGCAGCACCGCACGCGCCGCTGCCCCATACGGTGCAATCCTGGGATCGGCGATCGCAAGATGGCGGAATTTCCCGTATTTCAGCACCAGCCCCTTGTTGTCCACGCGCTGCGCAGAGCGGCTCCAGAGGACAAGCCGGCCGCGGGCGTAGGTGAACCGGCTGGCCGCCACGCCCAGGCCCTGTCTGACCAGCAGGCGCGGAGTCGCGGTATCGGCTGCCAGCAACACGTCGTAAGGGGCGCCGGCGCGGATCTGTGCATACAGCTTGCCGGTTGATCCGGCGCTGATCAGCAGACGCCCGCCGCCGGTGCGGACAAAGGCTGTGTCCAGTTCCTGCAGGGTACGAATGAAATCAGCCGCGACCGCGACGCTGACCACGCCAGCGTCGGTAGCAGCGCCTTGTCCGTCAGGCGATCCAGCGCGTGCCGGCAGCTGGATTGCGGCCAGAAACCCAAGGGCGAGTGCGAAGATGGGTATTCGCGATGCGCGTACGCTCATGAGTGTCGGGTCTTCGATGCCGGTGGACGGAAAGCCGGTAATTTAATCTAAACGCAAGGCTTCGCGCCACATGCACCCGCGCGCGCCGCACCCAGGCGTCGCCGTTTTCTTCACGGATTCAGTTGGTGTGACGATGCCCCGCGGACCAGGCCGCGTGGTTCCGCCTGACGGCCGACGCGCAAAAGCATGTCCGAAGCTCTGCACCGCAGGGGGCACGAAATGCCGACCTTGTGATTGCCCATTCGAGGATAGCGGTTATGGTATGTATCCATTGCCTATGCAAGCCGCCGCGCGCAGCGGCTTGCGACGACCAACCTCTGCAGGCCGGGAAGCAAGTGATCTACAACGGCACCGAGAGCAACGCGTCCGGCGACAGCGGCATGGCGGCGCTGTTCCGAGTGTCGGCCGCGTGCAGTTACACGTCTCCGTGGCGAGCAAAGCGGTTCAGGCGAAGATCACCGCCGGTCCGTTGACCCAGCAGCCGGTGAGGCACGATTCGTCTGTCTCCTCTTTCTTGGTGCATTGGTGAAGGGTCCCATAGGTTTATAGCGCCACGGTGTGCGGGGATGCCGGGCCCAACGGAAGGTGACGCCGCGTCTTGAGCGCCGCGACGCGCCCGCGTCGGAGCAGGACTCAGAGCATTTCGATGACCCAGCGGGTAACAGTTGCCGTGGCACGGGCGCACTGATCGCCGCGTGCCTCGCTGAAAGCCGAATACTCGGCCGGGTTCCACATGTCAAAGGTGCGTCCCGCGAAACGCAACTGCAGTTCTTCGCAGGTGACTCCGCCGAATTCCGCGCGGAACCGGTCGATCAGCTCGCGGCCTTTCTGGAAATTGTTCATGCCGCGGCCCTGATGAAGCTTGTCGCGGTCGCGGTCGCGGCCGCGCTTGGCGCTTAAGGCCATGAGTCCGCCGGTCAACGCACCACAGGCGCCTTTGCCCGTCAGGCCGCCACCACCGGATAGGCCATGGCTTGCCTTGATGGTGGCATCGTCGACGATGCCCACTGTCTCCTGGACGGTTGCCAGCACGCACTGCGGGCAACAGCCGTAGTCGATTTCATAGCGTAAAGCCTTGCAATAGGCCTGTTCCGCCAGAGCCTTCCTGTCTGTATCTGCCATGCTGCTCTCCGCGCATATTAGAAATCTCTGATCTAATTATAAGTCAGGCTGGCAGTCGTGCCTAACCCGCGAGGCGTCAGCATCCGGTATCCACGCCCGGCCGGGAAACCAGTCAGTCGCTCAAGGCTCCGCCACAGCCGGAGCCTTGGCCTGCCGTACATCCGTAGCAATGGTCGGCGACCGCGATCGGATTGCCATCGAGCCGCGTATGGATCAGTTCGCCCAGGCGTACTCCCGGACGGCCTCCGAGACTCATCGGCAATCCAAGCATCTGGTTGAAATCGCAGTCGTAGACGCGGCCCTCCCAGTCGACGCTCACAAGCGAACGACACATGACTGACGCCAGGTTTTCCGGCCGGTGCGCGGCCCTGAGTGTTTCCATGTAGGATTGGAATTTCCCCCGCGAGATCAGCGTGCTTCCAAAGCGCTGAATCGGCATGTTGGCGATCGTGTAGAGCCGGCTGAATACGATGCCATGGCGCGTACCGAGTTCATTTCGATACGCCTCTTCGAGGGCGTCCTGTGGTGAAGGCAGCGCCGCCCCGCCCGGGTTGTGCACCAGATTCAGCACAAGTCCAGTGTCGCGGCCGTACCCGAGTTCGTTCAATCGCTGCAGTGCGGCAATGCTCTTTGCAAAGACGCCGGCCCCGCGCTGGGCATCGACGTTGGATTGCTGGTAGCACGGTAGGGAGGCGGTGACCTCGACGCGCTGTTGTGCCAGGAATTCAGCCAGATCCTCCTGTCCGGGTTCGAGCAGGATCGTCAGATTGCAGCGATCGATGACGTGAACGTCGCGACGACGCGCCTCCGTGACCAGCATCCGAAAATGGGGGTTGAGCTCCGGCGCTCCACCCGTCAGATCCATATTGCGGACAGTCGTTGTGTCCAGAAACGCCAGTACGTCAGCGATGGTGTCGCGCGACATCTGCTCCTTTCGCGATGGACCGGCATTCACGTGGCAATGCAGGCAGGATTGGTTGCAGCGGTATCCGAGATTGATCTGCAGGGTCTCCAGATGTCCGCGCGCAAGCTGCGGAAAATCGGTATTGTTCAGCAAAGAAAGTGTGGCATGCATGGACGGACTCCGGCCGCAGAGGCGGGGAACTCTCTGTTTTATGGTATCAGACGTTGCAGCCAGCGTACGAGGTGGCGCGTGGCCGGACTGAAAAGCGTCTGGGCAAACGCCGTGTTCGCGGTACGGCGGTGGATCTGGGCGAGCGTGGGATAGGCGTGAATTGTGGAGGCAATCGTGGCTACCGATGCGCCGGATTTCATTGCCAGCACCATCTCATGAATGAGCTCGCCCGCGTGCGGCCCGAGCATCGAGGCACCGAGCAGCTTGCCGCGATGCGTGACAAGCTTCAGCATCCCCTGCTCTTCGCGCTCGGCAAGGGCGCGATCGATCTGCGAAAACGGAAAACGCAGGATCTTCGGGTCGATCCCGCGGCTGCGGGCCTCGCTTTCGGAAAGCCCCACCTGCGCAAGTTCGGGATCGCTGAATGTCACCCGTGGCACCACGCGGTAGTCCACCCTTCGCCGCAGCCGGAATACGGCATTGGAAATGATGATGCCGGCCTGGTATTCGGCCATGTGCGTGAAGGCGTACGGACCGCAGACATCCCCGCAGGCATAGATATGACGCTGCGAGCTGCGCAGCCGCCCATCCACTTCGATTCCGCGGGTGCTGTACCGTACCCCGGCGGCCTCCAGCCCGAGACCCTCGACGTTCGAACGGCGACCGGCAGCGACGAGGATGGCATCCGCCTCCAATTCCGCTGCGCCGCTGCAGTGGACGATCTTCGTTTTGCCGCGAAGCTCCACGCGCTCGACGTCCACTCCTGTGCGGACAGAGATGCCCTCGGACTCCAGGCAATCGCGCAGCATGGCGCACAGCTCGCTGTCCTCCCTGGGCAGCAGCTGCGTCAGCCGTTCTACGATCGTGACGTGACTCCCAAGTCGGCCGAATGCCTGTGCCAGCTCGACACCGATCGGCCCGCCGCCGAGCACCACCAGGCGCCGCGGCAGTGCGCGCAGGCTGAACACATCCAGGTTGGTAAGATAGCCGGCCGACTCGAGACCAGGCACCACAGGCACTGCCGGACGCGAACCCGTGGCGATGACGAAGCGCCGCGCACATACCGATTTTTCACCGACGCGCAACTCCCGCGGTGAGACGAATTCCGCCGCCTTGCCCAGCAGTACTTCGCATCCGTATCCGCGGAAGCGCTCGGGATCATCATGGTCCTGGATGCGATCGATCACCTGCTGTACGCGTTCATTGACGGCTTCCAGATCGACCGGCAGCTTTTGTTCCGGCAGTCCGAACTGCGCCGCGCCGCGTATCAGTGCCGCAACCTTGGCGGCGTGTATAAGCGCCTTGCTCGGCACGCAGCCGTGGTGCAGACAGTCGCCGCCGAGGCGATCGGATTTTTCCACGAGAGTTACCTTCAGGCCAAGCTGTGCCGCTACGCTCGCTACCACGAGCCCTCCGGCACCGCCTCCGATTACTGCCAGATCACGCTGCTTCACGTGCCACCAGACCTTTTTTGCGGTTCAATCAGGATGCGACGACGGTACACCACATAGGAAATCGGTGCCCGATAGTGGTCATGGGCCCGATGCGAGGTGTCCATAAACCAGTAGCGCACTACCGCCTCGACGGCTGTCGGGCGAGGATGCGAGTGATTGGAAAACCCGATGTCGTAGGTGCGTGGCTCGAGCGGACGCAGACGGGTATCGTGCAGCTCAATGATGAATGGCCGCCAGAGCACGGATCGCTCCAAGGTAAAGACCTGTGACTTAAGGGTGTGTCCGCGGGAACCGAGTACGCGCAGCTCCACGGTCAGATGCCTGTCTGGAACACCGGTGGGGATGTAGTGTTCGGCGCCGATGTTGGTGATGGTCAGTGCGTAGCGCTCCCGGCCGGATGGCGCGGCCGCAAGCCGGGCAAAACTGATGCTGAGTGCATTCCGTACCATGCGCGGGTCGTGACCGCCGCGCCACAGATGCCGCCGCGATGGCCGGATCTTGCCTCCGGGCACCAGCGGGCGGTTGACCGACGGCATGTGACATTGCACGCAGTTGAGTGCTGCGAGGGCGCCGGCCGACATGGCCACGCCGTAGCCGTCATTACCGGTTGCAGGAGGCGCCCCCCGCGCCTGCTGCCCCCCGCGATGACCCTGCGTACCGACGGAAGATTGCGATGCCAGGGCCGGCAGCAATGTCTGGATCGCCCGACCCTCCAGCCGAAAGCGGCTGCGCGTGCGCGCGATCTCCTTCACGGTACCGCAAGGCGGCAGGCGGTAAAACACGTCGTGGTGACGATTGTTGACGACATGGCAACGGATACAGGCCTCGTTATCATTGTTCCAGCGCGCGACCGGATGCGGCGCGTCAACTTTTGCAAACGGTCCGTAGACGACGCCGTGCCGGACGTGACAGGCGGCGCAGGTCACCCCTTGCCGGCGCAGCGCCGGCTTGAAGGCCGGGTTGACCGCCAGTACCGGATCCCACCGGTCGCCCCAATGATAGCCCAGCACCCGGTACCGCTGCTGTGTGGCAAGAGGTGTGTGACATTCGAGACAGATCTGCTTGCGCCCTTCCACCCGCCAGTCGGTCTGAAAATAGGAATCGGTCCAGGCGCGGCTGTGTATGGTCGTGCGCCATTCCCGATAATTGGCGACGTGGCAGCTGCCGCAGCTGCGTGCACTGAGGCTTCCGAGAGGCGGAATCGGCGTCGCCGGCAGCGGATTTTCGAAGCGTTTCGAAATCGAAAAAATCTCCAGCGGCCGCAGCATGCGCCAGCCGAGAAAAATCACTGCGCCCCCCGCCAGCGCCCAGATCACGGCAACTTTGAGCCTCATTCCACCCGCCTCTTTTTTTAATTGAATCAGATAAAGATCTAGTGCATGGCCGCACGTGTGTGTCGCCTAATGTGATTGTCGGTCATGAGGCCGTCGGCGGTATTCCGCCCGGCACTGGCACACCGGACTCCGGTTCCAAACCGACCGGTCTGGTAAGGAAGCACGCGATCTGCTGTCCGGCGAGATAGATCCGCAGCTCGCCTGGTCTGAAGGGTGACCAAACATCTGTCTCGGTGAGCGGCTCGGTGGCGATCACGGCAATGTCCGATGTTGCGCCCTCGCAACAGGTGGCGGACGCGTTGTCCAGGCTCCACAGCCGGTCATGGCCGTAGGCGATGAGATGTTCGCCATCGGACATAAGAAAATTGAAGCGGCCGCGCGACGCCAGCATTCCGGCGACATCGGCAAGCGCATTGAGCCATTGGCCCCCGTTGTGCGTCCGTGATCCCGAAAACGCCGTGGCAATGCGATCGAGCACCACGCAGAAAGCATGTTCGGAATCAGTGTCGCCGCCGGGCACGCACACCGGGATGGTATGCGATGCCGAGGGCATCGCGGCTTCGGGAATCACGCCGTTGTGCGCGAACACCCACTCGCGCTCGCAGCAGCTGCGGCGGAACGGATGTGTGTTGGCCGCCACCCTCGCCGTCGGCGGGTTGGCTTTGCGCACGTGCCCGACAATCAGTGGCGCGCGTGTGCGCGCACACAACTCGCGAAAGCGGGCGCTGCTGGCGGCTGGCTGCGGTTCCTTCTCGATGCGGAACGAGGCGCCCTCGACCCAGGCGAGGCCCCAGCCATCCGGGTTGTCGGCGACGCCACCGCCGTGCGCTCCGAACCGGCCGAGCAGCTCCCGTGGCTGCAGCGCTGAATTACTGCTTAATCCGAATAATTCGCACATGACATCGCCATCCGCTTAGTCCGATTTCGCCAACGAGCCGGTGCTTTCCGGACGTGTCTCTGAACCGACGGCCGTAACTTCGCGTACAGTATCGAACCCCCGGCTCTTCCACCCGGCCATCCCATCGCTTACCAGCAGCGCCTGGGCGAAGCCCGCCGACCGCAGCAGTTCGACCGCCTTGCCGGACATACGGTTGGTGCGGCATATGACGGCAAGGGGATGTCCACGCTGCAGTTCGATCTCGGTCAGGCGATGTGCCAGTTCTGCGAGCGGGATGTTGAGCGAGCCGGCGATGTGCCCCAGCTCACCGGTATAGTCGGCGGGCGAGCGTACGTCGAGTACCACCAGGCCCTCATTGCCCTCAAGGCGCTTCTTGAGTTCGTCGCTGGAAATGGTGCCCGTGCCGGGCTTGCGGCACACACGCTTGATGAGTCCTGGCAGGAACGCGACCATGGCAAGCAGGGAGAGCGCGAGCAGTCCCTTGCGGACCAGACCGCCGCCGCCCGCCGCCGCCTCGCGCCCCGCGTAGCCAAGGTAGGTGTAGGCGAACGCGCCCGGCAGCATGAATATGAAGGAGCCGACTATATAGGAGAGCAGCCGGATGCGGGTGAGACCCAACGCATAATTGAGCAGGTTAAACGGAAACAGCGGTACCAGCCGCACGAATGCGATGAATCGCCAGCCCTCCCTTTCAACGCCGTCGATGATCGACTTGGTCCAGCCGCCAGCCCGGCGATGCGCCCAATCGGACGCGAGGTAGCGGGCAACCAGGAACGCAATCGTGGCGCCTGCGGTGGCGCCGGTGAGACTGTACAGGGTGCCCCACACTGGACCGAAAAGTGCGCCACCGGCCAGCGTGATCACCGCACCCGGCAGGAACAGCACCGTGGCGGCAGCATAGGCCGCGATGAAAAGAAGCGGCCCGAGGGCACCGGCACCGGCAACCTGTGCCTGCAGCGCGGCGGCGTTGAGCCCGCCCCGATTGAAAAACGCTGCGATGATCCCGACGGCGAGCACAGCGGATATCACAAGGCGCGAGATTGTCTGGCGTTTCACGACGGCCGGCTCCATTCGCGACGGTTGATGGCGTAGCCACGGATACGCCCGAGAAAGGGCAGGATCAGCATGCCCGGCAGATCATTTACGAGTTTCGGCTCGCGGTAATCGCGAATACCGATGGTCATGCCGTCGTGACCGGCGTCGGGCTGATTCTTGTAGGTGCCAAGCAGCCTGTCCCACAGGGAGAGGTTAAAGCCAAAATTGCTGTTGGCCTCATGGTCTTCGATAGAATGGTGTACCCGATGCATGTCCGGCGTGACGATCAGCAGACGCAGCACCCGGTCCAGGCCAAGTGGCAGCCGCACATTGCCATGATTGAACATGGCCGTGGCGTTAAGCACCACTTCAAAAATCACCACGGCGGCCGCCGGAGCGCCGATAAGTGCAATCACCGCAAACTTGATCAGCATCGAGAGCAGGATCTCGATCGGATGAAACCGAGCGCCGGTGGTGACGTCGAAATCCAGATCGGCATGGTGCATGCGGTGCAGCCGCCACAGCGCCGGAACCGCATGGAACATGATGTGCTGGAGATAGATCGCAAAATCCAGCAGGATGACCGAGGCAAGAACGGCGACCCACGGACGAACGGCAAGGATGTTGAACAATCCCCAGCTGCGGTCGGCCGCCAGCAGCGCAAATCCGGTGGCAGCCACCGGCAGCAGCAGGCGCAGCAACGCACTGTTGAGGAACACGACGCCGAGGTTGCTCCCCCAGCGGCGCAGCCGGGGCAAGGAAAGTACACGACGCGGCAGGGCAAGTTCCAGCAGGATCATGACTATAAGGATCCCGAAAAACATGGCTAACCGCAGAACCATGGCGTGCTGCACGACCGCTTGAAGCATGATGCCCCCTACCGATAGTAGAAAATATACCGCCCGTTTGGAAAAATCAGTCCGTACTGCTATAATTCAATTAATCAATTGAATACTATATTTCAGAGGTTCCCATGTCAAGCCCCTCGCTTAAGCAACAGCTCTATCGCGAAATTGCACGCATCGGCAAAGCTGTCTGTCACGGCAATCGTCTGGAGCTGCTCGAGTATCTTGCCCAAGGAGAGCGCACCGTCGATGCGTTGGCGAGACTTACAGACATTTCCGTGGCCAACGCTTCGCAGCATCTCCAGATACTGCGCCAAAGCGGCCTCGTGAAAGCCCACAAGGAAGGACAGCACGTTTTCTATTGCATTACCGACGACGAGGTCGTCCGGCTGCTTGCAAGCATGCGCAAACTCGCGGAAACTCACCTAGCCGAGGTTGATCGCCTGGTGCGCAGCTATCTGACCGTCAAGGACGATCTGGAGCCGATTCCTCGGGCAGAGCTTCTCGACCGGGTGCGCCGCGGACTGGTGACAGTGATGGATGTTCGCCCGCAGGAGGAGTACGCCTCGGGCCATGTGCCGGGAGCCATCAACCTGCCGATCAAGGATCTTGAGCATCGGTTGCGGGACCTGCCGCAGGATCAGGAGATCGTCGCCTACTGCCGGGGTCCACACTGCGTGTTGGCATTCGAGGCGGTGGAGCGACTGCGCCGGGCGGGGTATCGGGCACGACGGTTGCAGGATGGATTTCCCGAATGGCGCGAGTCAGGACTGCCAGTCGAAACCGCCGGTTCCCGCGACTGACGGGAAATGTTTTGTCCATGAAGACATCCGGGTTCGAAGAGGCTGGCGCACGCGGATTTTTTTTGGCCGCGCCGGGCGCATGACCACTGTATCGCGCGGAAACCGCGGCTTGCACCGCTGCAGCATGGCGTGGATGGTTCTGCCGCTGGTTTTGGCTGCAGGCTGGACGGCGGCAGCGAACGCTTCCGGACCGCAGTCCCGATCGACGCCACCCGAGTGGTCGGAGGCCCAGCCCGACGGACTGGCGGTCGAACTCGTCCAGCGGCCGATCGACCTGACCGAGGCGTTTTTCCAGGGGCGCGGCTTCGCGCCCGCCGCTTCACGGCAGATTGCCGACGCCTGTGTCATGGCGGTCGTCGTAAAGAACCGGTCCTCTTCCGCGATGATCCGGTTCAATCTCGCCGATTGGCGTGTGATCACCAGCGGCCATGAGCAGCCACTGCGACTTGAAGCCGACTGGCGCAAAGAATGGCGTGAGGAACGGGTCTCGCGCCCGGCGCAGATCGCCTTCCGCTATGCCTTGCTACCGACCGTGGATCGGCTCGGCCCAGGCGACTGGCTGCAGGGGATGATTACCGCCAATCTTGGTGCAGGCCGGCACTTCGATCTGCGGATCCGTTGGACGGACAACGGCGTGCCGAAGCAGACAACGGTGCGCCGCGTGCTATGCGCTGCGGCGCATCCATCGATGGGGAAATTGCCTTGATTAATCGCTTCGTTGCTGCGGCAGTTATCGCCTGGCTCACCGCCGTACCGCTGGCCTATGCCAATTCAGCCGCCGCTCCGGGGCACTTTGCTCCGAATTTCTCCCTCAAGGATCTTAACGGCAAGATACGGCATTTCTCGGATTATCGCGGCAAACTCATTATCGTGAATTTTTGGGCGACATGGTGTCCGCCCTGCCGCATGGAAATTCCTTCCATGGAGCGCACCTACGAAAAGCTCAAGAACAGAGGATTCGTGATTCTCGGCGTTGATGTCGGCGAGAATTGGAGCTCGGTTGCGCCCTTTGTGGAGCAAATGAAAATAAAATACCCAGTCCTGTTGGACCGCAATTCCACCGTCAGCAGGAAGTGGGGGATGATCGGATTGCCGACAAGTTACATCATTGATCCGCACGGACGCGTGGTCGATGTCCTGGTCGGCGGCAGGAACTGGCTGAATCCGAGGCTGCAGGCACTCCTGATGCATCTGCTGCCGCACGCTCCGCGTCCGGCGATTTCATCCGGGAGGCCGGTGACCGGTTCCGGTTGAGCTGCGGTGCTTTGGGTTCGGCCAGATACAGGGTACGCGCTGTGCTGATCATGTCTGCGAATGCCCGGACGTGATTGCGGTCATCCGCGTACCTGATTCCCCGGGGCGACCTTTATTGTGCTTTTCGCACGCTGTCCCTTGTCGGCGCCAAATTTGCGAATTTAAGGATGGGTGGTGCCTGGTGCATCTGACCGGAAAGCATGCCATGCCTGGATGAACCGGACGGCAATGACCCACCTCGCACGAGGTTTTGTGCTGGCAAGGCCTTGGTGTTTTCGCGGCGGCTTCCGGCCTACCTGCAGGCCGCCGCGCATTGCCGGCAGTGATCATGAACGGGTGTGGGGCGGTGCTCCCGTCATCCTGCGGCAGGCACGACCGCAGCGCGCCGGTCGGCTTGCGACTCACGGCGGGCAGGACACCGATGCTCACCGTGCTGGCCTTTGCTATAACTATCCATATACGGAACAATAAGAAGACATGCCCTCCTCGCCCGAAGTCCTCATCATAGGCGCTGGACCCGCTGGGATCGCGGCAGCGCTGCGGCTGGTTCGCGCGGGTGTTTCGGTGATGGTGCTCGAGGGCGCGGAGTATGCAGGCGCGGAGAACTGGTCCGGCTGCGTCTATCACGCTGACGGCCTGCTGCGCGAGGATGTTCTGGGGCGAGAGCTGTGGCAGCAAGCCCCGAAGGAGCGGCGCATCGTCGCGCGCAGCCTGTATCTGCATGACGGTATCAATGCCGCAGGCTTCGAGGCCCGGGCCCATGCCGGCAATGATTACGGCGAAGCATGGACCGTTCTGCGCCCTAAGCTCGATCGCTGGCTGGCGAGCCGCGCCATTGATTTCGGCGCCACGCTGATTACCGCCACTACGGCGACAGGTCTGCGGTATCACGGCGACCGTGTGGTGGGCGTCGATACCGACCGCGGGCCGGTGGACGCTTCCGTGGTGTTCCTCGCCGAAGGCGACGCGGCCGGATTGCTGGCGCGCGAAGGCTTGGAACGGACGAAGCTTCCGCATTATGCCCAAGGCATCAAGGCACTCTTCCGCCTGCCGTCGCCGGAAATCGAGAAACGCTTCGAGCTGGGGCCGGGCGAAGGCATGGCGCAGGAGTGGCTGCTGCGTAACGGCCAGCTCGCCGGTCGCCCGGTGCGACTCAACATGACGGCTTTCCTTTATACGAACCACGACACGCTTTCACTGGGGCTGGTGCTCCCGCTTGATCGGCTGGCCCAGGCCGGCGTTGCCGATCATCCGCATTTGTTTGAACGTGTGCGCAACATTCCGGTGATCACATCCTACCTCGCGGGTGCGCAGCAGATCGCCTACGGTGCCAAGGTAATCCGCTCCGGGGGAATCGACGAGACGCCGGAGTGGGTACGTGCAGGACTGGCCGTTGGCGGCGGTGGTCTTGGCCTCGGACAGGAGGTGCCGTACCCGAATTTCATCGCCCCGGCCGTCACCAGTGCGCTGACTTTCGCCGATGCGGTATTGCGCATACGCCAGAGGGGTTCTGATTACACGCGCGCGGAACTGCAGCATGAGTACGCCGAAACACTGCGCAGCACCACCGATTTTCGCAATGCTGAACTCATTCGGCGCTGGCCAGGGGCAATTCACGGTGGACCGGCCCTGTTCGACCACCTGCCAGCCATGCTGGGCCAGATGATCGACGCCGAGCGGCTGCCGCCCGGCGTCGCCCGCGCCCAGCGGCGCCGGGCCCTGGGTGTGCAGCTCACCCGTTTGCGCAGCGATGCGGCCCAGGCCTTGCTCCTTGCGCGCGGACTTGGCCCGCGTTGGCGCGTGTTCCGGACGGCGCCACCGCCACTGCATGTGCGGTTCCTGGTCTCGCGTGCCGGCAGTGCGCCGGTGCCGGTCGCGGTACAGGACGATCCTTTGCTGGCGCTGGCTGGCCAGGCGATCGGTCATTTCTACGGCCGGCGTTTGCCGGCGTTCGCCGATCGCGTGGCGTTGGTCTGGCGCAGCATGGTGCGCCTGCCGCAGGCACTGCCACGCATTGCCGGCCTGGGGCTGGGTGCGCTCACCGGGGGTGCGTCGCTGCTCGGCGATCTCGCAGCGTACAAAGCCTGCCGCCTGCCGCTGCGCGAACTGCTCCTGCGGCCTTACCATCGTTATGACGATAGCACGCGCAGTCGGCTTGACTGGGGCGAAGCCCACCGAAGCGCTGCTTCCCCGACAACATGGATCGCTCCGCTCGTGCGCTATCGACCCGACCCACGGCATGTGACCGTACCCTTGGGTCTCGGCGCAGCGGCGCAGCAGCTGCGCAATGTCTGCCCGGCGGAGGTCTACAGTCTCGTCGGTCAGCTGGGCGGGGTTGCGAGCCAGCACGAAAACTGCATCAAGTGTGAGTCCTGCCGCGTGACGGTGCCTGGGGTGGACTGGAATCGTAACAGCAATCACCGATTTGCCTATCGGGTTCCGGGAAATACTCGAAGCGGCCCGGATTCTTCCGTGACTTCTGCGCTGGAACTTGTCTCGGCCGAGCCGTTACCTCTGAGCGTTGCCGAGCGCAGCATCTGGCAGCGCCTGTATCAGTCGCTGCGCGCCCGACCGGCGATGGTTGCCGGGGAATGGCCGCGTGCCTGGGAAAAACTGTTGAGGGCGATTCCTCACAACGAGCAGACGCGACCGAAAGTCGCGCGCATGGACGCGTGGTTGCAGCGCCACGCCTACGGTTGGATGGAGACCGAAGTGCACGCCCTGCTGGAGCAGGCGCGGGCGTTGCCGGCCGACGGGCAGGGCGTGCGCGACAACGGCACGCACGCCCTGCAGCGCAATCAGCGTGTGTGGGAGCGGTTGAAGACCGATTTTCCGTCGGAGCGACTCAAATTGCTCGGGCACGCGCCCTGGGAGCTTTCCGACCGGCGTGCCTTGCGTGACTGGATCGTCGCCGCGCGCGCACATCGTGCTGCCGCCGTCGAATGGCTGGCAGGCTGGTCGAGCGCGCTGGCGTGGATGGCCGCCGGACACTACTTGGCGGAGGCTTACGCCGGACACACGATCACGGATGTTCTGGCCGCGCCATTGTGGCGCGAGGAAGACGGAAATTCGAATTGGTTGCCAGGGGTCGTCGAGCGCTTTGTCGACCTGCATGGCGTCAGCAGATCTGTCGGAGAAGTCGCTGCGCACGGTGCCGGCGCCGACGCCGCCCAGCCGGTGCGCAGGCGCGTCGCGGACGATGTCAGCGGGTTTTCCGCAACCGCCGAGATTGCCGAAATGAGCGTTGCGCTGGCTCTCGGCCAGGCGGCGGTGCTGCGCCGTCGTGCACTGGAATATGCCGCTACCCGGGTCCAGTTCCGCGGCGAACTGCGGGACAGCGAGGGGCGCGAGAGCATCGCCAAGTTCGGCGTGGTCAAGCAGATGCTGGCGGGTGTGGAGTACGCGTATGCGCTTCTCGGCCTGGCGCGCCGCTGGTGCCAGCGGGAGCCGGAGCGGGTACTGCTGCTTGTGCGCGAGTGCATGGGGCCGTGGATGGATGGCGTGCCCTGGCTCACCGGACAGATTTTCGGAGGCATGGCATATTCTGAAGAGGACATCCTCGCGCCCCGCTACCGCGACGCGATCCTGTTCAGCCAATGGCCGGGATCGCGCGCGCTTGCGAGCGAAGATCCCGACTTTGGCATGCGCCTGCTCGCGCAGACGCTGCCGGAGTCGGACATAGACTATGTGGTGGCCGATAGCCTGCTGCAGTTCGCGAGCGCGCGCCGGTGCCTGCGCACATTGCGCCCGCTGCGGGCCGAACCACTGCGGCACAAGCCTCTGCGCCCGCGCCTTCCGCTGATGTGGGAAGCATACAGGAAGTTCACCTACCAAAGCGGTGGCTTCCTGAGCGGAAACCTGCTCGCGCCCGACAAGCTGCTCGTCCCTGAGCATTTCCGTCGGGACCCGTTGCTGCGCCGTACACGCGCCGACGTTCTGCGGCTGCTGCGCCGCGGTTTTCGCAGCCCGCGCAGGGGCGAACCCTATGGTCGTTACATCGACTTCCTGCACGGAATGCCGGAAGGCGACATTCAGCTGCTGCGTGAATTCAACGCCTTTGCGACGGTTGTGCCCGCAAGTCTCGGGGGAAAGGGCTGGAGCAAGGCCCAGTACTCGGTGCTCACCAATCTGTGCATGGGAGAAAAGGATACCGCCACCGGTTTGCTGATCATGGCCAGCACCAGCATCGGCACCATGCCGGTGTTGCTCGGCCGCGACAAGGATCTGCCGCGGCTGCGCCACGAGATCGACGCGTGTCTGGCCGATGCGTCCGGATGGCGGGAATTAAAGGAGGACCTGGATCGACTTATCGAAATGGTCGAGCGTCCGGAGCCGAAGCCCCTGCGGCGCAAGCTGGAGAGCCTCGGCGGACGGGTTCAGCGCATGTTTCTCTTTTCCGGTTCGACACTCAAGTACCTGACCCGCGATTTTCTCGAGCTCATGCGCCAGACCATGCAAGCGGCGAAAGCGCATGATCTCGGGACCTTCGGGGATTGCCTGCGACGATGCCGGGACAGCCTGCCGGCGGTGCGCGCCCGGCTCAGAGACGAACAGCAGGAAATCGATGCGCGCGAGAGCGCACACGAGCGCTTTCTGCAGTTCCTTGCCTGCGGACAGATCAGTGCCTTTGCGCTCACGGAGCCGGCCGCCGGCTCCGACACCGGGGGCATTCAGGCGCGCGCGGTCCTTCGTGAGGTGCAGGCGCATGCGGACGACCAGGGGCTGTATCGCTTCACTGTCGTCGGCACCGAAAAACCGCGTTGTCTGCTGGATGCGCGGCGTCTGGTATTCGAGTCGCGCCGCGCGTTCTTTCGCATGCCGGACGGCAGCCTGGCCAGCCTCGATGACAGTGACTGGGATCTGGCGCGTAACAGTGGCCGCCGCCGGATTTGCGTCGGCGGGCACACATATCCCTATGACGACATCGGCACCGTTGTCGTCAGAAATGGCAAGGCCTTCTATCGTTACTGGGAACTGTCGGGAAGCAAGATGTGGATCACCAACGGTTCAATCGCGGATCGTTACTGTCTGTATGCCCAGACCGCAACCGGGGAAACCGGCTTTATGCTGGAACGCCGCTCCGAGGGGTTGCACATCGGTCCGAACGAAAACAAGCTCGGCCAGCGTGCTTCGCCGACCAACGAGCTGACTCTGGACCGCGTGCGGGTAAGCGCGGATCAGGTGATCGGCTTCACGGGTCATGGGCAGGTGAACGCACTGGAGACGCTGAGTGTTGGGCGTGGCGGCCTGGTCATGAGCTGTGCAACGCTCGCCGAGCGCGTGTTGCGGGAGTTTCTGACAGTGTGGCAGAAGGACCCGGCCTTGCACGCCGCAGCTCAGGCAGAGTGCGACCGCCTGCAGACCCTGGCGGCGCGCCTGGTGGGCCTCATGGACCGGTCCGACCTGCAGCGCGGAGATTTTCGCATTGAGGCGGCGCTTTCCAAGTACCTCGCCTCCGAGGGCGCGCACCGTATCCTTGGCTGGCTGGAGAGACTCTATGGCCCCGATGCCGCCGCACGCGAACAGATGCTGGAAAAATGGCGGCGCGACATCCGTATCCTGAACATCTACGAAGGCACGAACGAGGTCCAGCGCTTCCTTGTGCTCAAGGACCTGCCGAACCTGCTGCGCGAACAGGCAATGCAGGTTGCCGACAATGCGCCGCTCGATGCCGCACTCCAGAAGTTCCGCGAATTTGCAGCGGGTCGTGTCGCAGAGCTTGGTGCCGGGGTCTGGCAGAATCCGGATCTGCAGGCCCGCTGGTTCCCCGTTGTCGATTGGGTAGCCGAACTTTACAGCTGGTCGGCACTGCACGAGCGCACCCGTTTGCTGGAATCCCATGGCGACCCCGTGGACCGGGAGAACATTGCGCGTTTGCGTGCGAGTGAAGCCAGCATCGCGCAGCACGTGCAGGATGTGGCCGGGATGGTGCGTTCGGATTTCGAGCAGGCCGAGCATGGTGATACGGGTCCCAGCGACGCCGGCCTGGCCCTGGCACGCGCAGCGCTGGCCGTGCCGGCGAGGGTGGATGATGGCCCCATGGCAGTGGGCGCACTGTCGGGAGAATGGGCGACCGTGTTGCGCAGCCGTTTCGAACCCGGGCCCCGTGGTCTCGAGTGGGCCGGATGGGATACGGCCGATCTGGCGGTGCTCGACCGCCTGCTGTTGTGGTCGGACCGGTTCCCGGCCATGCACGTGAAAGTCGCCGCGATCGCGCCGCGCGACACCGCCGACGCACTGCGCCGTCTGCAGGCGGCCGGTGCCGAGGTTCTGCACATTGCCCAGCCGGCTGGCGCCGCCGAAATGGCGGGCGCGGCTTCCTCCATCCTGCAAGCCTGGCCGCAGGTGCGGCGATGGGCGTTCGGATGTGGTGCGTCGAGCCCCCGCGACCGCGGCTTTGCCGCGAACATGGGCCAGCTTCTTGGTGTCGATCTCGTGGACGGCGCGACCGCCCTGGGCGATGTTGCGCATGGTTTGTGGGTGGAAGATGCTGCCTGGCGGCGGAGATTCATCAGCGACCGGCGCCGTATCGCATTCGTGTGGGATCCGAAGCCGGGCGGCCGCGCCGGTCGTTACGGAGTGCGGGATTGGCTCGTGGCACTGCGCACCGATCTGCCGTGCGCCGAGGCCGTTGGGTATCCGCTGCCGACGGCTGTGCGACTGCCGGCCCCGCCGCCGGCCGCCGATCTGCCGCAGCGCTTTGCGGACGTCGGTGAGCTTGCAGCCTGGCTCAGGGGCCGGTTCAATGCGGGTGTCGTCCCCGATGATCCGGCGGCGACCCGGTTGGCACGGCTGTCATTGGCCGGCCACAATCTGTGGTTGACCCCGGCGGACGTGCTGGCCGGCGCCAGTCGCGAATCGGCACTGCGCGCGCTGGTCGGGCTGGACGCCGGGTTCGGCGTACTCGCTTGGCTTCCTGCCGGACGGATCTTTCCCCCGGTATCGCTGCTGCTTGGCCAGCCTGGGTTCGCAGGTCTGTGGCAGCTGCCGCTGCACGGCGCGGTGCTGCATGCGGCGCTGGCCGACCTGCTGGCCGAGCACATCGGCGTACCGCACCGCATTGTGTTGAGCGCGGAACATCGCGCGCTCGGCGCGGCGCTGGCAGCGCGTCTCGGAGTGGCGTTGTTCGATGAGGTAATTGCGGTCACATCCGACGTTGTGACCTGTTCCCGCGATGGTTACGAGGCGGATTACCCGCTGCCCGACGCTGCGCTGCTGATCATCGGCCGTTCATGCAACGCGCCGCCACTGGCGGCTCCAGCATCCCTGCCGCTCCCGGTCACGCCGCTGCCCGAGGCGCACCTGCGAAGTTCGGCGCTAGGGCGTGCTCAGGTGCGCGTGGCTACGGGAGGAGGTCTGACGACGGCCAAGTTCATCGTAGACGTAGGACTCGGCGTTACGAATGAATCCAATTACAAAGAACTCGTTCCGCCTCTGTGCGCGGTGCTCGAACGTCTTAGCGGCGAGGCCGTGGAGCTGGGGGCGACGCGCAAGGTGACCCAAGAGCTCAAGCTTCTGCCGGTCGACCGGCAGATCGGTCAGACCGGTGTTCCGGTGGCGCCGGCGTTGCTGCTGGCGCTGGGCGTCTCTGGGGCGCCACAGCACATGGGTTGGATCGATCCGGGTGCCATAGTGATCGCGATCAACCGCGATCCGGATGCTTCGATTTTCAGCTGGTCGCACCAGAATCCGGGACCGCATGTCATCGCCTGTGTCGGCGACCTTGAGGAATGGATCCCTGCGCTGGTGCGATTTCTGGGTGCTGATGGCACTCTGCAATCTGCCGGGGACGACTGAGTCAGGCAGGACAGTGTGGCGGGCTTCCGCCACCGTGGGCGATTAGGAGACAACTATGTCGGATGCAAAGGTTTACGTCATCGATGGGTTACGCACGCCGTTTCTGAAAACCCGCGGCCAGCCAAATGAGTTCAGTGCGGCCGATCTGGCGGTGGCCGCCGCCCGGCCAGTGCTTGCGCGCGCGCCGTTTGCGCCGGAACAGGTCGACGAAATCATCGTCGGCTGCGTCATTCCGGCGCCGGATGAAGCCAACGTCGCACGCATTATCGGATTGCGCCTGGGCTGCGGCAAAACCGTCCCCGCCTTCACGGTCCAGCGCAACTGCGCATCCGGGCTGCAGGCGCTGGCGTGCGCGCGCGAGCGCATCGCGCAGGGGCGGGCGCATCTGGTTCTCGCCGGCGGCACCGAGGCGATGAGCCGCGCGCCTATCCAGTGGAATACCGCCATGACGGGCTGGCTCGCTGGGGTCCTGCGTGCACGTAATCCCGTTGCGCGTGCGCGTGCCGTGGCCGGCTTCCGGCTGTCACATCTGGCCCCGGTATACACGCTGCTGCTGGGGCTGACCGACCCGCTGGTGAAACTCAATATGGGCCAGACCGCGGAAATCGTCGCACATCGATTCGGCATTACGCGCACGGAGCAGGACGCCTATGCGCTCGGCAGCCATCAGCGACTGGCGGCAGCCTATGGCGCCGGACAGATGCACGATGAGATCGTTCCGCTATTCGATTCCCGTGGCCGTGTTTATGAGGAGGATAATGGACTGCGCAGGGATACCGACATGGACAAGCTAGCCAAGCTCAGACCGGTGTTCGACCGCAAGTACGGCTCGGTGACCTCGGGCAACAGCTCGCAAGTGACCGACGGTGCGGCTATGCTCATGCTGGCGAGCGAGGCTGCCGTGCAACGCTACGGCCTGACGGTGCTGGGCGAACTCTTGGGCGAAGAATGGGCGGGCGTCGATCCGAGCCAGATGGGTCTTGGACCAGTGCATGCCGTGGCAAGATTGTTGGCCCGGTTCGCGCTTAGCATGGACGATATCCGAAAGATGGAACTCAACGAAGCGTTTGCCGCTCAGGTCCTCGCCTGCCAGGCTGCATGGGCAAGCCCCGAATACGCCCACGACGAACTCGGTCTTGACGCTCCGATAGGTCCGGTAGATCCGGCGCGCCTCAACACTGAAGGCGGCGCGGTCGCGATCGGCCATCCCGTCGGCGCTAGCGGTGCGCGGATCGTTCTGCACCTGCTGCGTTCGCTGCGGCGTCACGGGGGCGGGCTCGGCATTGCAACTCTTTGCATCGGCGGCGGCCAGGGCGGTGCGATGCTGGTGCGCGCGAAAGGGGACTCAGCATGAACATGGATATTGACGCGGCCAATTGGCGCATCGAGGAAACCGACGAAACCGTCGTGCTGACGCTCGATGTGGTCGGACAGCGCGCCAACGCTCTGTCGTCCGTGGTGCTGGAAGAATTCGACCGCATCCTGGGACAAATCGAAGTCCGTCCGCTCCATGGCTTAATCATTCGTTCGGCAAAGGTCAACGGCTTCATCGTAGGCGCAGATGTCAACGAGTTCCAGAAGATAGGTGACTCGGTGCAGGCCGCCGCCCTGGCGCGGGCGGGGCAGGCCGTGTTCAATCGACTTGCGGGCCTGCCATTCCCCAGCGTCGCGCTGATTCATGGCAATTGCCTGGGTGGCGGGCTTGAGCTGGCGCTCGCCTGCACCTATCGTATCGCGCGCGAAGACGACGCAACGCGGCTGGGCCTGCCGGAAGTACGGCTCGGAATCCATCCGGGTTTCGCCGGAACCGTGCGGCTTCCGCCGCTGATCGGCGATCTAGCGGCGCTTGATCTCATCCTGACGGGCCGCACGGTGAGTTCCCGCCAGGCACTCGCGCTTGGTCTTGTTGACGAAATCGTGCCTGATCGTCACCTGATGCACGCGGCGCACGCGTTCATTGCGCGCCACTCACGTCGAAGGCGCGCAGCCTGGTGGAAACGCGTGCCGTCGTGGCCGATGCTGCGCAAGCCGGTCACGCGCCTGCTGCAGCGGCAGCTGCGGAAAAAGGCGAACCCCGATCATTATCCGGCTCCGTACCGGGCGCTTGACCTGTGGCGCCGCAATCCTTCGCAGGACGAGGAAGCGCTTTCGTTGGGTGAGCTGATGGTCGGGCGTACGAGCCGCAACCTGGTCAGCATATTTCTGCTTGGCGAGGAGCTGAAGCGTCACGGGCGCCGCCACTCGCATGGCGTCGCGCACCTGCACGTGATCGGCGCCGGTACCATGGGTGCGGACATAGCCATCTGGGCCGCGTTCAAGGGCTTTCGCGTGAGTCTGCAGGATCCGCAGACGGAAGCGCTCGCCCGGGCGGTCAAGAAGGCCCACGGCTTCTACAAGAAGAAGCTTAAGAAACCGGTGGCCATTCAGGATGCGATGGACCGGTTGATGCCTGATGCAAATGGCAATGGTCTGCATCGTGCCGATCTCGTTATCGAGGCTATAGTCGAGAAGGCGGATGCCAAGCGCGAACTGCTTCGATCGGTCGAAAGCATGGTACGTCCGGACACGCTTCTGGCGACCAACACCTCAAGTATTCCTTTGGAGGTCCTAGGCGAGGTGCTCAGGGATCCGTCACGTCTGGTCGGACTGCATTTCTTCAATCCGGTGGCGCAAATGCAGCTCGTCGAGATCGTGCGAGGAAAGCAGACCAGTGAATCATCCCTGGAACGCGCCAGGGCATTCACCGTCGCAATCGAGCGTCTTCCTTTGGATGTCCGGAGCAGCCCGGGCTTTCTGGTCAATCGCGTGCTGATGCCGTATCTCATCGAGGCAATGACGCTGGCTCAGGAGGGAATTGCGATCGAGGAGATCGATCAGGCGGCGACGCACTTCGGTATGCCCATGGGCCCGGTGTTGCTGGCCGACACAGTGGGCCTCGATATCTGCCTGTCAGTGGCGGAGATGCTTTCCGGTCCACTTGGTATCGCGGTGCCGGAACGCCTGCGCGAAGCCGTCGCGCGCGGGGATCTTGGAAAAAAGTCTGGACGGGGCTTCTATTCCTATGACAAATCAGGAAAGCCTCGCCGCCGGGCGGTCCACGGGCACAGCGATGCCCCGGTCACCGAGCGGCTGATTCTGCGCATGCTTAATGAGGCAGCTGCCTGCCTGCGCGAGGGGGTGGTCAGTGATCCTGATGCGGTGGACGCGGGAATGGTTTACGGGACCGGGTTTGCGCCCTATCTGGGTGGACCCATGCGCTATGCCGAGGCGCTGGGCGAGGTCGGCATCGCCAGCAGTCTGCAGCGGCTAGCGCAGGAGTACGGGCCGCGATTTGCCCCCGATGAGGCATGGGGCAGGGCCGGCCTGTTTGCGCGCCGCGCTGCATTGCGGGGATGACCATGCGTGTTCCGATAACCGAGCACACAACGCTGCCGCAGCTGTTCTTGGCCCGTATTCACGATACGCCGAACGGCCGGGCCTTTCGTCAGTATCACCCTGATCCCGGTATGCCCAGGGATGCGGGTCGCGGCCGATGGCAGGACATGGAATGGGCGCAGGCGGGACGCGAGGCAGGGCGCTGGCGAGCGGCACTGCGCAGCGAGGGTCTCAAGGCCGGAGACCGCGTGGCGCTGTGCATGCGCAACCGGATCGAATGGATCCTGTTCGATCAGGCAGCTCTCAGCCTCGGGCTGGTTGTCGTGCCGCTGTTCTATAACGATAGGGCTGAGAACATGGCGTGGTGCATGAATGACGCCGGCGTGCGCCTGCTTTTGCTCGAGGATGGCGGGTTGTGGCGCGATCTGCGTGCTCAGGTTCCGACGCTTGTTCGTGTAGTCTGCATCAACGATGCGCCGGCGGGCGATGGGACAGCGGTCGCTGCATCAGCATGGCTTCCGGCGCGAGGCGAAAGCCTGGATGAAGGTCCTGCGCGTGCCACAGACCTGGCAACTCTGGTTTACACATCGGGCACGACGGGGCGGCCGAAAGGCGTCATGCTGAGCCACCGCAATATCGCGAGCAACGTCAGCGCCAGTCTCGATGCCGTGCCGATCATGAATGCCGAAGACGTCTTTCTTTCGTTTCTGCCGCTTTCGCATATGTTCGAGCGTACCGTCGGCTACTACCTGTCGATGTGTATCGGCGCCAGTACCGTTTTCGCGCGCGGCATCACGGAACTTCCCGAGGATCTCCTGAGTCAGCGTCCAACGATGCTGGTGTGTGTACCGCGAATCTTCGAACGCATCTATGCCCGCATGCAGGAGAGCCTGCCGCCCGGTTCCTTGCGCCGACGCCTTTTTGACCTGGCAGTGAATGTCGGGTGGAGGCGCTTCGCCGGCCAGGCACGGCCGGGCGACACGTTCCTTTGGCCTCTGCTCGATGTGCTTGTTGCGCGCAAGCTGCGCCGCCGGCTGGGGGGGCGCATGCGCCTGATTGTCTCCGGCGCCGCTGCGCTCGCGCCGCAGTTGTCGCGCACGTTTCTCGGGCTCGGACTTCCCTTGCTGCAGGGATATGGGCTTACCGAGTTTGCGCCCGTCGTGAGTTGCAACCGTCTTGAGGATAACGACCCCACGTCGGTCGGCCGGCCGGTCACCGGGGTTGAGATCAGGACCCTCGGCGATGGCGAGCTGCTGGTGCGCGGGCCGGAGGTGATGCTCGGCTACTGGAACAATCCGGCCGCCACCGGCGCCGTAATCGACGCCGAAGGCTGGCTGCATACCGGCGATATGGTGCGCATCGAGGGAGGGCGGATTTACGTTGTCGGACGCGCCAAGGAAATCATCGTGCTCAGCAATGGGGAAAAGATTCCGCCAGCGGATGCCGAGCAGGCGATTGCGCTCGATCCGGTCTTCCAGCAGGTGATGGTGGTGGGTGAAGGCCGCCCGCACCTCGGACTTCTAGTGGTGAGCGGGCTTGCTGACGAACGTGCGCTGTGCGAGCGCGCCAACGCCCAGCTGCGGAATTTCCCCGGGTACGCACGGATATATCACATCGCGCGCATTACCGAAGCGTGGACGGTGGAGAATGACCTGCTCACGCCGACGCTCAAGCTGCGCCGGAACAGGATCGAGGAGCGCTTTGCCAGGGAGATCGAGGACATGTACCGCAGCCGCGATCTGTGTCGCCAGACACGGTGAGGCGGATGCCAGGGACGCGATTATCTGCAGTCCGGAATTTCCAATGCCTTACGCAACGTCGCACGCTGGCGCACCAGCTCTGCCTGGTCCATCAGGAAAACGCTTTCATCTCCACTGCGCGTGGTTAGCCACAGGAATGGAACCAGAGGGAAGCGCAGTTCCAGCGCTTCGCGGCTGTTGCCGACCTCTACGACAAGGATTCCGCCGGATGTCAGGTGATCCTCGGCCTGAACAAGAATGCGCGCCACCGCCTCCAGGCCGTCGGCCCCCGAGGCAAGCGCCAGCTCCGGTTCGTGGCGGTATTCGGCCGGAAGCGACGCCAGCTCGCCTGCGGCAACATACGGCGGATTGCTCACGATAAGGTCGTACCGTTCGCTGCCCAGCGCGCAGAACAGATCGGACTGGATCGGGCGCACCCGCGCCTCCAGCCCATGCGCCCCGATATTGATCCGCGCCACCTCAAGCGCCTCGGCCGAGATATCGGCGGCATCCACCTGTGCCTGCGGGAAAGCCCCAGCGATTGCCACTGCAATGCAGCCACTGCCGGTGCACAGATCGAGTGCGCGGTGCACGCGCCCCCCGTCTATCCATGGTTGAAATTCCTCCACGATAAATTCACCAATCAGGGAGCGCGGCACGATGACCCGTTCGTCCACATAGAACCTGAGACCCGCAAACCAGGCCTCTCGCAAAAGGTATGCCGCCGGTTTGCGCGTACGGATGCGCATTTCGATGATGCGTCGCGCATCAGCCTGATGTGATGCGCTTAAGGGTCGGTCGAACTGACTTTCCAGATCGGCAGGCGCAACGCCGATGGTCGATCCCACCAGCCACGCCGATTCGTCGAGAGCGTTGTCGGTACCGTGGCCGAACGTGACTCCGGCCTCACGCAGCTGCCGTTCGCCCCAAAGCACCAGCTGGCGCACGGTTGTGGGTTGCGGGTGGGGTTTGGTGCTCATGATCGGTGTCGATTGTACGGCATCCATCGGGGCATTCGCCATTGCGCTGTCGTGCCAAAAGGTGCTGAAATCCCACCCGCGGTTGTCGGTGCGCCGGCCCGCACAGCAATTTCCCTAAGGGAGGGTATGCTATGAGCCAGTTGTTCTCACCCTTGAAACTGCGCGGGCTGAGTTTCAAGAACCGCATCTTTGTTTCCCCCATGTGTCAATACTCGGCACCGGATGGAATCGCCACTTCCTGGCACCTGGTGCATCTCGGAAGCCGTGCGGTCGGCGGTGCAGCGCTGGTGATGACCGAGGCTGCCGCAGTGAGCCAGGCAGGCCGTATCTCGCCGCGGGATCTCGGAATCTGGTCGGATACGCACGCCCAGGAACTGGCGCCGATCGCGGGTTTCATCAGCGAGCACGGTGCGGTGCCCGCAATCCAGCTGGCACATGCCGGACGCAAAGCGTCGACCGATGTGCCGTGGCATGGCGGCCGCCCGGTGCCCGCGGACAAGGGAGGATGGCAGCCGCTTGCGCCTAGCGCGGTACCCTTCGCTGCGGATTCCCCTGTTCCCGCCGCACTCGGCAGCGCAGACATCGACCGTGTGGTCGGAGAGTTCGCCGATGCGGCGCGCCGCAGTCTCGACGCCGGTTTCAAGGTTGCGGAAATACACATGGCGCACGGCTACCTGCTTCATGAATTTCTATCGCCGCTCAGCAACCGTCGCAATGACGAGTACGGCGGCAGTCTGGTGAACCGCCTGCGTTTTCCGTTGCGTGTCGCACAGGCAGTGCGCGAGGTGTGGCCGCAGGACCTTCCGGTATTCGTGCGCATATCCGCCACGGACTGGATCGAAGGTGGCTGGGACCTAGAGCAGTCGCTACATCTCGTACGCCGGTTGAAGGACGCGGGTATCGACTTCATCGATTGTTCCAGTGGCGGCGTGATCCCGGACGCCCGCATCCCGGCAGGTCCGGGATTTCAGGTTCCGTTCGCGACTGCGGTCCGGAACGAGGCACAAATCGCCACGGGTGCCGTGGGATTCGTCACCGACCCATTTCAAGCGGAGCAGATCGTGGCGACCGGCCTTGCCGATGCCGTTTTGCTCGCCCGGCAATTGCTGCGCGATCCATATTGGCCGCTGCATGCCGCCCGGGCCCTTGATTTCGACCTGCCATGGCCAGCGCAGTACCAACGGGCAAAGCTGCGCTGAAGTGCCGCATCAATTAATAATTGAAAAACTGATCGCGCCGGTCGTTCTGCATCGCGCACGCTTTCCCGGAGCCGATTCCGGTGGAGTTCAATGTGGCCGCGTTTCCTGGTCTTCGCGCGCAGCTGCAGATCTCTGTATTATCCGGCCCGTTTGTTGAGCGGGCGCGGCTCGGCCACGCAGCATCGGTTTGAGTACGCGCCAGACGTTTTCGAGCACCCTCGGTTCACCGGCCGCCCGGGGATGCAGTCCGTCCCGTTGCATCATTTGTGGCTCCAAGGCTACCCCCTGAAGCAGGAACGGAACGAGCGGCACATGATATTCGCGCGAGAGATCAAGGTAGATCCGGTGAAACCTGTCGGCGTAAGCCTGGCCGTAATTGGTCGGCAGGTACATGCCGACCAGCAGCACGCGCGCTCCGTGATGAAGAGCCATGGCGATCATGGCCGAAAGATTGGCGTGTATCTCTGTCAGCGGGAGTCCACGCAGACCATCATTTGCCCCAAGCTCGATGATCACGACCCGCGGACGGTGACGCGCCAGCGCCGCGGGTAGGCGTGCGCGCCCGCTGCTGGTCGTATCGCCGCTGATGCTGGCATTAACCACATGGTAGCGATAGCCTTGTTGTTCGAGCCGTTGTTGTAGCAGAGCCGGCCAGGCCGTGTGCAGAGCAATGCCGTAGCCCGCGCTCAGACTGTCGCCCACGACAAGTATTGCCGGTATGGCGGCTGCGGCATTGCCGGCGAACAGCAGCAGCGCGTAAAGCAGATATCGTCGCATGACCGAGGGTATTACACCATGTGCATGGTGCAGGCGCAAAAGCTCAGCAAGCGCGTGGCGAGCCCGGAAGGAACGCTTACGCTGCTCGATGAGGTCGATCTGGAAGTTGCCGCGGGAGAGGCCTGCGCCATAGTTGGTGCATCCGGATCCGGGAAGTCGACCTTGCTCGGCCTGCTTGCCGGGCTTGATGCCCCCAGTGCCGGGCGCGTTCTGCTGGACGGCATCGACCTGGGTACGCTTGACGAGGACGGGCGCGCGCGGTTGCGCGCCGGGCGCGTGGGCTTCGTGTTCCAGTCGTTTCAGCTGCTCCCCTCTCTCACTGCCCTCGAGAACGTCATGCTTCCTCTGGAGCTTATTGGGCGCACGGCGCCGGGGCGCACGGCGCGGGAGGTTCTCGCGCGAGTCGGGCTGGCGGATCGCCTGCGTCACTATCCCAGCCAGCTGTCTGGTGGCGAGCAGCAGCGTGTGGCGATCGCACGTGCGTTTGCTTCAGGCCCGAAGATTCTGTTTGCCGACGAACCCACCGGGAATCTCGACCAGGTCACCGGCGAACGCGTGATCGACCTGGTGTTTTCGCTCAATCGTGAGCACGCGACCACCATCTTGCTCGTTACCCATGATGAAGCGGTGGCCGCACACTGTCACCGCCGGCTGCACCTTGCAGCCGGCCGATTGCGGGACGACTCCGTACCTGGTGCGGATAGACAGGTCGACCTGCCGGAAGCGGCCGGTGAGAATATTTAGGCTCTCACTGCTCGGCCTGCTGCGCGACTGGCGTGCGGGCGAGCTGCGGGTGCTGGGGCTGGCGCTTGTCATTGCCGTCGCGAGCACGACCGCAGTGGGGTTTTTCACCGACCGGATAGCGCTGCTCATGGAGCGTCAGGCTTCGGTGCTGCTGGGTGCGGACCTCGCGGTTGTTTCTTCCGACCCTATCAATCCCGGGTTTGCCAGTAATGCCCGTGGACTTGGCCTGAAAACCGCGGAAACAGGCACCTTTCCAAGCGTTGTGCTCGCCGGCAGCACGACCGAGCTGCTCGAGGTCAAGTCGGTGAGCGCCGGTTATCCGCTGCGCGGAGTGCTGCGGGTCGCGCAATTGCCCTATGGCAAGGAGCGGGCGACGCGCACCATTCCGGCGCCTGGTACGGTATGGTTAGGTCCGCGTGCACTCACCCGCCTCGGGCTGCGTATCGGCGACAAGATCAAGCTCGGCTCTTCGGTTCTCACGATCGCCGAGGTCCTCGCCTACGAACCCGACCATGGCGGCGACCTCTTCGGCATCGCACCACGGCTGCTCATGAATCTCCAGGACATGCCGGCTACCGCGCTGATCGGCCCGGGCAGCCGCGCCACCTACCGTCTGCTCATCGCAGGCCCGGCACCGGTACTCGCAAAGTTCCGACAGTGGGTCGACCGGCGCCTCGAACCGGGGGAACGCCTCGAAGATGTTCGCGATGCTCGCCCGCAACTGCGGGAGGCGCTCGATCGCGCGCAAAAATTTCTCGGGCTCGCTGCCCTGGTCAGCGTGTTGCTTGCCGGTGTCGCCATCGCAACTGCGACAAGGCGTTATGCTGTGCGCCATCTCGACGGCACCGCGGTCATGCGCTGTCTCGGAGCTACGCAGCGTTATGTCGTATGGCTTCATGTTCTGCAGATGCTGTGGCTGGGCCTGGTCGCCAGCCTGGCCGGTTGCGCGGTAGGCTACTTCGCGCAACAGGTCCTCGTGTACCTACTTTCCGGGCTGGTCGCGGCGCCGCTTCCTCCGCCGTCCGGGTTCCCAGTCGTGACCGGCCTGCTTACCGGCCTGGTTGCCCTCCTCGGGTTCGCTCTTCCGCCGGTGCTGCGACTGAAGGATGTCACTCCTGCTAGGGTGCTACGGCGTGACCTCGGCCAGCTGCCGGCGCGGACCTGGATGGTTTATGTCGCGGCACTGGCGGTCGCCGCCGCGCTCATGCTGTGGCAGACACGCGACGTACGGCTCACGGCCTACCTGCTGTCGGCTACCTCGCTTACGCTCGCCGTCCTGAGCGCTGTAGCTTATGCGCTGGTACGCCTGCTCAGACTGCTGCGCGCACATTCCGGGGTTGCCTGGCGTCTCGGGCTTGCCGGCATCGCGCGACGAGCCGGTACCAGTGTAGTGCAAATGGTCGCATTCGGGATCGGCATCATGCTGCTCCTGTTGCTGTCGCTGGTGCGTGGCGACCTGCTCAATGAATGGGAGCGCAGCCTTCCCCCGGGGGCTCCGAATCAGTTCGTCATCAATGTACAGCCTGAACAGGTCGCGCCACTGCGGCGGTTTTTCTTCGCCAACGGGCTGCAGGACGCGGTTCTCTATCCGATGGTGCGCGGGCGGCTGCTTGCCATCAATCACAGGCCGGTACGCGCTTCCAGCTATTCCGATATCCGTGCCCGTCATTTGATCGAGAGGGAATTCAATCTGTCGTGGACCCTGCGGCCGCAGCCCGACAACCACATCGTTGCCGGACAATGGTGGACTGCGGCGCAGTATGGTAAGCCATTGGTATCAATCGAGCAGGGTCTCGCCAAGACCCTACGGATAAAGCTCGGTGATACGCTTGAGTACCGCATCGCAGACCGCGACCTCTCTGTACGGGTTGTGAATTTGCGGAAAGTCGAGTGGGATTCCTTTCGCGTGAATTTCTTCGCAGTCACTCCTCCCGGCCTGCTCAACGGTTACCCGGCGACATACATCACGAGCTTTCACCTCGCTGCGGACCGGCATGGACTGCTGCGGAGGCTGATGCAGCGTTTTCCCAACATTACCATTATCGATGTGCAGACTGTGATGGCCCAGGTGCGCAGCATCATGCATCGCGTGAATCTGTCTCTGGAATATGTGTTTCTGTTTACACTGCTGGCCGGACTGACAGTGCTTTACGCCGCGCTCCAGGCCACCCAGGACGAACGCACGCACGAGGTTGCCGTGATGCGCGCCTTGGGGGCGACCACGCGCCAGCTCACGCTGAGCCTGATGGTGGAATTCACCGCAATCGGGCTAGTCACCGGACTGCTGGCTGCCTTGGGAGCAACCGTCTCGGGCTACCTTGTCGCGCGGCACCTGTTCCATCTTAATTACCACGTCGATCCCAGGCTATGGGTTGTCGGGCTGATCGGCGGCGGCGCCGGCGTCGGAACCTTTGGCGTATGGGGTACACGCTTCGTGCTTGCACGTCCGCCGCTGCAGACGCTGCGCGAATTTTCCTGATCGCAGGGTGTGGTACGCCGACGGCGGGTGAATCCACGGAGAGGATCGCCACGCCGGAATCCGTGCGGCGTCGCCCACGCTTGCCTTGCCGGTCGTCCTCAATTCATCTAAGTGTCACGTGCACGTCACAATCCTGGTTTAAATTCACGATCGACTCTGGGAAAAACCATAGCGGCAGCACCGGGGCGGAAAATGGTAACTACGGTGTTCGTGGTGCGGTTCCCCCCAGTATACCTCGACGGAAGCCGACGGTACTCTCATCAATGCGGGCGGACAAATGAATCTAGATACCTTTTTGCAGGCGGCAAACTCGACCGGCGAGATAGTCTATCTGATGGCAGCGCTGCTGTTCATTGCCCTGACAATAGCGTTTGAGCGGACGTGGTATCTCAGGCGTGCATTCATCGCGGGCAACCGGATCATCGCAAAGCTCGATTCGATCGACCGAATCGAAGAGCAGCATCTGAGAAATCTAGCGGATGACTGCAAGAATCTGCCGCCGGCCGAGGTGTTGGCGGCCACCGTCAAGCACGACCTGGATCACGACTTCGAGCGGCTTTCCGACAGGATCGAGGAGGCCATATTGCGCGAAGCGCCTTGCATCGACCGCCACCTCTGGGTGCTCGACACCATCGTCACTCTTGCGCCGCTGCTCGGTCTCTTGGGGACGATAGTGGGCATGTTCAGTACATTCCATGTGCTCTCCAGCGGTGCAGGTGCATCGCCAAAAGTCACCGGCGGCGTAGCCGAGGCGCTGCTAGCAACTGCTTCGGGATTGTTCGCGGCCATCATCGGGCTGGTGCTGTTCAATGGACTCAGCAACCGGGTGCGCGTGATTCTGCATCAGCTCGAAATCCTGAAAGTCATGATCATCAACCGCATGTATCCCCACTACCGGGTTCCGCTGCAGACCAGCCCCCACGGGCGTGAGCGCCTGGCCGGTCCGCGCGTGCTCAGGGCAGGAGAAATCTGAAGTGCGCTACTTCGACAAAAAAAAGGCACGCATCGAAATAATTCCGATGATCGACATCATGTTTTTCCTGCTGGTCTTTTTTATCATGATTACGCTGCGCATGATTCCGTCGGCAGGGATCGTAACCGCCCTTCCTCGCAGCTCTACGGCCATCGCAATGCCGCGGCCTAAAGTCTTGGTGGCGCTGGGCCCGGACGGAACAATTACTGTAGGTGGTCGCATGCTCTCTGCGGTCGATCTGACCGCCTTCCTGCAAAGCCGAGACCCTGCCCATGCCATTGTCACGATAGAAGGCGCGAAGCAGGCTTCCGTCCAGAACCTGATGACCGTTATGGATGCCTGCCGTGCCGCGGGGGTTACGCACATCAGTCTGGCTGCAAGGCGACGCGGGTAGCTCCTGAAAGCGCGTCCAGCGGGAACGTCGCAGATTGCATTCTTCCCGTCGGTCAGTGCCGGTGCGCTGCTGTTCTGATTGGAGCACCCGACAGCCCCGCTTCTCACGACAGTGCGGTCTCGATACGGTTAGGGCCCCCGCTTTTGGCGCGCCGCAGTGCCATTGCGGCGCGCTGCAGCAGTTCTTCGGGGCCTTCTCCGGGAAGATACCAGGCAAGGCCGGATGAGAATGTCGGCGCAGACATCTGCTTGCCCTGATACTCGAAGTAAGCTCCGATCACCCGATGCCGGGCTTTGTGCAGTGCCGACACCGCCTGTTCACGTCCGGCGTTGGGCAGCAGCACGGCAAATTCCCCGCCGTTGCCACAGCGTGCCACCATGTCGTAGGCCCGGAAGCTTGCCAGAATCGCGCGCGCGTAGCAGCGCACCACTTCATCGGCTGCCGCGGCACCGGCAAAACTGCCGATGTCATTGAGTCTGTCCGGGTCGACAATTGCCAGCGCCAGCGGGATTCCATAACGCTGTGCACGTATCGTCTCGGCCCTGAGGCGATACAGCAGGGCAGCACGGTTGGGGATTCCGGTAAGCTTGTCGGTCAGCGTTGTGTCGTGCGGCCGTGCCGTTTCCTCTCCGAGCCGATCGCAAAGGGATTGAAGCTCGTGCGCGTGATTTTCGGCGGTGCGCAGGTGCCCGGCCAGGCGGCCGTGGTCGCGAATGAGTTCGTCCATGCAATCGAAAAGAATCTGCCGGAGGACAACGACTTCCGACGCATTGTCGGCTTGAGGCAGTGCGAGCTGGGCGGTTTTGATGTGGGCGATGAAATCGATCGTTTCGGACAGTGCCCGCCCCAAACTCTGACCGAGCGCGGCATGAACTTCGGCGAGACGGTTGCGCTCGGTCCGATGATCTGGTTCCGTAACACCGCCGATTGTCCGCCTCTGCATTTGGCGACGATCACTCATCTCCTGGTTTCTCACAGACCATAACACTGATGCGATCTGCTGCTCGAAGTTTTCGATCGATCCGATCGCGCCGGCTTCGACGGCCGTTTGTCCCGGATCCGTCGCAGTTCGCGCGTTTTTGCCCGGGTCCAGATACGGAACGATACGTTGCTGAATAAGTACGGTGCGCACACGGGTGGCGGAGTCGCTCAGGGGGTTCTTGCTGTACTGGCGCAAGAGCGCATAGGCGAAGGCCATGAAAGCGCGGTCGACGGACTTGCGAATATTCGTGCGCATGTTGCTACCCTGCTCTAGCTGCGCGTGCAACACAGCGCCGTCAGGCGTCTGTTGCAGGGTGCTCGCGAGTGCCAGCAGCGTGCGAATAATCTCCGATTCGTCAGGCAGTGCAGGAACGGCGGTCAAAAATAGCTTCCTCTGTTGGGCTGATTGCGGATTTAAATGATCCACAAGGGAAAATCTACCTTTCAGCGGACAAAATGACAAATTTCGCAGCAATCGGGCCGCAGTTCCGCCATTTTGCTGGTCCGAAGGCCGTTTTTGTTCGTGGCTGGCAAGAATGGTTATGCGGCCGACATCCGTCCGCCAACGTCCAGACAGGTCCATGACCGATTGTCGCGGGCCTGGGGCGTTTGCTCCCTGGCCATAGCCGCCAAGCACCGCGTCGTCAGCATCGCGCCCGCGCCGATCATCGATGGCCCCAAAGTCGTCGAGATCCATCAGCGCCAGCGAGCACCCGTAACGACACACGCCCGACTTCACTTTCCAGCTAACGCAGGAAGGCGGCAAGATGCCGCCGTATAACCCGGCCCGGCTCCTTCGAGACCAGGGTCACAGCGACCGCCCCCGCCCGATAACACCGTATGGCGCGGTCGGTCAGACCGTGGCGGAATCAGTGCCGGTTCCGATATTTTCAATGCGCAAGACCGTCCCGCGCGGCAAAACAGGCACCGCCCTGCAGCCCTGTTATGTGCACCAGACTGCAACGCTCACTGCCGGCAGTGCTGCTGTCCGACCTTCACCCCGGTGCATCTGACGGACGGCCGGAACCGGCCTGAACGGCGTACACTATCGACGATCAGAAATCACCTTTGGGAGACACCAGACATGAAAGGCCTGAGCAAGACGTTTCTCACAGGATTGTTCGCCATATTGCCGATTGCCGTTACCTTTTTCGTGTTGATCAAGCTGGCATCCTGGGCGGAGTCGATTCTGGGCGCGGCGATAAAGCTGGTGCTTCCCGCCGGCCTGTACCATGTAGGGATGGGGCTGGTCTCGGGCATATTGCTGGTTTTTGCTCTGGGTGTGCTGATGCAGGTCTTTGTGGTGCGTCGCCTGTTCGGATGGGGCGAGGCTGTTCTTGGCCGGATTCCGTTGGTAAAGGTGATTTTCGGTTCGGTGCGCGACCTCATGGGCTTTTTTTCCGGAAGCAAGACCCGAGGCTTCAGTCAGGTGGTTTTGGTGAGCCTGGGCCAGACGAACCTCAGCACGCTCGGATTTGTCACCCGCGAAAACTTCACCGGGGTTCCACCGGAAATGGGCGGTGAAGATACCGTGGTGGTGTATATACCGCTGAGTTATCAGATCGGCGGGCACATGGTGCTCGTGCCGCGTAGCGCCATCAAACCACTTCCCATGACCATGCAGGATGCGATGCGGTTCGCGATCACTGCAGGCATGACATCAGGCGCGCCGCCCTGAAGCGCACCTCATCCGAGCCTGAGACGTGCGAGATCCGCGCGGACGTGTTCGGCCGAGCGGACAAACTCGCCGGACTCATCTTCATTCAGCTCCAGTTCCACGACCTGCTCCATGCCGCCGCTGCCCAGTATCACCGGCACCCCCATGCATATCCCATTCTGACCGTACTCCCCGTCGAGTATGGCGACGCAGGGCAGGATTCGCTTGCGTCCGTGCTGGATGGCATCGACCATCGTCGCAACCGCTGCTGCCGGGGCATCATAGGCGCTGCTGGTTTTGCGCAACGCCAGGATCTCCGCACCTCCCTGACGTGTTCGTTCGGCGATGCGCGCGACGGTCTGCGCGTCCAGGAAACAGCTGATGGGAATGCCGTTGATGCAGCTGTATCGGGGCAGCGGGACCATGGTGTCTCCATGCCCCCCCAGCACCATGGCCGTGATGTCCTTGATGGAAAAGCCGGTTTCCATCGCTATAAAACTTGCCATGCGTGTCGAATCGAGGACCCCGGACAGGCCGAAGACCCGGTTGCGCTTCCAGCCGCTGCGTTTCCATGCCACATAGGTAAGCACGTCAACGGGATTGGTTACCATGAGAATCATGGCTTCCGGCGCTGAGCGCACCGCCTCATCGACTATCTCAGTAACAACCGGGACATTGACATCCAGCACGTCGGATCGCGACATTCCAGGTTTGCGGGGGACGCCGGCAGTGATGATGATCAGGTCCGAGCCGGCCATCGCATCGAGTTCGTTGTGTCCGGTAAGCTTGGTGTCGAACCCGAATATCGGCGCGGATTCCTGTATATCCAGAGCAGTGCCCTGGGGCATGCCCTCCTTGATATCGATGAGTGCGATCCGCCGACACAGCTCCGCCTTGGCGAGGTTATGAGCTGTCGACTCGCCTACCCGTCCTGCGCCTACGATGGTAATTTTTTCCATTGACCGCTCCTTTTCCGTTTGCCGAACCTCAGTTCACGCTTTCGACTTTTTTAGTATAGAAGAACGGAGGGGAGTTCCCGGCCGGTGCATTGCCCGGCACCGAATCCGTGTGGCATGTTGCCACGTCCGACTGCCTTGCATCTGCCGACGAGTGCGCACGGACCGGACTATCGGCTGCGTGCCCAACCTGCCTCAGGTCGAACAAACTCCGATCAAGGATCCAGACAGCGGCGAGGTGTCCGGGTTATTCCAGCGACACGCTCTTGGGCTGGCGGCCTGGCCAGGCACCGTCCGCCGGTCGGTTGTAATGAGCGGGGAAGGGACCGCGTGCCACACCCGAGTCGATGGCCGCCTGAGCCACAGCCGGCGGCACGACCTCGATCAGTCTTGGGTCCAGAGGTTTGGGAATGATGTAGTCGGGTCCGTAGCTCAGGCTGGCCAGTTTATAGGCTTCGAGTACCTGGGCGGGTACGGGTTCGTGTGTCAGGGAACAGAGTGTCTTGACGGCCGCGATCATCATCTCCCGGTTGATGCTGCGCGCACGCACGTCCAAGGCCCCCCGGAAGATAAACGGAAATCCCAGCACATTATTGATCTGATTCGGAAAATCTGATCTGCCGGTAGCCATGATCAGGTCGCTGCGCACACGGTGCGCAACTTCGGGGCGAATCTCTGGGTCGGGGTTGGAAAGCGCAAAAACAATGGGCCTTGGAGCCATCGACGCGAGCATATCCGGCGTGACCAGATTGGCGGCCGATACGCCCACGAAGACGTCGGCGCCGCTCATCGCATCAGCGAGGCTGCGCGCCCCGGTGACGTGGGCAAAGCGCTGCTTGTACACGTTCAGGTCACCGCGACCGCTATGGATTACACCCTTGCTGTCGACCATAAGGATGTTCCCGATATCGGCACCGAGGGTCTCCAGCAGACCCATGGACGTCAGGCCGGCTGCACCCGCCCCTAGACAGACGATGCGAGCCTCCGCAAGTTTTTTCCCCTGAAGCTCGATAGCATTGAGCAGGCCGGCGGCAATGATCACTGCTGTGCCGTGCTGGTCGTCGTGAAATACCGGGATATCCAAAAGCTTCATGAGGGCTTCCTCGATCACGAAGCATTCTGGTGCGGCGATATCTTCGAGGTTAATTCCTCCGAATGTCGGCGCGATCGCCGCCACGGTGCTGATGAATTCTTCAGTGGTGCGCGCCGCGACCTCGATGTCGAATACGTCGATGCCGGCAAAATATTTGAAGAGCACCGCCTTGCCCTCGAGTACCGGTTTCGCCGCTATCGGACCGACGTTTCCCAGGCCAAGTACTGCAGTGCCGTCAGTAATGACTGCAACCAAATTGCCGCGGTTGGTGTAACGGTAGGCCGTCTCCGGGTTGCGGGCTATCTCACGCACCGGTTCCGCCACACCCGGGGTGTAGGCCAGGGACAGATCGTACTGTGAAACACAGGGTTTGCTCGGCGTAACGCTCAGTTTGCCCGGTACCGGCAGTGCGTGATAGTCGAGAGCGGCTTGTCTGAAATCGTCATTCATTCGATTGCGAGCCAAACGATTGGGTAAGTATCGATATGCCGGTGGCCGCCATCGCGGACGCCGGCCACCGGCTTGTGCGACGGGCCCCTTTCTCCGCTGAAGGCCTGATTAGCCTGAGCGTCTCTTCGGCCCAAAACAAGAAGGCGCCATCCGGCGCCTTCTTGTTTTTCATCAAGAAGCATCCTGGCTGCTAGCGCTTGGCGCTCATCCCGTATTTCTGGCGGAATTTCTCTACCCGTCCGGCGCTATCCACGATCTTCTGTTTGCCCGTATAAAAGGGGTGGCAGCTAGCACAGACTTCGACCTGCAGGTCATGGCCGAGGGTGGAGCGGGTCGTAAATCCATTGCCGCAGGCGCAGGTTACCTGGATTTCCGTGTATTCGGGATGTATGCCGGTTTTCATGGGTTACCTCTGCTCTGGGCGGGATCGGAAGACCCCAAGGGCCGTGCATCTTAAGCAAAACTCGGGTGCGACGCAAGCCCGGCTCAGCGTTTCATGGAATCGAAAAATTCGGCGTTGTTCTTGGTCGACCGCATCCTGTCGAGCAGGAATTCGGAGGCCTCCATGTCATCCATCGGATGCAGCAGCTTGCGCAATATCCACATTTTCTGCAGTTCCGTCGGCTCTATCAAGAGTTCTTCGCGGCGCGTGCCGGAACGGTTGATGTTGATGGCCGGGTAGACGCGCTTTTCCGAGAGCCTGCGGTCAAGATGGATCTCCATGTTGCCCGTGCCCTTGAACTCCTCGTAGATGACGTCGTCCATCTTGGAGCCGGTCTCGATCAGCGCCGTTGCCAGAATGGTGAGGCTGCCGCCCTCTTCGATGTTGCGCGCTGCGCCGAAGAACCGCTTTGGACGTTGCAGCGCGTTTGCGTCGACGCCACCGGTAAGCACCTTGCCTGAAGCCGGAACAACCGTGTTGTAGGCGCGTGCCAGACGCGTGATCGAATCAAGCAGGATGATCACATCGCGTTTGTGCTCGACCAGCCGCTTGGCCTTCTCAATCACCATCTCCGCGACCTGCACGTGACGGGTTGCGGGTTCGTCGAACGTCGAAGAAATCACTTCGCCGCGGACCGAGCGCTGCATTTCCGTCACTTCCTCCGGGCGCTCATCGATCAGCAGCACGATCAGCAGGCACTCCGGATGATTGGCAGTGATCGAATGGGCGATGTTTTGCAACATCACCGTTTTCCCGCTCTTCGGTGACGAAACGATCAGACCGCGTTGCCCCATGCCTATGGGGGCGATCAGGTCGATTACCCGGCCGGTGAGGTTTTCGCTCGACGCATTGTCCCGCTCGAGCTTGAGTCGCCGATTTGGATGCAGCGGCGTCAGGTTCTCGAACAGTACCTTGTTCTTGGCTTCCTCGGGGGACTGGTAGTTGACCTGGTCCACCTTGAGCAGCGCGAAGTAACGTTCCGATTCTTTGGGCGGACGGATGGTGCCGCTCACTGTGTCGCCAGTGCGCAGGTTGAAGCGCCTGATCTGGGACGGCGAAACGTAGATGTCATCCGGTCCGGCCAGGTAGGAACTGTCGGCCGACCGCAGGAATCCGAATCCGTCCTGAAGGATTTCCACCACGCCTTCGCCGGTGATGTCCTCTCCCTTTTTTGCCTGGGCCTTGAGTAATGCGAATATCAGGTCCTGCTTGCGCAGCCGGCTGCCGCCCTCCAGGTCCATGGCCGTGGCCATGTCGACCAGTTCGGTGGCGGGTTTTTTCTTCAGTTCTGAAAGGTTCATAAGTCTTTGGGTCGGATCGGTGGCGGCTGGGTACATAGGGAGGGAACAGGGCGGGCCTGCCCAACGGGGCGGCCCTATGGGTTGAAAGAAAAGAGCTTAAACCTGACTAATTGGAGTTGGAAATTCAAAAAGGAATTATTCGATTCTTGATGAGCAACCATAGCACCTGTTTTGGCTGTCGTCCAGTATGCGTCCTGTGACGCCATCACAGATTGCCGTCGATGAACGCCGACAGCTGCGATTTGGAGACTGCGCCGACTTTGGTTGCCTCCACGTTGCCATTTTTGAAAAGCATCAGCGTCGGAATACCGCGAATGCCGTATTTCGGTGGTGTTGCCGGATTTTCATCGATGTTGAGCTTGATGATCTTGAGCTTGCCTGCGTACTCTCCCGAGATCTCTTCAAGGACTGGAGCAATCATCTTGCAGGGTCCGCACCACTCCGCCCAGAAGTCGACCAACACCGGTCCCGGCGCCTTGAGTACCTCCTGCTCGAACGAGCTGTCCGTAACATGACTGATGTCTTGACTCATGGTCGATTGTCTCCGACGTGACTGTGGGGTGATTTGCCAAAAGGCATTCTGGCGCTCCATTGCCGTATGCCGAGCCCTCATATTTTGAGCGGATTCGCCCTGTCATTGCAAGGATGCCACCGCAAATCGGTGGTTTCAGGCCAGATTTGTGTAATTCCTGTCCCAAAGGTGGGCATTTCCTGTTATTCTTGGCACACAATCAATGAGCACACAACACCCTACTGACCGGCGATTTGCCGACCTGAGCCTGGCGGAACCTCTGCTGCGAGGTGTACGCGACCTCGGATTCGAATACTGCACCCCTATCCAGGCAGCAGCCCTGCCGCTGGCGCTGGCGGGGCATGATGTTGCTGGTCAGGCACAGACAGGCACCGGTAAGACCGCGGCATTCCTGCTGGCGGCGTTCAATCATCTCTTGACACATCCGGCGGCCACGACCCGCCGCGCCGACCAGCCGCGGGTCGTGATTCTTGCGCCCACTCGCGAGCTGGCCATACAGATCCACAAGGATGCCGAAATGCTGGGCGCGCATACCGGTCTGCGGCTGGTCCTGGTCTACGGCGGTACCGGATATGAATCCCAGCGACGTGCCCTGGAACAGGGGGTGGATGTACTGGTTGGGACTCCGGGGCGCATGATCGATTATTTCAAGCAGCATGTTTTTGGACTCGATGCGGTCCAGGTCATGGTGCTGGATGAAGCCGACCGCATGTTTGACCTCGGCTTCATCAAGGACATCCGCTATCTGCTGCGGCGGATGCCTCCGCCTGACCAGCGCTTGGGTATGCTGTTCTCCGCGACGCTGTCCTATCGCGTTATCGAGCTCGCCTACGAACATATGAACAACCCGCAGCTCATCAAGATTGAGCCGGACAAGATCACTGCCGACAACGTCACTGAAACGATCTACCACACCGCCAACGAGGAAAAGATCCCGTTGCTTGTAGGCCTGCTGCGGCGAACGGATCCGAGGCGCAGCCTGGTTTTCACCAACACCAAAGGCGCCGCGGAGCGGCTGCGTGCATGGCTGTCGGCAAATGGTTTCAATGCTGAGGTGCTTTCGGGGGATGTGCCGCAGACCAAGCGCCAGCATCTGTTGCGCGAATTCCAGGATGGAAAGCTTCCGATACTGGTAGCAACCGATGTTGCGGCCCGCGGGCTGCACATTCTTGACGTGAGCCACGTATTCAACTTCGATCTGCCGCAGGATCCCGAGGACTATGTGCATCGCATCGGGCGTACCGCGCGCGCCGGCGCGACCGGCGACGCCATCAGCTTTGCCTGCGAGGAATACGCATTTTCATTGATGGACATCGAGCAGTACATCGGGCACAAGATCCCGGTCGAGCGCTTGAGCGACGACCTGCTGCCCGTGCTCGAGCAGCCTCCCGGCTGGGCTGCGCGCGCACATGGGCGCCCTCCGGGCCATCATGACGCACGGCCGCGTGGACGCGGGGCGGATCGTTCACGGCGGCATTCCGTCGCGAAGCCGGATGGCAGGGTCCGCGAACAACCACCACTATCCGCGGCACCCGAGGTTCCGAAGGCGACGGTTTCCAAAGCCGAAACGCCGCAGCCGAAGCACAGTCCGTTGCACCGCTACAAGCAGAAAGAGAAGCCGGTCATCGGATGAAGTCCGGCGTGGCGCGGCTGCGCCACGTATTGAATGTCGGCAAACCCGCATTTCGACAGCGCAGGACAAGTCCAGCTGTGTAACCCTAACCTGGCTCCACGGACACGCCGGGGACGGTATCTGCACCCTATCTCAAGAATTGCCGAACCGGGCCCGCATGTCCCCGCTCGCGGGGTATTCAGGCCGCGCGACCTGTTACGGACTCACGCGTGGGCGGCATGCCCTCCCCTCACTCAGTCTCTCAGTGTCGCGAATCGGGGTTGGCACTGGCACAACCCGGCCAGACCGACATGATCCGCGTCCAGTTGCCCGGCTGGGAGGCTGCATAGCCAGAGCAGCGTCAGACCGGAAGGAACGTCCGGTTTCGGATCCGGTTTTCACGTACTTAAAGCGTCTCGACTGCAAGACAAAGCTGATCCGATCCTGCATGCGCAGTTGCCGAAGCGCTGCTGGCGGAATGTCTGGATCTATTCCTACTCATCGCTGGGCAATGCTGGTAATGTAGTGCCATGTCGCGCCCACGCCTGCTCGTCTTGTGTGTGCTCGTTGCCATTTCGGTACTCTCCCCTGTGGCCGCCTTGGCATCGGACCGGGTTGTTGTGCAACTCGATATCAATGGGCCCATCGGTCCGGCTACGAGCGACTATGTGCACCGCGGGCTGGCGCGTGCCAAATCGCTTAATGCCGTACTCGTGGTGCTGCGCATGGATACGCCGGGCGGCTTGGACCTGGCCATGCGCCGGATCATACGTGACATTCTTGCTTCGCCCGTACCAGTGGCGGGGTTCGTCGCGCCAAGCGGAGCGCGTGCGGCGAGCGCCGGCACCTACATTCTGTATGCCTGTAACATCGCCGCCATGGCACCTGCCACCAACCTGGGAGCGGCTACTCCCATAGAGATCGGCACTCTGCCGGGCTCCGGCAAAGGGCAGTCGCCCCCAAAGGCCGGCAGCAGCGGAAAATCGGGCGCAGAGCGCGGGACGGGCACCGAAACGCGGAAGATCGTCAACGATGCTGCCGCCTACATACGCGGCCTCGCCCAGCTGCGCCGGCGTAATGCTGCCTGGGCGGTAAAGGCGGTACGCCATGCAGTAAGCCTGCCTGCCGAGGAAGCACTCAAGCTGCGAGTCATCGATCTCATCGCCCGGAATGTTCCCGACCTGCTGGCCAAGGTCAATGGGCGCACGGTCGGCGTCCTTGGTGGTTCGATTACCCTGGAAACCGCCGGCGCGTCCGTAATTCGCATAAATCCCGGCTGGCGCAATCGCCTGCTTTCGGTGATCACTAATCCGAGCATGGCATACATTCTGATGCTTCTTGGGATCTACGGGCTGTTCTTCGAGATGTGGCATCCGGGGCTCGTTTTCCCCGGCGTCCTTGGCGCCATATCACTGTTGCTGGCCCTGTTCGCTTTTCAGGTCCTGCCAGTGAGCTTCGCCGGTATTGGCCTGATACTGCTTGGCATTGGGATGATGGTGGCCGAGGTATTTGTGCCGAGCTTCGGGGCGCTCGGTCTGGGAGGGGTCGCCGCATTCGTCGTAGGTTCGGTAATGCTGCTGGATGCGGCTTCGCCGGGGTTCGGACCGTCATGGTGGCTGGTTGGCGGTGTGGCGCTGATGAGCGCGGCGTTTTTCATGACGGTGGTCAGTCTGGCGCTGAGGGCACGTCGGCGGCCGGTCGTGAGCGGACGCGAGCAGATGATCGGCGCCGTCGGCGAGGCGCTTTCCACTTTCAAGACCGACGGGCGGGTGAGGGTGCATAGCGAGGAGTGGCAAGCACGCACACGCCTGCCGCTGGTCCGGGGCCAGAAAGTCAAAGTGGTGGGCATGGAGGGTCTGGTGCTGTTGGTAGAACCATTCGGCGAGGAGGTCGACTAGCATGGAATTCCTGTCATTGGCCGTCATCGGTCTGGTCGTGCTGGTGTTGCTAATTTCTGCAGTGCGCATCTTGCGTGAATACGAGCGCGGCGTGGTGTTTCTTCTCGGGCGGTTCTGGAAGGTCAAGGGACCGGGAATGGTCCTCATCATCCCCGTCATTCAGCAGATGGTTAAGGTGGATTTGCGCACCATTGTGTTCGAGGTGCCGCCGCAGGACGTGATTTCCCGCGACAACGTATCGGTAAAGGTCAGTGCGGTTGTCTACTTCCGGGTGATCGAGCCGCAGCGGGCAATCATCCAGGTAGAGGACTACTATGCAGCAACCAGCCAGCTCGCGCAGACGACCTTGCGCAGTGTTCTCGGAAAGCACGAGCTTGACGAGATGCTGGCGGAGCGTGACAAGCTGAACGTCGACATTCAGAAGATCCTGGACTCTGCGACCGACGCCTGGGGCATCAAAGTGGCGAACGTCGAGATCAAGCACGTGGATATCGACGCCGTTCTGGTGCGTGCCATTTCCCAACAGGCTGAGGCCGAGCGCCAGAGGCGCGCCAAGATAATCAACGCCGAAGGCGAATTCCAGGCGGCGGAAAAACTCGTGCAGGCGGCGCAACTCATCAGCCAGAGCCCGCAGGCCCTGCAGCTACGCTACCTGCAGACCCTGGTGACCATTGCCGGCGAAAGGAGTTCGACCATCGTCTTCCCGCTGCCCGTGGATATCCTCACCACCTTTCGCGACAGTCTGCAAAAGGCGAAGACATAGCCGGATGTGGTCTCCTTCACAGCCTTCCCGCAGCCGGACAGTGCGTCGCCGGGCGGCCGAACCTCACTTGATCCAATCACGCGGCTTGAGGAATTCTTCGTGCAGGCGTGCTTCTGCGCTGCCGGGCTGCGGTTGCCAGTCATAGCGCCAGCGGACCAGCGGCGGTAGCGACATCAATATCGATTCGGTCCGGCCGCCTGATTGCAGACCGAACAGCGTGCCCCTGTCGTACACGAGATTGAATTCCACGTAGCGCCCACGACGGTAAAGTTGGAAATCCCGTTCGCGTTCGCCATAGGGCATAGTTTTGCGCCGCTCGACGATCGGCAGGTATGCATCAAGAAAGCAGTCGCCTACCGCACGCAGAAAGGCGAAACTTTGATCGAACCCCGGTTCACTGAGGTCGTCGAAGAAGATCCCACCGATGCCGCGCGCCTCGCCGCGGTGTCTTATGAAGAAGTACTCGTCACACCAGTGCTTGAAACGTGGGTACCAGTCCACTCCGAACGGCGCACAGGCCCGGGATGCCGTGCTATGCCAGTGCACGGCATCTTCCTCGAAGCCGTAGTACGGCGTCAGATCCAAACCGCCGCCGAACCACCAGAGCGGTTCCTGGCCGGGACTATCGGCCACGAAAAAGCGTACGTTGCAATGGCTGGTCGGTACATACGGATTGCGCGGATGGATCACGAGCGACACGCCCATGACCTCGAACGAACGCCCCGCCAGCTCCGGGCGACGTGCGCTTGCCGAGGGTGGAAGCCGTTCGCCGTACACATGCGAAAATCCGACGCCCGCCTGTTCAAAGACCGCACCTTCAGTGAGGATACGCGTGCGGCCACCGCCGCCCTGCGGTCGCTGCCAGGCATCCTCCCGGAACTGTGGTCCCCCATCGACGCCCGCCAGCTCCGCGCAGACCTTGTCTTGCAGGTCGAGCAGGTAGGTTCTGACGCTGCCGGTGTGGTCACTGTCCATTTGCCCCTCCCTGCTAGGCCGGGCGTACCAGACGGCCGGAGACGGCGTCGGTAATGGGGGTCGGTCGGCGTAGGCCGCCAACGTGGCCGGGCAGGACATAGTCGACGAGCCGGCCGAACCGGCGCAGGACCTCACGGTGGCTGCGCGCAGGACGTTGACCAGCGCGGTTGGCGCTGGTGGAAACAATTGCTGTGCCGCAGGCGCGGCACAGCGCCGCTGCCTGAGGATGTGCGGTGACTCGTACTGCAATGGCGGCGGACCGGCCGATTAGCCGGGATGCGATTCCAGGGCGTGCCGGAAGCAACCAGGTATGAGGGCCCGGCCAGCTCGCGAGCGCGCGCGGCGGGAAGGAGGTGACGTAGGCAGCCAGCTGCGCCGGCCTTGCGGCGATCAGGATGAATCCCTTGCGAGCGCTGCGCTGCTTGATGCGGCGCAGCCGATCGACCGCGCGGCGGTTGCGTGGATCACAACCCAGACCGAACACTGCCTCGGTAGCATAGCCCACGATCCCTCCAGCGCGAATCACCGCAGCAGCGTGCCGCAGACTGCCGGCGGTCGACACGGCTATTTTCCGTACTTCAGCTGTAGCGCCTGGTCTTTCGCGATAATCTCGGCCGAGTTGGCGGCGCGTTCATCCGCCAGCCGGCCTGCTAGGGCTGGTTGACCAAGGGCCAGGATCTGTGCGGCCAGGTAGGCGGCGTTCTTTGCGCCATGTTTGCCGATCGCTACACACGCCACCGGGATCCCGCCGGGCATCTGCACGGTGGAAAGCAGGGCATCCTCTCCGTTCAGGGGACCGCCCTCCATGGGTACTCCGATGACCGGTCTGACGGTGAGCGCGGCGACCGTCCCTGCGAGGTGTGCGGCCAGCCCGGCAGCAGCGATGAACACGGCGCAGCCGCGTGCATCGGCATCCTTGACATAGGCATGTGTAGCATCCGGTGTGCGGTGCGCGGAGGTGATTTTCATTTCGAACGGCACCCCGAGCTTCTTCAGCACGGCGGCAGTCGTCTCCATTGTTGGCAGGTCCGAATCGGAGCCCATCAAAACCGCTACGAAAGGCATGACCATCTGCATTGTCTCCCGGTGCTGGATTTATTTTACGTTGACTACGCCGGATTATACAGAAAAACCGCAAGGCAGCGGCTCAGGTAGCCGAGAAGCGGGCGGGTCCGGCGGCAGCCTGCTACAGGCCGCGGGCGATTGCGCGATGGCCTATGTCGGTGCGGTACTGCACGCCATTCCAGCTGATGCTGCGAGCGAGTGCATAGGCGAGCCGCTGCGCTTCGGCGACGCTGTCGCCGAGCGCGGTCGCACACAGAACGCGTCCGCCGGCGGTCAGCACCTCTCCGTCCGACACGACCGTTCCGGCATGGAATACCTTCTGTTCTGGCCCAGTTTTCACATCCAGGCCGCGGATCACATCGCCTTTGCGGTAGGGACCGGGATAACCCGCCGCCGCCATGACTACACCGAGTGCGACGCGCGGATCCCACTGCGCCTGGGCGCCGTCGAGTCGACCCTCGACCGCAGCTTCCAGCAGGACCAGAAGATCCGAGCGCAGGCGCATCATGACCGGCTGGGTCTCCGGGTCGCCGAAGCGACAGTTGTACTCGAGTACTCTAGGTGTGCCGTCGGCGGAGATCATGAGGCCGACGTAGAGAAAGCCTGTATAGGGGTGACCTTCGGCCGCCATGCCGCGCACCGTGGGTTCGATAACCTCACGCAGAACACGGTCATGGATCTGCGGCGTGACAACGGGTGCCGGTGAGTACGCGCCCATGCCGCCGGTGTTCGGTCCTTGGTCCTGGTCACGCAGGCGCTTGTGGTCCTGTGAGGTCGCAAGCGTTAGCACGTGCTTGCCGTCAACCATCACGATGAAACTCGCCTCTTCCCCCGCCAGAAATTCCTCCACGACCACGCGTTGCCCGGCTTCACCGAATGCGTTGCCGGCTAGCATGGCGTGTGCGGCCGTTACCGCCTCTTCTGTCGTCTGCGCGATGATTACTCCTTTCCCGGCAGCAAGGCCGTCGGCTTTGACGACGATGGGCGCGCCAATCCTGCGTATGTAGGCTTCCGCCTGAGCGGCATCGGTAAAACTGCCATAGGCGGCGGTCGGAATGTGGTGCCGTGCCAGAAAATCCTTGGCAAAGACCTTCGAGCCCTCAAGCTGTGCCGCCGCACGGCTCGGACCGAAGCAGCGCAGACCGGCTTCCCTGAAGCGGTCGACGATGCCGAGCACCAGCGGCGCTTCGGGCCCGACAATCGTCAGATCGATTCTGGAGTCGAGCGCAAAGTGTAGCAGGCCGTCGATATCCTCGGCGCCGATGGCGACATTCTCGCACTTGGGCTCACGCGCGGTGCCGGCGTTGCCCGGTGCCACAAAGATCTTTTCGGCCCGCGTAGACTGTGCTGCCTTCCAGGCCAGCGCGTGCTCGCGCCCGCCGCCGCCCACGATAAGGACCTTCATGAGTATTCGTCCAGGTTCAGAGAGAAATGGTGGGCGGAGATGTGCATGCGTCGGGCGCAGTAGAAGCGATGTGCAGCGAACCGCTGCACGCCGGAATCCAGGTGCATCTCGATGCACCCTTGCGCGGCGGCGTGTTTCACCAGCCAGTCGAACAGCCGGCTTCCGTAGCCGCGTGATCGACGATCCTGCGCAGTAACAAGGTCGTCGATGTACATCACCTTTCCACGTGACAGCCTGTCCATGATGCGGAACCCGGCCAGCGAAAGCACCTCGTCGCTGTCCCCAAGGCAGGCTAGTTGGTAGCCTTGAAGCTGCTGGAGCTGAACCTGCGCGACGAATTGGTCTTCGGCCAGATGCGTGCGCAGCTGCGCCATGACGGTAAAGCAGCGCCTGAATTCGCTTTCAGTGGTGACAATGACGATGGTCATATCGACATGAAAGGGACTCAGCGGGCCGTCGCGCAAACGGTGCTAGTGGCGAAAGTGCCGCATGCCGGTAAAGACCATGGCAATGCCGTGCTGATCCGCTGCCTCGATGACCTCCTGGTCGCGCATGGAGCCGCCCGGCTGGATCACCGCGGTCACGCCGACTTCCGCTGCCTGATCTAGGCCGTCGCGGAACGGAAAGAACGCATCCGACGCCATCACCGAACCGCGAATCTCGAGGCCGGCGTCCGCTGCCTTGATGGAAGCGATGCGTGCACTGTACACCCGGCTCATCTGACCCGCACCCACGCCCACGGTACGCCCGGCCTTGCAGTAAACGATGGCATTGGACTTCACGAACTTGACGACCTTCCAGGAGAACAGAAGGTCATTGATCTCGTTCGTGGTTGGTGCGCGGCGCGTGACAACCTTGAGGTCAGCCCGGCCAAGAGCGGCGTTGTCGCGCTCCTGAACCAGCAGCCCGCCGGTGACGCGTCTAAAATCCAGACCGGGCGGCCGTTCACCCCGCCATTCACCGCACTCGAGCACGCGCACATTCTGCTTCGCTGCGAGAACCGCACGCGCATCCGGCATGACCGATGGAGCAACGATTACCTCCACGAACTGGCGCTCGATGATGGCGCGCGCCGTGGAGGCGTCCAGCGCGCGGTTGAAAGCGATGATGCCGCCGAATGCCGAAGTCGGATCGGTGATGTAGGCGTTTTGGTAGGCGTCGAGCACCGTGTCGGCTACCGCCACGCCGCAGGGATTGGCGTGTTTGACTATGACGCATGCCGGCTCGTCAAAGGACTTAACGCATTCCAGCGCGGCGTCAGTGTCGGCAATGTTGTTAAACGACAGCTCCTTGCCCTGCAGCTGCGTCGCGGTCGCGATGCAGGCCTCCGCGGGGGCCTGCTCCCGATAGAACGCGGCCTGCTGATGAGGGTTTTCCCCGTAGCGCATGTCCTGGGCTTTGACAAACTGGGCGTTAAAGGTCCGCGGAAAGCGCGTGTGTCCGCCGCCGGGTTCCAGGGTGCCGAGATAATTGGCGATGGCGCCATCATAGCGCGCCGTATGCTCGAAGGCTTTCACCGCCAGCGCGAAGCGCGTGCCATCGGTCAGCGCACCACTGTGTGCCTTCATTTCCTCGATCACGACCCTAAAATCGGCGTTGTCTACGACCACGGTCACCGCTGCGTGATTCTTCGCGGCGGCGCGCAGCAGCGTCGGGCCGCCGATGTCGATGTTCTCGATCGCCAGATCGAGCGTGCAGTCGCTGCGTGCCACGGTCTGCTCAAATGGGTAGAGGTTGACGACTACCAGGTCTATTGGCTGGATGCCGTGCCGTTCCATAGCCTGAAGATGGCTTTGTAGGTCGCGCCGCCCGAGCACGCCGCCGTGGATCCGAGGATGCAGCGTCTTGAGCCGCCCATCGAGCATTTCAGGAAAGCCGGTGTAGTCCGACACTTCCGTGACCTTAATGCCGTTGTCAGCAAGCAGCCTGGCGGTTCCGCCGGTTGAAATGATTTCGACTTCGCGGGATAGAAGAAACCTGGCAAATTCGACAATGCCCGTCTTTTCCGAGACGCTGATCAAAGCGCGTTTGATGATCGACATGCTGCCTCTTAACCGGTTGTTGGCGAGACCCTGGACAAAGATCCGAAAAATCGGGTACCGCTGTGCTTTTGCGCAGGCAAGTCACGCAGATGCGCACGTGTTTGTGCCCGCAATAGCCGGAGCTCGTCACTCCAGTCCGTGCAATTTGAGCTTCTTGCGCAAAGTATTGCGGTTGATCCCAAGCATCCGAGCTGCCTTGCACTGGTTACTCTGTGCGTGCTGCATGACTGCCTCAAGCAGCGGACGCTCGACCTCGCCGATGACCATGGCGTACAGGCTGCCCGGCTTCTCGCCATCGAGGTCATGAAAGTAGCGCTCCAGCGCGCTCCTTACGCAGGCGGCAAGCGGCCCTTTGCGATGGTGCTCTTTCATGCCGCGATTCCGGCGGCCCGTGCGGTCGCGTCGGCCTGCCGAGCAAAAAATTCCTCGATCATGTCGATCTGTGCCGTCGCCGTCTCTGCCTGGTTGATGGCATGACGGAATGTGCCGCCGCCAACGAAGCCCTTGCTGTACCAGGATATGTGCTTGCGTGCGATGCGCACGCCCAGGTGCTCGCCATAAAACCCGTACAGATCCCCGAGATGACCGAGCAGAATGTCACGGATCTCGCGCGGACTCGGTACCGGGAGAAGGGTTCCGGTGCGAAGAAAATGCCCGATTTCCCGGAAAATCCATGGTCTGCCCTGGGCGGCGCGACCGATCATGATACCGTCGGCACCGGTTTTTTCGAGCACGTACCTGGCTTTTTCCGGGGAGTCGATGTCGCCATTGGCGATGACCGGGATCCGGACCGCATCCTTGATCGCAGCAATGGTCTCGTATTCCGCATCACCCTGGTAGGCGTCCGCGCGGGTGCGACCGTGTACAGCCAGCGCCTGGACTCCGGCCTCCTCGGCGATACGTGCGATCCTCACACCGTTGCGATGGTCCCGGTCCCAGCCGGTACGGATCTTGAGGGTGACCGGAACATCGACGCTCCGTACCACGGCCTCGACGATACGCGTGACGAGCGGCTCATCGCGCAACAATGCTGAACCGGCGAGCACATTGCACACCTTTTTGGCCGGACAACCCATGTTGATATCGATGATCTGCGCTCCGCGATCCACGTTGTGGCGCGCCGCTTCGGCCATCATCGCCGGATCAGCTCCGGCGAGCTGCACCGACTTCGGTTCCGGCTCGCCATCATGATTTGCGCGCCGCAGCGTTTTCTCGCTTCCCCACAAAAGCGAGTTGGAAGAAACCATCTCGGACACTGCCATGCCGGCACCGAGCCTGCGACACAGCTGGCGGAACGGGCGGTCCGTGACCCCGGCCATGGGCGCGACGATCAGGTTGTTCTTCAGAGAATAGGGGCCCAGTCGCATCAAGGTCTTGTTCGTATTGCAGAGGGAAAGGGCGGCATAATACTCATAAATTGCGGGTGCAGGGAAGAGGTGGCTCGATGTGTGCTGCCCGCGCCCAGCCGGGTGGCGTTGCGCCGCATCCGGTGCATCGGGCACGGTGACCAGAGCCTCGGATTGTGGCGTGGCCACCGCTACCGGGCGGCGAACAGCTGGATCTCGTAACCGACCGCGCGCGCACCGGGGTTGAGCACGTCGAAGGAGACCGGAATCGCAACGTTCGGCGGCATGCCGGCGTAGGCGGGCGCCCTGCCAAGATAATCGCGGGGACGAAATACACGCCGGGCGATCACATCGCCGCCGCTGCCGTTAAAGGTGATTTCGAGCAGCGGATAAGGTTGTGTACTGGAAGCGCGATTGACCAAGGTTGCGGTAATGCGCAGGGCGTTGGCGACTTTTGGATGCAGGGAGATCTGTGCCCGTTCCAGGTCGATCAAGGCGACGTCCGTTCGCGCAGCGGTCCTGAGCCCGAGCCAGCGCCTGGCATCCGCCACGACCCGGCTGATCGGCGGATACCACAGCGAGAGTGTCGGGCCATAGAAGTACAGTACCTGTGCACCAAGAAGGAGCACGAGAAGCAGATTACCCAAGACCCAGAACGGCGTGCGCGTGCGCGCTCGGCGTGCACGGCGCAACAGGGGGAACTCCGGCGTTCCGGCTTCGGACGGTACTTCAGGCAATGAGCCATCGGTCGACGTGGCAGCGACAACACGGTCAGCGATGCCTGCAGTAGCCACTTTCCGGTCTGGCGTCGCGGCGGCGGCAGTGCTGCTCAGCGCCTCATCTTCCCGGGGCAGTCCATGCAGCAGTACGTCGTTGCTCTGGAATACCGCGGAGCACCGCCCGCATCGGACCAGGCCGCTGCGGGCTGCACGCTGCGCCTCGGTAAGACTGAAAACGGTGTGGCAGCGCGGGCAGCGGGTGTACATGATTCGATGACCGTAAGGAATTCAACCGCTCAGCGCGGATCTGCGACAAGCCAGCAACGCCCACCCGTCCCGGATGCGGGTTTCGATGGAAAATGCCGCCGCATAGTGGCGCTCGACCTCGGCAGCCTGTTGTTCCAGCATCCCCGATAGCAGTAGCACACCGCCAGCGCGTGTGAGCCCGCTAAGGCGCGGAGCGAGCTGGATCAGGGGATCGGCCAAAATGTTGGCGACGACGATATCGGCGTCCACGCACGCCGGCAAGGACTGTGGCATGGCGGTGGACAACCGGTTGCCCACCTCGTTGCGCTGTGCGTTCTCGCAGGTCACTGCCAGCGCGCCAGCGTCGATATCGACTGCCCAGGCGCTGCGTGCGCCCAGCTTCAGTGCAGCGATGGCGAGGATGCCGGAACCGCAGCCGAAATCGATGATTTCCCTCCCTGACAGCATGTGGGTCGCGAGCCAATCCAGACATAATGCAGTCGTGGCGTGTGTTCCAGTACCGAACGCGAGGCCTGGATCGAGAATGACAGCCACGGCCGGCGGCGGTGGCGGAGCATGCCAGCTGGGACAGATCCATAGATTCCCGCCGACGTGCAGTGGCGTGAAGCGGTCCATCCAAGCCCGCTCCCAGTCCTGGTCCGGTAAAGGGTCGGCTGCCCAGGTGGGGGGCGTATCCATGCCCAGCAGGGCCATCACATCGCCGACAAACCGCGATGGCTCGGTGCCGTCGGACAGCAAGGCGCTCAGGTTGGTATGCGCCCAAAGGCGCGGCTCGTCGTTGCCGGTGCTGCCAAAAAGCGCTTCGTTGCCGGCGTCTTCCAGCATGACCGCAAGCGCGCCGCAGCGCTCCAGGGCATCCGCGACGCTGTCCGCCTGCTCGCGGTCAACCCTCAAGTGGACGCGGAGCCAAGGCATGGCGATTCACGTAAAGAGTCTGCACGACAGCTGCCATCGGTTTCGACATGCGGGATGCATCGCTTGGGTTCACCTCGCGGTGCCGGACGGCCGTAGCCGGTCGGCGACCGCTTGTCCGTCAAAGCCCTAGCTTCTTTTCCAGGTAGTGAATGTTTACACCGCCAGAGGCAAATGCGGCGTCATTCATGATGTCCTGGTGCAGGGCAATATTCGTTCGAATCCCGTCGATCACCATCTCGCTCAGGGCAATACGCATGCGGGCCATGGCGATCTCGCGAGTCGTTCCGTATGCAATGAGCTTGCCGATCATCGAGTCGTAAAAGGGTGGGACCACATAGTTATTGTACACATGCGAATCGACGCGGATGCCCGGTCCGCCCGGCTGATGGAACTGCGTAATGCGCCCCGGCGAAGGCATGAAGGTTCGAGAGTCTTCAGCGTTGATACGACACTCGATCGCATGACCTTGCCACGTAATATCCTTCTGGCGATATGACAGGCGCTCGCCGGAGGCGATCAGCAACTGTTCGCGGACGATATCCACACCGGTAACCATCTCTGTCACCGGATGTTCCACCTGCACACGTGTATTCATTTCAATGAAATAGAATTCGCCGTTCTCATACAGGAATTCAAAGGTCCCGGCTCCGCGGTATCCGATTTTGCGACAGGCCTCCGCGCAGCGTTCGCCCATGCGCTGGCGTATTCGTTCCGAAATACCCGGCGCGGGGCTTTCCTCGACCACTTTCTGATGACGCCGTTGCATAGAGCAGTCGCGTTCGCCCAAGTGTATGGCGTTGCCGTGCTCGTCGGCCAGAACTTGGAACTCCACGTGACGTGGATTCTCCAGGTATTTCTCCATGTACACGATGTCGTTATTAAAAGCCGCCTTCGCTTCGGCACGGGTAAGCGATATGGCGTTGCGCAGAGCGGCTTCGCTGTGTACCACGCGCATCCCCTTTCCGCCCCCGCCACCGGTTGCCTTGATGAGCACCGGGTAACCGATGTCCGCAGCGAGTCTGAGGTTTTCGTCGTCGTCTTCCGCGAGCGGTCCGTCGGATCCGGGCACGCACGGTACTCCGGCTTTCTTCATGGCCCGGATGGCGGAGATTTTGTCGCCCATCAGTCGAATGGTTTCGGCCCGCGGACCGATGAAGATGAACCCGCTCTGTTCGACGCGTTCGGCGAAATCCGCATTCTCCGAAAGAAAGCCATAGCCCGGATGAATGGCGACCGCATCGGTGACTTCGGCAGCACTGATGACCGCCGGGATGTTCAGGTAGCTGTCCCTGGCTGGCGGTGGACCGATGCACACGGATTCGTCCGCAAGCTTGACGTACTTCGCGTCCCGATCAGCCTCGGAGTGCAGCGCGACGGTCCGGATGCCCAAAGTGCGGCACGCCCGCTGGATGCGCAATGCGATCTCACCACGATTGGCTATAACTACTTTCTCGATCATGGAATTGCCGGGGAGGGGGTGATTATTCGATGACAAACAGCGGTTCGCCGTATTCTACCGGCTGGCCATTCTCTTTAAGGATCGCCTTGATTGTTCCCGCCTTGTCAGCCTCGATTGGGTTGAGCATCTTCATTGCTTCGATAATGCACAGCGTATCGCCGACCTTCACTTGGTTGCCGACTTCCACGAACGGTGCGGCACTGGGCGACGGCGAGCGATAAAAGCTGCCGACCATTGGGGAAGTGACGATATGACCAGATGGGACGGGGGAAGCCTCCGCAGGCCTTTCAGCAACCGGAGCAGGCGCCGGTGCTGCCGGGAGCGGTGCATGAACGATCGTTGGGGGTACCGGGGCGGCCGTCAATATGCGGCTTAGCCGGATGGTTTCCTCTCCCTCCCGGATTTCGATTTCCGAAAGGTTGGATTCTTCAAGCATCTCAATGAGTTTCTTGATCTTGCGTATGTCCACGGTTTTTGTCCTGATTTTCTAAGTACCGGATTGCTGCCGCGAGTGCCAATTCATAACCTTGGGCACCAAGCCCGCTGATGACTCCGTTGGCGAGGTCGGAGAAAAAGGACTGGTGGCGGAACGGCTCGCGCGCGTGAATATTGGAAAGGTGGACTTCGATGAAGGGAATCGCCGAAGCCGCGAGCGCATCGCGTAGCGCGATGCTGGTATGCGTGAAGGCGGCGGGATTTAGCAGGATGAACCCCGTCTTCTGCTCCATGGCTTGGTGCACGCGCTGTACGAGTTCGTGCTCAGCGTTGCTCTGAAAAAAGCTCAAATGATGGCCAGTTTTGGCCACAATCATGGCAAGTTCGGCGTTGATCGCTTCAAGACCGGTAGAACCGTAATACCGGGGCTCGCGCGTTCCCAGCAAGTTGAGGTTTGGTCCGTTAAGTACCAATATCTCGGCCATAGATCCCTGTTTGATTGGCAGACCCCGTGCAGATCCAGACTGACCGGCGCACAGAAAGCATCAGTACCGAATGGGACGAGGATAGTACGCAGTCAAGCAGGGTTTGTCCAGTTCAAGACAAATTCCAGTAAATTCGCCGGAGTTCGGGCCCAAGAATCGCAGGACATGGCCTTGCAGGCCAATCGGTTCCCGTCAGTCACTATGGGGACTGGAGATAGGGGCTCAGGGCTTTTTTCAGGCTGGCCCCTGTGAATGCTCCGAGCTTGCTGGCCACGATCCGACCCTGCCGGTCGAGAATGATGCTGTACGGCAGACCACCCTCCACATCCCCATAACGGGTCATCAATTGCATTCCTTGCTGTTCGCCGAGCAACACCGGATAGTTCATCTTCTTTGCCTTGTAAAACTGGACCACGCGCGAAGGCCTATCCACGGCGATGCCGATGATCTGGAGGCCCTTGGGGCCAAGGCGCCTCTGGGCCTTGATGAACTCGGGAATCTCCTCGCGACAGGGTGGGCACCAGGTTGCCCAAAAATTGACTATGCGGACCTTGCCGGTCCAGTCCTGGACGCTGCGTTCATGCCCGTTGATATCTGGCAGCGAAAATGTGACAGCCTGTCCGCTCGCAATGGTGGGCATTGCTAACGATGAATGGTGAAAATGCCGGCCGAGCCACATCCCGGCCACTCCGGCAAGCAAGGCGGCTGCTGCCAGCAAAAGAAACTTTTTCATGAAGTTGCCCCAGATTGTGATGAAATCCGATTTTTCCCGGAAAATTCGGCTTCGGCCTGCCTTACCGTGGCGAGGAACCGATCCGGCGAGCGGTATCCGTAGAAGCGCAGCCGTTTCATCTCTCTGCCGTCGGGAGAAAACCACAGCACAGCCGGCGGGCCGAGAACGCCAAATTTCTGCTTGAGCGACCGCGTTGCCGCATCATTGTCGGTAACGTCGGCTTGGAGAGTGACGAAACCTTGCAACGCAGCACGTACGCGCGGATCTGAGAAAGTACTGCGTTCCAGCTGCACGCAATCAAGGCACCAGGACGCGTAAAAATCGAGGAGTACCGGCTTGCCCTGGGCACGCGCCTGAGCCATGGCAGCCAGAATTTCCTTCGGCCGGGAATAGCGCCGGAACAGAAGCGCCGGCGCCGCCGATTCCGGCTGCTTGCCGGCCGTGACCCGGGCGGCGATGCCTGCAATGCCCTCGGGAGGAAGCGGATTGAGTATGTCCCGCCTGCCGCTCAGGCCGCCGAGCAGCGCGACGATGCCCCAGATGAGCATTACTGTACCGATTCCCTTCCACAGGTAACTCCAGCCGCTCGCGCCCTTTGCAAGGGATTGCGTTGCCCCGAGGTACACCCCCGTGACGATCAGCAAGCCCGCCCACAGCAGCAGCACCGGCACCTGAGGCAATGCGCTCAGTACGTAGATCGCAATGCCGAGAAGCAGTACCCCGAAAACGTGCTTTACTCTGTCCATCCAGGACCCGGCCTTGGGAAGCAGTGCACCGGCGCCGACACCGATTGCAACGAGCATCGTGCCGGTTCCCATAGCGATCGAAAACATGACAGCTGCGCCAAGAACCGGATCGTGAGTGGAGATGGCGATGCCCAGTGCGGAGATAAGCAGCGGCGAAACGCAGGCACCGACAATCAGCGCCGATAGCAGGCCGAGCGCAAAGGTCCCGATGAATGCACCACCCCGGAAGCGGTGGCTCTTCTTGTGTAGCTCCTGGCTATGGTGGTGCAGGAGCGACTGTATGGAAGCCGGTACCTGCAGGTCATACAAGCCGAACATCGAAAGTGCAAGGAAAACGAAGATGGCGCTGAACAGACCGATCGCATAGGGATTCTGGAAATAGGCCTGCAGCTGAATCCCGGTCGCTCCCGCCAGCGCACCGGCAACAGTGTAGGTCACGGCCGTGCCCAACACGTAGGAAAATGACAACAGTCCGGTGCGCAGCTTGGTTGCATCGCGGTGGCTCTGCCCCACGATGACGCTCGACAGTATCGGGATCATGGGCAAAACGCAGGGGGTGAAGGTCAGGAGGACCCCGGTTCCGAAGGCCGCAAGCATCGCGAGCAGGTAGGTCTCGATGCTGGCGTGGTGTACCGGCCCGCCGGCAGAAGATATGTCGGCCGACGAGGCAGCGCTTGGATTGCCGGCACCGGTCATCGCAACGGTTATGATTTTCGTGACAGGAGGATAGCAAATCCCCTTTTCGGCACACCCCTGGTAACTTGCCTTAAGTTGGAGTGACGACACCTGGCCGCTGTAGCCAATGAGGGGCAATGTGACTCTGACCGGAGTCCGATAGATTTCGGTGCGCCCGATGAACGGGTCGACCTTCACGAAGCCGTGGGGCAGCACATAGGGCGCCAGACGTATGCCGAGACCTGGCATCAGCTTGAAATGAACTTTGTTGCGATAGAGATAGTAGCCAGGCGCGATGGCGAGGCGCGCACTGAGTGATTGGGCATTGCGTTGCACGACCTCGAGATGGAACGCCTGGCCAGGTCTCAGGAATTGGTAACCGCCAGTCATCCCTGATGTTTCTACGGCCTGAGCCGGTGGCAGTGCATGCACGGCTGTCGGCACACGGAGGGGCGGTAACGTGAGCGCTACCGTCTTTACCATGGGTGGAAAGCATATGCCGATATCGGCGCAGCCCTGGGCAGTCACCTGAAGGTTCACCGTCCGGGTCGCCGGATCAGTGCGTGTCAAGGGCAACAACACGCTCACTCCGTTGCGGTAGATCACGGTGTTACCGACAATCGCATCATTTATGCGAATTCCCGGCGGATAAACAGGTTTTCCCAGAGAAACGCCGCTGTTCCGTACTGCGAATTTGAATTTGTCGCGGTAAAGATGGTAACCGTTCGCGATGCGCCAGTGGGCTACAATAGTGTCGGCATTACGCACCTGAGTGCTGAGCACGAACGCCTTGTCAGGCTTTAGAAGTCCGTCGGGTAGCGAATCGGCATGACTAGGCGCGATGGTGGCCAAGGCGGCCGATCCCATGGCCAGCATGGCGTAAAACAGGTGTCTCATGGAGTGATTTCCGGGTTGTGAAGCCATGCTAGGTAGGCGGGTAGGCCGTTCGCGATTGGGACCGCGATAATCTCGGGAAGTTCGTAAGGATGCAAAGTCTGAATCCGCTCCTCGATGGCCGCGTAGCGCGAAACTAGAGATTTGACGAGAACAAGGTGTTCGGTGGCAGTCTCGACTTTGCCCCGCCAAGTATATATCGATTGCATCGGCGGCAGAATGTTGACGCAGGTTGCGAGCCCTTCGCGCACCAGCACTTCACCCAGCTGTCGCGCGGATTGCCCGTCGGGCATGGTCGTCAGAACCAGCTGGTAAAGCGCGACAGTCATGGCGGGAACTCCGGTAGGCATCGAGGGGTCACAAGAATAGTCCGGATCGGTGGCTCGCACCGGCAGCTTTCGGACTCCTCCTTGCGTGTTAATTTAAGTGGTTAGGGTGACATAACATTACGTCGTGTCGCCCTTTTTTTATGAAAATCCGATAGAACCCCCGTAAAACGGCAGTGCCCCTCGCTTCAAAGTTCAGAACGATTCCATGCCTGCGAAGTGTTGTTTCTGCAGCCGGCCGGTCCAGCTCCTAAGTCTGCTGAATACTACGCGGGCTGGGCAGACGTTATCTCATCTCCCAGTCATCCCGCCCAATCCCGCTCTGGTTTGTGATACCGGCCCCTTGGGGTTGACGGTAACGACGGCCTCGATATTCCCCGTTCCGTCCGGCGTTGTACGCATTCGCGGGATTCTGACCCCGTACAAAAAATCGATCTGGGGAAACGTTTCCCCTCGAGCGGCGGCCAAGCTATCGGTTTTCGGATATTGCTGCCGCAGTACAACAGAACGAGGGTGGGGCGTCACCCCACGCAGTAAATGGTTCTATCTTCAGTTAGCCACGGAACTGCGTCTTGCTCGTACGGCCGATCCCCTCTGCCCGGAAGCTGCAGGCTCCGGTTGTCTGCCGGCGGACAGCTTCGGGCTTGACAATAAAGCCATAATCCCTATCATTAGCACTCACCTAAGGCGAGTGCTAATAACAATAGCGCATCGCCTCGAAGGTTAGACCCGTCATTGACATATCAGGAGGAAAGGCAATGACTGCACAATCTGCCAAGAAACCAGGAGAAGCATCAGTGAAAATTCGTCCACTTCATGACCGTGTCATCGTGCGCCGTCTGGAAGAAGAGCGCAAAACTGCGGGCGGCATCGTCATTCCAGATACCGCCAAGGAAAAACCCATCCAGGGCGAAGTCATTGCTGCTGGCAAGGGCAAGATTCTGGAGAACGGCCAAGTACGCCCGCTCGACGTGAAGGTCGGCGACAGAGTGCTGTTCGGCAAGTATTCAGGTACCGAAGTAAAGGTCGGTGACGAAGAACTGCTCGTGATGCGTGAAGAAGACATCATGGGTGTGGTCGAAGGCAAGTAACTCTCATCCTGCCCGGAACATTTACGAACTCAGTGAGGAAGGTATATGGCAGCTAAAGACGTGGTATTCGGAGACGCTGCGCGCATACGCATGCTGCGCGGCGTCAATATTCTGGCCGATGCGGTCAAAGTGACCCTGGGCCCCAAGGGACGCAACGTGGTGCTCGACAAGGCTTTTGGTGCACCGACGATCACCAAGGATGGCGTCTCGGTTGCAAAAGAGATCGAGCTCAAGGACAAGTACGAGAACATGGGAGCGCAGATGGTGAAAGAGGTCGCATCGCAGACCTCTGATGTTGCCGGTGACGGCACCACCACTGCCACGGTATTGGCCCAGTCGATTCTGCGCGAAGGACTCAAGTCCGTCGCTGCCGGCATGAATCCGATGGATCTGAAGCGCGGAATCGACAAGGCCGTGAACGCCGCAGTCGCCGCGCTGAAAAAGTTGTCGAAGCCCTGCTCTGACCACAAGGAAATCGCCCAGGTGGGCACGATCTCCGCAAATGCGGACGAATCTATCGGCAAGATCATTGCCGAAGCGATGGACAAGGTCGGAAAGGAAGGCGTGATCACGGTGGAAGAAGGTTCCGGTCTCGACAACGAACTGGAGATCGTCGAAGGCATGCAGTTTGATCGCGGCTACCTGTCCCCGTACTTCATCAACAAGCAGGATACGATGAGCACGGAGCTGGAAAATCCGTTCATCCTGATCTACGACAAGAAGATCTCAAACATTCGCGAACTGCTGCCGATTCTGGAAGGTGTCGCGAAGGGCGGCCGGCCACTGATGATCATTGCCGAAGACGTCGAGGGCGAGGCTCTTGCAACACTGGTTGTCAACAACATCCGCGGGATTCTCAAGGTGTGCGCTGTCAAGGCTCCCGGTTTCGGCGATCGTCGTAAGGCCATGCTGCAGGATATTGCGGTCCTGACCGGCGGTACCGTGATCTCCGAAGAGCTTGGAATGAGCCTCGAGAAGGCCGACACCGGCGTGCTCGGTTCTGCCAAGCGCATCCAGATTACCAAGGAAAACTCTACGATTATCGATGGTGCTGGCAACCCCAAGGACATCGAGGCGCGCGTCAAGCAGATCCGTGCCCAGATTGAGGAAGCGACCTCGGATTACGACAAGGAGAAGATGCAGGAGCGTGTCGCCAAGCTTGCCGGCGGTGTTGCCCTCATCAAGGTTGGTGCCGCGACTGAAGTGGAGATGAAAGAGAAAAAGGCCCGCGTCGAAGACGCGCTGCATGCTACCCGTGCGGCAGTCGAGGAGGGCGTGGTCCCTGGGGGCGGTGTTGCGCTGGTACGTGCGATCAGCTCAGTGCGGCAGATCAAGGGCGATAACCATGACCAGGATGTCGGCATCCAGATCGCGCTGCGCGCAATGGAAGAGCCGCTACGCCAGATCGTGCAAAATGCCGGCGCTGAAGGATCCGTGGTGCTGCACAAAGTCGTCGAAGGCAAAGGCAGTTTTGGCTTCAATGCTGCGACCGGCGAGTACGGTGACATGCTGACCATGGGTATCCTGGATCCGACCAAGGTGACCAGAACGGCGCTGCAGAACGCGGCGAGTGTGGCCGGCCTGATGATTACCACCGAGGCCATGGTGGCCGAGCTGCCGCAGGAAGAAAAAGCCCCGGCTGGCGGTGGTGGCATGGGTGGTGGCATGGGTGGCATGGGCGGCATGGAAGGCATGATGTAAGCGCCGCATTGCCTCTCTTAGTATCTGGAAGGCCCCGCTCAAAAAAGCGGGGCCTTTCTTATTGTGCGCCCGGCAGGGCGCACTCACTCGGAGGTGGAAGTCCTCTGCTTGCCCGGCAAGGGGATGAAGTGGCCCTCTCGGGCCGCCCCGTATAGCTTCTCGATCTCGGCCGCGTGGATGTATTTCGGGCCGGTGGGCTTTCTACTCTTTACACTTCGCCGTTTGGGGGCTTTCGCTGGCATGTTGTTTTTCCCGGTCCAGAAGGGGTATCCAGACCGATGCTCTGTACACCTTGCGGTAAAGGGTAAAGTGTTGGCGCTCGTTAGAAATCGAGCATAGAAACGATTCTGATTTCGTCCCGCGCCGACTGGCCGGGTCTTCCACTAGCGCCGAGGGGCGGCCATTCGCCCCACAACCTGGTAATGCTCGGACCGTCCGGGAGTCGACGGCTTCGGGTTTTTTGATATTGCTGGGCGATCACTTAACTGTACTGGCAAGCTACAGTTCTTAAAATCCATACGAAAGCCCAAGAGTCCAGACATTGCAATGGGCGGGAGAAAAGGAGCTGCCCACGTCGTACGTGTCCAGATCGCAGCGCGATGGCGTGGGTGAGGATGTATTGGGCGCTGACGCCATACGTCAAACCGGTGGCGACGCCGCTGAAGTAGCCGTCATTGGTCAGGCCGTAAACGTCAGCGGTATGCAACCTATCCTAGGTGCCCAGTCTGCCCAGCAAACCGAGTTCGTGTGTCAGCGGCAAGATCCCCACCATGTCAATAAACCCGCCAGAAAGCAGACTGTAATACATTGCCAATGGCTTTCCTCGCGGGAAATCGAAAGCGCGTCCGGATGGCGATGTTGTCCCTGTCCATATTCTCGGGCGACTCCCAACAGTGCGTTCAATGAACGCCAAATGCAGAACCCGCACGTCCGGTGGCGTGGGAGGACGGCGGGGTGACCCCGCCTGCTACCCGATTGTGCATGCCCGGCAGGGTGCCAGCGCGGATATGCACCTGTTTTTGCCCTGCCGGTCGGGGTGGCAGAAAGCGGCCAGACTGGGGCTTTGCGGCCGTGCCGCGAATTCCGTAACGACTGTCAGCGCTTCCGGGCCAAGGTCACGCCGTCCCGCACCGTTAGCATGACGTTCTCCACGCGCAGGTCGTTCCGTATGTGATCATTAAACGCTACGATGGCGTGGTCACTCTGGTGCTGCGGATGCAGAACTTTGCCTGACCACAACACATTGTCGACAATCATCAGACCGCCGGTCCGCAGCCGCGGCAGAGTGGCTTCGTAGTAGCGGATGTAGTTTTCCTTGTCTGCGTCGATGAAAACCAGATCAAACTCTAGTCCCGTCTGCAACGCCGCAAGTGTCTCCAGTGCCGGCCCCAGACGTACCTCGATCTTCCTGCGGTGTGTGCTGCGATCGAAAAACGATTGCGCAATCGCGGTGGTTTCCGGATTGATGTCACAGGACAGTATCGTGCCGTCTTCGGGGAGCGCCTCAGCTATGGTCAGCGCGGAATAGCCGGTGAACATTCCCAGCTCGAGGATCCGACGTGCCCCGGTGAGCTGCACGAGCAGGCGCAGCAGGGCGCCCTCCATGGGCCCGGTCAGCATCTGCGATTGAGCGCAATGACCAATCGTGTATGCTTCCAGCTCCTGGAGCAACGCAGACGGGGCGGTGGAATGTTCCCTGCAGTAACCTTCAATAGCCTCGCTGACCAGGTGCTTCATGGCTCACCTCCTGTACTTTTGGCCGATATTCAGTGCGGGATGCCCGGGGCTGTCCCCTGCCGGCGGGGACTCATGCTCCAGTATATAAGTACGGGTCAGTGATGGTCGATCCTCGATACGTCATCGTCGATACCGCTCTTGCCGGGCTTCCGCAGCCCTTGCAGTCCCGGGTCCGCGCCTATTGGGAGGACTATTGCGCCCAAGTGCAGCCAGCAGCCGCAGTGCCATCCGAGGAGTCACAGGACCAGTTCGAGTCATTGCCCCGCGTTTGGGCCGCAAGCGATTTTGTGGCACGTGTCTGTATTGCCCACCCCAGTCTGCTCGATGAACTTGCTGTCAGCGGCGACCTGTTTCGCGCGTATGTCGGGCAGGACCTAAGTGACCGTGTGGGTATGATGGTCGCCGAGGCGAGGGACGAGGCTGGACTTAAGGCCGCGTTTCGCCGTGCACGGCGGCGCGAGATGCTACGCATAGCCTGGCGCGACCTTGCCGGCTGGGCACCGCTTGGCGAAGTCATGACGGAGCTTTCCGCCTTCGCCGAGGCATGTCTGGAAGCCGCGTTGACGCGTCTGTTTGCATGGTCGGTCGCGCGTGCCGGCCGGCCTTTGACCGCGGACGGCACGGAGGCGTCCATGATTGTGCTGGGCATGGGCAAGCTCGGCGGCGAAGAGCTCAATTTCTCGTCGGACATTGACCTCATATTCGTGTATACGGGCGAAGGCGAGGTGGTGGGTCCGCGGCTGCTCAGCAACGACGAGTTCTTTTCCCGTCTGGGACGCAGCTTGATCGATGTCCTGAGCGAACTCACCGTCGATGGCCTGGTGTTTCGCGTGGATATGCGATTGCGCCCGCACGGGGCCAGCGGTCCGCTGGTGCTGTCGGCCGACGCAATGGAGCAGTACTACCAAGCGCATGGCCGCGAGTGGGAACGTTATGCGCTGATCAAGGCGCGCCAGGTCGCGGGCGACCGCGCGGCCGGCGCGGCGCTGCTCGAGCGCTTGCGGCCATTCGTTTACCGGCGCTACCTTGACTATGGCGCGTTCGAGGCAATTCGCTCGCTCAAGGGCCTGATCGAGCGGGAGCTGCTGCGCAAGGGGATCGAGCAGAACATAAAGCTTGGTCCCGGAGGAATTCGCGAAATCGAATTTATCGGACAGGCCTTTCAGCTCATTCGCGGGGGCCGCGAGGCGGCGCTGCGCGAGCGGTCGATCCAAAAGATACTGATATCTCTGGGTCAGCGGGGCGATCTTACATCCCAGGCAGTGGCCGATCTGGATGCTGCGTACGTGTTTTTACGGCGCACGGAAAACCGTCTGCAGATGGCTGACGACCGGCAAACGCATGTCTTGCCGGAAGATACAGTGGAGCAGCTGCGGCTGGCCAGCTCCATGGGTTTTTCCGAATGGGCGGGATTCCACGCCGAGTTAAGGCGCCACATGCTCAGGGTGCATGGGTATTTCGAGCAGGTTTTCACCGCGCCCCAGAGTCAGCCTGCCGAAGATGGACTCGGGTTGGCGGCTGTGTGGCTCGCAACTCTTGACGACGAGACATCCGTGCAACGACTGCAGCATGCCGGCTTTCGTGACGGGTCTTCCGTTTTGGAGGTTCTGCGGGGCCTGCGTCAGAGCCGGCAATATGACGAGCTGTCCACAGAAGGGCGCGAACGTCTCGACCGGTTGATGCCGCTGCTGCTGGGTGCGGTCATACTTAGCCCTGATCCCCAGACGACACTGGCCCGGGTTGTCACGCTGATCGAAGCCATAGCCCGTCGGTCGGTCTATCTTTCTCTGCTTGTAGAGAACCCCATGGCGTTGTCGCAACTGGTAAAACTGTGCGCTGCCAGCGCCTGGATTGCGGACTGGATCAGCCGGCATCCGATCTTGCTCGATGAACTGATTGACCCACTAAGCCTTTACGCCCCTTTGGTACCTGCGACTATGCGTGCGGAGCTTCAGGCGCGTCTGGCGGCACGCGCGGCGGATGATCTTGAGACAGAGATGGATCTGTTGAGGGAATTCCATCATGGGTATGTGTTGCGGGTTGCGGCCGCGGATGTGGGGCCGGGTCTGGACGATGAGATGGTAAGCCTGCAACTCGCCGACATCGCCGAGTGCGTTCTTGAACAGGCGCTGGCGTTAGCGCAAACCAGCCTGGCCGACCGCTACGGCCGGCCAGTGTGCCGCATGGCCGGAGCGTCCAGTCATCCGGGATTTGCCATCATCGCCTACGGCAAGCTCGGCAGCCGCGAACTCGGTTACGCATCCGATCTCGACATGATATTCCTGTACGACAGCTGTCATGGTGAGGGTATGACCGATGGGGTTCGGGCCGTGGCCAACGAGGTATTTTTCACGCGGCTCGGGCAGCGGCTGATCCACATCATCGCTACCCGCACTCCCGCCGGATTTTTATATCAGATCGACATGCGTCTGCGTCCGAGCGGTGGCAGCGGTCTTCTGGTTACCAGCCTGGATGCGTTTCGAAGCTACCAGCTCGGCGAGGCGTGGGCCTGGGAGCATCAGGCGCTTGTGCGGGCCCGTCCGGTAGCCGGTAGCAAGGAACTCAGCGAGAACTTTGACGCGGTGCGCAAAGAGGTTCTCTGCCTGCAACGCGATCCCGGTCTCCTGCAACGGGATGTTGCCGAAATGCGCGCCCGCATGCGCGCGGCTGTGCCCGCGCACGCCGAAAACCTGTTTGATATAAGACAAGACCCAGGCGGTATGATTGATATAGAATTTATGGTGCAATATTGGGTTCTGTGGCGGGCGCACGAATATCCTGGACTCATTGGTTACCGGGGTAATATCCACTTGTTGGAGGCTTTGGCTGGTGCCGGTCTGCTCGACACCCGCGACGCAGAGGTTCTTGTCCGTGCCTATCGCCGCTATCTCTCTGTCGAGCACCGGCTGAAACTTCTGGAGCGCCAGACACTGGTTGCTGTCGGGGAACTCGGAGAATTTCCGGGACAGGTCGTACGGATATGGCACGCCGCGATGGAGCCTGGTCCAGCCGCAAGCTAAGCATTTTTGCGAATATCTTTATTGAAGGAGAAAGAAACAGATGTCTATGGCTGACCGTGACGGCGTCATCTGGTATGACGGCAAGCTTGTTCCCTGGCGCGAGGCGACGACCCATGTCCTAACCCATACCTTGCATTACGGAATGGGCATATTCGAGGGAATACGCGCCTATAAGACCGAACGTGGGACTGCGATTTTCCGCCTGGACGCCCATATAGACCGCCTGTTCCGCTCGGCGCACATTCTCGATATGCCCATGCCCTACGACAAGCTGACGCTCGATTCCGCGGTGCGTGCCGCGGTGCGTGAGAACCGGCTCGAGTCGGCATATATACGGCCTATGTGCTTCTATGGATCGGAAGGGATGGGGCTGCGTGCCGATAATCTCAAGGTGCATGTCATCGTAGCTGCCTGGACCTGGGGTGCCTACCTCGGCGATGAAGGACAGCGAAAGGGCATCCGGGTCCGTACGTCTTCATATAACCGGCATCATGTGAACATCGCGATGTGCCGCGCCAAGGCAAACGGCAACTACATGAACTCCATGCTCGCCTTGCGCGAGGCGATATCCTCCGGCGCTGATGAGGCGCTGCTGCTAGACACCGAAGGCTACGTGTCGGAGGGCAGTGGCGAGAACGTATTCATCGTGCGTGATGGCACGCTTTTTACTCCCGAGCTGACTTCTGCCCTGGACGGCATCACGCGCGACACAATTTTCAAACTGGCGGCGGAGATCGGAGTGCCAGTACGGGAGAAGCGCATCACGCGAGACGAAGTGTACATTGCCGACGAGGCGTTCTTTACCGGCACCGCCGCCGAAGTGACTCCGATCCGTGAGCTTGATGGGCGCAGCATCGGATCCGGTAGCCGCGGCCCGGTAACGGAGCGGCTACAGGCGCTGTATTTTGACCAGGTACACGGACGCCGCGCGGCGTTTCGCGAGTGGCTCACTGCGGTAGGCGACTGAGAGATACGGCCATGGCGGAAATGCACGGAACAGGCGCTCCCCAGCGGGTGCCGAACTCAAGAGAGATCCAGGCTAACGCCCAGAACCGCTATGAAGTGACCCAGGCAGACCTGCCGCTGCACTGTCCTATGGAAGGCATGAGCCTGTGGAATTCGCACCCGCGAGTTTACCTGCCTCTCGAGGAGAGTCGCGAGGCGCGCTGTCCTTATTGCGGCGCAGTGTACGTATTGAGAGCGGATGAATGACCGAAAGGCGGGCGACATTTCTGCCTGCCAGTCATTGGATCACCATCCGTGGCAAACCAGAGGCGCCCGTTCATACCGCCTCCATGCGGCATTGCAGGGTTTCTCCCGGGTGTACTCGTCCGGACCTTCGGCCTAAGGGCAGCCAAAATTTCCGGAGATTTCAAGAGGTCAGTCAGGGCTCAGCCGCCGCGTTGTCCTAGCCTGCTCGGACCATCGGCACCCTGTCTCTTCCGTCTCAGTCCGCGTGCCGCATAATGCAGATACGAACCTTACCGATTCCATTACCCAATGGTTCCGGTAAGGCCATGCAGAAATTCGCATGTCTCGGAGCTTTCTGAATTGACCTGAAAGGCCGGGGCCCGGGACCAGCACAATCTAGATGCGGCACGAACGCCGTTTTCAGGGCGACACCGTGGTGCATCCCCGGGCAATGCATACCGCGCAAAGTAGGCAAGCCCGCGCCGGGTCAAGCGGGCTCCGGGGTGTTGGGGGCTCTTCCCTGGGAAGCCGGCGATCGGCCGTAGAGCGTGTCGGTAACGTGTACAATAGGTGCCAATTTCCGCTGCCGTGCCAAGACACACGTGACAAGAAGACTTTACTCGCTGTTGCTCTATCTGCTGGTGCCGGCGGTCCTGATTCGCTTGCTGCTGCGCGGTATGCGCAATCGCGGCTACTGGCATCGCTGGAATGAGCGCTTCGGATTTGTAGCACGCCTTCCGCAAGGGACGTTATGGGTGCATGCGGTATCCGTTGGCGAAGTCCGCGCGGCGGTACCGCTGGTGACAGCGCTGGAACAGCGTTTCCCCGGACAGCGTATTCTCATCACGACCATGACGCCCACCGGATCTGTACAGGTACACGAACTTTTCGGTGCCCGTGTCGCGCACTGCTATCTTCCTTATGACCTGCCCTCCGCTGTGGCGCGCTTTCTCGAGTGTACGCGGCCCCGGCTTGCGCTCGTCATGGAAACGGAACTGTGGCCGAATTTGTTTTACGGTTGCGATGCGCGCGCGGTGCCCGTTGTCGTCGCCAACGTCCGCATGTCGGAAAAATCGATGCACCGCTACTTGCGCTTCCCTGGGCTGACGCGTGCCACGCTCTCGCATGTAAGGCTGTTCGCGGCCCAGTCGGAAGCGGACGCGGCGCGCCTGCGGACGCTCGGCGCCGACCCAGAGCGGGTTCAGGTCACGGGCAGCATGAAGTTCGAGATCAGTCCACCGGCAAGTCTGCGCGAACAGGCGCAGGCGCTGCGCCGACAATGGGGGGCGCAGCGCCCGGTGTGGATCGCTGCTAGCACGCGCGAAGGCGAGGACGAGCTTGTTCTGGAACAGTTTCAGTTGCTGAGGGAGCGATTTCCGGACCTGCTGCTGGTACTTGTACCGAGGCATCCCGAGCGCTTTGCGAATGTGACCCGCCTGTGCCGACGCACCGGCCTCGCCATCGCACTTCGCAGCGAGCGTGATGTAGGCCTATCGACCGGCGTCGACATCTTGGTCGGCGACACCATGGGGGAGCTGCCGCTTCTTTATGCTGCGGCGGATGTAGCGTTTGTCGGCGGCAGTCTGGTGCCAGCCGGAGGGCACAACCTGCTTGAGCCGGCAGCGGCAGGTATCGCCGTGGTGTTCGGTCCGCATATGTTCAATTTCTCGGAGATCGCCCGTCTTGTGGTCGAGCGCGGTGCCGGCAGGCGGGTGCGCGACAGCGGCGAGATGGGTGCAGCCGTTGCTGCCTACCTCGCGAACGCGGATTTGCGGTTCAATGCCGGAGAATCCGGACGAAAGATGGTAGAGGAAAATCGGGGCGCACTGCAGAGAACTCTTGTGCTGCTCGAGATGCTGATCACAGGCTGACGCCGCGGCGACGTGCCATCCGTGCGCCCAGCGCGCTGAGTTCGGTGGCCGACATGGCTTCTTGTGCCGCCGGCAGGATCTGCGAGTTCTCGCGTTCCATGTGAGAGAGGTAGGCTGCCCGGAACTGAAGGACAGCATGAGTGAATGCCGCGATGTCGCTTATCGAGCCGATGTCGGCCAGCATTGGTTCGAGCCGCACCCACAAATGTTCCATTTCACGGTGCTCCAGCCCAAGTTCGTGGATGCTGTCCGCCAGGTCTGGGCGCACGGTAAGCAGCACCGGAAACAGGTCTTGTTCTTCATCTTCGTGGTGTTGTTTCCCAGCGCTTGAAAAGTATCGACGCACCTGATTGGCGGTTTCACGCGCCTCAATGGTAACGCCTTTACCAGCGAGGTGTTGTGCCAGGTGGATCAGGCTGTCACATTGTCGCAGAATGCGCGTGTGACAGGCGCGCAACATCCAGAGTGGCTGGTCGAAACCTGGTGCGATCTGTGGAAGTTGCATGTCCGCATTCTCCGCAGCGTGAAGAACATCATGCCAGAATAATCCTGTCGCTACTGCCATCAATAGGCCCGCGCGCCAAGGCTGGAATCGAGTGGTTGTCCACGCTTCTCAGGCGCAAGCGAAGGGGCGGCATCGCCACCGCCTGCGCGTCCAGCCCGGCTGGACGCTCGCAGCGGTCAATATGTTGCCATTCCGGGATCAATTTCGCGCGCCCAGGCATCGATACCGCCGCCCAGGTTCCAGACGTTGCCAAATCCCTGGCGCTCAAGAAAACGCGCAACATGATGACTGCGTACACCGTGATGGCAAATGACTACGGTTTGGCGCGATCGATCCAGCTCGCCAAGGCGCGCCGGGATCTGGTCCATGGGAATATGAAGTGAACCCGCAAGCGCACACAGGCGCACCTCCCACAGTTCCCGCACGTCGAGCAGCTGGGGTAGTTCAGGCAGCGAATCAAGCCCGGCCTTGAGTTGCCGTACGTTCAGCTGTTGCATGAAATGCCGTCCTAGCCAGTGACGCACGCGCTAAAATACAAATTTCTCTGGCTCACTGGAATTCATCAGCGGTGCAAGAAAGGTTTCAAACAGAGAATCCTGGGTAAAGCTTTCCGGACCAGTGCGTCTTATAAGCACCGCTTCCATCACCGGCGGCCTGCCTACGACCGCCACCAGGCGCCCGCCGATTGCCAGACTGTTGCGAAACGCGTCCGCCAGTACCGGCACTGAGCCGGTTGGCAAAATCACGTCGTACGGCTGGTGGCGGCTCCACCCGTGTACCCCATCACCAATATCGAGTGTGACGTTTGTGGTGCCGTGGGTGGCGAGTTTTACCGCCGCGTCCATCTTGAACTGCGGGATGATTTCCACGCTGTAGACATGACCGCCGAGGGTGGCGAGCAGCCAAGTCATGTAGCCACTCCCGGTGCCGATCTCCAGAATCCTGTCGCCAGAACCGATTTCGAGTGCCTGCAGAAGGCGCGCCTCCATTTTAGGTGACATCATCACCTGGCCACGCCCGATAGGCAGATTCATGTCTGCGTAGGCCAGGTTGCGAAATTTCTCTGGCACGAAATCTTCGCGTGGCGCATGTGCCAGCAGTTCCAGCACCCGTGGATCCAGCACCTCCCATGTGCGAACCTGGGATTCGACCATGTTCTGCCGGGCCACATCAACGTCCACCTGTGACATGAAAATCACCTGAAAATTGCGGGGGAAAAGCGCATAAGGTTAGCACGTTGCTCGCCGGGCGCAAGCGCCGGAACCTGCGGTTGCAATCCTCCAGTGAATCCGATAGCGTGCCTAACTTGGCTGGGGGTGCCCGCGTGGCGGGCTGAGAGATACCCTTTGAACCTGATCCGGATCGTGCCGGCGTAGGGAAGCACGTAACCCCCCGCTGTTTCCCTGTGCCCGCCGGATCACAGGATATAATCTATGGGCGCTTTACCGCAGGATTTTATCAGGCGGACGGTTCACCTTTCGCAGGAGGCTACCCGTCCATTTCCCGACTCGCGCAAGGTCTATGTCGTTGGCAGCTGCGCGGATATTCGTGTCGGCATGCGCGAGGTCATGCAGACTTCGGCCCCGCTTGCTGACGGCGAGCAGGAAAATCCTCCGATCCCCGTGTATGACACATCCGGGCCATACACTGATCCGGCGGCGAGCATCGACCTGCTCAGTGGGCTTCCAGCGCTACGCGCGTCCTGGATTGAGAGGCGCGACGACACCGACGAACTGCCTGGACCTTCGTCCGAATACGGTCGTGATCGGCAGCATGATCCAGCGCTGAGCGGGTTGCGTTTCGCTCATA
>JAJYEE010000100.1 GCA_021790335.1 Pseudomonadota bacterium | reverse complement strand
CAAGAACAATTCTCGGGCGATCCACTTATACGAACGGCTCGGCTTTCTGGGACGGGGAGAATGCTGCAAGACGTTCAACGGCAAGTCGGTGCAGTTTCTGGTTATGGATCTTCAGAAAGATCATTGATCGATTGATCGGGTAGCCAGGTGAGATGCTGCCTGATGCCTGCCGGTCGCCACAGGGAGCTTTGGGTCGAGCCCCGCCGGATGCAGGAGCTGCAGATCTGGTTGCCAACCCACCTCGCAATATCGCCTGCCGCCCGTGTCCAAGGGGTCCGTGCCGTACCGATGTAAAGAAGATTACCGGGTGATGCGGTAGTGAATACGCTTTCTGCCAATGGGGCATCGCGTCTCATGTGCTGCGCTTTATCAGCCAGAACACCGAATCGAGTACACTTAGCCCTCGCGGCAGACGCCAGCTGGCCCCCTTCTCAACGAGATTTGTACACCATGCAGACGCAAAACCTGGGCATCCCTGTACCGGATTGGAGTCCGCCCGCGGCCCCCTCACACCAGATCCGCCATGGCCAGCGATGCCGACTCGAGCCCTTGGACCCGCACCGTCATGCTGCGGAACTGTTCGATGCCTATGCCCAGGACCCCAGTGGACAAGGCTGGACCTATCTGCCGTATGGTCCGTTCGCGGACGCCGCAGACTACGCGTCATGGATGGACGAGATCTGCCGCCGAAGCGACCCCCCGCTGCTGTTTGCCATTGTCGACGCCGCAACCGGCCAAGCGATCGGCGTCGCCGGGTATCTGAGAATCACTCCGGCGGCGGGCACCATCGAGATCGGCCATCTGCATTTCTCGCCGCGGTTGCAGCGCACGGCGATGGCCACCGAGGCGGTGTTCCTGCTCATGTGCGAGGCTTTCGCCCTGGGCTATCGCCGCCTGGAGTGGAAGTGCGACGCGCTCAACCAACCATCGCGGCGCGCAGCGCAGCGCCTGGGTTTCCGCTACGAGGGGACCTTCCGCCAGGCCACCGTGGTCAAGGGGCGCAACCGCGACACGGCATGGTTCAGCATCGTCGACGGGGAGTGGCCGGCGCTGTGCGCTGCCATTAGGCGCTGGCTCGAACCCGGGAACTTCGATGCCGATGGACGGCAGCTCGCGCCGCTCAACGCGGCGCGCACAGCACCGCGCATCGCCCAGTTGCAGCTGCTTGCGCAGTACAACCGTTGGATGAACGTGAAGGTATACGCGGCGGCAGCGGCTCTTCCACCGGAAGAATTGCGGCGGGACCGCGGCGCATTCTTCGCCTCCATCCTCGGCACGCTGAACCACATCGTGGTTGGGGACACGCTGTGGCTGCAGCGCTTCGCCAGGCATCCTCGCGGCTACCCACACCTGGCACCAGTGCTGGGCCTGCCGGTGCCGCCGTCACTCGATGCGATCGTGTTCGATGATCTGCCGGACCTCACTGCACGCCGTGTCGCGCTGGATGAACTGATCCTGGCTTGGGTCCCCAATGTCCTCGATGAGGACCTCGACCGTGCGCTGCACTACACAAATTCAAAAGGGCAGCCCCAGTCGCGCAATTTTCACGGACTTCTGACCCACTTCTTCAATCACCAGACTCACCATCGGGGTCAGTTGACGACGCTGCTGACCCAGGCCGGCGTCGATGTCGGGGTGACCGATCTCGTGGTGACGGTTCCTGAGCAAGCCGATTGAAATGGCCAGTCGCAGGTGAGCGCGGTGTCCGAGGGTGGGTGACTGCCCACCGTCATTTGCCTCGGGCGCCCATGGGTCCGCTATTCACCTCATAACTGCCGGTCGGGTGGGTGCGAGCTAACCGACAGCAACGGGTCGGGAGCGGCCGGAGCTGACTGAAACCGCAAAGGTCCGCTTCGGCCGAGGACGTGCCACTGAGTAAACGTGCGGAAAGTCAGGCTGTCCCAGTCCCGGAAATAATCACGCCGCCGGTTCATGCTGGTAAGTTGAGTAGCCCAGCGGAATCTCACCACCAGGCCCTCCGAGAACCGGACAGGAACCTCTCGATTCATCCGGCTCCTATTGCCTGCCGCTTGAGGCCAGGTCCCAATGCACAAACAGGCGTGGATCACACCGGCGTACGGCGGCCAGCCATTCCCGCGCCCGGTGTACCTTGAACTTGAACCTCTTGTACTTCCGTCGTACCCAGCGCACCAGGTATTGATCGAGCGTATCGAAGACCGCATAGAGCGCGGATCGATAGAAGCGACCGTAGTAGTTTACCCAGCCTTGAAGCACTGCGTTAATCTCCTCGGTCACGTCGGTCAACGCCACCGTATGCCAACAATGCAATCGCCAACGCCGCACCGTCTGCCGAATCGCGGTGGCCGCGTTCCGGCTGATCGCAGGCAGAAACGACATAAAGCGTTTCCCTGCCGACGATTTGGCGAAGCGCGCGCGGAAGGTGTAGCCCAGGAAGTCGAATTGGCAGCGTTCATAGTCGGCTTTGCGGTTCGCATCCCGGCAGTAGACCACCTGGGTCTTCTGCGGATGCAACCGCAGGCCGCACGCCGCCATGCGTGCTTCGAGTGCCGCCTTCAGTGCTTGCGCTCCGTTTAGACTGCGGCAGTGGCAGATCGCATCATCGGCATACCGCTCGAAGGGAATGTCCGGATAGTGCCGGCGCATCCACCGATCGAACGTGTAGTGCAGGAAGAGATTACTCAATAGCGGACTGACACACCCGCCCTGAGGCGTCCCTTTGTCCCGCGCCACCAAGGTCCCGTCGCCACATTGCGCCGGTGCCTTGAGCCACCGCTGCACATAGAGCAAGACCCATGGGCAGTCGGTGTGTTGACGTAGTGCTCGTACCAGTAACGAATGGTCGATGTCGTCAAAGAAGCTTTGTATATCGAGATCCAGCACCCAGTCGTAGCGCCAACAGCGCTCGCGTGCCACCGCAAGCGCCTGATGGGCCGAGCGGCCGGGCCGATAACCGTAGGAGTCGCCATGGAATACGGGCTCCAGAATCGGCTCAAGGTATCGTTGGACGACCATCTGGGCGATGCGATCCGAGACCGTCGGGATGCCGAGCGGGCGCGTTCGTCCATCGCCTTTTGGGATGTCCACGCGGCGCACGGGCGGAGGCAGGTAACTGCCTGAGGCCAGCCGATTCCAGAGTCTATAGAGGTTATTGCTCAGGTCCTCTTCGAACGCCTCGATCGACTGTCCATCCACCCCGGCTGCGCCGTGATTCGCCTTCACCTTTTTATAGGCTTCAAAGACGTCTCGCTTGGAAATACTAAACGGTTTGACTTGCCCTTGCCGATCCTCCCGTTTCCGGTTGTCGGGACGAGCTTGTCTGGCAACGCCACCCCTTCGGTCCCGCCCCATTACAGGGCCTTCATCCCTACTACGGGTGGCTCCGCCCCTGTGCAGCGCCTCGGTACGCTCTCCCTTGCCGGTGCTTCCGGCTTGGGATTCTCCCTTTGCATCGCCACGACAGGTTCCTACGTTCCTCAATGAAGCCTGTACCGGTGTCACGCCACCTTCATGCCGGATGCCGGACCGCCCGCTGTCAGGCAACGTCGGTCCTCGTCCCGGGCTGACCATACCTCCCGGTTTTGACATCGTCTTGGGGTTTCGACACGTCATCAGTAGTTTACTTGCGTTCGTCTCACCGGTACTCATCTGACGAAGTCTGTCTTCGCCTTTTCCTCAACGCTCACCACAAGAACTCTTAATTCTTGCAGCTTGAGGTGACTTGAAGCCTGCTCCTGCAAGCCGACTTCGAGGGGCCTGCCCTCATCTTCAATGAAGCATTGCTTCCGCTACCGCAGCGGTCGCATTCGTAGCACACTATGG
>JAJYEE010000041.1 GCA_021790335.1 Pseudomonadota bacterium | reverse complement strand
ACCTGCAGATCATCGCAATCCAATTAACAGAGGTTATATTCATGACTACCGGTACCGTAAAGTGGTTCAATGACGCCAAGGGCTTCGGTTTTATTTCTCCCCAGGATGGCAGTAAGGACGTATTTGTCCATCACTCTGCCATTTCAGGCAGCGGGTTCAAGAGCCTGACTGAAGGTCAGCAGGTGAAGTTCGACGTGGAGCAGGGCGCCAAGGGCCCGTCCGCCGCGAACGTGCAGCCGGCCTAACATTAGGCACTGCGTAAGCAGGTTTTTTTGAACGGAAAGCCCTGCCAGCGTGCAGGGCTTTTTTTTGTGTGTGCCCAGCGTGGGCACACTCTCGCTGCGAGGAGAACGACCATTCCTTAAACCTGTGAGAGCTTTGCGACCAAGCGTGCTCCAGCTGCGGCATCGCCATCTTCAGTTTTTCGCATGGCTACGCGAGCGAGCCAGCGGTTCGGTGGCCAGAGGCCACGCTCATGTTGTTCGGATGTTGTTCGGAAATTTTGAAACATTAAACTCCTGATTAGCCATCTAAATAATTTTGGCAATAATTTATTCCTCTTTATTGGCGATTAGAGATGCACCGATGACTGGGCTCAGGTATCGCCCGGGCACAGCGAGCACGAGGCTGGCGAGGAACCGGATAAAACCCCAGCGAATAAACGAGGAAGCAGCAAACTTCAGAATGGTTTCTATGTTAACGAGGACCAGTACGAACGCTGTGGCGCAACCCGCTGTGAGCCAGGCGAAAAATTATGGCAGCGTTGCATTCACGCTGCTTGCTCCCGCAAATAACGCCTGCTGAGCGGCGTCGCGCTCCATGGCCATTGGTGCTTTCCAACTACCTGGTCACCGGAGATTGAGCCACGTCCAAAAAATCGCTCACGAGAAGAGTTCGCAGACCGCCGTCATTGCATCGATGCTGGAACCCAGGCTGATGGTGTCAGTGATTCACTTTCGCGACGGATTAGGACCAGCATGAAGCACCTCCTTCCGAGGTTATCTTCATGACCGCCACTTCCATGGAACTGCTGTGCGTCAGGCCTGCAATGCCTGATCCTCGGAAAGCACCCACCACCCCCGCGGGCGGGCGAGCAGCGGTGTGAGCGTTCGCACGGTTTCGGAACCGGCGTACTGCTCCTTGACGCGGTCCGCCTCCGCACGGCTGCGCCATTGGCTGACGACAAAAAGATGTCCGGCCGTATCCTGGTCCACAAACATCTGATGCGATAAATACCCGTCGACGCTTTTCATGTCGGACCAGATCAGGCGTGTGAGACGAAGTCCCTCTGTTTCAGCGCCCGGGTTCAGCCAGGTTTCCCAGATGGCAGCCGCATCGTCATGCAGAAAAAACTTCCAGACACGGCAATCACAGTGCCAGTACCGAATCACCCTGAGCTCCGTGTCGGAACGCTGTAATCCATTATTCGCCAGGCTGGCATATCCAGAAGCGAATTCGAGTCCTGACGGCCTTTCGTGCGGCTTCTTTCGGGAAAGGCCATCTGGTTCGAGAAGGATGTGGACGTTTGGCTGAACGAGCGGCACGCGCAGGTGCTCCCGCCGCCGGAGCATCCCGCCGACTTCAGCCAGAGGTGGTGGTAGGCGCCTGTCCTGGCCCAGGCAGCACGGCCTGTCGCGGCTATACTTAATAAAACAACAGGGAACGCCGCCCGTCTGTAGGAGCAAGGATCCCCATGACACATTCGTGCCCCCATTGCCATGCCCCGATTGGTTGGCTTCGCAACAGGATTCGCCGACAGCGCACAAGACAGCCTGGCGCAAAGTGGTATCGTTATTTCGCCGTGCGCCACTTTTGTCCACACTGCGGCGCCGAACTGCGCTTGGTGTTTCGACCTCATGGCCATGTGCTCCACCTGCTCATGGGCGCCGGAACTATCGGCTACCTTCTCTTCTTTATCTCGCATCCTGCGATAATGCTGTGTGTCGGGCCTTGGGTTTTGGGAGTAAGTGGGCTGCTCTTTGTGTTGCTTTTGCCCGCAGCCATCTTTAAATGGGGTCTCGGTTATTCGGTCGTCCCCAATGAAGAAGCGTTTGCTGCGGCGACCGCAGCCGGAACGAATCGCACGATTCGGTATCACCCCTCCCGCCGGGAGGCTTGGCGCGAGTACTGGAAAACATGGAGACACCGGCTTTGGGCCAGCCAAGTTCTGGCGGCTGCGTGGGTCGGATGGGCTTTGTCGAATTCGCCCTTGCACCCGCCCAGCATCACCTCGTGGGGCCTCGCTTTTGTCGTTGCATTGCCGGTCATTATGCTTGTCATTGCTCTGGTGCCGCAAATCCGGTTCAAAAGCGCAGAACGCATTGTGCGCGTGGGGCCCCAAGGTTGGGTGACCGAATTGGGTCTGATGTCCGGAAGAATACGCGGCTGGGCTGAAGCAGCTTCCATCGAAGAATGGCCGGGTCAGGTTATCATCACTAGCGCTTCGGCCAATGCGCTCATCATCCCCGCACGGGCGTTTCCCGATGCGGCATCGCGGCGGCAGTTCGTTAAAGACTTCGAGCAGTGGCATAGGCAGTATCGCGGCTGAACCCGGTGAGTCCGGGCCCCATCCGTTGGGCCGGTAAGCACCTTATAGGCCTGGTAGAGCGACACGGCGCCGGCGACGTCGTTGCCGATGGCATCTTTCATGACGTCCTCGATACCGCTCACGGTGCCGCCCTCGGCTGCATTCTCGAACGTCGAGCGCTCGCTCTGCGCCTTGCTCGCAGGAATCTGCACGATGCTTTCGACCGTGCCGGCCATGACGCGCGTGCCATTGGCTTCGACCGTCAAGCCCTTGCCGAAGCCGCGCGATGTCGCACAACCGGCGAGCAGCGCCATGGCCAGCATGATGAGCAGAACCACTATCTAGTTGTGTCTCATGATGAGCATCTCCGTGGATTTTGACGTTGAACTTAAGCCGCGGGGCATCCTTTGGTGCGGAACAGGATGCAACGACAGCTCACGGAGCTAATAGAACCACGTCAAAATTCGCACCTGTTCGGGCGGGGTGGCTGGATGTGGGTTCAGTCTGTTCGCCTGAGCCGCTACTGAAGCTTGCTTCGGAAGGCACCGCCGCTCCGCGGCTGAAGTGTCCTTTGGAAGCGGCAAACGGTCGTCTGGACGGATATCCAATCCCGACTACACTTCTCGGAAAAGCAATGCATCTCAATTAGCAAAAAAGGGGGAAAGCCGGATGAATAGGATGTCACTGGGGAGATTTCTTGTTGTGTTGACTGTGCTGGTGGCACCGGTTGCCGCGGCTTCCCCCCTGGCTCCCTCGGTTATTGCGGCGGATAACGGAGCGAGCATCTCGTTCACCTCGCTGCACCAGGACTATAAGGAGTTTTACGCGGGCACGGTTCCCGACAGCGAGAGCGGGAACATTGATGGTGTGGGGGTAACCTTCAAGGAATTGATGCCAAACGGTGTTTATTCGAGACTGGCATTGCAATATAGCCACGGCTCCGATGTTTATACCGGGCACACGCAAGGAGGCGTGCCCCTCATTGGCAAAACCGAGAACTCCATTATTGACGCCGGGATGCGTCTGGGCCGGGCCTTTGGCTTTCCTTATCGCACGGCATTGGCGCCGTATGCGACACTGGGCCGGTATTCTTGGCGGCGCGGGCTCAGCGGCGCAGAACCGTACGATGAGTATTACCACAACTTCTGGATAGGCGTCGGGTTGCTGGGGCAATGGGTGCCGGTCGAACCTCTGGTGTTATCGGCGTATGGCTCCATCGGCCGTACCGTGTCTGCCCACATGTCGACGAGCGGGCTCTCCAGTTATGGCGTCCCGGACCAGGAGTTCGGACTTGGTAACACGACCCGTTACAAGCTCGGTGTTGATATGGATTATGCCGTCACCCCCCTGGTTCACGTCGAGGCCGGGGCCGATTATCTGCGCTTTGGCTACGGTCAGTCAGCGGTGAACTCGCTGCCCGGTGGAGGTGCGTCCTTGGAGCCCGAGAGCACGACGAAGCAGACACTTTATCGCATTGGCATCGACTTTTTCTTTTAGCTTTTGGGCGTGAACGTGCCAGTGCTGACCCGGTTCGCGGTCTAGCAACGGCGGAGCCGAACGACCTCCTGTGGAGCAGGAGCGCTGCGCTCCGCGTTTAGGGCAGCTGCTACGCGTCACCGCGAGAGGGCGGACTGGCCGGAGCGAAAATATGCGCGCGGGTCTGGCGGTGGCCGCGATATCGCCGCGCCTTAGCGCATCACATACATCATCGAGCTTGCGGGCGTCACTTACCGCCAAGGATGTTGGTATGTCGGCATGGCAGAGTGCATATGTTGTGATATGCGTGCCGACTCTACCAGAAGGACCGGGCAGCGGAAAAACCCGAGGCAGGGGGGTCGTAGAAATCCCGGTGCAACGGTACCCGAAGTTAAAAACGGGGAGAGGAGTGTTGTATAAGTGCTTGATTCAATTGGTGGGCGATAGTGGGTTCGAACCACTGACCCCTGCCGTGTGAAGGCAGTGCTCTACCGCTGAGCTAATCGCCCATTATTTGAATATCAAGTCTACCTGCAAACATCAGTAGGTAGATCCTACCGTCCGACCGGGGGTTTCCGCGGGGACTTGAGGCTACCAGGCATTCGACTGGTGTACGCTTCCACCGATTTCCAGACAAGCGCAAGACTAATCTTCCCGCCTTGTTCCGGGTCGAATGGTGTTCCTGTCCTGGGATAGGGTATCAAGGACGGCGCGTATTATAAAACGGCTGGCGTGTCCGCGCTATCTTTTCAGTCCGAATTGGGGAGGCCTGTCGAGCGTCTCTGGCCCGTTGAATCCGAAATCCGCGGATCATGGGCAGGATGGCGGAATGGGACGATCACGGCTGATTTTCCGGTCGGTTTTCATTACCATTACGGTACTTCTACCTCCCGGCGGCAATTTCATGACAATCCGTACCCGCTTTGCGCCAAGCCCAACTGGCTATCTGCATGTGGGCGGTGCACGCACCGCACTTTTTTCGTGGCTGTATGCACGCAAGCACGGCGGTGCGTTTATTCTGAGGATTGAAGACACTGATCTCGAACGTTCCACGGCAGAGTCGGTGAACGCAATCCTGGAAGGCATGACCTGGCTTGGGCTGGAATATGACGAAGGACCGTTTTTCCAGACTCATCGGTTCGATCGCTACAAGGAAGTTATCCAGAGTCTGCTAAAGGAAGGCAACGCCTACCACTGCTATTGCTCGAAGGAGCGCCTGGAAGCTCTGCGCGCGGAGCAGATGGCGCGCAAGGAAAAGCCGCGCTATGACGGACGCTGCCGCCATTGGGGGGGAGAGCCCCCACCGGGTGTGGCGCCTGTGGTACGTTTCAAGAGTCCTTTGGACGGAGTCGTCGTTGTTGAGGACATGATTCACGGGCGTGTCGTATTCCAGAACTGCGAACTCGACGACCTCATCATTGCGAGATCCGATGGCAGCCCGACATACAACTTCACGGTGGTGGTCGATGACATGGACATGCGGGTGACCCATGTCATTCGTGGCGACGACCATCTCAACAATACTCCGCGCCAGATCAACATGCTGACCGCGCTCGGCGCAACGCCGCCTGTGTACGCGCATGTGCCCATGATTCTGGGCCACGACGGTAGCCGCCTATCAAAACGTCACGGTGCTGTCAGTGTCATGCAGTACAGGGAGGACGGATTTTTGCCGGAGGCGCTGCTCAACTACCTCGTGCGGCTGGGGTGGTCACACGGCGACAAGGAGATCTTTTCGATCGAAGAAATGATCGAGATGTTCGACATCAATGATGTGCACAGCTCCGCCGCCGCGTTCAATCCCGAAAAGCTGCTCTGGCTTAACCAGCACTATATTAAGTCCGGTGACCCAGAGCATATCGCACATCATCTGAGCTGGCATTTGGGACGGCTGGGAATTGATCCGGCTTCGGGGCCAGACCTGCATGAAGTGATAAAAGTTCAGCGTGAGCGTGCCAAGACCTTGTCGGAAATGGCTGCCAACAGCGTGTTTTTCTACAGGGACTTCGAGACCTACGATGAAAAGGCCTCCGCCAAGCACCTCAAGGCAGAAAGTCTGCCCGCCTTGCAGGCTTTGCGCGACGCCCTGTTCGGTCTCGCTGACTGGGTGCCGGCAACCATCCATGGCGTTCTGCACCAGGTCGCCGATGCGCACGGGCTGAATCTCGGAAAGCTCGCGCAACCCTTGCGCGTGGTCGTTACCGGCAGGGACGTGTCGCCGCCGATCGACCAGACCCTGGCGTTGCTGGGCCGCGATCGAACGCTGAGGCGTCTGGACCGGGGTCTAAAGTACCTTCATGAAAAGCGCGCGCCGGCGTCGGCAATTTCCAGCCCAAAGGCCGACTAGGAAAGCAAAAGCTGAGTCGGGTGTAGGCACCTACAACTGCGGGCCAGCATGGATACCATACCTTGATTTTCGTGTGTGGGTTGGGCTGAACACCGCGTGGGTACTCCGGTTTGCATCGCAGTGATTCCGGTCGCACCGGGGACCGGCAAGGAGTGCTGCCGGTGACATGGGGACAGCGGCGTGGCAGGTAGGGCAGGGCGCTGGCCTCCCATCGCGCTCGGTCACGATGTCTGTTTGGACGCTGTAGAATCGCAGTAAACAGGCTTGCGAACGCCACTTGGGGATTGCGCAGGCCCAGCTTCCGACTTAACAGATTGGGTCGATATTGCGAAGGTCACGGTTTACCCCGGCAACGGCTTGACCGCATGGCCTGTAGCACGTAAAGTACCGCTCCTTTCGGGGCCATAGCTCAGCTGGGAGAGCGCCTGCATGGCATGCAGGAGGTCGGCGGTTCGATCCCGCCTGGCTCCACCATCCCCATTTTTGCTGCTTTTTCGGCCGGAATCTCCTCGCGGAAGCTGCGGGTAGCGTCATCAAAGGTTCCAATGAGATTGCGCAAGTCGGGGTCGGGTATCGACCCCGGGTTTTGACAGGCCTGGATTGATTCCCCCGTCTTGATCATGGCGGATCAACTGGCGCAACCGGCGTCTGGGTTGTGCGGTCGGTTCAGCCGAGAGGCGAAGAAGAGTGTTGCAGGCGGGATTTGCGGTTTTTTCGCTCCAGCGCAAGATAAATGATCGGTGTCGTATAGAGCGTCAGGGCCTGCGACACGATCAGGCCGCCGATCACGGATACCCCCAGCGGTTGCCGAAGATTATGTCCCGTACCAACCGCCAGGGCGAGCGGCAGGGCGCCCAGAATCGCAGCGAGCGTCGTCATCATGATGGGACGAAAGCGCTCTAGGCAGGCAGCCCGGATCGCAGCCTCCGGGTTCAGGCCACGTTTCCTTTCGGCTTCGAGCGCAAAATCCACTAGCATGATGCCGTTCTTCTTGACGATGCCCATCAGCAGGAAGATTCCTATGACCCCGATCACGGACAGCGGTATGCCCGTGATCAGCAGCGCCAGCAGTGCCCCGACTCCAGCGGACGGCAGAGTGGAGAGAATTGTCAGCGGCTGTGTCAGGCTTTCGTAGAGGACACCGAGCACGACATAGATCGCCAGCAGGGCCGCCAGGATCAGCAGCGGCTCGGCTGACAGCGACTGAAGAAAATATTTAGCATTGCTGGAAAACGAAATGCGGACGCCGTCCGGCAGTTCCATGCCTGCCACGGCATTTTTGATCTGTTCGACCGCTGGGCCCAGCGCCACACCATGTGCGAGATTGAAGCTGATCGTTCCGGCGGGCAGCTGTCCGTCATGACGCACCGACAGCGGCGCTGCGCTGCGTTCGAAATGCGCCACGGACCGCAGTGGAACGGGACCATTGGTGCCTGGAACATACAGACGGTCCAGCTGGTTCGGAGACTCCTGTAAAGCCGTGCCCACCTTAAGTATGACCTGATACTGATTCCGCTCCTCGTAGATGCGCGAAATCTGGCGCTGCGCGTAGGCGTTGTTGAGCGCCGCATCGATTGACGCAACTGAAACGCCGAGCCGGGCCGCGGTTGCCCGGTCGATTTCTACTGTTATCTGCGGTGCGCTCTGGTCCTGATCCGAAGAAATGTCGGTGATCGCCGTCAGTTGGCGCAGCCGTGCCTCGATTTTTGGCACTATCCTGTCGAGGTCGGAGATGGATGGGTCGAGTACCGTGAACTGATATTCGCCGTTTCCGGCACGACCGCCGATGAAGATGTCCTGAGCCGCCTGCATATAGGTCTCGATGCCGGTGATGTGTGCAAGCTTTGGCCTGAGGCGTGCAATGACTGCCTGAGCGGATACGTTGCGCCGATCCCTTGGCTTGAGCTCTATAAACAGTTTCCCGCGGTTTGCTGTCGAAAATCCGTTGACCACGCCGACACTCGAACTCACATTCGCAATCGCCGGATCACGCAACAGCACGGACACCACCTTGCGCTGCAACCGCTTCATCGAGTCAAAAGATATGCCGGGGCTCGCAACGGTATTCCCGATGATCAGGCCGGTATCCTCTTCCGGCAGGAAACTCTTCGGAACCTTTATGTACAGTACCACCGTCAACACTATGGTGAGCAGCGTGAGCCCGAGCATGAGCAAACGGTGGGTCAGTGCCCAGTCCAGACTCCGCGCGTATGCATCGACCGTTTTCCGGTAGGCAACATCAAACAGTGTCGTGAACCGCGAGCGATGCTGTGTCGGTTCCCTGCGCCGCATGAAATAGGCGCAAATCATGGGTGTGACGGTCAGGGAGACAAGCGCCGATACCGCGATCGAGACGGTCAGGGTCACGGCAAACTCGTGAAACAATCTTCCCACAAGCCCCGGCATGAGCGTCAGCGGAATGAACACCGCAATCAGGGACAAGGTGATGGACATGACGGTAAAGCCGATCTGCTGTGCGCCTTTGATTGCCGCATCCACTGGCGGTGTGCCACGATCGATCTGGGTGACGATGTTCTCGATCATAACGATCGCGTCATCGACAACGAAGCCTACCGATATGGTCAGTGCGAGCAACGAAAAATTGTCCAGGGAAAATCCGAGTGCCCACATGGCCGCAAGAGATCCGGCGATCGACAGTGGAAGGGTGATTGCCGCCGCAACGGTCGGAGCACCCCGCTGCATGAACATCCAGACCACCGCCAGCACGAGAATCAGCGTAATGCCAAGTGTCACTTCCATATCGGCGATGCTGGCACGGATGGTAACGGTACGATCCGTCAGTATCGACAGATTCACGTCCGGCGGCAGCCAGTGCCGGATCTTTGGAAGAAGATTCTTGATCTGGTCAACGGTCGCGATCACGTTGGCTTCCGGCGTCTTGGTGACGGTGATGAGTACCGCAGGCGTTGTATTTTCCCATGCAGCGAGCTGGGCGTTGCTGGTGCCATCGATCACAGATGCGACTTCGCCCAGACGGACGAGCGACGGGCCGTCCGCTTTCAGGATGATGTTGCGGTACTCGGCGGCGGTCTGTAGCTGCCCGTTGATGGCCAGGAAATCGGACACATGTCTGCCGTCCAGTGCTCCGATCGGCATGAGGTTGTTTGCGTCTTTTACCCCGGTATACACATCTGCCGCGGTCAGTCCGGCGCGGGCCAGCGCTCCCGGCCGCGTGCGTATGCGTACCGCTGGCGATTGTGCGCCATCGAGCTGAACCTGGGCGACGCCGGATATCTGCGAGAGCCGCTGCACGAGAATCGTGTCCGCAGCATCGAAGAGGGAACCCATGGTGCGGCTGGGCGACGTGAGCGACATGGTCAGGATCGGTCTAGAGGCGGGGTTGAATTCCCTGTAAAACGGACGGCTCGGCAGGTCGGACGGAAGGTTGGGCAGGGCGCTGTTGATGGCCGCCTGAACGTCATAGGCCGCGCCGACGGGGTTTCGGTCTACCGAGAACAGAAGGATGATGGAACTTGCGCCCGTAGAGTTGATGGAAAACATCTGTGAGACACCAGGGATGTGGCCCAGCGTGCTTTCCAGCGGTGCCGCAATTGTGCTGGCCATGGTCTTGGGCGCAGCGCCCGGTTCGTTCGCGAAAATCACGAAGGCCGGCATCGGGATGCTGGGGACTGCTGCGACCGGCAGCAGGTGATAGGCAATGATCCCCGCCAGCAGCAGCCCAAGGGCAAGCAGCGTGGTGCCGATCGGACGGCGGATGAAGGGGGTCGAAAAACCCATCGACTATTCCGTCGGCACGGGGGCGGGAGCTGTTCGCGGTCGAAACCTGTCTAGAGCGAGGTAGATGACAGGCGTCGTGAACAGTGTAAGTAGCTGGCTCAGGAGCAGTCCGCCGATGATGGTGATGCCCAGTGGAACCCGAAGCTCGGCACCTGCCCCGCGCTCGAGAACGAGTGGTATTGCGCCAAACAGTGCTGCCATGGTCGTCATCATTATCGGACGGAACCGCAGCAGGCAGGCTTCCATGATTGCATCCTCCGGTGCCAGGCCGCGCGTTCGCTCGGCTTCGATCGCAAAATCCACCATGATGATGCCGTTCTTCTTGACGATACCCATGAGCAGCACGATGCCAACGAGCGCCACGATCGTAAATTGTGTGCCGGAGAGCATTAGCGCGAGCAGCGCGCCAATCCCGGCCGAAGGCAGAGTCGAAAGAATCGTGACCGGGTGGATTGTGCTTTCGTACAGAACCCCGAGCACGATATAGATCACAACCAGGGTGGCGACGATGAGCCACGGGTTTGAAGCGAGCGCGGATTCGAACTGCGCGGCGGCGCCGGAGAACGTTCCGCTAATGCCCGAAGGCATATGCAGGGCGCGATCCGCGGTCCTGATCGCGCTTTCGGCCTTATCGAGGGATACGCCTGGTGCGAGATTGAAGCTGATCGTGACCGATGGGAATTGGTTTTCTCGCGTGATGGCCAGCGGGGCGTATTTCTGTTCGATCGAGGCAATCTGATAAAGCGGGATCTGGACGTTGTTGGCGCCGGGCACATAGAGTCCAGCGAGATCGGACGGTGACTGGGCAGCGGCCGGGTCGACACCCAGTACTACGCGATATTGGCCGTTTTGCGCGTAAATGGTCGAAATCTGGCGCTGGCCGTAGGCATCATAAAGCACGTTCTCGATTGCCAGCATAGTGACGCCGAGCCGCTCGGCGGCCGAGCGATCGACGTCAATGTAAGTCTCATTTCCACGTTCTTCAGCATCGCTTGCGACATCTCGCAGCTCCGAAAGCATGCGCAGTTTCCGGGTCAGCTGCGGTGTCCAGGAATTGAGCTGTGCCTCGTTGGTGTCGACGAGCGTGTACTGGTACTGAGTGGCCGAAACGCGCGAGGACAGCGTGATGTCCTGGACCGGCTGCATGTAGAGCGACAGCCCCGGGATTGCCTGCAGCGCTTGCTGAAGCTGCGCCATTACCGAGCTCAGCGGCGGACGCGTACCGATGGGTTTGAGCGTGATTGTGAGGCGGCCGGTGTTCGGCGTCGGATTGGTAACACCTGCTCCCAGCAGGGAGGTGACACCCGCCACCGCCTTGTTCTGCAGGATGATGGCGATTGCCTGGTTTTCGAGACGGGCGAGGGCAGGAAGCGATATTCCTCCGCGGCTCTGCGTAACCGCAATGATCTGCCCAGTATCTTCCTGGGGCAGCAGACCTTTCGGGATCGCAATGTAGAGTGCGACCGTGCCGAGAATCGTTGCGGCGAACAGCCAAAGGACGGCGCCACGGTGATCGAGGGTTACCCGAAGTGCCCGGCCGTAGGCGTCCCGAATCCGGTGCAGACCACGCTCGACTGCTGCAGCCAGGCGCCCCGGAGACTGTCCACCGACCGGTTTGAGCAGACGCCCGCACATCATGGGGGTGAGCGTGAGAGAGACCGCGGCGGAGATGACGACTGCGACCGCCAGAGTTACTGAAAACTCGCCAAATAGCCGACCGACCACGCCGGGCATGAACAGCAGTGGAATGAATACCGCGAGCAGCGAAACTGTCAGAGATATGATGGTGAAACCAATCTGCTTCGCACCGCTATAGGCTGCTGCCAGCGGGGGCATACCATCCTCGATGAAGCGAACGATGTTCTCAATCATCACGATGGCATCGTCTACGACGAAACCCGATGCCACCGTGAGCGCCATCAGAGACAGGTTATCCAGGCTGAAGCCGAGCATATTCATGACCGCGAAGGCGGCCACCAGGGAAAGCGGCAGTGTTACTGCCGGGATGATGGCTGCCTGCAGCGTCGGCAAAAATAGGAAGATGACCAGGATGACGAGGGCAGCCGACGTCAGCAGGGCGATTTGCACGTCCCGTACCGAGGCCCGAATCGTCTGGGTCCGGTCCGCGACGACCCGTGTGTGGATACCGGACGGCAGCGAGCGGGTCAGCTCCGGCAATGCAGAGCGGATTTCCGAGACCGTCTTGACGATGTTGGCGCCCGGTTGACGCTGGACATCCAGAATGACCGCCGGTACGCCGTTGTAGCTTGCTTTGGCGGCGTCATTTTCGAGGCCGTCCGTGACGCTGCCGACATCGGCAAGGTGCACCGCGGCACCGGCATGATAGGCGATGATGATGTGTCGATAGGACTGCGCGTCCGGCAATTGATCGTTAGCGGCAAGCAGAAATGACTGCCTGGTTCCGTTGAATTCACCTTTGGCACCGTTCTGGTTGGCGTTGGCAACCGCATTACGGACATCCTCCATGGATAACCCATAGGCAGCGAGGCGCGTCGGGTCGACCGTAACCCGGATTGCCGGCTTAAGGCCACCCTCCACGGTTACCTTGCCCACGCCGTTGATCTGGCTGAGTTTGGGCTGTATCAGCGTCTCGGCGGCTCCGGATACTTCGAACAGCCGGAGCGTGCGCGAGGTCAGAGCAAGTGTCAGAATCGGAGCGTCTGCCGGATTTACCTTGGTGTAAATCGGAGGGTAGGGAAGATTGAGCGGCAGGGTAGCAGCCGCGGCATTGATTGCAGCCTGTACGTCCTGAGCCGCCGAATCGATCGATTTCTTAAGCGCAAAGCGGAGAGTGATGGCGCTGGTGCCCGCAGAGCTGATCGAGCTCATGGCATCGAGGCCCGAGATCTCTCCGAACTGGCGTTCGAGCGGGGAGGTAACGAGCTTCGATATCGTATCCGGGCTTGCGCCAGGAAGTTTCGTGGTGACCAGAATCGTCGGAAAGTCCACGCTCGGTAGAGAGGCCACAGGCAGTGCCCGGTAGCCAAGCGCGCCCATGAGAAACAGTGCGATCGCAAGCAAAGACGTCGCGATCGGTCTCGCAATAAACGGCTTGGAAATGTTCATGGGGGGCGCTGCAGCCGCTTCTAGATTCGCCGCCGCAGTCGCGCCGCTTTGTCCGGCGTGTGCGCGCCGGAACGACCGGTGGCCGGTTGGTGATGCTGTTCAATACGGATCACCGATCCGTCGCGCAGACGTGATCCGCCTTCGGTCACCACCCGGTCGCCCGCTGCAAGCCCCGTGTCAATCTCGGCGATGCTTTGATTGCTGTAGGCGACGTGAACGGCACGGACGACGACATGCTCTCCTCCCGGCACCGGAGCCGTGCCTTTAGGCGTGATTGCGGAAGGAGTGCGGACCGGCGGGCCGGAAGATACCAGATAGACGAACGAGCCTTCGGGACCCTGCCGTACTGCGACGGCTGGCACGGTAATGACATTTTGATCCGTGCGCGCCATCAGCTTGATGTCCACGAAGGCGCCTGGCCATAACGCAAACGCCGGATTGGGGAATCGGGCCCGCATGGTCAGCGTGCCCGTACTGGAATTCACCTGGTTATCAAGGACCGCCAGGACTCCGCGGTCGATAGGTGCGCCATGCCGGTTCACGGCGACAACATCGGGAGATCCGCTTGAGATCGCTTTTTGCACCGTCGAAAGATCCTGCTGTGGCAGACTGAAGGAAACGTAAATAGGCTGCAATGTATTGATCACCACAATGCCGGTGCTGAGACTGGGTGTGACGATGTTGCCGGCATTGACCTGCAGAATGCCGGTGCGTCCACTGATCGGAGCGCGAATCCGGGTGTAACGGAGGTTGGTCCGTGCTGTTTCCACCGCCGCCTGGTCCTGTTTGACCAGTGCGGCATCTTCGGAAACCGTTGCTGCCTGATCAGAGACCTGTTGGGCAGATGCATATTTCTGCGCGATCAGCATCTGATACCGCTTCAGATTCACTCGTGCCTCAGCCAGAGTAGCTTCGTCCTGTGCCTGCTTGGCGAGTGCCTGATCAAGAGCGGCGCGGTAGGGCCGCGGATCGATTTTGGCCAGCAACTGGCCTTTCCGCACATCTTGCCCTTCATGGAATTCGACCGAAACGAGCGGGCCGCTGATCATCGGTTGTACGACCACGGTGCGATATGCCTGGACCGTCCCGAGGGCATCGAGATAGATAGGCACATTCTTGCGCACGGCGGTGGCGACGTTGACGGGGATGGGCTGCTCTTTGCCGGTCGGTCCGCCCGGACGCCGGTGGCTGAACAGGCGGTAGCCAATCAGGATGACACTCAGAATTATTACGATGATGACGACATGGCGTCTATTTAGCGACACAGCGTTTATCCTCCCACCAGGAGGGATTGAGTGGGGGCTTGCCAGCCGCCGCCCAGTGCCTCGTAGAGATTTACCGCTGCCAGAAACCGCGCGAGCCGCGCCTGTTCCAGCGTATTCTGGTCACCAAGCAGTGTCTGCTGTGCTGTCAGTACCGATCCTATGGATACGGTACCGGCGTTGAGTTGCGCCTCGACGGCAGCAAGGGCGATTGCTGCGCGACCTACCGCTATCTGTTCTTCGCGTTCCTGCGCGGTTGCGAAATGCAGTGCGGTCAATGCCGTTTCGACGTCGCTGAAGGCTTTGACAGTGGCCTGTTCGTAGACCGCCACGTCCTGTCGGTAGGTTGCGCGATTGACCGCAAGCTGCCCGGAAAGGGCGCCGCCCTCGAACAGGGGCTGGGCAAGCGATGCTGCGGCGCTGAGCAGTTCAGAGCCGGGAGTGAACAGGCCATTCAGCGCCGTGCTTTGCCAGCCTCCCGATCCGGTAAGACTGATGGATGGAAAATAAGCGGCAATTGCGCCGCGGACATTGGCGTTGGCGGCAATCAGCGTTGCTTCCGCCTGTGCGATATCCGGGCGGCGGGTCAGCAAGGTGGACGGCAGCCCCGGCATAAGGGTCGGAACGTGCAATGTGTCAAGCGATGCGGGCATCAGTTTCAGCATCTCGGGCGGCTTGCCGACGAGGATGCCGAGTGCGATTTCCTGCTGGCGCAGTTGCGACTGGAGGTTGGGGATCGTTGCCCGCTCTCCCGCAACCAGGGCGGCCTGCTGCGCGACAGCTCCGGCATCCACAATGCCCGCCCGCAGTTGCGCCCTAAGTTGGGCAAGCAGGCCTTCGGCTGCCGCAAGATTCTTCTTCGCTATCGACAGTACGTCTCGGTCGGCGAGGATCTGGAACCAGGTTGTGGCTACGGCGCTGACCGCCGTCAGTGCGACCGTGTCGCGATTGAAGCGCGACGCGGCCGCGTTCGCCTCGGCGGCACGCAATGCGTCGCGGTTCTTGCCCCAGAAATCGAGCTCGTAGGAAACGCCCAGCGATGCAGCGAACTGATGGGTATTGATGGTGCCTGCCGGCACACCCGATACGACGACACTGCTGCCATACCGCTGGTCAGTGGCGCTTGCGTTGGCGCCGAGCGAAGGAAGCAACGGGGCGCCAGCGATCCGGGCTTGCGCATTGGCTGCCTGGAGCTGGGCGACGGCAATGCGGATGCTGAAATTATGAGCCTCGGCCTCGGTAATCAGCCGGTCGAGATCCGGAGAGCCGAACTTGCGCCACCAGTCCCTGCTCGGCCATTGCGGCGGAGCGTTTTCCGGAGCCGCCGCGAAGCGTGCCGGCACGGCAGCCTGCGGTAGCGAAAATCTCGGTCCGATGACGCAAGCCGATAGCATGGTGCACAGCAGGGACGCCCGCAATGCGCGGTAGAATGGAAGTCCCCGCAGTTTGCAGGGTTTGCAAAACGCCCGCAAAGGCGTCCGGGCGACGGGCGCGTCCGCCACCGGCAAGCATTTGCTTGCGGTGGTGTTGGTGTTGCGGTTTATCGCCCGAAGAAGGGTCCGTACGAGGTGCATCATCGACACTGTACCGGCAGAGACGTCGCGACCGGAACCCAAAAAGTGTGACGAATCGTTACGGGGCCAGATGGGGATTGTTCAGTGAACACAGGCCGCTGTCTTCGATAAGAGGATGTTGTTGTCACAGTTTGTCATAAATGGCTGCTCTCGGTGTAGCGTGCGATGTGTCTAGCATGGGCGCAGTCGACAGCCGTTATGTGCACCGCTACGATGCAATTATGAACTATTCAGCTCTTGTCGCGAAGCGCGCAGGGCCTTTATTTAAAGGCATCCTGCCGTGCTGGTTTGCTGCAAAGCCCCCACTGTCCGGACGGTGCGAAAAGCACTGCTACCCGCATCAGGCCGAAGCGGCCGGAACTGGCACGGTTGTACCTCTAGCTGCGAGGTCATAACGCGAGCGCCATGGCGTCGGTCAAAGTACTTGTGGTCGAAGACGATGCTCGCTTGCGGAGCATGCTGAGGCGATATCTGCGTGAACATGAAATGGACGTTGGCGATGCCGCTGATGGCGACCACGTGCAGCGTCTTCTCTTGCGGGAACGATATGATTGCATCGTCCTGGATCTGATGCTTCCGGGACGAGACGGACTCGCGATCTGCCGCACGCTGCGCGCTGAAGGCTGCTCAATTCCAATCATCATGCTGACCGCAAAAGGTGCGTTGACCGACAAGATCGCCGGGCTGGAAAGCGGCGCTGACGACTACCTGGCAAAGCCGTTCGAGCCCTCCGAACTGGTAGCTCGCATTCGCGCTGTAGTCCGCAGACAGCAGGCTCCGACAGAGTTCGCGGCGGATCCGTGCCAAACGAAGGTCCGGCTCGGGGACCTTGAGTTCGATCCGGCAACACGGCGGCTTACGCGTGGCGGGGCCGTTCTTCCTCTTGGAGACCGCGAATATGCGTTACTCATCTGTTTTGTCACGCATCCCCGTCGGCCCCTGTCGCGTGAGCATCTGGCTGTCGCGGCGCTTGGTGGCCGCGACAGAGCCTCACTGCGAAGCATTGATGTCTATGTGCATCGGCTGAGGCGCAATATCGAATCCGACCCGCGGCATCCCCGATATATTCAGCGGGTATGGGGTATCGGATATGTGTTTATTCCGGACCCTCCCTGAACGCTGGATATGCGCCTTCCTGACTCCCTGTTTGGCCGCCTGGTAATCGTGATCGCATTGGTCATAGCCGCCAATCAATTGGCGTTGTACCTGTTCGTCCGGCATACGCTCGGGGCAGCCCGTGCGCAACGGATGGGAGATCTCTTTGCCGGGCAGATTCAATTGGTGCGTGAGATCCGGGGCCGCGCGCCGGTACTGCCGGACACACGTGCTGGCGCGCTTCTCTTGGTCCCGGGGGCGGCTTTGGGCACGCCGCCGCCCGCGGGCAGCGATCTTGCGCAGGCCGAGCAGACTCTGCAGGCGCGTCTCGGACCGCGCGCCGCATTGCGCCTGGCCGGGAACGACCGGCTGTGGCTCGAATGGCAAGGGAAGCACCCATTCAGCCTGTCTTTGCCGTCGTACTCCTGGCGTTCTGTCAAGTTGCTGTTTCTGTATTGGAAATTCATCACTATCGCCATGCTCGCATTTATCGGAGCGCTGCTGGCGCTGCGGCAGATCAACCGGCCATTGTCGCGTCTGTTCGCTGCGATGGAGGAGCGCGGCTCGCACGGCCTGCCAATGGCTGCGCCGATGGCGGGCCCGCGTGAGATTCGGCGTCTGATTCAGCATTACAACCGGATGTTGTCCGATCTACGTGCATTGCTGGACGAGCGGGATCTCGTCTTGGTTGGTATTTCGCATGACTTGCGCACTCCTCTGACGCGCTTGCGTCTGGGATGCGAATTTCTGCCGGATTCGGCACGAAGCGCCCGGGAGGAACTCATCAAGGACATTCAGGAGCTCGATGCGATTCTGGATCAATTCATTGCGTTTTCGCGACGCGGGCAGGGCGAGGACTGGGTGCTCTGTCAGCTTAACGATATCGTAGGCGAGGTGGTTCAGCGGTTTACGAATCCGGTGCTCGGTTTGCGCGTAATCAGCGATTGCGCGCCGTTGCCTGAGGCGCTGATGCAACCGCTCGGCATGCGTCGTCTGCTCGACAACCTAATGGATAATGCGCGGCGATATGCGCCGGGAGAAATCGCAGTCCGGACACGGGTGGCCGGCGGGATGATCGAGTTGATCGTCGAGGACCAGGGACCCGGCATTCCGAAGTTGCTTCGACCGCAGCTCGGCCGACCGTTTGCAGGGGTCAGTCAGGGAGTTTCAGGAACTGGGCTGGGCATCGCGATCGTATGGACCATTGCCCGGGCGCATGACGGAGAGGTGTTGTTTGAAGATCGCCCTGACGGCGGGCTGCGCGTTGTTGTGCGCTTCCCGTGGCGGAACCAGGAGCCACAAACGCAGAAGACATAAAACGGGGTTGCGAATGATGTTTTGTGTCCGTTCCACGCTGCTGGCAGCTACCTTGCTAAGCTGGATGTATGGAACTGCTCTGTCCCTCGGGTGCGGCGAGGCTCATTTTGGGAAATGCCATTTTTCAGGCATGGACCGGGTGCCTGGAATAGTTTGGACAGCGAGGGCGGAGCCCCCTCAGGCGTAGTCCACCGGGGAATTTGCCCTTTGTCCTTGATTTTGCTGGTGCAGGCACGTAGAGTACCGGCGCCTCGCGGTCTAGTTTGGTCACCGTGACCCATTTCTCTGTCCCCATCGTCTAGAGGCCTAGGACATCGCCCTTTCACGGCGGTAACA